>NZ_JBCHAA010000006.1:0-331136 GCF_053525655.1 Trinickia camelliae
CTAACTTCGCTACCGTCTTGCGTCGCTGCATCAGCAGCAGAGAAACGAGATTATGCAGACTCTTTCGTAACTCGTCAACAAGTTTTTTTAACCACTCAAACTTATCAACCCCGCCGAAAGCCTTGCCAGATCGGGCTGCGCACTACTCGCGCCCCACCTGCCTCGCTTCCCTCACGCTTCACTCCGAAGCGCGAAAGACCGAGATTCTAGCCACCCTCCGCACACCTGGCAAGCGGTATTTTGAAATTCCTATGACAAGCACTTCAAATGTGACTCCAGGCGCTCTTTACTCCCCAAGATCAAGCCGCCATCCGACAACCTCCGGCGGCAAACGAACGCTCATCACGCTCAGCCGGAGCCATGCTCCCCGCTTACTTCAGCAGCGGCACCTAGCCCCCAGGCTCCCTGGGCCATTGACGGCCCTTACCCCCTCCCAGTCAAAGTTAAAGCTCGCTGGAAAAGACTAGAATGGAAGGTTCTCCGAATACAACCATCTAGCCACTATGCGCTCGCGAATCGCCAAACGCCTCCCTCCCGATGCTGACAAGCTGGTCGGTCTGTCGCTCGCCTTGTTTGCGTCGGGCAGCCGCACCGAAGACCGCTTCTGGGAGGCGAAGCTCGATGCGCTGCTCGCGAAAATCGTCCGCAACGGCAATCAGACGACGCTCGATGCCGCGCTCGACCACCTGCAGCAAAACCACCCCGATGCGTACGGCGCGCTGGCCGACATGGCCGAAACGCATAGCGAGTCGTTCCTCGTCGAACACGAAGGCACGCCATATGAAGCGCTCCTGATCGCGGCGCCCGTGCTGGCGTGGACGCGCTACGCGATCCCTTCCGGCCCGCTGAAGATCGATTCCGTCGAGGCCCTGCGGGCGCATCTGCAGGCCCACGTCCTAGCCGATTCCACGCGCGTCGCGCTGGCGCCATTCCTCTACAGCATCGATCAACTGCCGCGGCATCACGTCGAAACGTATCGGGTGGCGCAACAACTCGTCCAGGCCGCCGTCAGCGGGGCCGCCACCAAGATCAATTACGGCGATCTGCCGGAAACCTCGCCGATTCTCGCCGACCCGCGCTTCCTGCTTGCGGTCGTCGCCGCGCCGGTCGGCGCTCCGCTCTTTCGGTGGCAGGAGGAGGAAGGCGGAGCGCGCATCGAACGGGGCCAATGCCTCGAGCAATGGGCCACGCAAGGCGGCGCCAATCTCGCACTGGTGCTGCCGGGCTGCGAGTTCGAATGCCTGCTGCCGGATGCCTACTACTCGGCCTGCCGCGACGCCGATGAGCGCGTGCGCCCGCACACGGTCCGCACCGCCATCCGCTACCTATACGACACGATCGGCGCGGCGCCGCACGACCTGCGCGCCGTTGTCGCAGGCTTCGGCGAGCGCCGCATCGACGAGTATCGAGTCGGCTTCACCCGGCGCGGCAGCAACGATGTGATTTATGGCGTCGTCTGGCCGCTTTACGGCCGCGAAAACGGCGAGCTGGCCATCGACGAGGAACCGGAAGGCGCCGAACCCGCCGACGGCCCGATCGAGGAAATCGTCGCGCTACTCAAGGAAGCAGGCGTGACCGACATCCGCCGCCACGCAGGCCGCTTCGAACCGGAATACTGCGACGACTGCGGCGTGCCGCTGTATGCGGATCCGCTCGGCGAAATCGTGCACGCCGAAATGCCGGAAGATGCGGAGCCCGCGCAACCGCACTTCCACTGAGTTTGCGCGCCATGCGCGCACCGCGACATCAAGCCCTGCCCGCGCAGGGCTTTTTTCTGCATTTTTCCTATGCCTTTCGGTCAGGCGCACGTGATGTAAGTAATTTGTCATCATAGGCCCGGCGGCGCATCACAGACAGCCGGCGCGAACCGGCAAACCAGATAACGCGCCGCCTCATTTGACCAAGGGAGGCAGAAAATGCGGTTCTCGGTTGTCAATTCAGAAGCAGAAAGACGCGACGGGCTCAAGGCGCTGTTGCGGCAAATCGACCGGCAGGCGCGCTTTAATGATGCGAAGGATTGGGCCCAGGCAAGCCGCGCATTGCAGCGTTCGAGCGTCGACCTTCTCGTCGTCGACTGGCAGGAGTCGATGTGCTTGACGGACATACGTGCGCTCCTCAGCGAGCACCCGTCGCTGCGAATCGCAGCGCTCATCGACGAAGCGTCGATGCCCCAGGTCCAGGCGCTGCTCGGCGAAGGCGTTCGCGGGATCATCCCGCGAGCAATGGAACCGCAGTTGATCGTCCACGCACTCGAGCGGGTGTTGCTCGGCGGCCACTTCGTGTCGCATCGGGTGTTGACGCTCGACACGCCGTCGGCACAGGAGCCGCCTCACGGCGGCGGATCGCGAGCACGAGATGCAGCCCGCCGCAACCCGCGCCGCGTACGTCTTGCGCGCCGGCTCTCGCCACGCCAAGAGCAGATCATGCGCTGCGTCCACATGGGGAGCACCAACAAGATGATCGCGCGCACGCTGGGGATCAGCGAGGGCACGGTCAAAATACATCTCGCCAGCATCTTCCAGCAGTTGGGCGCGCTCAACCGAGCTGCAGCCGTAGCGATCTACAACGATTGGCAATCGCCGCACCTCGAAGTCCTGCGCTCGCCATCCGATGGCGCTCCAAAACCTGTACTCGGTCAGGCCGGGCCCGTCCCTCTGCGGCGTAATGCCCGATTCAAATATCCGCTACCCGACAACGACGACGGCGAACTCCCGATCGCTGCGGAGCCTGTTGCGCCATTCGGCAAAAAGAGATCAGACGGAACCTGACGCGTTGCCCGATGCGTTGACCAGCGGCTTCGACAGGCCGCTGGCATGGATTCCGCTCACACCTTTTGCGCACCAACGAGTAATATGAGATGCATGGGTTTCCTCTACACACCGCTACCGTTTTGGCTTGCCGTCGGTGCCTGGATCGTCGCCGCAGGACTGCTTGCGCTCGCGTTATCGCGCAGACCGTTCCGCCGTCTCCAGGACGGCACGCTTCAGCACGTATGGCTCGCAATCATCGTGGCGGTCTCCGTGTTATGGGCGACCAATGCGTGGCTCGACGACGGGCCAGTCATGCATCTGCTCGGCGCGACCTTGGTGGTCACGCTGTTCGATTGGGCGCTCGCGCTGATTGCGATGGCGGCCGTCAGCGGCATCGCAGCGGTGATCTTCGATGCGACATGGCAAGGCGTCGCACTGACCTTTCTTGTCTACGGAGCGATGCCGGTCGGCATATCCGCGTTGCTGCAGCGCGCGACCACCGCGTGGCTGCCGCGCAATTTGTTTGTCTTTATCTGCGCGCAAGGCTTCGTGTCACCCGCCATTGCAGTGGCCGTTGCATCAGCGACTGCGATCGGCACACACGTCGCCCTGGCCAACGGGTCGATGGCCGTGATCCCGGTTGGGTACGCATTCAGCGTACTGTTGCTCGCATCTGGCGAGGCGTGGTTTACCGGAATGTCGACGGCGCTCATCGCGGTCTACAAACCGACGTGGGTCACGACGTACGATGTGCGCCGCTATCGGCTCGGCGGCCCCCGCACCTGAATCGCGTCATTGCTGCCCGGGCCATTACGGCACGGCGGCGGATACGATTGCGGCGCGGCATCTGTGATGGAATCCGGAGCGGGATCGCCAAGGCATCCGCCCTCTATCAACCCATATCCCGTCGCGAAATCCGCCGGAATATTTGCTCTAAAGTTGAACTACACCGCATCGTCAGGCATCTTACGTGCCTGATGTCTTAACGTGCACAACTAGATGGATAGCTCCAACACTTCGCGCCGATTCTTTCTCTTCGTCGGCCGGCTGGCAACATACACTGCCAGCGCTTCACTCGTGCTTGCCACCCCCGCCTTTGCCGACCTCGTCGATCAGCGCAACGAAATGATCGACAAGTACATCGCCGACATGCACGCCGACCCGCTAGTGGCCGACTGCGCCGCGCACGGCAACTTCGTCGCGAGCACATCGAGCGCGATCGACCACGTCGAGTTTTCCGCCGACTCGTTCGATAGCCAGCACGCCACCGTCACCCCCTGGAACGATTCGTTCGACGAAGGCAAGCAACGGGTGAAGGTCGATAACATCGTGACGGTCGAAGGGCTCGGCTATCCGCATGACTCGAGCCAACCGCCGATCAATTTGAAGTTCCGCTGCGGCTACGTCGGCACACAGATGCTCGCTTTCAGTTGGAACGATCCGGTGCCGGCCGCAAAGCCGCGCGCGGAGGCGCCCGTCTCCAAGGCTACGAAGGGCAAGCACACCGGCAAAGGCTCGACGAAGAAGAAGTCGACTGGAAAGGGATCGAGCAAGGCGGTATCGTCGAAAACGACATCAAGCAAGAAGACCACGGCCAGCAAATCGTCGACGAAGAAATCGAGCAGTTCGAAGAAGAAGACGACGACCTCTAAGGCGAAACAATCCTGACCGTTTCCTTTGGTCTGTGTATTCCCTGTCTATTCCATTAAGCCGCGCGTGAGCCGTTTCATCGCAATTGCAGCCCACGCGGATAGACACTAGCGAGGCACGCCGCGACATCAGCAAAAACGGGGAGCACGATTGAACGTGATCCCCGTTTTTCGTCTCGCCCGACGCCCGTTCCTCTCAAGCGCCTGCGACCGTCGACTTGCGCACTCCGCAAACGGCAGCGCGATGCATCACGCCGCCACTCTGCTCTGCGCTTTCAGCCAAACGTCTGCACGTGCCGCAACACCGCATTCAGCATCGCCGCGCCCAGTGCCGCGCTGCGCTCGCCGTTCCAGCCTACGCGTTCATCAGGCAGATCCGCGTTGTCCTTGAACGGCATCTCCAGCGTCAGCGACAGGCAGCCGTATTCATGGCCGATGTACTTCGACGCGAGCTTCAACGCATCCTGCTGGTACTTCGACGATTCGTAGCCGAACTTGTCCTGGAAGTCCGGGCTTGCCTGCTTGAATGCTTCGATGAACGCGGCTTGCTGCTTGCCCTGCTCCTCGGTGAAGCCCGGCAACATCTCGGAGCCCGCGACGAACACATACGGCAACGCCTCGTCGCCATGAATATCGAAGAAGAGATCGCAGCCCGTCGCCCGAATCGCATCGCGCACGAGCAGCACTTCGGGGCTGCGCGCCGCGTCCGGCTCCATCCATTCGCGGTTCAAGTTGGCGCCCGCGGCATTCGTGCGCAGATTGCCGCGCACGCTGCCGTCCGGATTCATGTTCGGCACGATGTAGAACACCGCGTGATCGTAGAGCTTGCGCGCGACCGGGTCGCCCGCCCAATCGCCCCACCCTGCGAGCCGCTTCACGAGTCCTTCGACGAACCACTCGGCCATCGTCTCGCCCGGATGCTGGCGCGCGATGATCCAAACCTTCTTCTTAGGCTGGTCGTCCATCTCCGGCGTGCCGAGCACGAGCAGCGACATCGGACGGCCTTCGACCGTCTGCCCCAGCTCGACCAAGTTCGCTTGCGGCATCTGCTGCACCGCGCCGAGAAACTCCGAGTGCCGCTCCTCGCTGTACGGCTCGAAGTACGCGTAGTAGATGCGGTCGAAGTCGGGCGTGTGGTCGATCGTCATCACGCGGCCGTCGTATGAGGTCGGCACACGGAACCAGTTGACGCGGTCGTAGCTCGCCACGGCCTGGTAGTTCCGCCACCCTTCCGCGAACGCGCATTCGGACGCGTTTTCGAACGTCATCACGCAGCGCTCGCCGCGCGCGCCCGAAAGGCGGAAATAGAACCACTGCGCGAAATCCGCGTGGCTGTCGCGGCGAATGCGCAAGCGGATGTCGCCCGCTTGTTCGCAGGACAGGACTTCGACTGCGCCGGCGTCGAAATTGGTCGTGATCGATAGACTCATGAGGGATCCTTGTTGGTTTGCGCGACGTCAGCGGAGCTGGCTGTCAATCAATCGCCGACGCGCCGGCGAAATACATAGGTGGAATCGTTCGAAGCCTCGGCATCGAACGCGTAGCCTTCGGCCGCGAAGTCCTTCAGCGCTTCCGGCGCATCGACGCGGTTTTCGACCGCATAGCGCGCCATCAGGCCGCGCGCGCGCTTCGCGTGAAAGCTGATGATCTTGTAGCGGCCGCCCTTCCAGTCCTCGAAGACCGGCGTGATGACCGGCGCATCGAGCAGCTTCGGCTTGACCGACTTGAAGTACTCCTCCGATGCGCAATTGACGAGCACCCGCGCCGCGCCCTTGTTCTTGTGCAACTGAGCATTGAGCGCGTGCGTGATGCGCTCGCCCCAGAACGCGTAGAGATCCTTGCCGCGTCCGTTCGCAAAGCGCGTCTTCATTTCGAGCCGGTAGGGCTGCAGCAGGTCGAGCGGCCGCAGGAGGCCATAAAGGCCAGACAGCACGCGCACGTGGTTTTGCGCGTAGTCGAGATCGGCGGCCGACAGCGACTTCGCATCGAATCCTTCATACACGTCGCCGTTGAACGCGAGCACGGCCTGCTTCGCATTCTCCGTGGAGAAACGCGGCGACCAGTCGGCATAACGCTGGAAATTCAGATGGGCGAGCGCGTCGGAGATGTCCATCAGCGACGCGATCTGTTGCGGCGACAAGCGGCGCAGCTCGCCGATCAGCTCGGCGGCTTCGTCTGCAAAATCGGGGATCGTATGTTTCTTGACGTGCGGCGGCGTTTCGTAGTCGAGCGATTTCGCCGGAGACAAAACAATTATCATAGAGGCTCGCCGGCACGCCGTGCCGGACGGTAAAGACGGAAAAGCCCGATTGTAACGAATGCCTAGTTCCCATGCCTCGCTTGGCGCGCCTCGCGTCATCCTCGATTCGAATGTCTGGATCGACATTCTCGTGTTCGACGACCCCGATACGCGTCCGATCCGCGCGGCGCTGGAATCCGGCGCGCTGCACGCGCTGATCGACGGGCGATGCCTCGGCGAACTCACCCGCGTGCTCGACTATCCTCAGTTCGTCGCCCGCAGTGTCGACAAGGAAGCGGCCCTGGCCGCCGTCGGGCGCCTTGCTGAATTCGTCGCGCCGAATGCATCGAATGCATCTGACGAACTGAACGCGGCGACCGAAAACACCCGTCCGCTGCCCGTCTGCAAGGATCGCGACGACCAGAAGTTTCTCGAACTCGCGCACGCAGCGCGCGCCGATTGGCTTGTTTCGAAGGACCGCGCCGTGCTGAAGCTCGCGAAGCGCATTGCGCGCGACTTCGGCTTCCGGATTGCGCAACCCGCGCCGTTCGTCGCTGCCTGCGAACTGGGCGCGGCCACCGCACCGGAGCCGGAACCGGCCTGACGCCCCGCCTTTGCGCATCAAGCGTCAAGCCCGATGAAACCCGCCGCCAGCGCCTTGATCACCAACACGAACCTGCTTGAGCCTGCCGACCGCACCATGAACGCACCGCACGAAACGACCACGACGCCCGCCTTCGCCTCGCGCCTGCCCAACGTCGGCACGACCATCTTCACCGTCATGAGCGCGCTCGCCGCCGAGAAACGCGCGGTCAATCTCGGGCAGGGCTTCCCCGATTTCGATTGCGATCCGCGCATCGTCGACGCGGTCGCGAAAGCGATGCGCGACGGGCACAACCAATATCCGCCGATGGCCGGCATCGCGCCGTTGCGCCAGGCCATCTCGGACAAGGTCGCGAACCTCTACGGCCGCCGCTACGACGCGAATACCGAGGTCACCGTCACGGCCGGCGCCACGCAGGCATTGCTGACCGCGATCCTCGCGACCGTGCACCCCGGCGACGAAGTCATCGTCTTCGAACCGAACTACGACAGCTATGTGCCGTCGATCGAACTGGCCGGCGGCAAGCCGGTCTTCGTCACGCTGGAAGCGCCCGACTATGCGATTCCGTTCGACAAGCTCGCCGCTGCGATCACGCCGAAAACCCGGCTCATCCTGATCAACACGCCGCACAATCCGACTGGCACGGTCTGGCGCGCCGGCGACATGCAGAAGCTCGAAGAAATCGTGCGCGGCACCAATCTGCTGATTCTGTCGGACGAGGTCTACGAGCACATGGTGTATGACGGCGCGCCGCATGAAAGCATCGCGCGCTATCCGGAGCTGGCGCAGCGCAGCTTCGTCGTGTCGAGCTTCGGCAAGACTTATCACGTGACGGGCTGGAAAATCGGCTATGTCTGCGCGCCTGCTCAGCTTACGGCCGAATTCCGCAAGGTCCATCAGTTCAACGTGTTCACGGTGAACACGCCGATGCAATTCGGGCTCGCCGACTATCTGCGCGATCCGGCGCCTTATCTCGATCTACCCGCGTTCTATCAGAAGAAGCGCGACTTCTTTCGCGACGGCCTCGCAAAGACGCGCTTCAAGCTCCTGCCTTGCACCGGCACGTACTTCCAGTGCGTCGACTACTCGGCGGTGAGCGATATGACGGAGGCGGATTTTTCGACGTGGCTCACGAGCGAAATCGGCGTCGCGGCGATTCCGGTGTCGGCGTTCTATCACGAGGCGCACGAATCGGGCGTCGTGCGCTTTTGCTTCGCAAAGCAGGAAAGCACGCTCGCCACCGCGCTCGAACGGCTCGCGCGGCTCTGACGAAGGGCGCGATCATGCGACAGAGCATCGGTTCTTCGCATGCGCGCCACGGCTCGGTTCGCTCAGCTCGCCTTCGTCGCCGCGATGTAGGCTTTGCGATCGTCCGTCACGCGCTGCGCGGCGGGCCGCTGGTTGATCAGCTTCACATGCTCCTTCCAATCGATGCCGGCATCGAGCAAGAAGTCGCGCCCGTAGATCGCGTTCGTCGTCATGCCGACCAGCGGCAGGCTCACGAACGCGGCGATATCAGCGATGGTGAATTCGTCGCCCGCCAGGTAAGGCGAAAACTTCGCGAGCCGCTTGAAGCCGGCCATGCCGTGTACCAAGCGCTTCTCGGCGCGCGCCTTGGTGACGTCGGTCACCGTACCGCCGAAAAACGCCTCCTTGTACAGCTCTCGCGCGACGAGTTCGAGATGCAAATCGACGAACGTCACCAGCTCGCGCGCCTTCGCGGCCTTGAACGGATCGGCCGGGAAAATCGGCTTGTCAGGATGGCGCTGCGCGAGATACTCGATGATGACCTCCGATTCGCACAGATCCCCCTCTTCCGTACGAATGAACGGCACCTTGCCAAGCGGCGAATGCGCGAGCACCGCTTCGTCCTGCGATGGGATCACGAACACTTCCTCGAACGCGATACCGTGTTCGAGCAAAACGAACTTCACCTTGTTGTAGTAGTTGGACAGCGCGAAACCATGCAGCTGGATCATACGGCGTCTCCATGTGACAGGATGATCGGAGCCGCTCGACGCTGCGCGCCGCAGCCATGCTCCGCCATGCATTATTCTTGAATCGCACGAGCGTGCAATTCTAAAACAGACTTGGAGTGAGACACCATTATGGGCTCTCGTCAGTACGCCATCGAGACTGTCGGCGTCGTCGGCACAGGCGCGATGGGACGCGGCATCGCGCAGATCGCGGCGCTCGCCGGCCTCACCGTGCGGCTCTTCGATACCGATCCGCAAGCCGTCGCCGCCGCGCGCGACTACCTCGCGGACATCTTCGTCAAGCTGACCGTCAAGGGCAAACTCGATGAAGCGGGCGCGCACGCCGCGCTCGCGCGCGTGATCGGCGCACAGTCGCTCGCCGAGCTCGCCGATTGCGATCTGGTGATCGAGGCGATCGTCGAAAAGCTCGATGCCAAGCGCGCGCTCTTCCGCGAACTCGAGACCATCGTCAGCGGACGATGCGTGCTCGCGTCGAATACGTCGTCGCTGTCGATTACCGCGATTGCCGCCGCGTGCATGGATGCATCGCGCGTCGTCGGCTACCACTTCTTCAATCCGGTGCCGCTCATGAAGGTCGTCGAAGTAATCGACGGACTGCGCGGCGACCCCGCCGCCGGCAATGCGCTCATGGATCTCGCGCGCCGCATGGGACACACGCCCGTGCGCGCGAAGGACATGCCCGGCTTCATCGTCAACCATGCCGGGCGCGGGATGAATACCGAAGGGCTGCGCGTCGCGAGCGAGGGCGTGGCGAGCTTCGTCGATATCGACCGGATCATGCGCGAGCAGGCCGGCTTTCGCCTTGGTCCGTTCGAATTGCTCGACCTGACCGCGCTCGATGTCTCGCATCCGGTCATGGAGTCGATCTATCACCAGTTCTATGAGGAGCCGCGCTTCACGCCGTCGCCGATCACCGGCACGCGGCTCGCGGGCGGGCTGATCGGCAAGAAGGCGGGCGAGGGTTTCTATCGCTATGTCGACGGCAAGCAGCAAGTGCCCGACGAGCCGAGCGCGCCAACCGCGCTGCCGCAGCGCGTGTGGGTCAGCGCGCGTCACGGGCAAGCGCGCAACGCGGTGCTGGAGCTCATGACACGCGCGAGCGTCGCACTCGATGAAGGCGGGAAACCGGCTGCCGATTCGCTGATCGTCGTGACGCCGTTCGGGCTCGATGCGACGACGGCGGCAGTCGAAGAGCAACTGGACGCAACCCGCACCGTCGCGATCGATACGCTCTTCCCGCTCGCCAACGTCAAACGCCGCACGCTGATGACGACGCCCGCCACCACACGCGCCGCGCGCGATGCCGCGCATGCGCTCTTCGCGGCCGACGGCATCCCCGTCACGGTGATACGCGATTCCACGGGCTTCGTCGCGCAGCGGATCGTCGCGACGATCGTCAACATCGGCTGCGATATCGCACAGCGGCAAATCGCGTCGCCTGACGATATCGACCTTGCCGTCACGCTCGGCCTCGGCTATCCGAAGGGACCGCTCGCGCTTGGCGACGCGCTCGGCGCGAAAACGATCCTCACGATTCTGCGCAATATCTCGAGCGTGCTCGGCGATCCGCGCTATCGGCCGTCACCGTGGCTCGCGCGGCGCGCTCAGCTCGGCTTGCCGCTCACGAGCGCCGATGCGTCCGATGCTCCAAACTAAGATCGAACTCGACCAACACGTTACCTACCCAGGACACACCATGACCGCCGAACTCCTTGCGTCGCGCCCGTCCGAGAGCGAATCGACGCTCGTCCTCACGCTCTCGAACCCCGGCGCGCGCAACGCGCTGCACCCCGATATGTACGCCGCCGGCATCGAAGCGCTCAGCACCGCCGAGCGCGATCCGTCGATCCGCGCGATCGTGCTGACCGGCGCGGACGACTTCTTTTGCGCGGGCGGCAACCTGAACCGACTGCTCGAGAACCGCGCGAAAGATCCCTCGGTGCAGGCGCAAAGCATCGACTTGCTCGGCGAATGGATCTCGGCGCTGCGCGCCTCGACGAAGCCGGTGATCGCCGCGGTTGCCGGCGCGGCAGCCGGCGCGGGCTTCTCGCTCGCGCTCGCGTGCGACCTGATCGTCGCCGCCGACGACGCGAAGTTCGTCATGTCGTATTCGCGCGTGGGCCTCACGCCCGACGGCGGCGGCTCGTGGTTTCTCGCTCGCGCCTTGCCGCGTCAGCTCGCGACCGAAGTCCTGCTCGAAGCCAAGCCGGTAACGGCCACGCGCCTGTACGAACTCGGCGTCGTCAACCGTCTCGCGAAACCCTCCGCCGTGCTCGACACTGCGCTCGCCTGGGCCGACGAACTCGGGCGCGTCTCGCCGAACGCGGCCACGCGGATCAAATCGCTCGTCGCCGCGGCCGATTCGCAGTCGCTCGCCGATCACCTGATCGCCGAGCGCGACAGCTTCGTCGCGTCGCTCCATCACCGCGACGGGCTCGAAGGGATCACCGCATTCCTCGAAAAACGCGCGCCGGTCTACAAATGAGCGTCTACACGCAATACCTTCGATACAAGCGCGACTGAGCACCCAAACAGCACGAAAGCCGAGCTCAAACCGATCTGGAGGAGACAATGGCTACCCGCCATCCAGCAGCAGCATCGGAGCAAGCGCAGGACTATTCTGCGTTCGTCGGTACTCGAGCGGTGTCCGAGCGTCAGCGTTTCGACGTCGCGGCGCTCGAAGCATGGCTCGCCGGGCACGTCGACGGTTTTGCAGGGCCGCTTACGGTCGAGCAATTCGCGGGTGGCCAGTCGAACCCCACGTTCAAGCTCGTCACGCCGTCGCGCAGCTATGTGATGCGCGCGAAACCGGGCCCCGCCGCGAAGCTCCTGCCTTCCGCGCACGCGATCGAACGCGAATTCCGTGTGATGCACGCGCTCGCGAATACCGATGTCCCTGTCGCACACATGCTCGCGCTCTGCGACGACGAAGCGGTGATCGGCCGGGCGTTCTACGTGATGGAGTTCGTCGAGGGCCGCGTGCTGTGGGATCAATCGCTGCCCGGCATGTCGAGCGCCGAGCGCGCTGCGATTTACGACGAAATGAATCGCGTGATCGCGGCATTGCATAGCGTCGATGTCGAGCAAGCCGGCCTCGCCGACTACGGCAAGCCCGGCAACTACTTCGCCCGTCAGATCGGCCGCTGGAGCAAGCAGTACCAGGCATCGGAAACCGAGCCGATCGAAGCGATGCACAGGCTCATCGAGTGGTTGCCGCAGCACATGCCTATCGAAGCGGACGAAGGCCGCGACGGAAAAACACGCGTCTCGATCGTGCACGGCGACTACCGGCTCGACAACCTGATCTTCCATCCAAGCGAGCCGCGCGTGCTTGCGGTGCTCGACTGGGAATTGTCGACACTCGGCAATCCCCTCGCCGATTTCGCGTATCACTGCATGGCATGGCACGTCGACCCCACGCAGTTTCGCGGCATCGCCGGTCTCGACTGGGCGGCGCTCGGCATTCCCGACGAAGCCCACTACGTGCAGCGCTATTGCGAACGCACCGGATTGAAGATCGAAGGCGACTGGAACTTCTACCTCGCCTACAACATGTTCCGCATCGCGGCGATTCTGCAAGGGATCATGAAGCGCGTCGTCGAGGGCACGGCGGCGAGCGCACAAGCGGCCGACGCCGGCCGCCGCGCCCGGCCAATGGCCGAACTGGCTTGGCAGTACGCGCAGAAAGTGCGCTAAGCACGGCCCCGACGAAGTGCACCGCAACGCGATCGCGAAGCTCGAACTCGCGCGCTACATCACCCCCCAAAGCGGCCGATCGCGGCTGAAAGCCCCGGATGCCAGACGGGGTTTTCGGGGCCGTCAGCAGCATGCTGCGATCTATGCTCTAATTTTTCGATACTTTCGGCGCCGCGCGTGCGGCGCCTTCTTTATGGAAAAGACAAGGAGCCACGATGATCGACGTCTATAGCTGGGCGACCCCGAACGGCCATAAGGTTCACATCATGCTCGAGGAGACGGGCCTCGCTTACAACGTGCACCCCATCGACATCGGCGCCGGCGACCAGTTCACGCCTGAGTTCCTCGCGATCAGCCCGAACAACAAGATCCCGGCGATCGTCGATTCGGAAGGCCCTGGCGGCAAGCCGCTGTCGTTGTTCGAGTCGGGCGCGATCCTGATCTATCTGGCCGAGAAGACCGGCAAATTTCTTCCTGCCGATCCCATCGCCCGCTACGCGACGCTGCAATGGCTGATGTTCCAGATGGGCGGCATCGGTCCGATGTTCGGCCAGACGCACCATTTCCGCCTCTACGCGCCCGAGCAGATCGAATACGCGGTCAACCGCTATACGAACGAGACGAAGCGCCTGTACGGCGTGATGGATACGCAGCTCGGCAAGACGCAATATCTCGCGGGCAACGATTTCTCGATCGCCGACATCGCGAGCTTTCCGTGGACGCGCTCGTGGAAGAACCAAGGTGTCGAGCTCGACGATTTCCCGAACGTGAAGCGCTGGCATGAAGCAATTGCAGCGCGGCCCGCGGTGCAGCGCGCGGTCGAAGTGCTCGCGTCGGTGCGCAAGCCGTCGTTCGACGACAAAGCAAAGGAAGTGCTATTCGGCGCGACGCAATACGCGCGGCATTGAGCGGGCAGCGCGCGACGCTGGATGAATGGCGAGCGGCTTGAACGTGCTGCTCGCCGCAGCTTAAAGAAAGCGGTGAAAACAGCCTAGAAATAATGCCGAGTGATGAACTCGGCGACGCAAACCGGCTTGTCGCCCGTACCCGCGGCACCGCTCTCGGCTTCGAGCGTCACATTCCAAATGACTTGCACGCCGCCGCCGTCCACATCGGTCACGCCCTCCACCTGAAAGCGCGCCCGCACACGCGAACCCACCGGCACCGGCGCCGTGAAGCGCACGCGATTGAGCCCGTAGTTGACGCCCATGCGCTGCCGCATCGCGACGGTCTTCTCGAGCAGCGCAGGCACCAGCGACAACGTCAGAAATCCATGCGCGACCGCTCCGCCGAACGGCGATTCGCGCGCGGCACGCTCAGGGTCGACATGAATCCACTGATGATCGCCGGTAGCGTCCGCAAACAGGTTGACGCGGGCTTGATCGATAGCCACCCAGCCGCTCGTCAACGGCGCCGCGCCGATGAGCGAACGCAGCGCGCTCGCATCGGCCAGCTCGACGATCGCATCTTCTGTTGAAACGGGCGCCTCGCGCGTCATGCTGCGCCTCCCGGATTGCGCAGCCCGAAAATCACCTTCGAACGCACGGTGATGACGGTCTCGCCTTTCTGATTGATGCCTTCCCATTGGATCGACACGATGCCGCGGTCAGGGCGGCTTTCGGACACGCGCTTGTCGAGCACGGTGTTCTTCATCAGGATCGTGTCGCCTTCGCGCACCGGCTTGATCCAGCGGATTTCGTCGACACCGGGCGAGCCCAT
Source organism: Trinickia camelliae (assembly GCF_053525655.1). Taxonomy (NCBI): domain Bacteria; kingdom Pseudomonadati; phylum Pseudomonadota; class Betaproteobacteria; order Burkholderiales; family Burkholderiaceae; genus Trinickia; species Trinickia camelliae. Next base: position 14,655 of record NZ_JBCHAA010000006.1, read on the forward strand.
CGAAGTCGAGCCGCCCAGCGTGTTGCGCACGATGAGCCCCATCATGACCGAACACGTATGCCAGCCGCTCGCGATCAGGCCGCCGAACGGGGACGCCTTCGCGGCCTCCTCGTCCACATGGAACGGTTGCGGATCGAATTGCTCGCCGAAGCGGATGATTTCATCGGCGCTAAACGTATGCTTGCCGATGTCGACTGTCGTGCCGACTTCAAAGTCTTCGTACGTGGTACCCATCGTTCTGCTCCTTCGTAGAGGTACGTCGTCGGCTCGGGCGCTCACGCGTCGGCCGTCGCGAAACCAGGCAGCGCCGCGAAGCGCGCGAGGTGATGATCGACGTCGCCGAGCGTCGTCTCGATGATCGCGAGCCGCTTGAACCAGTGCGCCGCCGCGACTTCATTCGTCACGCCCATGCCGCCGTGCAATTGCACCGCTTGCTGGCCGACGAAGCGCGCGGCTTGTCCGATGCGAACCTTCGCCGCCGACACCGCGCGGCGGCGCTCGTCGGCATCGCGGCTCGCGTAGCGGACCGCGGCCAGATACGCGAGCGAACGAGCCTGCTCCGTGTGGATCAGCATGTCGACCATGCGGTGCTGCAGCGCCTGGAAGCGCGCGATTGGCACGCCGAACTGCTGGCGCGTTTTCGTGTATTCGAGCGTTGCGTGGTTCAGCGCGTCGAGCGTGCCGATCGCTTCCGCGCACAGCAACACGATGCCGTAGTCGGCGATGTGCTCGAGTGTCGCCGCGCCCGCGTGCAGGCCAGCGAGCCGGCGGGCCGGCGTATTCGCGAACGTGAGCGTCGCGGCGCGCTGGCCGTCGATCGTGCGGTATTCGGCGACTTCCGCGTGCGCCGCATCGCGCGACACGACGAACAGCGCGATTTCGCCGTCCAGGCGCGCCGGCACGATCCAGTAGTCCGCTTGTGCGCCGTGCTGCACGATCGATTTGCAACCGGTCAGCGCGAATTGATTTCCGCTCGCTTCAGCGACCGTCGCAAGGTCGAACAAGTCGTAGCGCGCATGCGGCTCGTGAAACGCGACAGCGAGCTTGATCTCGCCCGCGCCGGCGCGTTCGAGCAATTGCGCGTCGGCCCCATCGCCGGTGCCAGCGAGGCGCAGCGCCTCGATGCCGACCGCCGTCGCCCAATACGGCTCGACGACGAGCCCGCGCCCCAACTCCTGCATGACGACGAGCATGTCGATCGCGCTGCCGCCGAAGCCGCCCTGCGCTTCCGGCACCGGCAACGCCGTCAGACCGAGCTCCGTAAAGGCGCTCCAGTGCGTAGCCGAAACGCCCGCCTCCGAACGCACGATCGCCTGCCGTGTTTCGAAGCTGTAGTTCTTCTCGAGATAGCGACGCAGCGCGTCGGCGAATTGCTGCTGTTCTTCGGTGAAGGTGAAGTCCATGCAACGCTCCTCAAAGGCCGAGAATCATCTGCGCGATGATGTTCTTCTGAATTTCGTTCGAGCCGCCGTAAATCGACGTCTTGCGGTAGTTGAAGTAGTACGCGGCAAGCGGCGCGGCATCGTCGTCGCCGGCAAGGCTGTGCTCGCGTTCGCCTTCGAGGAACGGCACGTCGAACGCCGCCGCCAGCGGCCCGGCCGCTTCGAACATCAGCTCGGTCAACCCCTGCTGGATCTCGGTGCCCTTGATCTTCAGCATCGACGCCTCGGGCCCCGGCCCGCGCCCGCTCGCCTCGTTGCTGACGACGCGCTGCACGGTCACGTCGAGCGCCATCAGCTCGATCTCGAGCGCGGCGACCTTGGCGCCGAACGACGGATCCTCGATCAGCGGCTTGCCGTTTTTCTTCTGCTCGCGCGCAAGGCGCTTCAGGAACACGAGTTCGCGCTTCGAGCGGCCGACCGCCGCGATACCCGTGCGCTCGTGACCAAGCAGATACTTCGCGTAAGTCCAGCCGCGATTCTCCTCGCCGACGAGGTTCTCGACCGGCACCTTCACGTCCTCGAAGAACACTTCGTTGACTTCGTGATCTTCGTCGAGCGTGATGATCGGACGCACCGTGATGCCCGGCGTCTTCATGTCGATCAGCAGGAACGAGATGCCCTCCTGCTTCTTCGCACCGCTATCGGTACGCACGAGGCAGAACATCATGTCGGCGTGCTGGCCAAGCGTCGTCCAGGTCTTCTGCCCATTGACGACATAGTGATCGCCGAAGCGCTCGGCCCGCGTGCGCAGCGACGCTAGATCGGAGCCCGAGCCGGGCTCCGAATAGCCCTGGCACCACCAGTCAGTGCCATCGAGAATGCGCGGCAAATAGTGGCGTTTCTGTGCCTCGCTGCCGTACTTCATCAGCACAGGCGCGACCATCGATACGCCGAACGGCAGCACCGGCGGCGCTCCGACGCGAGCGCATTCCTCTTCCCAAATATGACGCTGCGTCGCGTTCCAGCCGGGGCCGCCGTATTCGACAGGCCACGCAGGCGCAGACCAGCCGCGCGTGCCGAGCCGCTGATGCCAGCTCGCGATGTCGTCGCGCGACAAGCGTTTGTGATTGAGGACTTTGGCGCCAAGCTCGGCAGGCAGATTCGCCTCGAGCCACGCGCGGATTTCGACGCGGAACGCGTCTTCGGCGGGGGTGTAGTCGAGATTCATACGCAGTGTCTCCTGGCCGCGCCGTTCGCCGCCAGGATGACGCTGCGCTATTGCAGCGACTCTTTCAGTGCGGTCGGGACCGGCAGCGGCATCACGTCGATGCCCTCTTCGACCAAGGCTTTCGCATCCTCCGGCGTCGTGACGCCGCGAATGCTGCGCGCGGGCGCTTCGTTGTAGTGAATGCGCCGCGCTTCCTCGGCAAAGCGCTCGCCCACGTTCTCGGTTTTCTCGAGCACCTCGCGCAATGCACGCATCGCGCGGGCCTGCCATTCAGCTGTATCCGCCGCGGGCTGCGCCTCGCTCGCGCCCGACAGATTGAGACGGGGCGCGGACGGCATGCGGCTCACCTCGGTCGCACCGCAGATCGGACATTCGACGAGCTTGCGGGACAACTGCGATTCGAAGTCATCGGCGGAAGCAAACCAGCCTTCGAACCGATGGCCATGCGGACACTGTAAGTCGAGAACCTTCATGAGTCAGGGCTTGCGCTTGAGTGTAGCGCAAAATTAAAATTTGTGAACGATCGTTCGTAAATTTATCGGGAGATCGCGACGAGGACTGCCGGACGCTGAACGCGTAGAGAAAATCGACGTGCGTGGGGGATTTTAGCGCTTCGCGCGAGATCGCGCCGACGGTGACGGCACGATGACAGGTTCGGGGAAAATCGGTCCAGATCGTGCGGTTCCGGGGCAATGCACTATGACGGTGGAGCTTCGGCGCCAATAAAAAACGGCGGGATCATCCGCCGTCTCTTGTTGCCGCGCTGATTTGCCGCCAACGAATAACCCTCGCGCTAGCCAGTCGTACTCAACCCGGCTGCACTTCTCCAAGCGGCCACGTGCCGGAGAGCGCCTTCTCGAGCCAGAACGTGCCGATAATCGTCTTCACGTCGCTGATCTTGCCCGTGCGCACCCACTCCATCACTTGAGAAAGATCGACGGTGAACGTCTCGAGAAACTCGCCGTCGTCGAGCTTGCGCTCGCCCGCCGTCAGGCCGCGCGCAAGATAGATATCGATGAATTCGGTCGAGTACGAAATGATCGGGTGAATGCGCGTCAGATACACGTACTCGCGCGCCGTATAGCCGGTCTCCTCGCGCAGCTCGCGCTTTGCACAGGCCAGCGCGCCCTCATTCGGATCGAGCTTGCCCGCCGGATACTCGGTCATCACCTTGCCGATCGGATAGCGATATTGGCTTTCCATCAGCACGCGGCCATCGTCGAAGAGCGGGATCACCATCACCGCGCCCGGATGCTGGACGTATTCGCGCGTCGCGTGCTTGCCGTCCGGCAGGCGCACGGTGTCGCGCTTGAGTGTCAGGAAAGAACCGGCGTGGATCGTGTTGCTTTCGACGCACGTCTCGGTGAGCGCGGCATCGTGGTTGGGCAGTTCAGCCATGGTGCATCCTCAGAGAGACGGCCAGGACGCGCGATGGCGTAGAGCCATCAGCGGCGTTTGACGAGATATTGAAAAGTGAAGCCGGGAAACGCGAAAACGACGAACAGGCTGAACGTGATCGCGTAGAACTGCCAGCCCTGCTCGAAGCGGTTGCCGGCGCGCGCTTCGAGCATGAAGCCGAGCGCGCCAACCAGAAAATACAGCACGATCATTTCGCCGATGCGAATCCAAGCACTCTTTTTCGTCGACTTGAGCGGCACGACGGCAAAGAGCTTCTGATTCAGAAACGGCAAGTTGGCGCCCACGAGCGCCAACAGCACGATAAACCAGCCTGCTGCCGACATTACAGCGCCACAGGCAGCGTATGCGTGATCGCGTTCAGGCAGACGGTCATGAGCGGGCCCGGAATGATGCCGAGCACCAGCACGGCGACACCGTTCAGTGCGAGCACGACGCGCTTGCACGTATCGCCGGCGATCGGCGTCGTGTCTTGCGGCACGTCGAAGTACATCAGCTTGACGATACGCAGGTAGTAGAACGCGCCAAACAGCGACGTCACCACGGCAAGCACCGACAGCCACGTGAGGCCGGCGTTCATCGCCGATTGCAGCACGGCGAGCTTCGCGTAGAAGCCGACGGTCGGCGGAATGCCGGCCAGCGAGAACATCATCACCATCATCACGAACGCGAAGACCGGGCTGCGCTTGTTCAAGCCCTTGAAGTCGTCGAGCGAATCGGCTTCGAACTCACGGCGCGCGAGCAGCATCACCACGCCGAACGAACCGAGCGTCGTGATCAGGTACACGATGCTGTAGAACATCGCCGAACCGTACGCGCCGGCCATGCCGCCAGTCTTGCCGTCGACCACGCCCGCGAGCAGGCCGAGCAGCACGAAGCCCATGTTCGAGATCGCCGAGTAAGCGAGCATCCGCTTGACGTTGCGCTGGACGATACCGGTGATGTTACCGACGATCATCGACAGCGCCGCCAGAATCACGAGCATTTGCTGCCAGTCGACTGCGAGCGGCAGCAGACCCATCACGAGGAAGCGCAGGCCCCATGCGAACGCCGCGACCTTCGGGCCGCCGCCGACGAGCAGCGTCATCGCCGTAGGCGCGCCGTGGTAGACGTCCGGCACCCACATGTGGAACGGCACGGCGCCCATCTTGAACGCGATACCGGCAACGATGAAGATCACGCCGAACAGCAGCACGATGTCGTTGATGCGGCCCGAAGCCACTGCCGTCAGCACTTCCTTCAGGTCGAGCGAGCCGGTCGCGCCATACAGCATCGAGATGCCGTACAGCAGGAAACCGGAAGCCAACGCGCCGAGCACGTAGTACTTCATCGCCGCTTCGTTCGACTGCGACGCATCGCGGCGCAGCGCGATCGCCGCATACAGCGACAGCGACATCAGCTCGAGGCCGAGGTACAGCGTCAGGAAGTTGTTGCCCGAGATCATCACGAGCTGGCCGAGCAGCGAGAACATCCCGAGCAGCATGAAGTCGCCACGGAACAGGTCTCGATCCTCAAGATACTTGCGCGAGTAGATGAGTGTCACGGCGAAACCGAGCGACACCACCGCCTTCATCGCGCTCGCGAACGAATCGACCACATACATCCGCGAATAGAAATACAGCGTCTGCGAGTCGAACGAAAGCGCCGCGAACCAGATGCCCGCGATCACCGACGACACGACCGCGATCAAATACGTCAAGCGACGGCCGGATGCGCCGACGAACGTGTCGTTCAGCCAGGCCACGACGATCGCGGCCATGATCAGCGCATCAGGACCCAGAGCAGACATAGAAGCGTTTTGCATGATCTTTAAGTTCCTCTGCTCTCTCTTACTGTGACAACGGCGGCAGCTTCGACTGCGCGACGTGGGCGAGGAGATTTTCCACGGAGACGTGCATCACATCGGTGAAGGGCTTCGGATACAGGCCCATGAACAGCGTCAGCGCCGCCAGCACGCCCAGAATGAAGAACTCGCGGCGGCTGATGTCCGTGAGCTTCGCCACGTGATCGTTCGTCACCTTGCCGAAGTACACGCGCTTGTACATCCACAGCGTGTAGGCCGCGCCGAGAATCAGCGTGAACGCAGCACCGAACGCGATCCAGAAGTTGTAGCCGACAGACGCCAGGATCACCATGAACTCGCCGACGAAACCGGAGGTACCCGGCAGGCCGCAGTTCGCCATCGCGAACAACATCACGAACGCCGCGAACTTCGGCATCACGTTGACCACGCCGCCGTAGTCGGCGATCTGACGCGAGTGCATGCGGTCGTACAGCACGCCGATGCAAAGGAACATCGCGCCCGACACGAAGCCGTGCGAGATCATCTGCACGATCGCGCCTTCGACGCCCATCTGGTTGAAGATGAAGAAACCGAGCGTGACGAAGCCCATGTGCGCAATCGACGAATACGCGACCAGCTTCTTCATGTCGGCCTGCACCATCGCGACGAGACCGATGTAGATCACCGCGATCAGCGACAGCGCGATGACGATCGGCGCCAGCGTGTGGCTCGCGTCAGGCGTGATCGGCAGCGAGAAGCGCAGGAAACCGTACGCGCCGAGCTTCAGCATGATCGCCGCCAGCACGACCGAGCCGCCCGTCGGTGCTTCCACGTGCGCGTCCGGCAACCACGTGTGCACCGGCCACATTGGCACCTTCACCGCGAATGCGAGGAAGAAGGCAATGAATAGCAACACCTGAGGCGTCATCGCGATCGGTGCGTTCTGCCAAGCGGCGAGATCGAACGTGCCGGTCTGAACATACAGATAAATCAAACCAACCAGCATCAGGAGCGAGCCGGCCAGCGTGTACAGGAAGAACTTGAACGCCGCATAGACGCGGTTCGCACCGCCCCACACGCCGATGATGATGTACATCGGGATCAGGGTCGCTTCGAAGAACACGTAGAACAGCATGCCGTCAGCCGCCGAGAACACGCCGACCATGATCCCCGAGAGGATCAGGAACGCGGCGAGGTACTGCGACACGTGTTCGGTGATCACTTCCCAGCCGGCAATCACGACGATCACCGTGATCAGCGCGGTCAGCACCACGAACCACATCGAGATGCCGTCGACGCCGAGGTGGTACGTGATATGGAAGCGCTCGATCCAGTTCGCCTGCTCGACGAACTGCAGCGCGGCGGTGCTCGAATCGAAGCCGGTGATAAGCGGCAACGTGACGAGCAGACCGAGAATCGAACCGATCAGCGCAAGCCAGCGCGCCGGTGCGGGGTTCCTATCGGAACCAATAGCGAGAACAGCGAGGCCGAAAACGATCGGCAACCAAATCGCGACACTGAGAATCGGAAAAGAGTGCATTAGTATCCCCCGCCTTATTTGCCGCCGAGCGTTACAAACAGGGTCAGGAGCCCCAACATGCCGATAATCATGGCGAACGCGTAGTGATAGATGTAACCGGATTGGAGGAAGCGGATCACGCTCGCGAACCAGCCGATGAAGCGCGCGCTTCCGTTGACGATACCGTCGATGACCACGACATCGCCCTCTTTCCAGAGGCCACGGCCGATCGCCACAGCACCCTTGGCAAACACGAGGTCGTTGATCTTGTCCATGTAGTACTTGTTGTCGAGCAGCGTGTAGATCGGGCCGAACGCGCGGCGAATCACCGCCGGCAGATCCGGACGCTTCAGGTACAGGAACCAGGCAGTGACCACGCCTGCGAGCGCGAGCCATACCGGCAGGCCCGACACCGAGTGCAGGCCCATCGCCACCCAGCCGTGGAACTCGTCGGCCATCTCATGCAGCGCCGGATGGTTCTCGCCGATGAAGATCACCTGGCTGGACGCCACGCCGTGCTGGAAGAAGTCGCCGAACAGCATCGGACCGATTGCGATCGCACCGATCACCACCGACGGAATCGCCAGCAGCACCAGCGGCACCCACACGACCCACGGCGTCTCATGCGGCTCGTGCGCGTGGTCGTCGTGACCGTGGCCATGGCCGTGGTCGTCATGACCATGGCCGTGCGCCGCGTGCAACGCCGCTTCCGCGCCCAGCGGCGAGTCAGGGTGCTTCGGACCGCGGAAGCGCTCTTCACCGTGGAACACCATGAAGTACATACGGAACGAGTACAGCGCGGTGACGAACACGCTCGCCACGACCGCGAAATACGCGAAGCCCGAACCCGGCAGATGCGAGAGCTTCACCGCATCGATGATCGAGTCCTTCGAATAGAAACCCGCGAAGAACGGCGTGCCGATCAGCGCCAGCGAACCGACCAGCGACGTGATCCAGGTGATCGGCATGTACTTGCGCAGGCCGCCCATGTTGCGCATGTCCTGATCGTGGTGCATGCCGATGATGACCGAGCCCGCGCCGAGGAACAGCAGCGCCTTGAAGAACGCGTGCGTCATCAGGTGGAACACGGCGACCGAGTAGGCCGACGCTCCAAGCGCAACGGTCATGTAGCCGAGCTGCGAGAGCGTCGAATAGGCGACGACGCGCTTGATGTCGTTCTGGACGATGCCGAGGAAGCCCATGAAGAGCGCGGTGATCGCGCCGATCACCATAATGAACGACAGTGCCGTATCCGACAGTTCGAACAGCGGCGACATGCGCGTCACCATGAAGATGCCGGCCGTCACCATGGTCGCCGCGTGAATCAGCGCGGAGATCGGCGTCGGGCCTTCCATCGAGTCGGGCAGCCACACGTGCAGCGGGAACTGTGCCGACTTACCCATCGCGCCGATGAACAAGCAGATGCAGGCAACCGTCAGGAGGCCCCAGCTCGTACCCGGGAACGACAGCGCCGCCAAATCATGGCTCTTTGCGAACACGTCCGTGTAATTCAGCGAACCGCCGTACGCGAAGATCAGGCCGATGCCGAGCAGGAAGCCGAAATCGCCCACGCGGTTCACGAGGAACGCCTTCATGTTCGCGTAGATCGCGCTCTCACGCGTGAAGTAGAAGCCGATCAGCAGGTACGACACGAGGCCCACCGCTTCCCAGCCGAAGAACAGCTGCAGGAAGTTGTTGCTCATCACGAGCATCAGCATCGAGAACGTGAAGAGCGAGATGTACGAGAAGAAGCGCTCGTAGCCGTCGTCTTCGGCCATGTAGCCGATCGTGTAGATGTGCACCATCAGCGACACGAAGGTCACGACGCACATCATCATCGCGGTCAGCGTGTCGACCAGGAAGCCGACTTCGAGCTTCACCGAGCCGACGTTCATCCATTCGTAGACCGTCGCGTTGAAGCTCGCGCCGTTCAGCACGTCGACGAACACCATCGCCGACAGGATGAACGAAATGAACACACCCAGGATCGTGACCCGGTGGCTCCCCTTGCGCCCTACCGTCTTGCCGAACAGCCCCGCAATCAGCGAGCCGGCGAGCGGTGCGAGCGGAACCGCCAGCAGCAGGTTTTCATTAAGTGTCGTTGACATAACAGCTGTGCCTGAATTTAACCTTTGAGCTGATCGAGGTCTTCGACATTGATCGTGTCGAGACTACGGAACAGAGTCACCAGAATCGCGAGGCCGATCGCGGCTTCAGCCGCGGCCACCGTGAGCACGAAGAACACGAAGATCTGGCCGTGCACATCGCCGAGGTAATGCGAGAACGCGACGAAATTGGTGTTCACCGCCAGCAGCATCAATTCGATCGCCATCAGGATGATGATGACGTTGCGGCGGTTCAGGAAAATACCGACGATGCTGATCGCAAACAGGATCGCACCGAGCACGAGGTAGTGAGCAAGGGTCAACATATTTTTCTCCAGTGCGCTCAGGCCTTGTTGCCGACCGTGCCGGCGCCAGCGTTGCCCGGTGCGGCTGCTGCGGACGCTTCCGGCACAACCGGCAGCTCCTTCTCCACCGGCATCTTCACGAGGCGCACGCGGTCTTCGCGACGCACCTTGACCTGTTGCGACACGCGCTGACGCTTGCTGTCCTTGCCTTGGCGTGCGGTCAGCGCGACGGCGGCGATGATCGCGACAAGCAGCACGAGGCCGGCGATTTCAAACGCGAAGATGTAGTCGGTGTAGATGACCTTGCCGATGAGGCGCGTGTTCGGCATCGCGCTCGTCGCACCGGCCACGCTTGCCGAGAGGTCGTGCACCGGCGTGGACGTCGCGCCGTAGCCGTGCCACAGGATCAGTGCCGTTTCGATCACGATAATCGCGCCGACCAGCGTCGCCATCGGCACGAAGCGCCGGAAATCCTTGCGCAGGATGTCGAGATTGATGTCCAGCATCATCACGACGAACAGGAACAACACCATCACCGCGCCGACGTAGACGAGCACCAGCAGGATCGCGAGGAATTCGGCCTGCAGCAGCATCCAGATGGCTGCCGCGTTGAAGAACGCGAGCACGAGGAAGAGCGCAGCGGCAACCGGGTTGCGCGAGGTGATCACCTTCAGCCCTGACACCGTCAGGAGCGCAGCGAAGATGTAGAACAGTACGGTCGTGAATTCCATGATTACCGGTTCATCGTTAGCCCATCGACAGGCATGGTGGTTCTTTGGCTTGAGGCATCCGCCCTGCCGTACAGCTGGCACGACGATTTTCGCGCCACGGCACACACAGATCGCCCCGCGGCGCACGGCCTTCGAGCCGGCAGCATCAAACCAAAAACGGTCAAGCTAAAGCGTTTAAACGAGCCCTTCCGACGCGCGGCTCAACGGTAAGGCGCATCGGCCGCCTTGGCCGCCGCGATCTCGGTTTCGTAGCGATCGCCGACTGCCAGCAGCATGTCCTTCGTGAAGTACAGGTCGCCCCGCTTCTCGCCGTGGTACTCGAGGATCTGCGTCTCGACGATCGAATCGACCGGGCAGCTTTCCTCACAGAAACCGCAGAAAATGCACTTGGTCAGGTCGATGTCGTAGCGCGTCGTGCGGCGCGTGTTGTCCGCGCGCGTTTCCGACTCGATCGTGATGGCCATCGCCGGGCACACCGCTTCGCACAGCTTGCATGCGATGCAGCGCTCTTCGCCGTTTTCGTAGCGGCGCAGCGCGTGCAGCCCGCGGAAACGCGGCGAGATCGGCGTCTTTTCTTCCGGGAACTGCACCGTGAACTTGCGCTTGAACGTATAGCGTCCGGTCAGCGCCAAGCCCTTGAGCAGCTCGGTCAGAAAGAACGTCTTGAAGAAGTTTTGGATTGCGGTCATGTTCTCGTCCGCCCTTTATTTCCAGATATTCAACGGCGACATGATCCAGAACCCGACCACGATCACCCACACCACGCACACCGGCAGGAACACCTTCCAGCCCAAGCGCATGATCTGGTCATAGCGGTAACGCGGGAACGTGGCGCGCACCCAGATGAATACAGACAACAGCAAGAAGACTTTCAGCACGAGCCAGAAGATGCCCGGGATGAACGACAGGAAGCCGAACGGCGCGCTCCAGCCGCCGAGGAACATCGTGGCCGTCAGCGCCGAGATCACGATCATGTTGATGTACTCGCCGAGGAAGAACAGCGCGAACGCCATACCCGAGTAATCGATCATGTGACCCGCGACGATTTCCGACTCGCCCTCCACCACGTCGAACGGGTGGCGGTTCGTTTCGGCAATGCCCGAGATGAAGTAGACGGCGAACACCGGCAACAGCGGCAGCCAGTTCCACGACAGGAAATTCACGCCGTAGCTCGCGAAGAGACCACGCTCTTGCGACGTCACGATATCCGACAGGTTCAGGCTGCCCGAGGTCATCAGCACAACGACGAGCGCAAAGCCCATCGAGATTTCGTACGACACCATCTGCGCCGCGGCGCGCATCGCGCCAAGGAATGCGTACTTCGAGTTCGACGCCCAGCCTGCCAGAATCACGCCGTACACGCCGACCGACGAAATCGCGATCGCGTACAGCAGCCCCGCGTTGATATCACCGAGCACCGCACCCGCTTGAAACGGAATCACCGCCCACACCGCGAACGCCGGAACGACGACCATGACCGGCGCGATCAGGTAGATCCAACGGCTTGCGGCCGTCGGCCGAATCACTTCCTTCAGCAGCAGCTTCAGCACGTCGGCGATCGGCTGCAGCAAACCGGCCGGGCCAACGCGGTTCGGACCGAGACGCACGTGCATCCAGCCGATGAGCTTGCGCTCCCAGAGAATCAGGTAGGCCACGCACAGCAGGATCGCGACGGACACCACCAGGATCCGGATGAGCGCCCACACCGTGGGCCATGCCACGCCGAGAAGCTGAGTGCCGCCCGAGTTGATCGTATCGAACAAGCTCATTTACGCCTTCTCCACCACCAGTTCACCGAACAGGCTGCCCAGGGCAGCACCGGCAGGCGTAGCCGCCGATACTCGGACAACGTCTGCGGCAAGATTTGCCTCGCGCACCGCGGGCGCTTGCACCTCGCGGTCACCCTGACGCACGCGCACCGCGTCGCCATCCTTCAACGCCAGCTTGTCGAACAACGCGGCCGGCAGGCCGATCGCGTTCGCGGCGCGTGCAGCGGCCGTCAGATGCAGCGACGGCGCACGGCGCACGAGCGGGTCGGCGTGGTAAATCGGCACGTCGGCGATGCGCTCGAACTTGCCGTCTGCGGCCTTCGGCGCGGCGCCGTTCGCACGTGCGACTGCAGCGCTCGTGCGATTCGACAGGCGCGCGGCGATTTCACCCTCGCCAAGCGCGGCCGTGCGCACTTCTTCCGCCGTGTCGTATTCGAAGCCAGGCAAGCCGAGCAGGCTGCCGAGCACACGCAACACCTTCCATGCGGGACGCGTTTCGCCGAGCGGACGCACGACGCCATTGAACGACTGCACCGTGCCTTCCGCGTTGACGAACGCACCGGCCGTTTCCGTGAACGGAGCGATCGGCAGCAGCACGTCGGCGTAATCGGTGCCGTGCTTGAACGCCGACAGCATCACGACCATTTCCGCCTGGTTCAGCGCGGCCAGCGCTTGCGCCGGATTCGCGGTGTCGAACTCGGGTTCGACGTTGAGCAGCAGGTAGCCCTTGCGCGGCTGCTCGAACACTTCGCGTGCGTTCAAGCCACCCTCGCCCGGCAGTGCGCCGGCCACATGGGCACCGACCGTATTCGCTGCTTCGGTCGCGAAGCCGAGCGTAGCGCCCGTGTTTTCGGCGATCCATTGAGCCGCCGCGTAAATGCGCGCGAACTCGGGGTGACGCACAGCGCCGTTGCCGAGCAGCACGACGCGCAGTTCACCGGCTGCGAGCGCCGCGGCGACTTCCTTCGCAGCGTCCGATGCTTGAGCCGAGCTGAATGCTTCGGGCAGCGCCACGCCGCGCGCTTGCGCGACGGCGGCAGCCACGCCCGCGAGCTCGTCGAGCCATGCCGACGGCGCGGCGGCGATGCGCTTCGCGGTCGGGATCAGCGAATCGTCGCTGGTTGCGTTCAGGAAATGCACCTTCGCGCCGCCCTTCGCGGCTTGGCGCAGGCGCGCGGCCACGAGCGGATGATCGCGGCGCAGGAACGAGCCGATCACGAACGCGGCATCGACCTTCGACAGATCGGCCAGCTTCACGCCGAGCCACGGCGCGCCTTCCGACGTCGCCGAGAAATCGGCCTGGCGCAGACGGAAGTCGACGTTCGGCGTACCGATCGCAGCGGCAAGCTGCTTCACGAGGAACAGCTCTTCGACCGTGCTATGCGGGCTCGCGAGCGCCGCCAGCGCCTTCGCGCCGTGGTCCGCGGTAATGCCCTTGATGCCCTTGGCGACGTATTCGAGCGCAGTCTGCCAGTCGGTTTCGATCCACTGGCCGCCTTGCTTGATCATCGGCTGCGTGAGGCGCTCGTCGCTATTCAGGCCTTCGTACGAGAAGCGGTCTTTATCGGAGATCCAGCACTCGTTGATCGCTTCGTTCTCGAACGGCAGCACGCGCATCACGCGATTGTTCTTCACTTGGACGACGAGATTCGCGCCGACCGAATCATGCGGGCTCACCGACTTGCGGCGCGACAGTTCCCACGTACGCGCGCTGTAGCGGAACGGCTTGCTCGTGAGCGCGCCGACCGGGCACAGGTCGATCATGTTGCCCGACAGCTCGGAGTCGACGGACTTGCCGACGAAGGACGTAATCTCGGAGTGCTCGCCACGGCCCAGCATGCCGAGCTCCATCACGCCGGCGATTTCCTGACCGAAGCGCACGCAGCGCGTGCAGTGAATGCAGCGCGTCATCTCTTCCATCGAGATCAGCGGACCGACATTCTTATGAAACACGACGCGCTTTTCTTCGTTGTAGCGCGACGACGACTTGCCGTAGCCGACCGCGAGATCCTGCAGCTGGCATTCGCCGCCTTGGTCGCAGATCGGGCAATCGAGCGGGTGATTGATCAGCAGGAACTCCATCACCGATTGCTGAGCCTTCACCGCCTTGTCGGACTTCGTATGGACGATCATGCCTTGCGAGACCGGCGTCGCACATGCGGGCACGGCCTTCGGCATTTTCTCGACATCGACGAGACACATCCGGCAGTTGGCCGCGATGGAGAGCTTCTTGTGATAGCAGAAGTGAGGAATGTACGTGTCGACCTTATGCGCAGCCTGGATCACCATGCTGCCTTCGGCCACCTCGACCTTCTTGCCGTCTATTTCAAGTTCAACCATGATGGTGAATGGTCCTTAACCTATTTACCGCTCAATCATTCGCTCAATGCAGGCCCTGCGGATTGCCGTCGAGCCGTTCAATGTCGCAATGAATTCCGTGCGTGGGGTACTGCTCGAACCGCCTACTGCCTACCGCCAAAAGCCGCCACGTATTACGCGAGAATCGCTTCGGCCGATGCCGGAGCGCCCGCATGGCCGCCGACGAGGCAATGCTTGTGCTCGACGTGGTACGCGAATTCGTCCCAGTAGTGCTTCAACATCCCGCGCACCGGCATTGCCGCTGCATCGCCGAGCGCGCAGATCGTGCGGCCCATGATGTTTTCCGCGACCGAATTCAGCAGATCGAGGTCTTCCTTGCGGCCCTGGCCGTGCTCGATGCGATGCACGACGCGATAGAGCCAGCCGGTGCCTTCACGGCACGGCGTGCACTGGCCACACGATTCTTCATAGTAGAAGTACGACAGGCGCAAGAGCGAGCGCACCATGCAGCGCGTTTCGTCCATCACGATCACCGCGCCCGAGCCGAGCATCGAGCCGGCCTTCGCGATCGAGTCGTAGTCGAGATCGGTCTGCATCATGATGTCGCCCGGCACGACCGGCGCCGACGAGCCGCCAGGAATGACGGCCTTGATCTTCTTGCCGCCGCGCATGCCGCCGGCGAGCTCCATGAGCGTCGCGAACGGCGTGCCGAGCGGTACTTCGTAGTTGCCCGGACGCTCGACGTCGCCCGACACCGAGAAGATCTTCGTGCCACCGTTGTTCGGCTTGCCGAGTTCGAGATACGCCTGCGGCCCGATCGACAGCAGGAACGGCACAGCGGCGAACGTTTCGGTGTTGTTGATCGTCGTCGGCTTGCCGTAGACGCCGAAGCTCGCCGGGAACGGCGGCTTGAAGCGCGGCTGGCCCTTCTTGCCTTCGAGCGATTCGAGCAGCGCGGTTTCTTCGCCGCAGATATAGGCGCCGTAACCGTGATGCGCGTGCAGCTCGAACGAGAACCCGGAGCCGAGGATGTTGTCACCGAGGAAGCCCGCGCGGCGCGCTTCTTCGAGCGCCTCTTCGAAACGCTTATAGGTCTCGAAGATCTCGCCGTGGATGTAGTTGTAGCCGACCGTGATGCCCATCGCGTACGCGCCGATCGCCATACCCTCGATCAGGGAATGCGGGTTCCAGCGCAAGATGTCGCGGTCTTTGAACGTGCCCGGTTCGCCTTCGTCCGAATTGCAGACGAGGTATTTCTGTCCCGGGAACTGACGCGGCATGAAGCTCCACTTCAAGCCCGTCGGGAAGCCCGCACCGCCGCGGCCGCGCAGACCCGACGCCTTGACGTCGGCGATGACCTGCTCGGGCGGAATCTTTTCTTCGAGAATGCGGCGCAGCTGGGCGTAACCGCCGCGCGCCACGTAATCTTCGAGGTGCCAGTTGTCGCCGTTCAGGCCGGCGAGAATCAGCGGTTTGATGTGACGATCGTGGAGAGACGTCATTTCGAAAGTTCCTCCAGCAATTGGTCGATCTTTTCGCGGCTCATGAAGCTGCACATGCGATGGTTGTTCACGAGCAGCACCGGCGCGTCGCCACACGAACCCATGCACTCACCCTCTTTCAGGGTGAACTTGCCGTCGGCCGTGGTTTCGCCGAAGTCGATGCCGAGCTTCTTCTTCAAATATTCGGCAGCGCTTTCCGAGCCGCCGTCCGGGCCGAGCTGGCACGGCAGATTCGTGCAGAGTGTGATCTTGTATTTGCCGACAGGCGCCGTCTCATACATCGTGTAGAACGTCGCGACTTCCTGCACGGCAACCGCAGGCATGCCGAGATAGTCCGCCACGTATTGCATGATTTCCGGCGACAGCCAGCCGTGCTCCTCTTGAGCAACGGCCAACGCCGACATCACGGCGGACTGTTTCTGATCGGCGGGATACTTCGCGATCGCACGATCGATTTCTTTCAGGCCTTCAGCTGAGATCATTTTCAGACACGACTCTTTCAATTCCTACCGAACGAAAACCTGTCGCCGATCATTCATGCGACAGACCTAGCGCTCCTCTTGGCTCCTGGCGGGACCGCGAGCTTCGCGTCGCCCCGCGAGCGGACTTGCCGCTTGCGACACCCGCCGTTGCCGGCCGGCATCGCGAAACGGCTTAACGGTCGACTTCCCCGAACACGATGTCTTGCGTACCGATGATCGTCACAGCGTCGGCGATCATGTGGCCCCGCGCCATTTCGTCGAGCGCGGACAGGTGCGCATACCCCGGCGCACGAATCTTCAGGCGATACGGCTTGTTCGCACCGTCCGAGATCAGATAGATGCCGAACTCGCCCTTCGGATGTTCGACGGCTGCGTATGCCTCGCCTTCCGGCACGTGGAAACCTTCGGTGAAGAGCTTGAAATGGTGGATCAGATCCTCCATGTTCGTCTTCATGCCTTCACGATGCGGCGGGGCAACCTTGTGATTGTCGGTCATCACCGGGCCAGGATTCTTCCGCAGCCACTCAATACATTGCTTCGCAATACGCGTCGACTGGCGCATTTCTTCGACGCGCACCAGATAACGGTCATAGCAATCGCCATTTACGCCCACGGGGATGTCGAAATCGAGACGATCGTACACCTCGTACGGTTGCTTCTTGCGCAAATCCCACTCGATGCCCGAGCCGCGCAGCATTGCGCCAGTCAAACCGAGCTGCATCGCACGCTCCGGGCTCACCACGCCGATGCCGACGAGACGCTGCTTCCAGATCCGGTTGTCGGTCAGGAGCGTTTCGTATTCGTCGACGCAGGTCGGGAAGCGCGTGAAGAAATCGTCGATGAAGTCGAGCAGCGACCCTTGGCGCGCTTCGTTCATCTTCGACAACGCCTTCGCGTTATGGATTTTGGACGCCTTGTATTGCGGCATCGCGTCAGGCAGATCGCGATAGACACCGCCCGGACGATAGTACGCCGCGTGCATCCGTGCGCCGGACACCGCTTCATACACGTCCATCAAGTCTTCACGCTCACGGAACGCGTACAGAAACACCGCCATCGCGCCGACGTCGAGCGCGTGCGCGCCGATCCACATCAGGTGGTTCAGCACGCGCGTGACTTCGTCGAACAGGACGCGAATGTACTGCGCGCGGATCGGCACATCGATGCCGAGCAGCTTTTCGATCGCGAGCACATAACCGTGTTCGTTCACCATCATCGACACGTAGTCGAGACGGTCCATGTACGGCACGGATTGAATGAACGTCTTGGTTTCGGCGAGTTTTTCGGTCGCGCGGTGCAGAAGGCCGATGTGCGGATCGGCACGTTGAATCACTTCGCCGTCGAGTTCGAGCACGAGGCGCAGCACGCCGTGCGCTGCCGGGTGCTGCGGGCCGAAGTTGAGCGTGTAGTTTTTGATTTCTGCCATGGCGTCCTCTTAGTGTTTCAGACCGCCATAGTGATCCTCGCGGATCACGCGCGGCGTGATTTCGCGCGGCTCGATCGTCACCGGCTGGTAGACGACGCGTTTCTCATCCGGGTCGTAACGCATTTCGACGTAGCCGGAGACCGGGAAATCCTTGCGGAACGGATGGCCGATAAAGCCGTAATCAGTCAGGATGCGGCGCAGGTCCGGGTGGCCTTCGAAGACGATGCCGTACAGGTCGAACGCTTCGCGCTCGTACCAGTTCGCCGAATTCCAGATATCGACGACCGATGCGACGATCGGCACTTCGTCGTCCGGCGCGAACACGCGCACGCGCAGACGCCAGTTGTTCGAGATCGACAGCAGATGCAGCACCGCTGCGAAGCGCGGGCCGTCATAGGCGCCATCGCCGTAAGTTTGATAGTCGACGCCGCACAGATCGATCAGCTGTTCGAAGCCGAGCGTGCGGTCGTCGCGCAGACGCTTCGCGATTTCGAGGTATTCGCTTGCCTTCACGACGATCGTCAGTTCACCGATCGATTCCGTGATGCTTGCAAGGCGGCCGCCAAAAGCCGCCTCGAGGTTCGCTTTGAGGGTCTCGAGTTTGCTTGCCATATTGTGGGGGAAGGCTCAGGCCTTATTGACGAGCGATGGTGTTGGTTCGGCGGATCTTCGCTTGCAACTGGATCACACCGTAGACAAGCGCCTCGGCCGTCGGCGGGCAGCCCGGCACGTAGACGTCGACCGGCACGATCCGGTCGCAACCGCGCACCACCGAGTACGAATAGTGATAGTAGCCGCCGCCATTGGCGCACGAGCCCATCGAGATCACCCAGCGCGGCTCGGCCATCTGGTCGTAGACCTTGCGCAGCGCCGGCGCCATCTTGTTGCACAGCGTGCCGGCCACGATCATCACGTCCGACTGACGCGGGCTGGGACGGAACACGACCCCGAAACGGTCAAGGTCGTAACGGGCTGCGCCCGCATGCATCATCTCGACCGCGCAACACGCGAGACCGAACGTCATCGGCCACAGCGAGCCGGTGCGCGTCCAGTTGATCAGCTTGTCAGCCGTAGTGGTGACAAACCCTTCCTTCAAGACCCCTTCGATACTCATTTGCTTTCCACTCCAGACGGGCGGCGGAGAGTGGCCGCCCACGCAAACCGGCGATTAGCCCGTCACTCCCAGTCGAGGCCGCCTTTCTTCCAGATATAGGCAAAGCCCAACAGGAATTCGAGCAGAAAAATCATCATCGCCAAGAAGCCCGGCCAGCCGATATCGCGCAGGGCCACACCCCACGGAAACAGGAACGCGGTCTCAAGATCGAAAATGATGAACAGGATTGCAACGAGGTAGTAGCGCACATCGAACTTCATGCGCGCATCTTCGAACGCTTCGAAGCCGCATTCGTACGGCGCGTTCTTTTGATTGTCAGGCTTATTGGGGCCGAGGATCTTACCAATGCTGACCAGCGCTACGCCTAAACCAGTGCCCACGAGGAGAAACAACAAGACGGGGAAATAGGCTGCGAGGTTCAAGACTGTCCTCAATTGGTTGGTTCTGAATTCCGCCGGGAGTGTACACCCTAACGGGAAATCACTTCATCCAACTCAGCATCGCAAGGAAGCCGCAAGGCTGGAGCCAGAAGTGACAATGCCAGCCGAAGCGATGCATGCGGCTGGCATTGGATAACTTTGGTGCCGACGGCGAGACTCGAACTCGCACAGCTTTCGCCACTACCCCCTCAAGATAGCGTGTCTACCAATTTCACCACGTCGGCACTACCTGCAATCCGGGAAAACAACTTATTTAAACCACGAATCGCTTCAAGACTTAAATTCTAACCTGTCTAAACAGATTGTTCAACGCACAAATGCGTTTTGAACGAAATTTTTTATTTCGGCACGTTTTGGCCAGGAGCCGATGCCGACGACGCTGCAACCGGCACCGAAGCCGCGGCCGGAATCGAAGCAGCCGATGCCGCAACGGACGCCGCCGGCACGTCGCCGAGCACGCCAACCGAGGGCTTCGACTTGTACGAACCGAGGTAGGTCAGCGCCAACGTCGTCACGAAGAAGATCGCCGCGAGGACGGCCGTCGTACGCGACAAGAAGTTCGCCGACCCCGTCGCGCCGAACAAACTGCCCGACGCGCCGCTGCCGAACGCAGCCCCCATATCGGCACCCTTGCCGTGCTGAAGCAGCACGAGGCCGATGACCCCAAGCGCCGACAGCAACTGGACGACGATGATCAACGTTTTCAAATACAGCATTGCGCTCACCCGAGTTTGAGTTAATCGTCCGACACAAATGCGTCAGACGTGTGTCCTGCAATCGCGCCGGCGCAGCAATGCGACGGCGCTCTGTTCAGTGCGCAGCCGCGATAGCCGCTTGCGCTGCCTCGCAGATCGCGAGGAAATCCTTGCTCTTCAAAGACGCGCCGCCAATCAGGCCGCCGTCGATGTCCTTTTGGCGGAACAATTCTTCCGCGTTTTCCGGCTTCACGCTGCCGCCATACAGCAGCGGCACGTCAGCAACCGCGGCGCCCTTCGCCGCGAGACGCCCACGCAGGAAAGCGTGCACTTCCTGCGCCTGCTCCGCCGTTGCGCTGCGACCCGTGCCGATTGCCCAGACCGGTTCATAAGCGACGACGATGCGGGCCGCCTCATCTGCCGATAACACCGCGAGCACCGCGTCGAGCTGTGCGCCCGCCACCTGCTCGGTCGTACCGGCCTCGCGCTCCTCGAGCGTTTCGCCGATACAAACGATCGGGGTCAAACCGGCGCGCAACGCACGCTGCGTTTTCGTCGCCACGAGTTCGGCGCTTTCGCGGTGATACGCGCGGCGCTCCGAGTGCCCGACGATCGCGAGCGTCGCGCCGAATTCCACGGCCATTTCGGCCGCGACTTCGCCGGTATAGGCGCCGTGCGTGTAAGCGGAAACGTCCTGCACGCCATAGCCGACACGCGTGCCGCTCAACAAGGCCTGCACCTGCGCCAGATACGGAGACGGCACGCATACGCCGACTTGCACACCGCTCTGCAGCGCGAGCGCACCCTGCGCCACGGACTGCAGCAGCGCCGCATTCTCGGCAAGGCGCCCGTGCATCTTCCAGTTACCGACTACCCGCTTCGCTTGTTGTCTCGACATTGTTTTGTCCCGGCCCTCTTTCATGCGGCGTACGCAAAACACGCAATTTTACTGTGTGCTGGCTGAGCGGGTCAAACCGCCCGTGTCAAACCGCGTGTGTCAACCTTGGAGATTCCAGTCCAGCACGATCTTCCCGATATGCTCGCTGCTCTCCATCAGCGCGTGCGCCTGCGCCGCTTGAGCCGCCGGGAACACACGGTAGATGACCGGCTTGATCCGGCCTTCCTCGAGATGCGGCCACACGTGCTCTTTCAATTGCGCGGCAATCTTCGCCTTGAAATCGACGGAGCGCGGACGCAGCGTCGAGCCCGTCACCGTCAGGCGTCGGCGCAAAATCTCGTTGAAGTTGAGCTCGGACTTCGCGCCGCCGAGCAGCGCGATCAGCACGAGCCGCCCGCCGTCCGCGAGCGCCGTCAATTCGCGCGGCACGTAGCTCCCCGCCACCATGTCGAGAATCACGTCCACGCCGCGATCGTTCGTCAGCGACTTCACGACCTCGACAAAATCTTCCGACTTGTAGTTGATCGCGCGATCCGCGCCAAGCGCCTCGCACGCGCGGCATTTGTCGGCGGAGCCCGCCGTCGCGAACACGCGATACCCGAGCGCGTGCGCGATCTGAATCGCCGTCACGCCGATGCCGCTCGATCCGCCCTGCACGAGCAGCGTTTCGTTCTCGCCGCCTTCGCCGCGCCCTAACTGCGCGCGCTCGAAGACGTTGCTCCACACCGTGAAAAAAGTCTCGGGCAGCGACGCCGCTTCGACATCGGTCAGACCCTTCGGCACCGGCAAGCACTGTGCGAGCGGCGCGCTCGCATATTCGGCGTAGCCTCCGCCCGCCAAGAGCGCGCAGACGCGATCGCCAATCTTGAGGCCGAACGGATTGCGCTTCTCGTCGATCGTCCCGCCGACGATCTCGCCCGCCACCTCCAGCCCCGGCAAGTCCGACGCCCCGGGAGGCGGCGCATAACCGCCCTTGCGCTGAAACACGTCCGGCCGATTGATGCCCGACGCCGCCACCTTGATGAGCACTTCGCCCGCCTTCGGCTCGGGCATCGGACGCTCCCCGAGCACGAGGACTTCCGGCGCCCCAAATTCGGTAATTTCGATCGCGTTCATCTAGGTCACCTCCAAGGTCGGGTTGGCCTTGCGAACCGCCTTGGCATTCGTTCGATGCCGAAGCGGCTCGCAGTGGCAACCACCCTGCTTCAACAAAACGGCCGGCGCGCTTGCGCGCTGCCGGCCGCTATCCAATCACTACCGCGTTACTGCTGCGGCGCCGATTCGGACTGTGCCGCTTCGTTCAGCAGCGCCTTCGCGGACAGACGCACACGGCCCTTCTCGTCCGTCTGGATCACCTTGACCTTAACCTGCTGACCTTCCTTCAGGTAGTCGTTGATGTCCTTGATGCGCTCGTTGACGATCTCGGAGATGTGCAGCAGACCATCCTTGCCCGGCAGGATGTTCACGATCGCGCCGAACTCGAGCAGCTTGAGCACGGTACCTTCGTACACTTGGCCGACTTCGATTTCCGCCGTGATGTTTTCGATGCGCTTCTTCGCCTCGGCCATCCCTTCGCTGCTCGTGCTCGCGATGGTGACGACGCCGTCGTCGGAGATATCGATCGTCGTGCCCGTTTCTTCGGTCAGCGCGCGGATCACCGAACCACCCTTGCCGATCACGTCGCGAATCTTTTCCGGGTTGATCTTGATGGTGATCATGCGCGGCGCGAATTCCGACAGCTCGGTGTTCGCACCCGACACAGCGGCAGTCATCTTGCCGAGGATGTGCATGCGGCCTTCCTTCGCCTGCGCGAGCGCGACCTGCATGATTTCCTTCGTGATGCCCTGGATCTTGATGTCCATCTGCAGCGCGGTCACGCCAGCTTCCGTGCCCGCCACCTTGAAGTCCATGTCGCCGAGGTGATCTTCGTCGCCGAGGATGTCGGTCAGCACCGCGAACTTGTTGCCTTCGAGGATCAGGCCCATCGCGATGCCCGCGACGTGCGCCTTCATCGGCACGCCGGCGTCCATCAGCGCGAGGCAGCCGCCGCAGACCGAAGCCATCGACGACGAACCGTTCGACTCGGTGATCTCCGACACGACGCGGATCGAGTAGCCGAATTCTTCGGCGCTCGGCAGGCACGCGACGAGCGCGCGCTTCGCGAGACGGCCGTGACCGATTTCACGGCGCTTCGGCGAACCGACGCGGCCCGTTTCGCCGGTCGCGAACGGAGGCATGTTGTAGTGGAGCATGAAGCGGTCGCGATACTCGCCTTCGAGCGCGTCGATGATCTGCTCATCGCCCTTGGTGCCGAGCGTCGCGACGACGAGCGCCTGCGTTTCGCCGCGCGTGAAGAGCGCCGAACCGTGAGTGCGCGGCAGCACGCCAGTGCGGATCTCGATCGGACGCACGGTGCGCGTGTCGCGGCCGTCGATGCGCGGTTCGCCGTTCAGGATCTGGCTGCGGACGATCTTCGCCTCGATGTCGAACAGGACGTTGCCGACGGTGGCCTTGTCGGCCGCTGACGTACCTGCTGCCGCGGCTTCTTCTTCGAGCTTCGCCGACACCGCTGCGTAGACTTCCTTCAACTTCGTCGAACGCGCTTGCTTGTCGCGGATCTGATACGCGGCCAGCAGATCGCCTTGCGCGAGTGCCGTCACGCGCGAGATCAGCGCTTCGTCCTTCGGCGCCGGTTGCCAGTCCCATTCCGGCTTGCCGCCGTCACGCACGAGCTCGTGGATGGCGTCGATTGCCGTTTGCATCTGATCGTGGCCGAACACCACGGCGCCCAGCATCACGTCTTCTGGCAGCTGGTCGGCTTCCGATTCGACCATCAGCACGGCACGCTCCGTACCGGCGACGACGAGGTCGAGGCGCGATTCCTTGAGTTGGGCGCGCGTCGGGTTCAGCACGTACTCGTTGTTGATGTAAGCAACGCGCGCTGCGCCGACGGGGCCGTTGAACGGCAGACCCGACACTGCCAGGGCAGCCGAAGCGCCGATCAGCGCGGGGATGTCGGCTGGGACTTCCGGATTCACCGACATCACGTGCACGACGACCTGCACTTCGTTATAGAAGCCTTCCGGGAACAGCGGACGCAGCGGACGGTCGATCAGGCGCGACGTCAGCGTTTCATGCTCGGACGGACGGCCTTCGCGGCGGAAGAAGCCGCCAGGGATCTTACCGGCGGAGTAGGTCTTTTCGAGGTAATCAACCGTCAGCGGGAAAAAGTCCTGACCCGGCTTGGCCGACTTCGCGCCGACCACAGTCGCGAGCACCACGGTGTCTTCGATATCGACGATCACGGCGCCGCTTGCCTGACGAGCGATTTCGCCCGTTTCCATCCGGACCTTATGTTGTCCCCACTGGAACTCTTTGACGACTTTATTGAACATAGTCACTCCTTCTCACTTTTCGCTCGTTTCATTTATATCGTTTCGCCGCAACCTTGCTGTCATGGCGCGGCGACGTCACGGCCGAAGCCCGCACGGAAAGAGGTGTGTTATGCCATTCCAGCGGTCCGCTTCTCGCGGCGAGTGAATCGCTGGAATGACACAAAGCTCTGCCCGCCAAGCCAAGCCGTGTTGCAAGCCCGGCACCGCATTGCATCCCTAGCCGCGGCGCCTGACGCTTTGACGCATTTCACATGAAGCGCGCCATTCAAAAACAAAATGCCTGTATCAGCAGACTGACACAGGCATCTTGTTGAAGAGACGATAGTCCGATTACTTGCGCAGACCCAGCTTTTCGATCAGCGAACGATAGCGGTCGGCGTCCTTGCCCTTCAGGTAGTCGAGCAGCTTGCGACGGCGGCTCACCATGCGCAGCAGCCCGCGGCGGCTGTGATGGTCCTTCGAGTGGGACTTGAAGTGGGAGGTCAGCTCGTTGATGCGAGTCGTCAGCAGAGCGACTTGCACTTCAGGGGAGCCGGTGTCATTGGCAGCACGCGCGAATTGCGCAACAACGTCGGACTTCTTGATATCAGCAACAGACATTTGATTTCCTTAATAACTAGACAGGCGGTCACGGAAGAAAGGCCGTGCCGTGGAGGTACAGCAAGACGCGAATTATAGCACAGCCGAATTCGGAGACCAGCGGTACCGTAAGGAACCTGTTTCAGGGCCGCTTCATCTGGCAGGTTGCCGGCAATACGGTCCGCTCCGGCGGCAAGGCCAGCACGGTGCGAAAGCCATAGCCGCTCCCTTCATTGTCGAAGCGCACGCCCGGCGTGCCGGCCTTGTCCATCTCCATCACATAAAGGGGCTGGATCAACTGATGGTCCTCGGCACGCATCCAAGCGCGATGAAAGCCGTTGTCGAACTTCATCCCTTCGAGCGCCTTTGCCACCGCCGCCGGATCTGGCGTGCCCGCGCGCGTCATCGCGTCAGCCAGCATCTCGATCATGATTTCCATGCGCAGCACCGGGTAGTCGTCCTGGGCGGCCGGGAAGCGCGCGCGAAAGGCCGCGTAGTAGGCGTCGGAGGCCGCCGGTCCCGCGTTCGGATGCCAGTCCGCGACGGCCAGCACGCGCTTTACGCCCGCGTCGCCGAGCGCCGCGGGCGCGTCGAGACTGTTGCCGTAGAACGTGTAGAACTTCGCGTTGAGCCCTTGCTCGCGCGCTGCTTTGACCAGCAGGGTCAGGTCGTTGCCCCAGTTCCCCGTGATGACCGCGTCTGCACCGCTCGCCCGCATTTTGGCGATATAGGGCGTGAAGTCCTTCACGCGGCCGATCGGATGGAACTCGTCGCCGACGATCGCGATATCCGGGCGCTTTTGCGCCAGCGCCTCGCGCGCGAGCGTGCTGACGTCATGCCCGAAGCTGTAGTCCTGGTTCAGCAGATAAACCTTTTTCACCGACCGGTCCTGCTGGATCACGTCCGCGAGCGCGTCCATCCGCATGCCCGCGTGCGCGTCGAAACGGAAGTGCCAGAAGCTGCAATTGGCGTTGGTGAGCGCCGGGTCGTCGGCCGAATAGTTGAGGAACAGCTCGCGATTGTCCGGTTCGCGCGCGTTTTGCTTTTCGATCGACGCAACGAGCGCTGCCGCGACCGCCGAGCTATTGCCCTGCATCACGAAGCCGATGTGCCGGTCGGCGACGGCGCGCAATTGCAAGAGCGCCCCTTCGGTGCTGCCCTTGCTGTCGAGCACGACCAGTTCGAGCGGATGCGCGCCGTCAGCGAGCTTGACGCCACCCCGCGCATTCACGCGCTCGACGCCAAAGCGCAGGTTCCGCTCGACCGCGGCCCCCGCGTTGGCGAACGGCCCCGACATTCCTTCGATCAACGCGAGCTGAATCGGCGCACCCGCCGGTGCTGCCGCTGCGCTCACCTGTTGCGCCGGCGTCGCCGCCACCCATGCTGCAAAGGCGGCCGCCGCCAGCCGGCTCATCCATGCTCGTGTCATCGCTACCCCGAGTGAATTGTTCGAAGCGCGGATCATAGTTCGGCGAACCGGCGATTCGCAAGCAGTCACCCCGCCCTCCTTTCGACAGCGAATGCGCGACGTTGCCGTCAATACGACGCATCCCCGCTCATCGATTCGCGATCTCCGTCACACCGCCCGCTTCGAAGCGCTAAAAAATCTTTTGCCGCGCAACCTGTCAAAATCATGTGACCCCGTGATAAAAAGCCGTCACTCGATGAATTGGAGGACTCCATGAGACAGCGCCTGACATCCGTGCTTGTGTGCGCCGCGGCGTTGCTGCTAGCGGGCTGCGCGCAGCCTTGGCAGCAATATCAAGCGGGCGCCGACCAATCGACGATCATCGCCCGACTCGGTCCGCCACGCGAAGTCTACGACCTGCCCGATGGCGGCAAGCGCCTCATGTGGCCGACGCAGCCGATGGGCGAAGTCACCACCGCCGCCGACGTCGACGCTTCCGGCAAGATCGTGAATGTGCGCCAAGTGCTGCAGCCCAACGAGTTCTACCGCGCGCAGATCGGCCAGTGGACCAGGAAAGACGTGCTCGTGAATTTCGGACGTCCGGTGGAAACCTCGTATTTCCCGCTGATGAAGCGCGAGGTCTGGACGTATCGTTATATGGAGGACAACGTCTGGTACATGCTCTACAGCTTCTATTTCGACGATCAGGGCGTGCTTAGGCTCACGCAGAAGACGCCCGATCCGCTGCACGATCCTGATCGGCGCAACATTTTCTAACGGAAATTTCGCGTGCCGATCGCACACGCCTTGTGCGGCGCGCAGGCAGCAAAAAGCCCTCGCTTATGGCGAGGGCCTTTCATTTCAAGCTCGCTGGTAACCGGCGGCGGATCAACCGCCGCCTGCCGCCTGCCCGATCAGGAACGCTGCGGGTTCAGCTTGTCCGCATTCGAGTGCAGCTTGTTCAGCGCCGAGATATACGCCTTCGCCGAAGCGGCGACGATATCCGGATCCGTGCCGACGCCGTTCACGATGCGCCCGCTCTTCGACAGACGCACCGTCACCTCGCCCTGCGCCTGCGTGCCGGTCGTGATCGCGTTCACCGAATACAGCAGTAACTCGGAGCCGCTGCCGACTTCGCTCTCGATCGCGTTGAGCGTTGCATCGACCGGGCCGTTGCCGTGCGCCTCACCGGTCGTCTCTTTGCCGTCGACCGAAAAGACGATGCGCGCGTGCGGCCGCTCGCCGGTTTCCGAATGCTGCGCGAGCGACACGAACTTGTAGTGCTCGCGTTCTTGCGCCTGCGCCGATTCCTCGGTGACGATCGCGATGATGTCTTCGTCGAAGATTTCCGCCTTGCGGTCGGCCAGTTCCTTGAAGCGCGCAAACGCAGCGTTCAGTTCGGTTTCGCTATCGACCGTGATGCTCAACTCTTGCAGACGCTGCTTGAACGCGTTACGGCCCGACAGCTTGCCGAGCACGATCTTGTTCGCGGTCCAGCCCACGTCTTCCGCGCGCATGATTTCGTAGGTGTCGCGCGCTTTGAGCACGCCGTCCTGGTGGATGCCCGACGCGTGCGCAAACGCATTGGCGCCGACCACCGCCTTGTTCGGCTGAACCACGAAGCCGGTGATCTGCGATACCAGCTTCGAAGCCGGCACGATCTGCGTCGTGTCGATGCCGAGATCCAGGCCGAAGTAGTCCTTGCGGGTCTTCACGGCCATCACGATTTCTTCGAGCGACGTGTTGCCCGCGCGCTCGCCGAGACCGTTGATCGTGCACTCGACCTGGCGCGCGCCGCCGATCTGCACGCCCGCGAGCGAGTTCGCGACCGCCATGCCGAGATCGTTATGGCAATGGACCGAGAACACAGCCTTGTGCGAGTTCGGGATGCGCTCGCGCAGCGTCTTCACGAGATTGCCGTAAAGCTCGGGCACGCCATAACCGACGGTGTCGGCGATGTTGATCGTCGTCGCGCCTTCGTCGATCACCGCTTCCAGCACGCGGCACAGGAAATCCATGTCGGAACGGCTGCCGTCTTCCGGCGAGAACTCGACGTCATCGGTGAACTTGCGGGCGAAGCGCACGGCGAGGCGCGCCTGCTCGTAGACCTGATCGGGCGTCATCCGCAGCTTCTTTTCCATGTGCAGCGGCGACGTCGCGATGAACGTGTGAATGCGGAAGCGCTCGGCGGGACGCAGAGCATCGGCGGCGCGTTGAATGTCTTTGTCGTTTGCGCGGGCAAGCGAGCAGACCGTGCTTTCCTTGATGATCGACGCAATCGTGTTGATCGCGTCGAAATCGCCGTTCGAGCTGGCCGCGAAGCCCGCTTCGATCACGTCGACGCGCATCCGCTCCAATTGCTTCGCGATGCGGATCTTCTCTTCTTTCGTCATCGACGCTCCAGGCGATTGCTCGCCGTCGCGCAACGTCGTGTCGAAAATAATCAGCTTGTCTGCCATTTCAGGTCTCCGGGGACTCGTTCATTCGATTGGATACAAACGGAATTCGGGTGTTTGCGCCACCGCAGGCGACGCCAAACAACGAACGAGGCAAACGGAGGGCGAAAACGATCAGCGCGGCAGGCGCGCTAGAGCTAGCGCGCGTAGCGGCGCACCGGCTAGAAGGGAAAGGAGGGGGAACGTGAAAGTTGCCATGCCGGTGACTATAGCGGCATTCGCATAATCGTGCAAATGGGAGGGACGGCCATCCGGGGACGGCCGTCTGGAGCGGCAATACAAAAGCGGCAGCCAATCAGGCTGCCGCTTTCGAAATCCCCGCGTACCTTGGATCGCACCAGATCAGTGATCGTGCGGCGAAGACCTTGCAGGATTCTCCCTGCCCCGAACCGCCATATACGCCCAGAAGGCGTACCCCGAAAAGCCATACAGCACGAAAAGGCCGAACAGCATGAGCGGCGGATCGGACGACACCAGCACGAAAGCCACAACGACCAAAAGAATCGCTGCAAACGGCACGCGATGCCGTACGTCCAGCGCCTTGCCGCTGTAGAACGGCGCATTCGACACCATCGTCACGCCGGCGTACACGGTCAGAGCGAACGCTACCCACGGCAGCCATACGAGCTTGACCGGCACCCGATTATCGGTCGCGAGCCAGACGAAGCCCGCGATCAGCGCGGCCGCGGCCGGGCTAGGCAGCCCCTGGAAAAAGCGCTTGTCGACGACGCCGATGTTCGTGTTGAAGCGCGCGAGACGCAGCGCCGCCCCCGAACAGTAGACGAACGCCGCGAGCCAGCCCCAGCGGCCCAGATCCTTCAGCACCCATTCGTACATCACGAGCGCCGGCGCCACGCCGAACGACACCATGTCCGACAAGCTGTCGAACTGCTCGCCGAACGCGCTTTGCGTGTGAGTCATGCGCGCGACGCGGCCGTCCATCCCGTCGAGCACCATCGCGACGAAGATTGCGATCGCCGCGATCTCGAAGCGCACGTTCATCGCCTGCACGACCGCGAAGAAACCGCAGAACAGCGCCGCGGTGGTGAACGCGTTAGGCAACAAATAGATCCCGCGCTTGCGCAAAAACTGCTGGCGTAGCGCGCGACGGCTGTCGATCGGCGCCGGCTCCGCGGCCAGCGCCTTGTTGCGGCGAAACGGCCGCGGCAAGTGCGTGCCGTTGCCACGGGGGCGGCGCGGTTTGAGTGCGGCCATCGATGCCTCCTTGTGCCGCCTTAGAGTTCAGCGAGAATCGTCGACGATGCGGAGACCTTCTCGCCGATCGAAACGCGCGGACGGCTGCCCACCGGCAAATACACGTCAACACGCGAGCCGAATCGGATGAAGCCGTAGCGCTGGCCGCGCGTCAGCGGCTCGCCGGCGCGCACGTAGCAGAGAATGCGTCGCGCGATGAGGCCGGCGATCTGCACCGAGGTCACCGTCTGGCCGCCCGCGGTCTGAATCACGACCGCATTGCGCTCGTTTTCGAGCGACGCTTTGTCGATGGCGGCGTTCAAGTACGCGCCCGGAAAATATTCAACCTTCGAGATCGCGCCATCCACCGGCGAGCGCTGCGAGTGGACGTTGAAGACGTTCATGAACACGCTGATCTTCAGCGCTTCGCGATTCGCATAGGGATCGTGCGTGGTTTCGACCGCGACGATACGCCCGTCGGCGGGACACAGCACGGCGTTCGCTTGAGTCGGAATCGGACGCGCCGGATCGCGGAAAAACTGGACGACGAAAATGAGCAGCAGCCAGAACGGCCACGCAAAGCCGAACCCCGAGACGGCATGGATCAGCAACGCAACGACGGCGGCGATCGCAATAAAAGGCCAGCCTTCGCGCGCGATGATCGGGTGAGGGTAATTCATGGATTGATTCAGTCTTTTTGTAAAACCGTAGCATAGCAAAAGCCGTCCGGCGCACGGCGACACCGGACGGCTTTTTGGTGCAACCGGCACGCATTTCGCACCGGCTGCGGCAAAGCAACGCGACTTATCAGTTCTTCGACTGGTCGACGAGCTTGTTCTTCGCGATCCACGGCATCATCGCGCGCAGCTTCGAGCCGACTTGCTCGATCTGGTGCTCGGCCGTCAGGCGGCGGCGCGATTGCAGCGTCGGCGCGCCGGCGCGGTTTTCGATAATGAAGCTCTTCGCGTACTCGCCCGTTTGGATGTCCTTGAGGACATCCTTCATCACCTTCTTCGTTTCGTCGGTGATGACGCGCGGCCCCGTCACGTACTCGCCGTACTCGGCGTTGTTCGAGATCGAGTAGTTCATGTTCGCAATGCCGCCTTCGTAGATCAGGTCGACGATCAGCTTCAGTTCGTGCAGGCACTCGAAGTACGCCATTTCCGGCGCGTAGCCCGCTTCCACCAGCGTTTCGAAGCCAGCCTTGATCAGCTCGACCGTGCCGCCGCACAGCACGGCTTGCTCGCCGAACAGGTCGGTTTCGGTTTCTTCGCGGAAGTTCGTTTCGATGATGCCGGCACGGCCGCCGCCGTTAGCCGCTGCATACGACAGCGCGATGTCGCGCGCCGCGCCCGACTTGTCTTGCGCAACCGCGATCAGGTGCGGCACGCCGCCGCCTTGCGAGTACGTGCCGCGCACGGTATGGCCCGGCGCCTTCGGCGCGATCATGATCACGTCGAGATCGGCACGCGGAATCACTTGGCCGTAGTGGACGTTGAAGCCGTGCGCGAACGCGAGTGCGGCGTTCTGCTTGATGTTGGCGTGCACTTCCTTCGCGTAGACCTCGGCGATCTGCTCGTCGGGCAGGAGCATCATGACGACGTCGGCGCCCTTCACGGCTTCCGCCACTTCCTTGACGGCGAGGCCCGCGTTCTCGGCCTTGCTCCACGATGCGCCACCCTTGCGCAGACCGACCGTCACATTCACGCCGCTTTCCTTCAAGTTCAGCGCGTGCGCATGGCCTTGCGAGCCGTAGCCGATGATCGTGACCTGCTTGCCTTTGATGAGGGAGAGGTCGGCGTCTTTATCGTAGAAAACTTTCATGTCTGTTCCTTCGCGTAATCAGTGAAATTCAAATGCGTTGCGTGGTTGCGCCGGGTTGGCATTGCATGGCTGCCTCTCGCCCGGCGCGCGATCGAAGCGGCGTTACACCTTCAGAATACGTTCGCCGCGGCCGATCCCCGAGCTGCCCGTGCGGACCGTTTCGAGAATCACGGCGGCGTCGAGCCCTTCGATGAAGGCGTCGAGCTTGTCGCTCGCGCCCGTCAATTCGATCGTGTAGGTTTTTTCGGTGACGTCGATGATACGTCCGCGGAAGATATCCGCCATGCGCTTCATCTCTTCACGCTCCTTGCCGACCGCTCTCACCTTGATCAGCATCAACTCGCGTTCGATGTGGGCGCCCTCGGTCAGGTCGACCACTTTCACCACCTCGATCAGGCGGTTCAGATGCTTCGTGATCTGTTCGATCACGTCGTCGGAGCCAATGGAAACGATGGTCAAGCGCGACAGCGAATGGTCTTCGGTCGGCGCCACCGTCAAGGTTTCGATGTTGTAGCCGCGTGCCGAAAAGAGCCCGACGACGCGCGATAACGCGCCCGGTTCGTTTTCCAGCAGGACGGAAATAATGTGTCTCATGGTTGATTTCCCAGTCTATCCAGATGTCGATGCGAACAGTTGCCGCCGCTTCGTCGTCGCTGCGCCCTTCGTGAAGGCGCGCGAGAGCCGAAGCTGGCGCGGGCAAGCGTCCTTATAGGTCTTCCGATCCGAGCAGCATCTCAGTGATGCCCTTGCCGGCCTGAACCATCGGCCAGACGTTTTCGGTCGGATCGGTCTGGAAGTCGAGAAATACGGTGCGATCCTTCAGACGCAGCGCTTCCTTGAGCGCCGGCTCGACATCCGAAGTCTTCTCAATGCGCATGCCGACGTGGCCGTACGCTTCGGCGAGCTTCACGAAATCCGGCAGCGCATCCATGTACGAATGCGAATAGCGCTTGCTGTATTCGATCTGCTGCCACTGGCGGACCATGCCGAGGTAGCGGTTGTTGAGCGAGATGATCTTGACCGGCGTCTCGTACTGCTTGCAGGTCGAGAGCTCCTGGATGCACATCTGGATCGAGCCTTCGCCCGTGATGCAGACGACTTCGTCATCCGGGTGCGCCATCTTGACGCCCATCGCCGCCGGCAGGCCGAAGCCCATCGTGCCAAGGCCGCCCGAGTTGATCCAGCGGCGCGGCTTGTTGAAGCGATAGAACTGCGCGGCCCACATCTGGTGCTGGCCGACGTCCGAGCAGACGAACGCGTTGCCGTCGGTGAGCTCCCAGAGCTTTTCGACGACGTATTGCGGCTTGATGATCTCACTCTCGCGGTCGTACTTGAGGCAATTCTTCGAGCGCCAGCCTTCGATGTCCTTCCACCATTGCGCGAGCGCTTCGGTGTCGGGGCCATGCTCGGCGTGCTGCAATTGCTCGATCAATTCCTTCAACACTTCCTTCACGTCGCCGACGATCGGAATGTCGACCTTCACGCGCTTGCTGATCGACGACGGATCGATGTCGATATGGATGATCTTGCGCGGACGCGAGGCGAAGTGCTCCGGATCGCCGATCACGCGATCGTCGAAGCGCGCGCCGATGGCGATCAGGACGTCGCAGTTCTGCATCGCCATGTTGGCTTCGTACGTGCCGTGCATGCCGAGCATGCCGAGGAACTTCTTGTCGCTCGCGCGGTAGCCGCCGAGCCCCATCAGCGTGTTCGTGACGGGGTAGCCGAGCAGATCGGCGAACTGGTTCAGCTCGCGCGACGCGTCGGCGAGGATGATGCCGCCGCCGGTGTAGATGTACGGGCGCTTCGCCGACAGCAGCAGCGACACGGCCTTGCGGATCTGGCCCGAGTGGCCCTTGGTGACCGGGTTGTACGAGCGCAGCGAGACGCTCTTGAGCGGCTCGTACTGACACGGCGCTTTCGACACATCCTTCGGAATGTCGATCAGCACGGGGCCGGGGCGACCGGTGCGGGCAATGTAGAACGCTTTCTTGACGGTGGCCGCGAGGTCGCGCACGTCCTTCACGAGGAAGTTGTGCTTCACGCACGGACGCGTGATGCCGACCGTATCGCACTCCTGGAACGCATCCTGGCCGATGGCGGCAGTCGGCACCTGGCCGCTGATGATCACCATCGGGATCGAATCCATGTAGGCCGTGGCGATGCCGGTCACCGCGTTGGTGACGCCGGGGCCGGAGGTCACGAGACACACGCCGACCTTGCCCGTCGAGCGCGCATAGGCGTCGGCGGCGTGCACGGCGGCTTGCTCGTGGCGCACGAGGATGTGCTGAAACTTGTCTTGCTTGTACAGCTCGTCGTAGATGTAGAGTACCGAGCCGCCGGGATAGCCCCAGACGAATTCGACGTCTTCGTCGGCGAGCGCGCGCATGAGCACGGTTGCGCCAATGGAGTCAGTTTCGTGGGGAGTGGTCGTATCCGACGTGGAGAATTCCGCGCTGGGCATATTCATCATTCACCTTTCGAATTTTCGGCAAAAAATTGATCGGGTGCTCTCTGCCGGGCTTGTGGCTCGGGTTCAAGCGGCGCGTCCAGTTGACAGGCGAACTTCTTGGGTTCGCCTCAAAAGAGACAGTCACTTATGTTGCGAACCGTCGAAGATAATCGTTGCGCGTTGCGCGGTCAAGTAATAATTCCCGCAGCGCAGCACACCGGGGGCGCAAGCGCGCCAAAATTCACTGCATAAACCGCGTAAAAACAACGCATCGGCCAGCCTTTGGGCCATCCGGCGACCCCAGCATCGCAAAAGTTTGTTAGCATCCGCGAGTTTTACGACATTTTTCAATCGATTACGGCGCGCACTCGCTGCGCCGATTCCCACGGATGGCATCAGACAAGGAACTCGCCGATTTTCTGGCGGGCGTCGAAAGGCGCGCGTTCAAGCAGACGGTCTACGCCGTGCGCGACGACGATGCCGCCCTAGATATCGTTCAGGACGCGATGATCAAGCTCGCCGAGAAGTACGGCGACCGTCCGGCAGCTGAGCTTCCCCTTCTCTTTCAGCGTATTCTTCAGAATGCGACGCATGATTATTTTCGTCGCCAGAAAGTGCGCAATACTTGGGTCAGCCTGTTTTCGTCGCTCGGCAACGCGGAAGACGACGAATTCGATCCGCTCGAGACCCTCGAATCAGAGGAAGGCTCCATCGGCGCGGAGAGCAGTGAGCAAAAGCTCGAGCGCGAGCAGGTGCTCGGGCTGATCGACGCGGAGATCCAAAAATTACCGGCACGTCAACGGGAGGCGTTTCTCATGCGTTACTGGGAAGATATGGATGTCGCCGAGACTGCCGCCGCAATGGGCTGCTCCGAAGGCAGTGTCAAGACACACTGTTCGCGAGCCACGCACGCATTGGCGGCCGCGCTCAAGGCCAAAGGAATCACGCTATGAGCTCCGCTCCCGAAACAAAAGAACTCGAATTCGCACTGAAAGTGCGCCGCGCGCTCGACGAAAACGCCGCCAACCTGCCCGCCTCCGCTACCGACAGGCTGGCGGCAGCCCGGCGTACCGCTCTCGCCCGCAAGAAGCCGGAAGCCGTCGCCGCACCCGCTTTCGTGCCGGTGTTCGCCCATGCCGGCGCCAATGTCGGCATGCCCGCTCCCGCCTCCGAGCCGCGCCGCGTCTCGCCGCTGCGCCGCGCATTGCGCGTATGGCCGCTCGTGGCGCTCGTGGCAGGCGTCGTGGCCGTTGCCTACTGGGAAGACGTGCAGCGCTCCGCCGAACTCGCCGATATCGATGCCGCCATGCTGAGCGACGACCTGCCGCTCAACGCGTATCTCGATCACGGGTTCAACGCGTATCTGTCGCGCGCCCGTTAAAGCGGCAGGGAGACCATCGGGGTGAGCTACAAGCGCGGCTTGGCCGTTGTGTTCGGTTGCGCGATCGCGGGCCTGGTCGCGTTCGCCGCCACTTATCCACGCTTCTATCCGCAGGCGGCTGTCACGCCGGCCGCCGGCGCGCCGGTTGGCGCGTCGTCGCCGGTCGCGTCGCTGGCGGCCGATCTGCCGTCGCTCCCGATCGACAATAATCCCCTCGCGTGGGCGCGCCTGACGTCCGCCCAGCACGAAGCGCTCGCTCCGTTCGCGTCCGAGTGGGACAAATTCAGCGACGAACGCAAGCGCAAATGGATCAAGATCGCGTCGCGTTTCGCGAAGATGTCGCCAGAAGCGCAGAAAAGACTCCATGAACGCATGACCGAGTGGGTCAAGATGACGCCGGACCAACGGCGCGTCGCGCGCGAGAACTACCAGGTTTCGAAGGAGTTGCCGGCGCAGGCGCGCCAGAACGCCTGGAAGGCATATCAAGAGTTGCCCGAGGAGCAGAAAGAGAAGCTCGCGGCAACCGAACGCAAACGCCGGCCGACCGTCGTCAGCGCGCCGCCGTCCGGCACCAAAGCTGAAATCAAGGGCATCAACCGGCTGGTGAACCAGCACGAGCAGCCGGGCAGCAGCGTTGCGGCCTTGCCGCAGGCGGGCCCGGCGAGCGAACCCGCAGGGGGCGGCGCACCGCAGATTCCCGCGCCCGGCAGCTTCGCGCCCGCGACGCCGGTGCCGGTGTCGCCGTCCGAAGCGCCGTCGGTGTACCAAGGCTCCTGAGCGCGATTTTGGCCGCCCCGCCCGTGCTCACTCCTACGTCTCCGACCGACCCAACCACGCCCTCGCCCTCCCTCGCGCCCGCCAGCGCTGCGCCGACCGTACGCCGCCGCCTCGCATCGATGGCGTATGAGGGCGTGATCCTGTTCGGCGTCGTGTTCTTCGCGGGCTACCTGTTCGGCACGCTGACCCAGCAGCGCAACGGCCTCACCCATCACAATCTGCTCGCCGCGTGGATCGGCCTCGTGGTCGGCGTCTACTTCGTCTGGTTCTGGACGCACGGCGGCCAGACGCTGCCGATGAAGACGTGGCGGCTGCGCATCGTCGGCGCCGACGGCAACGCCGTGCCGGTCGCGCGCGCGGTGGTCCGCTATGCCGTGGCGTGGCTGTGGTTCCTGCCGCCGCTCGCCTTGCATCCGCTCCTGCACTTGAGCCTGCCGGTGACGCTCGGCATTGCGGCCGCCTGGTTCGTGCTGTGGGCCGCCGCCGCGCGGCTCGATCGCGAACGGCAATTCCCGCACGATCGGATCGCCGGTACGCGCATCGTCACCGTCGATCTCGCCCAATCCGCCTCTAAAGCGGGCGAATAAGCAAGCCGATGCGCCGCCCGATGATGCGCTTTTGCAACGCTCGGCACGGTACAAACGGCACGTAATAAGAAGTTCTCGTGACTGTCACGGAGCAGTCACAGCCCCATGGCGCAATGCGCGTATCGCAAAACTCGACGCGTGAGCCATGGACCAACAAACGTCCGCGACTACCCTCTTCCGCCAAATCGGCGCCAGCGTCGACCCCGCCGCCTTCCGGCCCGCCTCTCCAGGCGGCACGCTGCCAGTCCCGCAAGATCCCAGTCTTCCGCCTGCCACGGCCAGCAGTCATCACGACGATGACGATGCGGGCTCGCATCGCTACCGGGCGATCTGGCTGTCGGATATCCACCTCGGCTCGAGCGGCTGTCAGGCGCCGTATCTGCTCGACTTCCTGCGCCACAACGAGTCGGAATACCTGTACCTGGTCGGCGACATCATCGACGGCTGGCAGTTGAAGAAAGGCTGGTACTGGCCGCAGGCGCACAACGACGTCGTGCAGAAGATCTTGCGCAAAGCGCGAAAAGGCACGCACGTCGTCTATATCCCCGGCAACCACGACGAGGGCGCGCGCCAGTTCTGCGACCTCGCGTTCGGCGACATCCACGTGCGCGGCGAGGCGTTCCACACGACGCTCTCGGGCAAGCGTTTGTGGATCGTGCACGGCGATCTGTTCGACGGCGTGATCCAGCATGCGAAGTGGCTCGCCTACCTCGGCGACACCGCGTACTCGATGATCCTGATCCTGAACCGCTGGTTCAACCGCATCCGCATCAAGCTCGGCTTCCAGTACTGGTCGCTGTCGCAATACCTGAAGCATCAGGTCAAGAACGCCGTCAACTTCATCTCCTCGTTCGAGCGCGTGATGACCGACGAAGCGCGTCGCCGCGGCTGCGATGGTGTCGTCTGCGGCCACATCCACAAGGCCGAGATCCGCGACATCGATGGCGTGCTCTATTGCAACGACGGCGACTGGGTCGAGAGCCTGTCGGCGCTCGTCGAGACGCTCGAAGGCGAATTGAAGGTGATCTACTGGACCGTCATGCGCTCGCCGGAAGTCAGCACGCGCAAGGCCAAGGCTACGACCGCTTAAATCCTGCTCCTCATCGGACCGCACTCAATGAAAATCCTGATCGTCACAGATGCATGGGAACCGCAGGTCAACGGCGTGGTACGCACGCTGAAGAACACGACGCGCGAGCTCACCGCGCTCGGACATCGCGTCGAGCTGCTCACGCCGCTCGAGTTCAACACGATTCCGTGTCCGACTTACCCCGAGATCCGGCTGTCGCTGTTTCCGCGCCGCAAGCTCAACGCGCGCATCGACGAATTCGCGCCGGACGCGCTGCACATCGCAACCGAAGGCCCGCTCGGCCTCGCTGCCCGCGCCTATGCGATCAAGCACAAGCTGCCGTTCACGACGGCCTATCACACGCGCTTTCCTGAGTACGTGCAGGCGCGCTTCGGCATTCCGCTCTCGGCCACCTACAAGTTCCTGCACTGGTTCCATAAGGCGTCGCTGGCGGTGATGGCGCCGACGCCGGTCGTCAAGGCCGATCTGGAAAAGTTCGGCTTCACCAACGTCGTGCTGTGGACGCGCGGCGTCGATCTCGACATCTTCCATCAGATGGAATCGAAGGTCCTCAACACCGCGCGGCCGATCTTCCTGTATGTCGGGCGCGTGGCCGTGGAGAAGAACGTCGAGGCATTCCTGAAGCTCGACCTGCCCGGCTCGAAGTGGGTCGCGGGCGAAGGTCCGGCGCTCGCCGAATTGAAGTCGCGCTATCCCGAGGTCAACTATCTCGGCGTGCTGACGCAGGCCGAGCTCGCGAAGGTCTACGCGGCAGCCGACGTCTTCGTATTCCCGAGCCGCACCGACACGTTCGGGCTCGTGCTGCTCGAAGCGCTCGCCTGCGGCACGCCGGTGGCGGCGTTCCCGGTGACCGGTCCGATCGACGTGCTCGGCGACGGCGGCGCCGGCGCGATGCACGAGGACCTGCGCGAAGCGTGCCTCGAAGCGCTGAAGATCGATCGCAATCATGCCCGCGCGTGGGCTGAGCGCTTCTCGTGGACGGCGGCTTCCGAGCAGTTCGCGGCTCACCTGAAACCGCTGTCGCGCCCGACGTTCAGCGAGGAAAGCCAAGCCGCATGACGCGCGGCTCGACAGGCGCGAAAATAGGCGCTCCATCGGCCCACACGGCTCGCCCTGCGCGAGCCGTGCCGACCGATGGCGACCCTGCCGACTCCGTCCCCCAGGTCACGCCGATGCGCCTCCATCTCTCCGACTCCCAAGATAGCGCCGACACCCACGAACCGCTCGGCCCCGACGATCCGCTCGCGCCGCTGCCGTTCAATCCGTACAAAGGCAATCGCGGCATCACGCGGGCCTGGCACGCGCTCAAAAACTCGCTGAATGGCTTTCGCGTCGCGATCCGCGAAGAAAGCGCGTTCCGTCAGGAGCTCACGCTCACGGCGATCCTGGTGCCGTGTGGCGTGTTCGTGCCGGTGGACGCCGTCTCGCATGTGCTGCTGCTCGGCTCGGTGCTGCTCGTGCTGATCGTCGAGCTGCTGAACTCGAGCGTCGAGGCCGCCATCGATCGCATCTCGCTCGAACGTCACGAGCTGTCCAAGCGCGCGAAGGACCTCGGCAGCGCGGCGGTGATGGTGGCGCTGTTCGTCTGCGTCATGACGTGGGTGCTGATCGTCGGACCGCTCGTGGTGCGGTGGGTTGGGAATTGGATCGGGCGCTAAGGTGAGACCGGCGAGCGTTCGGGCCCCGAAACACGACGGAAACGCCCGCGCAAACGGTCAATTCGGTCTAGACCAGTGAAAACCCTGAATCCCGGCCTAGATAAGAGAACGACCGGTTTATAATCGGCCGGCAGTCTCAAAATCATCATAGAAACCAAGCCGGATCTACGCCGCAACCCACCCATTGCCGTGCGCGAGTCCCGGCGGAACCAGGGCCGTCGAGAATGGAAGCCAAACCTCCCCGCCGTACTCGTGAGCGCATTCTCGAGTTGTCGCTGAAGCTCTTCAACGAGATCGGTGAACCGAACGTCACGACGACGACCATCGCCGAGGAAATGGAGATCAGCCCCGGCAACCTTTACTACCATTTCCGTAATAAAGACGACATTATCAATAGCATTTTTGCGCAGTTCGAGCAGGCTATTGAACGGCGTCTGCGCTTTCCGGAAGACCATCGTCCGACCATCGACGAAACGTGGTCCTATCTGCAGTACATGGCCGAGTTCATGTGGGCGTACCGATTTCTGTACCGGGACCTGAACGACCTGCTGGCGCGCAATCGCACGCTCGAAACCCACTTCAAGCAGATCATCAGCCACAAGGTGCGCTTCGCGCGCGAAATGTGCGAGCTGCTCGTGGCGGACAACGAAATGGTCGCCACGCCGGAAGAGATTCAGGTCATCGCGACCAATATGGGCGTCATCTCGACCTACTGGCTGTCGTACCAATTCGTGATGAACCCGCGCAAATACAACGAGCAGGATGCGATTCGCGCGGAACTGCATCAGGTGAGCGTGCACGTGATCTCGATGATGGCGCCGTACCTGCGTGGCCGCTCGCGGCAGCTGTTCGACGACCTCGTCTCGGGCAAGCTTCCCAAGCGCGAGTTCGCCGACTTCCTGCCGCCTCGCGAGCCCGGCGCGGCCCGCTCCGATTCGAAGGATTCTCGATAAATGAAATCGGTATGTGTGTACTGCGGCTCTTCGTTCGGCGTGAAGCCGGTTTATGCGAAGGCCGCGCAATCGTTTGGCCGCGCGCTGGTGGAGGCCGGGCTGACGCTCGTCTATGGCGGCGGCCGCGTCGGCCTGATGGGCACGATCGCCGATGAGGTGCTCGCCGCCGGCGGCCGCGCGATCGGCGTGATCCCCGAGCTGCTCGTCAACAAGGAAGTCGGGCACCGCGGGCTTTCCGAGCTGCATGTCGTGCCCGACATGCATCAGCGCAAGAAGATGATGGCCGATCTCTCGGATGCGTTCGTCGCGCTGCCGGGCGGCGCGGGCACGCTCGAGGAGCTGTTCGAGGTCTATACGTGGGCGCAGCTCGGCTATCACCACAAGCCGGTGGCGCTCTACAACATCGAGGGCTACTACGATCCGCTCATCACGATGCTCGAGCACACGGTGCAGGAAGGCTTCATGCAGCAGACCTACTTCGACATCCTGCAAATCGATGCCGACGCCGCCGCGCTGATCGACAAGATCAAGCGCTATCAGCCGCCCGGCAAGGACAAGTGGTCGGCTAAAACCACGCCGGATACGGTGTAACGAAGCGCCATGACAAAGACCGTCCTGATCACCGGCGCAA
Organism: Trinickia camelliae; assembly: GCF_053525655.1. Classification (NCBI taxonomy): domain Bacteria; kingdom Pseudomonadati; phylum Pseudomonadota; class Betaproteobacteria; order Burkholderiales; family Burkholderiaceae; genus Trinickia; species Trinickia camelliae. The sequence goes on from NZ_JBCHAA010000006.1 coordinate 56,154, forward strand.
GCCGCGGCATCGGCCGCGCGACCGCGCGCATGCTGGGCGCGCAAGGCTGGGCGGTCGGCGTGAACTACGCGCGCAACCGCGCCGCCGCGGACGACACCGCCGCCGAGGTGGTGCGCGCGGGCGGCCAGGCGTGCGTCGTGCAAGGCGACGTGGCCGACGAAGCCGCGGTGATCGCGATGTTCGACGCAGTCGAGGCCGCATTCGGCCGCATCGACGCGCTCGTCAACAACGCGGGCATCGTCGCTGCAGGGATGCCGCTCGCCGAGATGGACTACGCGCGCCTCGCGCGCATGTTCAACATCAACGTGCTCGGCGCCTACCTCTGCGCGCGCGAGGCGGCGCGGCGCATGTCCACGGACCGCGGCGGCCAGGGCGGCGCGATCGTCAACGTGTCGTCGGCGGCCTCGCGGCTCGGCTCGCCGAACGAGTACGTCGACTACGCCGGCTCGAAAGGCGCGATCGACACGATGACGATCGGCCTCGCCAAGGAACTCGGCCCAAGGGGCGTGCGCGTCAACGCGGTGCGCCCGGGCCTCATCGATACCGAAATCCACGCGAGCGGCGGGCGTCCCGACCGCGCCGCGGTGCTCGGCGCGCAAACGCCGGCCGGGCGGCCCGGCACGGCTGACGAGGTCGCCGAGGCGATCGTCTGGCTGCTTGGCGACGCCGCGTCGTACGTGAACGGCGCGCTGCTCGACGTCGCAGGCGGACGCTGAACCCTCTTCCAAAGTCCGCCCCCTAACCAAGTCCTCACCGAGCCTTCCCGCCAGCGCGCCGACTCTGTACGCCCCGCTGGGCAAGGCTCTCCGCCTTCCTCCCCCGCTTCGCGGCCCCATCGTTTGCACCCAGCAGCCGCTTGCCAACGACAGAACTACACAATTCTCAACAAAATCTCGTAATACTCCGTAACAAATGGGCGATAGCATGGCGCAGCCCTGACAGTCGGCGCTCGTGCACGTCGATCTGCCAGCGATCCACGTGACGATGCTTCACAAGGCCGGACTCCATCGAGAATTCGGCCATCAGGACCGACCATGCAGGATTCCTCATCTTCTTCCACGCGGCGGACGCGTACGGGCGCGCCGCTCGTGACCGGCGGCCCCGTTTCGATGACGCCGGCCGCGGCCACGTCTTCCGCGATCTCGAGCTCCGCCTCGCGCGCCTTGCCCTGGTCGGGGCTGGGCGTCGCGCTCGCCGTGATCGCCGTGCTGTGCGCCTACCTGCTTCCGGGCACGCTGGGCCACGACCCATGGAAGCAGGACGAGACCTATACCTTCGGCATCATCCAGCACATGCTCGAAACCGGCGACTGGATCGTACCGACCAACGCGGGACAGCCGTTCGTCGAAAAGCCGCCGCTCTACGACTGGGTCGCCACGGGCCTCGCTTGGGCCTTCGAGCGCTACTTGCCGCTGCACGACGCCGCCCGGCTCGCGAGCGCGCTCTTCATGGCGATGACGCTCGGCTGCGTCGCGCGGTTCACCCGCGCCGCCACGCGCGCACGCAGCTGGTTCGACGCTCGCGTGCTCGGCACGTTCGCGGTCTTCGCCGGCACGCTGGTCGTGCTCAAGCACTCGCACGACATGATGACCGACGTCGCGCTGATGGCCGGCACCGCGCTCGGCTTTTGCGGCCTGTTCGAACTCGTCACCGCATTCGTGCGCAGACCGCATGCCGTCAACCGGCAAGCTTCGCTGACGGCCTCGGCGATGCTCGGCGCCGGCGTCGGCATTGCGTTCTTGAGCAAAGGGCTCTTCGTGCCGCTCGTGTTCGGCGCGACGTTCTGTGCGCTTCCCGTGCTCTACCCCGCCTGCCGCAGCCGTGCGTTCGCACGCTCGCTCGTGCCCGCCGCGCTCGTGTTCGCGCCGTTCGCGCTGATCTGGCCGATCGCGTTCTATCTGCGCTCGGAGGCGCTGTTCAAGGTCTGGTTCTGGGATAACAACGTCGGCCGCTTCTTCGGCTTTTCCGTGCCGGCGCTCGGCTCGGAGAACGACAAGCCGCTCTTCATCTGGCGCTCGCTCTTCTCCGTGGGCTTTCCGGTCGCGCCGCTCGCCGCGATTGCACTCGCGGGCGGCGCCTGGCGTCGCTGGCGCGAGCCGCGCGTTGCGTTGCCGGTCGTGTTTTCCGGCACGGGCATGATCGTGCTGCAAATGTCGGCGACGGCGCGCGAACTCTACGTTCTGCCGTTCATCGCACCGCTTGCGCTTCTTGCGCTGCAAGGCGTCGAACGCTTGCCGCAACGCGTTCACGTCGTCTGGGACTACGCGAGCCGCACCCTCTTCGGCACGATTGCCGCGCTTACCTGGGTCGTGTGGTCCGACATGACGGACTCGACGAGCGCGCACGCTGGTCTCAAGCTGCTAGGCCGCTGGCTGCCGCTCGACTGGACCCTGCCGATCAAGCCGAACCTGATGCTCCCCGCACTCGTACTGACGCTCAGCTGGCTGTGCCTGATGCCGCTGCTTGCGCGTACGGGCAAATGGCGCGGGGCGTTCAGCTGGTGCACGGGCGCGATCGTCGCGTGGGGGCTCGTCTTCACGCTGCTCCTGCCGTGGATCGATGCGGCAAAGAGCTATCGCTCGGTGTTCGAAGACCTCGACACGCACCTGAACGTCGAATGGAACGCCGGCGACTGCATGGCCAGCGTGAACCTCGGCGAATCGGAAGCGCCGATGCTGTACTACTTCGCCGGCGTTCTGCACAAGCCGACCGACGCGCCCAAGACCACCGCCTGCCGGTGGCTCATCACGCAAAGCTACCGCTCCGACGCGACCCGGCCCGACGGCAATTGGACGCCGTACTGGTCAGGCGCGCGGCCGGGCGACGACAGCGAACTGCTGCGGGTGTTCGTGCGCAAGCCCAGCCTTGTGGCCGCCTTGCACTGAGCGGTGGACTGCGCCCGTCATCAGAACGAAGACCCAGGCTCGCGCAGGAACGCGATCTCCTCGTCGGTCGATTGGCGGCCGAGCACGGCATTGCGATGTGGAAACCGCCCGAAACGCTCGATGATCGCCGCGTGCCGGTGGGCGTAGTCGAGATAGCCGGTGTCCCCTGTCTCGTGCTCCAACTCGCCGAACAGACGTATCGACTCGCGCTGGCTTTCGATCGACTCGTCGTGCTCGAACGGCAGATAGACGAACGCGCGATGATGGGTGGACGGCAGCCGCCGATCCGCGCCCGTCTCCACCATCCTCCGCGCTACTTGCACCGCCTTGGCATCGGCCTCGAAAGCGCGCGGACTGCCGCGATGGCAGTTGCGCGAAAACTGGTCGAGCACGACGACGAGCGCGAGCGCGCCGAGCGGCGTGCGCTGCCAGTCGTCGTGGCCCCCGCTAAGCGCGGTCGCGAGCGTCGCGCCGAAGCGCTCGCGCAAGCGGTCATCGAACGCGGCGTCGCGCTTGAACCAGAGCTTGCGATCGGCGCCGAATTCCGCCGATCCGGGCGTGCCGAACCAGAAGTCGAGCACGTCTCGCGTGGCCGGATCGAGCGTGGCGTAATCGCCGGAGTCCGGCTCATTGACCGCCGCTGCGGCGTCGATGTCGTGCGTCATGATGCGAATTCCAAAACGAGACGCCGCGTGCGCGCACTCTTCTTTTCGAGCTTCGCGACCCGCAGCGCGCCGATCTCCTGCGTATTGCGCACGTGCGTGCCGCCGCACGGCTGCAGATCGACGCTGTCGATACGCAAGAGCCGCACGCGCCCGAGGCCCATCGGCGGCTTGACGCTCATCGTGCGCACGAGTTCGGGACGCTGCTGCATCTCTTCATCGGTAATCCATTCGGTCGCGACGCGATGCGCGCCGCCGACCAGTTCCGCGAGCCGCTGCTCGACGAACTCGCGCTCGATCGGCTCCACCGTGGCGAAATCGAGCCGCGCGTAATCGGCTGTGATGCTGCAGCCGTCGACCGGATACGGCAGCACCGCGCACATCAGATGGCTCGCCGTATGCAGCCGCATGTGCCGGTAACGGCGCGCCCAGTCGATCTCAGCGCTCACGCGCTCGCCCGCCGCGAGCCGCGCCAGCAGCGCCTCCTGACCGGCGGCCGGCACGTGGATCGCGTCGTCGGGCGTTGCGCCTTCGAATTTCGCTTTGCGGGTGTCGGCGATCTCGATGCGCACGCCGTCCGCGAGCGTCAGCGTGCCGGCGTCGCCCGCCTGGCCGCCGCCGAGCGGATAGAACACGGTTTGGTCGAGATGGATGCCTTCAGCGTCGATCCTCGTGATCGATGCGTCGCAGCGCATCAGGTAAGCGTCGTCGCGAAAGAGTGCGCGCGTCAGCATGGGGACTCCTTTGTTTCCGGGTGACGGCAATAACCAGCGAAACCATTATGCCGAGCCGCCCGCCCCGTCGACAGTCAGCCATTCGGCCAGTGTGGGCAGCGCCGTACCGGTCGATCAACCAGGCCGATTGCGCATCCAGTCCGCGGTATCGAAAAACGAATGCAGGAGCCGCTCGCGCAGCGCTTCGTCGAGACCGACGTCGTCCATCGCCCACGCCATGCAGCGCAGCCACTGGTCGCGCTCGGACGACGCGATCGCGAACGGCAAGTGCCGCGCGCGCAGCCGAGGGTGGCCGAAGCGGCTGATGTAGTGGTCCGGGCCGCCGAGCCAGCCGCACAGGAACCAAAAGAGCTTGTCGCGCGAGCCGTCGAGCGTCGGCGGATGCAGCGCGCGAATGCCCGCGAATTCGGGCTCGAGGTCCATCAGGTCGTAGAAACGGTCGACGATTTCGCGCACGCGCGCCTCGCCGCCCACGAGTTCGAAGGCCGTCGGCTGCGACGGGGTTTCGTCGTTCACATCGGTCATACGGTCAGCCAAATCAGTAAGAAGGATCGCCGCGCGGGTTCCGGCAGCAGGCGAAAAGCGGATGAATTCCGCCCGCCTCACGCGTCGCGCAGCGACTGCACCGCCGGCCGCATCAGCACGTGCCGCAAGCTGAGCCAGCCGCCGATGCCCGCGCACGCGACGCCGGCAGCGACGCCCGCAGGCAGCACCCAGGGATCGAAGTCGAGATAGAACTCGAAGACCCGCGTCGCGAGCACCGAGCCGAGAATCTGCGCGCCGAGCGCGCCCATCAGCCCGGCCAGCGCGCCGACAGCGACGAATTCCGCCACCTGCACCGCCCGCACCTGCCGGTGCGACGCGCCGAGCGCGCGCAGCAGCGCGGATTCTCGCATACGCTCGTCGCGCGTGCCGGCGAGCGCCGCGTACAGCACGAGCACGCCGGCGCCGAGCGTGAACGCAAACAGGAACTGCACCGCGCCGATCACCTGCGCGAGCACGCGCTCCATTTGCGCGAGGATCGGCGCGATATCGATGGCGGTCAGGCTCGGGTAGTCGGCGATCAGGCCGTCGATCACCGCGCGCCGCTCGGGCGGCAGGTGGAAGCTCGTGATGTAGGTGGCCGGGAAATTGTCGAGCGCGGCCGGCGGCATCAGCACGAAGAAGTTGACCTTGAACGAGCCCCAATCGAGCTTGCGCACGCTCGTGACCGGCGCGTCGATCGGCAGCCCCGTCACGTCGAAGCGCAGCACATCGCCGGTCTTCACGCCGATCAGCTTCGCGAGCCCTTCCTCGATCGAGATCTGCGGCTTGGCCGTGTCGCCGTACCACGTGCCGCCGACGATCCGGTTGTCGTCAGGCAGCGTCGTGCGGTACGAGAGGTTGAATTCGCGGTCGACCAGGCGCTTCGCGTCGTCGTTCTTGTATGACTCGGGATTGACCGGCTTGCCGTTGATCGAGATCAGGCGCCCCTTCACCATCGGTTCGAGCACCGCGTCGCTCATCCCCTGCGCCGCCAGATACTTTTCGACAGCGGCCTTCTGGTCGGCCTGGATATCGATAATGAATTCATTGGGCGCATCGGGAGGCGTCGACTTGCGCCAGCCCGCCACGAGATCGTCGCGCGTGATGGCGATCAGCAGCAGGCACATCAGGCCGATCGCGAGCGCCGTGATCTGCAGCGCGCTCGCGGCGCTGCGCCGCTCGAGCGACGCCAGGGCATAGCGCCAGCCGATCCCCGCATTGACGCGCTCGCTGCGCGCGATGCGCGCCGCGCCCCACAGCACCGCGCGCGAAACGCCGACGAACACGAGCATGCCGCCCGCGAAGCCGCCCGCGACGATGCCGCCGAGCTTCAACTCGCCCGCCGCGAGCACGAGCAGCCCGGCAAACAGCGCGATGCCGAGCGCGTAGGCGTACCACGCGGTGCGGCCTGCTTCGCCCCACTCCCGGCGCAGCACGCGCACGGGCGGCACGCGGGTAAGCGGCAACAGCGGCGGCAGCGCGAAGCCGAACAGCAGCACGAGCCCGGCCGCGATGCCTTCGATGGCGGGCCACACGCGCGGCAGCGGCAATTGGACGTCGATCAGGCTGCCGAGCCACGCGAGCAGCGCCCAATGTCCCGCAAAGCCGAGCGCGACGCCGAGCACGCCGCCCGCGACGCCGAGCATCAGGAATTCGAGCGTGAAGAGCGCGCGCAACGCCCCCTGGCTCAAACCCAGGCAACGCATCACCGCGCAGCCGTCGAGATGGCGCCGCATGTAGCGATGCGAGGCCATCGCGATCGCCACGGCCGCCAGCAGCGCGGTCAAGAGTGCGACGAGCGTGAGGAAGTGGCCGGCGCGGTCGAGCGTCTGCCGGACTTGCGGCTGGCCGTCCTGCAGCGATTCGAGCGCGACGCCGCGCATCTTGCCGCCGTCGACGCGCGCGTGGGCGAAATCCGTGAACTGCGCGACGGCCGCGTCGCTGCCCGCCACCAGCAACCGGTAGGTCACGCGGCTGCCGTAGCCGATGAGGCCCGTCGATGCGAGCTCGTCGTCGCGCATCATGAGGCGCGGCGCGAAATTGACGAACGCAAAGCCGCGATCGAGCTCGCGCGTGATGACGGCCGCAATCGTGAAGGTGCGCGTGCCGACCTGCACCGGGTCGCCGACACGCACATGCAGCGCGTCGAGCAGCTGGGCATCGACCCACACGGTGCCGGGCGCGGGAATCGTGTTGGCGGGATGATCGGGTGCGCCGGGCGCGCTCCCGATGCGCAGCGCGCCACGCAACGGGTACGCGCTCGTGACGGCCTTCACGGCGGCGAGCCGCGCGATCGATTGCGCTTCGCCCCCTGCGCCCCCTTTCGACGAGATCATGCTGGCGAAGATGACCGTCGTCGCCGTCTGGAGGTCGAGCGCCTTCGCTTTCGTGACGAACGCCGCATCGACCGGATGATCCGAGCGGACGATGAAATCGGAGGCGATCATCCGCCGCGCGTCGCGTTCGAGCCCTTGATGCAGCCGGTCAGCCAGAAAGCCGACGCTGGACAGCGCCGCCACCGCCAGCACGAGCGCCAGCAGCAGCATCGTCAGTTCGCCCGCGCGCCAGTCGCGCGCGGTCATGCGCGCCGCCTGGCGCAAAAGATCAGTGACGGAAAAGCGGCGCGCGGCCGAAACGACGGTCGGCTCGGTCAATCGTGTTTGCTCCCGAACGAGCCGAGCCGCGAGACCATATGCGTCGCCATGCCGCGAAAGCCGCCCTGCACGCCGCGCCACAGCCGCGGGAGCACCCAGCTCGCGAACAGCAGGAAGCCCGCCATCAGCGCGAGAAACAGCACCGGCACGAGCAGCGCGAGCGCGAGGCCGATAAAGACGAGCCCGTCCTCGGCCGACGACGCGACCCAGTTCGAGAACGGTTCAGGGGACAGATTGATCAACGCGCGCGTACCGGCCTTCGCCAGATGCGCCGAGCCGGCCAGCGTGCCGCCCGCGAGCGCGGCCACGGTCAAGAGCGCCGGATCCGCGTGGCCGAGCGCGCCGGCCGCGAGCAAGGCGCCCGCCGGAATGCGGATGAAGGTATGCACCGCGTCCCAGAGCGAATCGAAGGCGGGAACCTTGTCGGCCAGGAATTCGGCCACCGTCAGCACGGCCGCCGCGCCGATCACCCACGGCGACGACAGGACGGCCAACGTATCGGGAAGATGGAGGACGCCGAAGCGCTGCAAAACGCCGGCGAGAAAGACCGTCAGGTAGAGGCGCAGGCCGCTGGCCCATGACAGGCCGGCTCCGAGCGAAAGTGCGTCTAGCATTGCCCCCTCCTTGCGTGACCGCCGGCCGCCTGGGTGGACCGGGCGTTCCGGTCGGCGGCTGCGGCAGCAATCAGCGCCGCGCTCGGCAGGCCCTTGCCGGCGTAGCTGCCACCCGCGCAAGTCATGCGCGGAACTATTTCAAGACGGATTCGGCTTCATTATAGCCACGCCTTTTCGCCATTCGCATGCTTCGCGTGCGCGCAACATCCGGGCGGGTGTCGAAACGACTACACCGCGTTACGCCACGGTTCCGTCGCTGAGTGCTCCGGCTAGTGTCCCGACGACAGCTTGAGCCCGATCAGCCCGACGACGATCAGCGCCGCGCTCCCCACCCGCGCGAGCGTCACGGCCTCGCCCATCATGACGATGCCGAAGATAAAGGCGCCGACCGCGCCGATCCCCGTCCATACCGCGTAGGCCGTGCCGAGCGGCAGCTGCCGCATCGCCATCGCGAGCAGCCAAAAGCTGCCCAAGGCGGTCACGACCGTGAAAGCCGACCAGCCAACGCGCGTGAAGCCTTCGGAAGCCTTGAGACCGGTCGCCCAGGCGACTTCGAGCAAACCGGCAATGAAAAGAAGAATCCAGGACATCTGGGACGCCTCATTGTCGAATGGGGCCGTCCCCGATAAGAAAGATGCCGGGCGCGGCGCGCTCGGCATGCGCGAGGCCGTCCCCGCGCTTGGCAAGTATACCGGCGATAGCGCCCGCCCTCAGACCCTCAGACCGCGCCGACCAGCCGGTAGCCGACGCCCGTCTCGGTCACGATGTGTTCCGGCTGCGCGGGATCGCTCTCGAGCTTCTGCCGCAGATGCGCCATGTAGATGCGCAGATAGTGATTGCTCTCGACGTGCGACGGCCCCCACACGTCGCGCAACAGTTGCCGGTGCGTGAGCACGCGCCCGGCGTGGCGCACGAGCGTCGCGAGCAGGCGGTATTCGATCGGCGTCAGGTGGACCACCTCGCCGTTGCGCCAGACCTGGCGCAGCGCGAGGTCGACCGCCACGCTGCCGAATTTCACTTGCGGCGACTCGCTCGCGCCGCCCTGGTTGCGCCGCCTCAGATGCGCTCGAATCCGCGCGAGAAGCTCGGAGACGCCGAACGGCTTGGTCAGGTAATCGTCCGCGCCGGCGTCGAGCGCGGCGACCTTCTCGGTCTCCTGCGTACGCGCCGACAGCACGATCACCGGCATCTCGGACCAGCCGCGCAGCTCGCGGATCACATCGAGCCCGTCGGTGTCGGGCAGGCCCAGGTCGACGATCACGAGATCGGGCTTGCGCGTCGCCGCTTCGACGAGCCCCTGCTTGCCGGTCTCGGCGTCATGGACGGCGATCCCCTCGGCTTCGAGCGACGCGCGCACGAAGCGGCGAATCTGCTTTTCGTCTTCGATCAAGACTACGGTGACGGTCGGCTCACTCATGACTGGCGGTTCGGGTTGTGGTCGTGCGGGTTGACGATGCCGGCTGCGGCGGCGTGCGCATCGGCATCGGCGGGTAGCGCGGTATCAGCCGCTTCCGGGGCTTCGGAGGCATCCGGTTCGGGCGGCGGTGTCTCGACCGGCAGCGTAAACCAAAAGCGCGCGCCGGCGATGCTGCCGTCGCCCGCGACGCGGTTGAACGCGCCGATCGTGCCGCCGTGCGCATCGACGATCGCCCGGCAGATCGCGAGCCCGAGCCCGATGCCGGGCTTCGCCGATTCCTTTTCGCCGCGCGTGAACTTCTCGAACACGCGCGCTTCCATGCCGGGCGGCAGGCCTGGGCCAAAGTCGTCGATCGTGACGCGCACGTAGGGCTTGCCGTCCTCTTCAATGCGCTCGGCGCCGATCAGAAGCGGCGTGTTCGCAGGCGTGTACTTCGCGGCGTTCTCGAACAGGTTCGAGAAGAGCCGCTCCATCAGCACGACGTCGAGCTGCAGGAGCGGCAAGTCGGCCGGCAGCTTCACTTGCGCCGGATGCTGAGCGAGCACGCGCTTACACGCGGCGAGCGCCGCGCCGACCGTCTCTTCGAGCAGCGACCATTGACGGTTCAATTGCAAGGGGCTCGACTGCAGGCGCGCCATGTCGAGCAGATTCGTGACGATGCCCGTCATGCGCAGCGCTTCTTCGTGTATCGCTTCGACGAGATCGTCGCCCGGGCGCGGCGCGGCCTGTGCGTCGCGATTCTGCACGAGCATCGACGAGAAGCCGACGATCGATGTAAGCGGCGTGCGCAGATCGTGCGAAATCGCGGACAACAGCGAGTTGCGCAGCCGCTCCGATTCCATGTTCACGAGCGCGTCGCGCGCGATCTCGACGTAGTGGACACGCTCGAGCGCCAGCGCGATCTGCGCGGCGAACGCATCGAGCATGCGCTGCTGCTCGGGCACTTCGAGCTCGCCCATGTCCTGCATCACGACGGCGAGCACGCCGCGCGTGCGCATCGGCGCTTTCAGCGGCAGATACAACGCCTGCGCCGCGGGCAGCGTATCGGTGCCGCGGCCCGCCGGCTTTTGCTGATCGTAGACCCATTGGCCGACGTCGATATCGAGCTCGGGGCCCTGCAACGTGATCTTCTCGTCCGGCTCCTCGACCTTCTGCTTCACCTTGTCGACGCTATCGGGCAACAGCATCGCGACGCGCGCACGGAACACCTCGCTCACGTGGCGGCTGCCGATCTCGACGATCTGCTCCGTCGTGAGCGCGGCGGCCAGCTCGCGCGCCATCGCGTACATCGCGCCGGTGCGCCGCTCGCGGCGCCGCGCGACGGCCGCTTCGCGGCGGAAGCTCGACGTCAGGTGGCTGATCACGAGCGAAGTCAGCAGCATGCCGAAAAAGGTCAGCAGGTACTGCGTGTCGGAGACCGAGAACGACATGCGCGGCGGCACGAAGAAGAAATCGAATGCGGCCACCGACAGAAACGACAGCATGACACCCGGCCCGCGCCCGAGCTTCACCGCCGCGAACACGACGCCGAGCAAGTACAGCATCGCGAGGTTGGTCAGGTCGATGTGAGCGTGCAGCAGGCTCGCGAGACCCGTGATGACCGCGCAGATCACGGCCGCATACGCGTACATGCGCGGCGGCGAACGGCGCTCGCCGCCTGCGGCGAGCGCGTCGCGCCAGGCGCGCGTGGCCGCGTCGAGCGCGCCGCCGCCCGGCTCGCGCGTCTCGCGCTCGGTGAACGCGCGGACCAGCGTGACATCGAGGTCGCCCGCGTGCTCGGCGATCTTCTCGCCCATCGGGCGCCTGAGCCAGCGGTTGAAGCCGACGCGCGACGAGCCGCCCGCGACGAGCTTCGACACGTTGCGCACGCGCGCATAGCCGACGAGCGCGGCGACGGCGTCGTTGTTCGCGAGCGTCGCGGTCTCGGCGCCGAGTTCGGCGGCGAGCTTCAACGCATTGAGCGTGCGCTCGCGGATCTTGTCCGGCAGCTTCTGCAGCTTCGGGGTTTCGACATAGACGGCGATCCAGTCCGCCTTGAGGCTCGCGGCGAGACGCGCGGCAGCGCGCACGAGCGCGGGCGCTTCTTCGCCGGGGCCGACGCACGCGAGCAAGCGCTCGCGAGCCTGCCAGATCCGCTGGATCGAGCGGTCGGCGCGGTACTCGCGCATCTGCGCGTCGACGCGGTCGGCGGTGCGCCGCAGCGCGAGTTCGCGCAGCGCGATCAGGTTGCCTTTGCGGAAAAAATTGCGCACGGCGCGCTCGGCCTGCTGCGCCATGTAGACCTTGCCGTCGCGCATCCGGTCGAGCAGCTCTTCGGCCGGCAAATCGACGAGCGTCACTTCGTCGGCCATGTCGAACACGCGGTCGGGCACGGTCTCCCAGACGCGGATCCCGGTGATTTGTCCGACCACGTCGTTGAGGCTTTCGAGGTGCTGGACGTTCACCGTCGTATAGACGTCGATGCCCGCGTCGAGCAGCTCGTGCACGTCCTGCCAGCGCTTCAAGTGCCGAGCGCCCTGCACGTTCGAGTGCGCGAGTTCGTCGACGAGAATGAGCTGAGGTTTGCGCGCGAGCGCGGCGTCGAGATCGAACTCGCCGAGCGTGCGCCCGCGGTATTCGATCTGCTGCAGCGGCAGCACGTCGAGCCCTTGCACGAGCGCCTCCGTTTCCTGGCGCTTGTGCGTCTCGACGATGCCGACGACGACGTCGATGCCTTCGTCCTTGTGCCGGCGCGCGGCCTGCAGCATCGCGTAGGTCTTGCCGACGCCGGCGGACGCGCCGAAGAAAATCTTCAGCTTGCCGCGCTGACGCTTTTCTTCATCGCGCTGCAGCTTGTCGAGCAGCTCATCGGGGTTGGGTCGGTTCATGCGGTTTGCAGCAAGGGCTGCAGCGTTGGCAATAGGACATTGTGTTCTGAATGCGTACCAATGGCAAAAGGCGACGCCGCGAAAAAGCGGCGCCGCCTTGACTCGCGAACGAGGTCAGCCTTGCTTGACTTCGTCGAGCGCGAGGTTCAGCTCGAGCACGTTCACGCGCGGCTCGCCGAGCACGCCGAACTGGCGGCCTTGCGTGTACTTGTCGACGAGCGCGGCGACGTCGGCCTCTGACATCTTGCGGGCCTTCGCCACGCGCGCGATCTGGTACTCAGCCGCAGCCGGGCTGATCTCGGGATCGAGACCGCTGCCCGACGACGTGACCAGATCGACCGGCACCGGCTTGCTGACATCGGTGCCCGCTGCCTTCAGCGCGGCGATGCGGCCTTTGACCTCATCGGCAAGCGCCGGGTTGGTCGGGCCCGTGTTCGAGCCACCCGAGTTCGTCGGGTTGTACGGCATCGGCGACGTGGCGGACAGACGGCCCCAGAAGTACTGCGGCGCGTCGAACTGTTGGCCCATCAGCGACGAGCCGACCACCTTGCCATCCTTCTCGAGCATGCTGCCGTTCGCTTGGCTTGAGAACACAGCCTGCCCGAACGCGGTCATCACGGCGGGATAAACGAGTCCGGTGATCGCGGCGAGCACCGCGAAGATCACGATCATCGGACGGAACAATGTCTTCATGATTTTGTTTCCTCAAAAACCGGCCGATCAGGCCCAGCCGCAAGCGGCGAGCACCATGTCGATCAGCTTGATGCACGGGAACGGCAACAGGATGCCGCCGAGGCCGTAGATCAGCAGATTGCGACGCAAGAGCGACGCCGCGCCAAGCGCCCGGTACTTCACGCCCTTCAGCGCAAGCGGGATCAGCGCGACGATGATGAGTGCATTGAAGATCACCGCCGACAGAATCGCCGACGCCGGCGAAGTCAGATGCATCACGTCGAGCACGCGCAACTGCGGATACGTCGTCGCGAATGCGGCCGGGATGATCGCGAAGTACTTCGCGACGTCGTTCGCAATCGAGAACGTCGTAAGCGAGCCGCGCGTCATCAGCATCTGCTTGCCGATCTCGACGATCTCGATCAGCTTCGTCGGGTTCGAATCGAGGTCGACCATGTTGCCGGCTTCTTTCGCCGCTTGCGTGCCGGTGTTCATCGCCACCGCGACGTCGGCCTGCGCGAGCGCGGGGGCGTCGTTGGTGCCGTCACCCGTCATCGCGACGAGGCGGCCTTCGGCCTGGTGATCGCGAATCGTCTTGAGCTTCGTTTCCGGCGTGGCTTCAGCGAGGAAATCGTCGACGCCCGCTTCGGCCGCGATCGCGGCGGCGGTCAGGCGGTTGTCGCCCGTCACCATCACGGTCTTGATGCCCATCTTGCGCAGCTCGGCGAAACGCTCCTTGATGCCGCCCTTGACGATGTCCTTCAGCTCGATCACGCCGAGCACGCGCGCCCCGCCTTCGCCCTTGTCGGCGACCACGAGCGGCGTGCTGCCGCGACGCGCGACTTCGTCCACCGCGCTCGACACTTCGCTCGGGAAGCGGCCGCCGTTGGCTTCGACGTACTTCTTGATCGCGTCAGCCGCGCCCTTGCGGATCTGGCGGCTGGGCAGATCGACACCGCTCATGCGCGTTTGCGCCGAGAAGCCGATGAACTCGGCATGCAGCGTCGCCATGTCGCGCTGGCGAATGTTGAAACGTTCCTTCGCGAGCACGACGATGCTGCGGCCTTCCGGCGTTTCGTCGGCGAGCGACGAGAGTTGCGCGGAATCAGCAAGCGCTTCTTCGGTCACGCCCGGTGCCGGGATGAACGTCGAGGCCTGACGATTGCCGAGCGTGATCGTGCCGGTCTTGTCGAGCAAGAGCACGTCGACGTCGCCGGCCGCTTCGACCGCGCGGCCCGAGGTGGCGATCACGTTGGCTTGCATCATGCGGCTCATGCCCGCCACGCCGATCGCCGACAGCAAGCCGCCGATCGTCGTCGGAATCAGGCAGACGAGTAGCGCGACAAGCGCGGTAATCGTCACGACGTGGCCGGCCTTCACGGCTTCGACCGAGAACATCGAGAACGGCAGCAGCGTGGCGGTCGCCATCAAGAGCACGATCGTCAACGCGACGAGCAGAATCGTCAGCGCGATTTCGTTCGGCGTCTTCTGGCGCTTCGCGCCTTCGACCATCGCGATCATGCGGTCGAGGAACGCTTCGCCCGGATTCGCCGTGACCTTCACGACGATCCAGTCCGACAGCACGCGCGTGCCGCCCGTCACCGACGAGAAGTCGCCGCCCGATTCGCGGATCACCGGCGCGGATTCACCGGTAATCGCCGATTCGTCGACCGACGCCACACCGTCGACCACTTCGCCGTCGGCCGGAATCGTGTCGCCCGCTTCGACGAGCACGACGTCGCCCTTGCGCAGATCGGTCGCCGTCGTGATGCGGATCGGCGACTTCGGATGCGGCTCGTTGAGCTTCTTCGCCATCACGTCGCGCTTCGCGCTCTTCAGCGATGCGGCCTGGGCCTTCGAGCGGCCTTCGGCGAGCGCCTCGGCGAAGTTCGCGAACAGCACCGTGAACCACAGCCACAGCGCAATCGCGAGGATGAAGCCCGCGGGGGCTTCGGCCTGGCCGCCCAGCGCGGCAATCCAAAGGATCGTCGTCAGGATGCTGCCGACATAGACGCAGAACATCACCGGATTGCGAAGCTGGTGACGCGGCGTCAGTTTCTTGAATGAGTCCGCGATCGCCGGCTTTACCAGCGCCGGATCGAACATGGACCGCGTTGCAGAATGTTGAGTCATGGAATCCTCAAATACTCTTCTTGTTGATTTGGGATCAGTGACCCGAAATCATCATCAGATGTTCGACACCCGGGCCGAGCGCCAGCGCAGGCACATAAGTCAGCGCGCCGACGAGCAGAACCGTACCGAAGAGCAGCACTACGAAGAGCGGACCGTGCGTGGGCATCGTGCCGCTCGTCACGGCGATCTTCTTCTTCGATGCGAGCGAGCCCGCGATCGCCAGCACCGGCACGATCGTGCCGAAGCGGCCGAACCACATCGCGATACCCGTCAGCCAGTTGTAGAACGGCGTGTTGACCGACAAGCCTGCGAACGCGCTGCCGTTGTTGTTCGCAGCCGAGCTGAACGCGTAGAGGATTTCGGAGAATCCATGCGGACCGGGGTTCGCGATACCGGCCTTGCCGGCGTCGGTGAGCACCGCGATCGAGGTGAGCACGAGCACGAGCAGCGGCGTGAGCAGAATCACGATCGACACCATCTTCATCTCGTACGACTCGATCTTCTTACCGACGTATTCGGGCGTGCGGCCGATCATCAGGCCCGCAACGAACACGGCCAACAGCGCGAACACGAGCATGCCGTACATACCGGAGCCGACACCGCCGAAGATCACTTCGCCGAGCTGGATCAGGAGCATCGGAATCAAGCCGCCGAGCGGCGTGAGCGAATCGTGCGTGTTGTCCACCGCGCCGCACGACGCCGCCGTCGTCGCGACCGTGAAGATGCCCGACTGCGCGATGCCGAAGCGCGTCTCCTTGCCTTCCATGTTGCCGCCCGCTTGCAGCGCGCTGGCCGACTGGTCGACGTTCAGCGACGTGAAGACCGGGTTGCCCGCCTGCTCGGCGCTGATTTCGCCGACCACGCAAACCGCGAACGCGATCGTCATCACCGCCAGAACCGCGACGCCCTGCTTGCGGTCGAGCACCATGTTGCCGAACACCAGAGCCAGCGCGGCCGGGATGATCAGAATCGCGAAGATCTGCAGGAAGTTCGAGAACGGCGTCGGGTTTTCATACGGGTGCGCCGAGTTCGCGTTGAAGAAGCCGCCACCATTGGTGCCGAGCATCTTGATCGCTTCCTGCGACGCCACCGGGCCCATCGCGATGGTCTGCTTCTCGACCTTCGTGTCGACCATCACCGGGTTGCCCTTCGCATCCTTGACCGGGTTGCCCTGCGCGTCGGTCTTCGGCGCGCTGTAGGTGGTCTGCTGCAGAACCGGCACGTCTTCGTAGGCCTTGAAGTTCTGGATCACGCCCTGGCTCATCAGGAGCGCGGCGATGATCGCGGACATCGGGATCAGCACGTAGAGCGTGACGCGCGTGAGGTCGACCCAGAAGTTGCCGATCGTCTTCGTCGTGTGGCGCGCAAAGCCGCGGATCAGCGCGATCACGACAACGATGCCGGTCGCCGCCGACAAGAAGTTCTGCACGGTGAAGCCGAGCATCTGCGCGAGATAGCTGACCGCCTGCTCAGGCGTGTAGTCCTGCCAGTTCGTATTGGTGACGAAGCTGACGGCCGTATTGAACGCGCCGTCGACCGTCATTGCGGTGAACGCCTGCGGATTGCCCGGCAGGAATGCCTGCACGCGCAGCAGCGCATAGAGGAACACGGTGCCGAGCACATTGAACGCGATCGTCACGATCGCGTATTGCTTCCAGCCCATCTCGGCTTGCGGATCGACCCCTGCGATCCGATACAGCGCCCGCTCGAGCGGGCCGAAGAAGCGCACGACGCGCGAGGTGCCGTCCATCACGTGCGTGAGGTACTTTGAAACCGGTACCGCACAGACGAGCAAGACGACGAGATACAGCGCCGATTGAAGGATATTGTTCGAGTTCATTCAATATCCTCCGCATACAAGAGCGCATAAACGAGATAGACGAACAGGAGCGCCGTGGCTGCCCCTGCCAACCAGAGCATCCAGGTCATGGCCGTTCCCCTTGGCCGCGCCGCGACTGGAACAGCTTGTCGCAGCCGGCAATCAACGCAAAGGTCAGCGCTGCAAAAAGCACCAGACCGCCGACGTACACCACATCCATTTTGTGTTCTCCATTTACGGATTTTGGACAACCGGAACGTTATGCCAACCGGCGTAAAGGGCTGGTCAAAGCTCACCGGGGGGATATAAAAAAGCCGTAAACGAAAAAAGGCGGCGCACTGCGCCGCCTTTGCCGATGGGATGAGTGGATTCGTCAGGGCACGAGGACCGTCGAGCCCGTGGTGCGGCGGCTTTCGAGATCGACGTGCGCCTGCGCCACTTCCGCGAGCGGGTAGCGCTGCTGAATCATCGTCTTGACCTTGCCCGAGCCGATCACCTCGAACAGCTCGGCCGCCATCGCGTCGTAGTCGCTGCGTTTGCCGATGTAGGTAAAGAGCGTCGGCCGCGTGAAAAAGAGCGAGCCGCGGCCGGCGAACTCGGACGAGTCGATCGGCGGCAGCGGGCCCGACGCATTGCCGAAGCTCACGAAGAGCCCGAGCGGCGCGAGGCAGTCGAGCGAGCCTTCGAAGGTGTCTTTGCCGATCGAATCGTAGACGACCGGCACGCCCGCGCCGTTCGTAATTTCCTTCACCCGCTTCGTGAAGTTCTCACGCGTATAAATGATCGGGTGATCGCAGCCGTGCGCCTTCGCGAGCTCGGCTTTCTCGTCGGAGCTGACCGTGCCGATCACCGTCGCGCCTAGCGCCTTCGCCCATTGGCACACGAGCAGGCCGACCCCGCCCGCGGCCGCCTGGATCAGAATCGTGTCGCCGGCCTTCACGCGATAGGTCCGGCGCAGCAGATATTGCGCGGTGAGGCCCTGCAGCATCACCGAAGCGGCTTCGTCATAGCCGAGCGAGCCGGGCAGCTTGACGAGCACCGCCGCGGGCAGGACCCGCTCCTGCGTGTAAGCGCCTGGCGGACGCGCCACGTAAGCGACGCGGTCCCCGACCCGCAGGTTCTCCACGCCTGGCCCGACCGCCGTCACCTCGCCCGCCGCCTCCATGCCGAGCCCGGCCGGCAGCGGCAGCGGATAAAGCCCGGTGCGGAAATAAATATCGATGTAGTTGAGGCCCACCGCATGCTGCTTGATGCGGACTTGGCCGTCGCCCGGCTCGCCCACTTCCACGTCGACCCACTTCATGACTTCCGGGCCGCCGGTTTTGTCGAATCGAATTGCCTTGGTCATCACCGTCTCCTCTAGCTAAAGAAATCCGCGCCGTCACACCTGCTGGCCGATGCGCTGCGTCAAGGTGTCGAGAATCATCCGCGCGGTCGCGACATTGGTCGCGCACGGGACGTTGTGCACGTCGCACGCGCGCACGAGCGCGTTGATGTCGGGCTCGTGCGGCTGCGGCGTCATCGGGTCGCGCAGGAAGATCACCACGTCGACGTTGCCCTCGGCCAATTGCGCGCCGATCTGCAAATCGCCGCCGTTCGGCCCCGACAGCATGCGCTCCACTGTCAGCCCGTGCGCGGCCGCGATGCGCGCGCCGGTCGTGCCGGTCGCGACGAGCCTGCAGCGGCGCAGCGTGTCGGCGTATTCGCCGGCGAGGCCGACGATGTCGTCTTTCTTGTGGTCGTGCGCGATCAGCGCAACGCGTGTGGTCATGAGGGGGAGTCCTTTGCTCTGTGCTGGGTTGTCTGATGCGCTTGGATGGAAATTGCCTGCTTAGAACGTGCCAGGATAAGCGCCGCCGTCGATCAGCCAGTTCTGCCCGGTGATATAGCCCGCGTGGACGCTGCACAGGAACGCGCAGGCCGCGCCGAACTCGTCGCGCGTGCCGAAGCGGCCGGCCGGGATGCTCTTCATGCGCTGGCGGCGCGCCTCGTCGACGCTGATGTTGCCCGCCTTCGCCTGCGCGTCGAACGTAGCGGAGATGCGGTCGGTGTCGAACAGACCCGGCAGCAGGTTGTTGATCGTCACGTTGTGCCCGGCCACCTTGCTGCGCGCCACGCCCGCGACGAAGCCGGTCAGCCCCGAGCGCGCGCCGTTCGACAGGCCCAGCACGTCGATCGGCGCCTTCACGGCCGAGCTCGTGATATTGACGATGCGCCCGAAGCCGCGGTCGATCATGCTGTCGATCGTCGCCTGGATCAGCGCGATCGGCGCCAGCATGTTCGCTTCGAGCGCCTTGATCCAGTCTTGCTCCGTGAACTTGCGGAAGTCGCCCGGCGGCGGGCCGCCTGCGTTGTTGACGAGGATGTCCGGCTGCGGGCACGCCGCGAGCACGGCGGCGCGGCCCTCGGGAGTCGTGACGTCGCAGGCGACAGCCGTCACGTCGGCGCCCGTCTTCGCGCGGATATCGGCGGCGGTCGCCTCCAATGTCTCCGCTGTGCGCGCGCAGATCACGAGCTTCACGCCCTCGGCCGCGAGCGCTTCCGCGCAACCCCGCCCGAGACCCTTGCTGGCTGCGCATACGAGCGCGGTGCGTCCTGCGATACCCATGTCCATGCTGGTTTCCCCTTTTTGTTTGCCGGAAGAAAGCGAAGACTTTCGATTCTAGAAGAAACCCCACGGCGGTGCTGTACGCGAGGTCCGCTATATC
This sequence comes from Trinickia camelliae, assembly GCF_053525655.1. Taxonomy (NCBI): domain Bacteria; kingdom Pseudomonadati; phylum Pseudomonadota; class Betaproteobacteria; order Burkholderiales; family Burkholderiaceae; genus Trinickia; species Trinickia camelliae. Next base: position 75,844 of record NZ_JBCHAA010000006.1, read on the forward strand.
CGGTATCGCTGGGGCGAGTTCGAGCGTCGCGGCGTCTTTTTGTGCCGGACACGACTTTGCGCGCCTTTATCCGCCGATCTTTCGGTAAACTTGCGGACGTCATTCGTCATTTGGCGTAACCCACTGTCATCCGGCCGTCCCGCTCAGCCCAAGCGCCGCCGCCGATGACATCCGCCGCCCCTTCTAGCCGCTTGCGCCTACCCGCCATGAAACAAGACAGCCGCTTTCCGAATCTCTTCATCCTCGATCACCCGCTGATCCAGCACAAGCTCACCCATATGCGCGACAAGGACACGTCCACGCGCACGTTCCGCGAGCTCCTGCGCGAAATCACGCTCCTGATGGGCTATGAAATCACGCGCAACCTGCCGATCACGACCAAGCGCGTCGCCACGCCGCTCGTCGAGATCGACGCGCCGGTGATCGCCGGCAAGAAGCTCGCGATCGTGCCGGTGCTGCGCGCGGGCATCGGCATGTCCGACGGCCTGCTCGAGCTGATTCCGTCGGCGCGCGTCGGGCATATCGGCGTGTACCGGGCGGAAGACCACCGCCCGGTCGAGTATCTGGTGCGGCTGCCGGATCTCGAAGACCGGATCTTCATCCTGTGCGACCCGATGGTCGCGACGGGCTACTCGGCCGTGCACGCCATCGACGTGTTGAAGCGCCGCAACGTGGCGGGCGAGAACATTCTGTTCCTCGCGCTCGTGGCCGCGCCCGAAGGCGTCCAGGTGTTCCAGGACGCCCATCCGGACGTGAAGCTTTATGTCGGCTCGCTCGATTCGCATCTGAACGAGCATGCCTACATCGTGCCGGGCCTAGGTGACGCCGGCGACCGGCTGTTCGGCACCAAGAACTGAGGATAGGCGCGGCGGGCGGTGCAATGCCGCCCCAGAACGGGCTTCGCATGCCCCTATCCCATTCGGCCAGCGCTTTCGCGGCACGGGCGGCATGTTAAAATCTCTGTCCACTCATCGCGCGGCTCGAATTGCCTCATATGTTCAGACAGCGGCTCCATGCCGCTCGCGCAACTCGCCGCCCGAAACCGCATTCAATCGCCAATTCGCAAGTACAACACGCAACATGCGTGCGCGTGACACGACGCGCGCGCGATGGAGAAAGGTATGGCTGGTCATTCCAAATGGGCCAACATCAAGCATAAGAAAGCCGCCGCCGACGCCAAGCGCGGCAAGATCTGGACTCGTCTGATCAAGGAAATCCAAGTCGCGGCCCGCATGGGCGGCGGCGATATCGATTCGAACCCGCGCCTGCGCCTGGCCGTCGACAAGGCGTACGACGCCAACATGCCGAAGGACAACATCAACCGCGCGATCCAGCGCGGCGTCGGCGGCGTCGATGGCGCGAACTACGAGGAAATCCGCTACGAAGGCTACGGCATCGGCGGCGCGGCGGTCATCGTCGATACGATGACCGACAACCGCACCCGCACGGTCGCCGAAGTGCGCCACGCGTTCTCGAAGTACGGCGGCAACATGGGCACCGACGGCTCGGTCGCGTTCCTGTTCGATCACGTCGGCCAGTTCCTGTTCGCGCCCGGCACGCCCGAAGACAAGCTCATGGAAGCCGCACTCGAAGCCGGCGCCGACGACGTCGTCACGAACGACGACGGCAGCATCGAAGTGCTGGCGCCGCCGAACGATTTTACGAAGGTGAAGGAAGCGCTCGAAGCCGCCGGCTTCAAGGCGGAGCTCGCCGAAGTCACGATGAAACCGCAAACGGAAGTCGAGTTCACGGGCGAAGACGCCGTGAAAATGCAAAAGCTCCTCGACGCGCTCGAAAACCTGGATGACGTGCAGGAGGTGTATACGAACGCCTCCATCGCTGAAGCATGATCTGCCAAGCGCGCGGCGCCTGAACACGCCGCGCGCCTCGCGAAAGTTCCCAACGGCCGGCGCGATTCGCCGGCCGTCACTGTTTGTTAGCCTTCGGGGAATCACATGAAGTTACTCGTCGTCGGTTCCGGCGGTCGCGAACATGCGCTCGCCTGGAAGCTCGCGCAAGCGCCGCGGGTCCAGCTCGTCTACGTCGCGCCGGGCAATGGCGGCACCGCCCAGGATGAGCGCCTTCTCAACGTCGACATCACCGAGCCCGAAGCGCTCGCCGATTTCGTCGAGAAGGAGCAAATCGCGTTCACGGTGGTCGGTCCGGAAGCCCCGCTCGCGGCCGGCATCGTCAACCTGTTCCGCCAGCGCGGCTTGAAGATTTTCGGGCCGACCAAGGAAGCCGCGCAGCTCGAAAGCTCGAAGGACTTCGCGAAGGCGTTCATGAAGCGCCACGGCATTCCGACTGCCGAATACGAGACGTTCTCGGAGCTCGCCGCCGCGCACGCCTATATCGATCAGAAAGGCGCGCCGATCGTCATCAAGGCCGACGGCCTCGCCGCGGGTAAAGGCGTCGTCGTGGCGATGTCGCTCGAAGAAGCCCACGCCGCCGTCGACATGATGCTGTCCGACAACAAGCTCGGCGACGCGGGCGCACGCGTCGTGATCGAAGAGTTCCTCGAAGGCGAGGAAGCGAGCTTCATCGTGATGGTCGACGGCAAGCACGTGCTGGCGCTCGCCTCGAGCCAGGACCACAAGCGCCTGCTCGACGGCGATCAGGGTCCGAACACCGGCGGCATGGGCGCCTACTCGCCCGCTCCGATCGTCACGCCGCAGCTGCACGCTCGCGTGATGCGCGAAATCATTCTGCCGACCGTGCGCGGCATGGAAGCCGACGGCATCCGCTATACGGGCTTCCTCTACGCCGGCCTGATGATCGACGCGCAAGGCAACCCGAAGACGCTCGAATTCAACTGCCGCATGGGCGACCCGGAAACGCAGCCGATCATGGCGCGCTTGAAGGGCGACTTCTCGAAGGTGGTCGAGCAGGCGATCGCCGGCACGCTCGATACCGTCGAGCTGACCTGGGACCGCCGCACGGCGCTCGGCGTCGTGCTCGCGGCGCACAATTATCCGGAAACGCCGCGCAAGGGCGATCGCATCAACGGCATTCCGGCCGAGACCGAAGAAGCGGTGACCTTCCACGCCGGCACGACGCTCACCGACGGCAAGCTGCTGACCTCGGGCGGCCGCGTGCTGTGTGTGGTCGGACTGTCGGATTCCGTGCGCGGCGCGCAATCGGTCGTCTACGAGACGATCAACCAGATCGCGTTCGACGGCATGCAGTACCGCCGCGATATCGGCCATCGCGCGATCGGCCGCAAGCACTGAACGGCACGCGGCGCCTGAGAAGCAGCAGCGCGCCGGGCCCCAAGCGCCTCGTTTGGCGAGGCGCCGAGTATCGAACTGCCGGGCATTCGTTAGAATCCCCGGCAGTACTCTTTTATTGTCCGCGCCGCGGCAACCCGCGCGCGTTGTTGCCATGACCGATCCGATCCACGACGTAGAGGCCGTCCGGGCCTACTTCCAGGGCCTGCAGACGCGCATCGCCGACACGCTCGGCGCTCTCGACGGCATGCCTTTCGCCACCGACGCCTGGCAGCGCGGCCCCGGCGAGAAGCTGCGCGGCGGCGGCATGACGCGCATTCTCGAAGGCGGCGAGCTGTTCGAGCGAGGCGGCGTCGGCTTTTCCGACGTGCAGGGCGACGCCCTGCCCGGCTCGGCGAGCGCGGCCCGCCCGCAGCTCGCGGGGCGCGGTTTCGAGGCGATGGGCGTGTCGCTGGTAATCCATCCGCGCAACCCGCACTGCCCGACCGTGCACATGAACGTGCGCCTCCTGATGGCAACCAAGGAAGGCGAGGCGCCGATCTTCTGGTTCGGCGGCGGCATGGACCTCACGCCTTGCTATGGCTACGAAGAAGACGCCCAGCATTTCCACCGCACCTGCCGTGACGCGCTCGAACCGTTCGGCGCCGAGCTGTACCCGCGCTTCAAGCGCTGGTGCGACGAATACTTCTTCCTCAAGCACCGCAACGAGACGCGCGGCATCGGCGGCATCTTCTTCGACGACTTCGCCGAACTCGGCTTCGATCGCTCGTTCGAGATGGTGAGAAGCGTGGGTGACGCGTTTCTAGCCGCCTACGTGCCGATCGTCGAAAAACGCCGCGCTATGACCTATGGCGAAGCGGAGCGGTCGTTCCAAGCCTACCGGCGCGGTCGCTACGTCGAATTCAACCTGGTATTCGACCGCGGCACGCACTTCGGGCTGCAAAGCGGCGGCCGCACCGAGTCGATCCTGATGTCGATGCCGCCCGTCGCGAACTGGCGCTATAACTGGCAGCCGGAGCCGAATACGCCGGAAGCGCGCCTCTATAGCGACTTCCTCAAGCCGCGCGATTGGCTGTGACGCGCAAAGGACTGTCATCTGAATCCGCAAGCCCGCCCTTCCCCCACTGACCCGCTCGCGCCACGGCCACCGTTGCCAAGGCGCATTGGCCTGCTCGGCGGCACGTTCGACCCGATCCACAACGGCCACCTCGCGCTCGCGCGCCGGTTCGCCGAGGTGCTGCGGCTGACCGAACTGGTGCTGCTGCCTGCCGGCCAACCTTATCAGAAAGCCGACGTCTCCCCCGCCGAGCACCGGCTCGCGATGACGCGCGCGGCGTCGGCCTCGCTCGTGCTGCCGGGCGTGACGGTCAGCGTCGCGACTGACGAAATCGAGCATCAGGGCCCGACCTACACGGTCGAGACGCTCGAGCGCTGGCGCGCCCGCGAAGGCGCCGATGTGTCGCTGGCGCTCCTGATCGGCGCCGATCAGCTCGTGCATCTGGACAAGTGGCACCATTGGCGTCGGCTTTTCGACTTCGCGCATATCTGCGCGGCGACGCGCCCTGGCTTCGATCTTGCGTCGGCCTCACCCGAACTGCGCGACGAACTGGCCGCGCGCGAAGCCGGCGCCGACGTGCTGCAAGGCACGCCGAGCGGCCATCTGCTGATCGACACCGTACTGGCCCTCGACGTTTCCGCCACCGACATCCGCCACCAGTTGCGCGACCGCCTCGCGCAACCCACGGAAGCCGCCGCCGCGGGCCTTCTCTCCGACATGGTTCCCGACGCGGTCTCGGACTATATTCTTCAACATCATCTGTACCACCGGTAACTTATGGATATTCGCAAACTGCAACGCGCGATCGTCGACGGCCTCGAAGACGTCAAAGCGCAAGACATCAAGGTGTTCAACACCACCCACCTGACCGAGTTGTTCGATCGCGTGATCGTCGCGAGCGGCACCTCGAACCGGCAGACCAAAGCGCTCGCCTCCAGCGTCCGCGACAAAGTGAAGGAAGCCGGCGGCGACATCGTCAGCACCGAGGGCGAGGACATCGGCGAATGGGTGCTCGTCGACTGCGGCGACGCGGTCGTGCATATCCTGCAGCCGGCGCTGCGCCAGTACTACAACCTCGAAGAAATCTGGGGCGACAAGCCCGTGCGCGTGAAGCTCACGAACACGAGCGCGTTTGGCGGCGCACGTGCGAGCGAGCCGCTCGACGAGGAAGACGACGAAGACGAGGCCCCCGCCGCGAAGCCGGCGCGCAAGGCGCCAGCGCGCCGCCGCTGATCGACGCCTTTGATTCGATGAAACTGCATATCCTGGCCGTCGGTCACAAGATGCCCGACTGGATCTCGACCGGCTTCGACGAATATGCGAAGCGCATGCCGCCCGAGCTGCGCATCGAACTGCGCGAGATCAAGCCCGAGCAGCGTTCGTCGGGCCGGTCCGCCGAAAGCGTGATGGCGGCCGAGCGGCAGCGCATCGAAGCGGCCCTGCCAAAGAATGCGCGCATCGTCGCGCTCGACGAACGCGGCCGCGACTGGACCACGATGCAGCTCGCCGACGCGCTGCCCGGCTGGCAGCAGGACGCGCGCGACGTCGCGTTCGTGATCGGCGGCGCGGACGGCCTCGATCCCCAAGTGAAGGCGCGTGCCGAACTGATGCTGCGCGTGTCGAGTCTCACGCTGCCGCACGGCATGGTGCGCGTGCTGCTCGCCGAACAGCTTTACCGCGCGTGGAGCATCACGCAGAATCACCCCTACCACCGTGCCTGACGCGCCGTTCTCATACGACGCGTCACGGTGCGTCCTACGAGAACCCTAATGCCGCAAGACACGTCCCCGCTTTCACGCCACCCGTTCATCTATCTCGCGTCGCAAAGCCCGCGCCGCCAGGAACTGCTCTCGCAGCTCAACGTGCGTTTCGAGCTGCTGCTGCCCCGCCCCGATGAAGACGCCGAAGCGCTCGAAGCCGAGCAAGACGGCGAAGCCGCCGATCACTACGTGCTGCGCGTGTGCGTCGCGAAGGCGGAAGCGGCGCGCGCACGGCTCGTCGCGGGCGGCCATCGCGCCGCGCCGATTCTGGTTGCGGACACAACCGTCACGATCGACGGCGCGATCCTCGGCAAGCCCGATGACGTCGAGCACGCGGTCGAGATGCTCGGGCGACTCGCGGGCCGCGAGCATGAAGTGCTGACGGCGCTGGCCGTGATCGACTCCACCGGCGAGCTGCTGCCGCCCGCGCTGTCTCGCTCCACGGTGCGCTTTGCCGCAGCGCCGCTCGCCGCGCTGCAGCGCTATGCCGAGAGCGGCGAGCCGCTCGGCAAGGCTGGCGCCTATGGGATTCAAGGCCGCGCAGCCGAATTTATCGAGCGTATCGACGGATCCTATTCAGGTATTATGGGTCTGCCCCTTTTTGAGACCGCTGCATTGCTGCGCACGGCTCTCGTCGACTTCTAAAACAAATGAACCGCTCCCACGCCCTTTGCGTTCGCCGCCGCCCAAGGGGGCGGTCAGTACGCTTGGGGCGACCCGGCGCGTACTGACATGAACGAAGAGATCCTGATCAATGTAACTCCGCAGGAAACGCGCGTCGCGCTGATCCAGCAAGGCGCCGTGCAAGAGCTTCATGTCGAGCGCACGGTCGCGCGCGGTCGCGTCGGCAACGTGTATCTCGGCAAGGTCGTGCGCGTGCTGCCGGGCATGCAGTCCGCGTTCATCGACATCGGGCTCGAGCGCGCCGCGTTCCTGCACGTCGCCGATATCTGGCATCCGCGCATTGCCGGCGAAGCGCAGAATCAAACACCGCATCAGCCGATCGAGAAGATCGTCTTCGAGGGACAGTCGCTGATGGTGCAGGTCGTGAAAGATCCGATCGGCACGAAGGGCGCGCGGCTGTCCACGCAAGTGAGCATCGCGGGCCGCACGCTCGTGTATCTGCCGCAGGAGCCGCATATCGGCATCTCGCAGAAGATCGAGAGCGAAGCCGAGCGCGAAGCGATCCGCGCGCGCTTGACGGCCGTGCTGCCCGTCGACGAAAAAGGCGGCTACATCGTCCGCACGATCGCCGAAGATGCGACCAGCGAAGAGCTCGCGTCCGATGTCGCCTACTTGCGCAAGACCTGGACGACGATCGTGGCGCAAGCGCAGCGCCTGCCGGCGACGAGCCTCCTCTATCAGGATCTGAATCTGGCGCAGCGCGTGCTGCGCGACTTCGTCAACGACGAAACCACGCGCATCCAGGTCGATTCGCGCGAGACCTATCAGATGCTCGCGGAGTTCGCCTCCGAATTCACGCCCGCCGTCAGCTCGAAGCTCCACCACTACACCGGCGAGCGGCCGCTCTTCGATCTGTACAACATCGAAGCCGAGATTCAACGCGCGCTGTCGCGTCGCGTCGATCTGAAGTCGGGCGGCTACCTGATGATCGACCAGACCGAGGCGATGACGACGATCGACGTCAATACGGGCGGCTACGTCGGCGCGCGCAACTTCGACGACACGATCTTCAAGACCAACCTAGAGGCCGCGCACACGATCGCTCGGCAGCTGCGGCTGCGCAATCTGGGCGGCATCATCATCATCGACTTCATCGATATGGAGAACGCCGAGCATCGCGATGCGGTGCTCGGGGAGCTGAAGAAGGCGCTGTCGCGCGATCGGACGCGGGTGACGGTGAACGGGTTCTCGCAGCTCGGGCTCGTCGAGATGACGCGCAAGCGCACGCGCGAATCGCTCGCGCATGTGCTGTGCGAGCCCTGCCCGGTTTGCCAGGGCAAGGGACAGGTGAAGACCTCGCGCACGGTCTGCTACGACGTGCTGCGCGAAATCCTGCGCGAATCGCGCCAGTTCAATCCGCGCGAGTTTCGCGTGGTCGCTTCGCAGCAAGTCATCGATCTGTTTCTCGACGAAGAGTCGCAGCATCTCGCGATGCTGATCGATTTCATCGGCAAGCCGGTTTCGCTGCAAGTCGAGTCGAATTTGAGTCAGGAGCAGTACGACATTGTGCTGATGTAAAGCGCCTGTAAGATCAGCCCCACGTTTTTTGTTGCGTTTCGAACAACTCAGGCAGAATTAATCGACTAAGCGCCACGCGCGCCCTGATTCGAACGATCTTGACGACTGTGGAGCAAATTCATGCGGTTCTCCAGAACGGGGGGGACGGCAGTGACGACCGGGGTTGCCGTTGTCACGGCCCTCCTCACTGGCGGATGTGCCAATGCGCCGTCCCTCAGCGTGCTCGGCGCCTACTTTCCTGCTTGGCTGTTCTGCATCGTCGCCAGCGTCGTGCTTGCGGTCATGCTTTACGTCGTTCTGGCCCGGACGCGCAACACGCAGTGGCTGAGTCCACCCGGGGTGGTCTACCCCACCCTCGTGACCTTCCTTGCACTCGTTGTCTGGCTGATCTTCTTTCAACGTTGAAACCCGTGATGGGCAGAGTCGATGGCGACAAACGTCAGTAAGCCACCTAAGAAGACATGGCCGGCCTTCGTGCTGGTCCTGGTCACCTTGGCGCTCCTGATCTTCGTGATCTGGCTATTGGATCGCGCACCGCGCACCGACGATGCCTACGCCTACGCGGACACGATCGACGTCGTGCCCGAGGTCAACGGCAAGATCGTCCAACTCGCCGTGCACGACAATCAAGCGGTCAAGCAAGGCGAGCTCCTGTTTCAGATCGACCCGCGCCCGTACCAGGATGCGCTGACGCGCGCGAAAGCCTCGCTCGTCGCGCTCGACCGGCAAATCGAGCTCACGCAGCGCAGCGTCAACGCGCAGCAGTACAACGCCGAATCGGTGCGCGCCGCGGTCGAGCGCGCGCGGGCCGCCGCCAACCAGGCGGCCGATACGCTGCACCGTACCGAGCCGCTCTTGAAGCAAGGCTACGTATCCGCCGAAGACGTCGACCAAGCGCGCACCGCACAGCGCGCCGCGTCCGCCGAGCTCAGCGCGGCCCAACTGCAGGCGCAGCAGGCCGCGGCGGCGGTCAGCGGCGTGGATGCGCTCGTCGCGCAGCGCGCGGTCGTCGAGGCCGAAATCGCGATCGCCGAACTCAACCTCGAATACTCGACGGTGCGCGCGCCGTTCGACGGCCGCGTCGTCTCGCTCAAAACCTCGACCGGCCAATTCGCTTCCGCGCTCAAGCCGGTGTTCACGTTGATCGACACCCGCCATTGGTACGTCGTCGCGAATTTCCGCGAGACCGACTTGAAAGGGGTCCACGCCGGCACGCCCGCGACCGTCTATTTGATGAGCGACACGGACCAGCGCTTTCGCGGCACGGTCGACTCGGTCAGCTACGGCGTGTCGCCCGACGAAGGCGGCCTCGCCCTGCCCGGCGAGCTGCCCCGCATTCAGCGCAGCATCAACTGGGTGCACGTGTCGCAACGCTTTCCCGTCAAGATTCTCGTCGAGAATCCGAACCCGGACTTGTTCCGCGTCGGCACGTCGGCCGTTGCCGTGCTGCACCGCTCGAGCAGCGACGACGCCCATCACTGAGCCGCCGGCATGAACCTATCCGACTACGTTCCGGACCCGGTGCTCGACGCGGGCCGGTTTCTGAGGGCCGAACTCGCGCCGTTTCCCGGACGCACGAACGTCATGCTGCGCGCGGTGTTGACGAGCGCGATCGTGCTCGTGGCGTCGATGACGCTCGAAGTGCCCGAAGTCGCGCTGTCGCTTCTGGTCGTGTTTTACGTCACGCAGTCGAATGTGGTGGTGACGAAGCTCGTGGGCGTGATGTTCATCCTCGGCTCGACGCTTGCGATCGGCAGCTCGATTCTGCTTCTCAAGTTCACGTTCGATTACCCGCTGATCCGCATCGTCGTGGCGAGCGTGCTGCTCTTCTGCAGCGTCTATCTGATGCGGATCCTGAAGATCGGCGTCGTGTTCTTCATCGTCGCGATCGTCGTCATCTACGTGCAAAGCTTCGTCGACCAGACCGATCAGGCGGAGCTCTTGGTCCGTGGCGTGCTGTGGGTCTGGGTCGCCGTGAACTATCCGATCGCGGTGACGCTCGTGATCAATACGCTGCTCTTGCCCGCCGAGCCCGCAGAGCAATTGAAGGAAGCCATGCACCGGCAACTGGCGGCGGTCGATGCGCGGCTCACCTATCTGATCGATGGTGGCGAGCGGCCCGAGCCCATCACGCCGCTCGCGCTCCAGCAAGGCGCGATGTCATTGCAGAAGCTGCTCAAGTTCGTCGGGATGCGCGGCGCCGCGTCTCGCGAGGAACAGGCCTATCAGCTGGCCTGCATTGCGACGGTGTCGCGCGTGTATCGCGGCGCGAGCGAGCTGTCGATGGACCGGCAGGACAGGCCCGCGGCGCAATTACGGGTCTTGGGCGTGTTGCGCGCGGAGTGTCGAGCGCTCGACGAAGCGATCGCCTCCGGCCACCCCTATCAAATCGCCGCCACCACCGCACAGCAATCGCAAGACATCACCGATGCGCCCGCCGCCGCAGGCGAAATGCAGCGCGCGCTACGCGCCTTCGGCGATTTCGGCTCGCGTGGCGACATGGCCGGCAAGGCCCCCGCGGAAGAGCCGATGGTCGTGCCGGACGCGTTCACCAATCCCGTCTACGCGCGCTTTTCGCTGAAGACCTTGCTCGCCGTGCTGATCGGCTACGTCTTCTACAACGCGGTCGACTGGCAAGGCATCCACACCATCATGCTGACCTGCCTGATCGTCGCGCTGCCGAGCCTCGGGGCGTCGACGCAAAAAGCGCTGCTGCGCGTCGGCGGCGCGCTCGGTGGCAGTGCGCTCGCGCTCTTCATGGTGGTCTTCGTGATCCCGCATCTCGACGACATCGTCGGGCTCTTGCTCGTGGTGTTGCCGGTCGTCGCGTTCGCCGCGTGGATCGCGGCCGGATCGGAACGCATCGGCTACGCGGGCCTTCAGGTCCTGTTCACGTTCGCGCTGTCGCTGCTCGCGCAGTTCGGGCCAAGCACGAACCTCACCGAAATCCGCGACCGGATGGTCGGGATTCTGCTCGGCGTCGGCCTTTCGACTGTCGTTCAGGTCGCGTTCTGGCGGGAAGGCGAAAGCGATGTGCTGCGGCAGAAGCTGTCGTCGATGCTGCGTCCGGTCGCCGCGCTGCTGCGCGCGCCGGTAAGCGGCGCCGGGACGCCCGAGCAACTCGCCTATGCGCAGCAGCAATTGCGGACCTGGGCCGTGCTGACCGACTGCGAAGCGACGCTCACGCGCGTCGCGCTTGAACCAAGCTGGCAGGAAGGCGAGCAGGCGCAGATGACAGTTCGCGCGCAAGCGGTGCTCGCTCAAGGGCGCGAAATCATGCTGGCCGGCAGCGCGCTTCACAACGTGCTCGATACGCCCGAGGCGCGCGCGAACCCAGGCATGTCCGATACGGTGCGCGCGGTTCAGGAGCAGGCGGCTTCGCAGCTCGACCGCTACGCAGACGACTTGGCGGCGCACCCGCCCGTCGCGCTCGCTCCGCGCGCGATCGACGTTCCCGCGCGAGCCGCCGACGCTTCCCTAGCCGCGCTGATAGCCAGCGCGCGTCAACTGGTGCGCGCGGTATCGGGCTTGCCGGACTGGAACCTCGCCCCGCCGCCGCCCGCAACCCTGCGCGAGTCCGCCGAACATGAATAAGCGACAGCGTCCCTGGGTGTCTTCGTTTTATCGCGGCCGCCTACTGGCCGCGTGGACCGCGTGCTTGCTATGCGCGCTAACGGGCTGCGCGCTGATCCACACGAACGGCAAACCCGACGCGCTGATCCAGCCCGACCAGATCCGCCTCGCCGACGACATCCATCTCGCACGCGAAGGCTGGCCGTCCGCGCGCTGGTGGAGCGTGTACGGCGACCCGCAGCTCGACGCCTTGATCGATCGCGCACTCGCCAATGCGCCGACGATGGTGATCGCGCGCTCGCGGGTCGCGCAGGCGAAATCGAACGTCGAGCTGGTCAAGGCAGGGTCCAGCCTGCAGGTGACCGCGCTCGGCCTGCTCGATCGCGAACACGTCTCGGCCAACGGCTTTATCGGTCCGTACGCAAGTAACGACCCGGCGCTCGGCCTTTCCGGCCCCTGGTACACCGAAGGCATCGTCGGGCTCGGCGCCAGCCTGAACGTCGACATCTGGGGCAAACAGCGTGCGCTGGTGGCGGCGTCGCTCGGCGAGCACAACGCGCAGGTCGCGGAGGAATCGGCCGTCGAGCTCGAAATCTCGACCGATGTCGCCCAGCTTTACTACGGCATCCAGACGACCTATGCGCTGATCGATCTTCTCGAGCAATCCCGGCAAGTCGCGGCGTTTTCGGTAGAGACACACGAGGCGCGCGCGACGCGCGGACTCGAGCCGCGGACCCGGGTCGAAGAGGCGCGCGCTCAGCAATTTGCCATCACGCGGCAGATCGTAGCGGCGCAGACGCAGGTCAAGCAGTTTCGCGAATCGCTGCGCGCGCTGATTGGCGCCGGCCCGAACAACCTGCCCGACATCGAACCCGTGCCGCTGCCGGCGCAATCGCAAGCGAGCTTGCCGGCGACGCTGTCCTACGATTTGCTCGCGCGGCGTCCCGACCTGCAGGCAATGCGCTGGTACGTCGAATCGTCGTTCCACCGGATCGACGCCGCCAAAGCCGCGTTCTATCCGAGCTTCGACATCAAAGCGTTTTTCGGCGTCGATGCGCTGCATCTCGGCGATCTGTTCACGCATGCGAGCCAGCAGATCAACTTCATTCCCGGGCTGTATCTGCCGATATTCGACGGCGGCCGCCTCAACGCGAATTTGAGCGGCGCGCGCGCGGTGAGCAACACGCTCATCGAGCAATACAACCAGGCGGTGCTCGACGCCGTGCGAGATGTCGCGCAGACGGGCAACCGGCTGCAGGATCTCGATACCGAAGCGCAATTGCAGTCGCAGAAGGTGCAGGCCGTGACCTTCGTGCGCGACAGCGCCGAGGCGCACTACGCGCGCGGGCTCGACAGCCGGTTTACGGCGATGCAGGCGCGCCTGCCCGTCATTGCCGAGCAGGCATCGCTTGTCGACATCAATGGGCAGAGGCTCAGCCAGGAAATCGCGTTAGTGAAGGCGCTGGGCGGCGGCTATCGCGCCGATCCGCCGGTGGAATTGAAGCCGCATTGAGCGGACTGCGCCGCGGCGGTGTTAGGAAGGACCGCTGAGTTTCGTCTCAAGCCGCCGCATACCCCAGATAAGCGGCCGCACTTCCCGCGAGCGCCAGCAGCTTTTCGTCATGAGTCGGCGCGCTCGGGATCAGATACAGATCGGCGACATCGGTGACGGGATCGCTGAACGGCGTCGGGGCGTGGCGCTGAGAGGCGAGGAAGTCGCCGATCGGAGACGCGTCCGCCAAGCCGAGAAACCGTCCGATGCCACGCACGGTCGCGGCGGAATCCTCGATCAAATGACGATATGAAATCGTCAATGCCTGACTTTGCGGCAGCTCGTCGAAGAACTCGATGATCTCGCTGACGTATTGTCCCCACACGCGCACGCCGTCTTCGATCGATCCGATCCAGTGCTTTCGCATCAGCGAATTCGCCACATGGCCCGGATCGCGATGGATGTGAATGAAGCGCGCGTGCGGCAACCATTCGCGGATGAGGCGCAGACACGAGCCGGAACGCGGCAAGCGCTCGACCGATCCCATGCGGCCGGACAGCAAGGCCGGGTCCGCATAGGGCGGATGCTTGTCGCCCCAGATCGGCGCGCTCACACCGAGCTCTTCTCGATAGAAGCGCTCGACCCAAGCGCCGAGCGTGCGGCGGCTGAAATCCCGAAAGCGATCGCGATACGCCACGCCCAACAAATCGGGCCGATTCGCGCCGACGTCGATCATCTCCTTCATCAACGCAAACACGCGGCACTCGTTGGTCAATTGAATCTGCGGGTGCATGTTGAGGACGGAACACAGAAACGTCGTTCCCGACCTGGGCGAGCCGACGACGAAAAGCGGGAAGGACTCCATGCTTCGCTCCTTGTGATCGCTTGACAGTCAGCATACAGATCGGAGGTGGCGGCAACCTGACGCGGCAATGACCGCGGTGGCAGAAGCCAGTCCGTTTTCAACGCGGTTTTAATGGGGCTTTTAATTCCTTGCGTCGTACATTCGCATTGCCGTATGCGCGCATTACGGCGCAGGCCATATCGATCGAATTCATCTGCGTACGCGTTTACCCGTTCTCCTAGCGCGCTTCTCCTTGCGGCACGGAACCCATACCCAAGCGCTGAAACCGACTATAGGCACATCGCGTATTGCGCCCCCTCTCCGCACGGCATATTTTTCGTCACCCACAAACTAAGGAGACGACGCCGTGCTACCCGCTTCGATGCCGATCAACGTCGGCAATACCGCCTTCATGCTGCTGTGCGCGAGCCTGGTCATGCTGATGACGCCGGGGCTCGCGTTTTTCTATGGCGGCCTCGTCGAGCGCAAGAACGTGCTCGCGATCATGATGCAGAGCTTCATTTCGCTCGCGTGGACGACCGTGCTTTGGTTCGCGTTCGGCTATTCGATGTGTTTCGGCCCGACGTGGCACGGCATCGTCGGCGATCCGACCTACTACGCGTTCCTGCGCGGCATCACGCTGCAAACGATGTACCAGGGCAACGACGCCGGCATTCCGCTCGTCGTCCACGTCGCGTATCAGATGATGTTCGCGATCATCACGCCTGCGCTGATCACGGGCGCCTTCACGAACCGCGTGACGTTCAAGGCGTATTTCCTGTTCCTCACCGGCTGGCTCGTGCTCGTGTACTTCCCGTTCGTGCACATGGTATGGAGTCCGGAAGGACTGCTGGCGAAGTGGGGCGTGCTCGACTACGCCGGCGGCATCGTCGTGCACAACACGGCCGGCTTCGCGGCGCTCGCTTCGGTGCTGTACGTGGGGCGTCGTCATAGCGTCGAGCACAAGCCGCACAACGTGCCGCTGATCGCGCTCGGCACGGGCCTGCTCTGGTTCGGCTGGTACGGATTCAACGCAGGCTCCGAACTGCGCATCGACGCGGTGACCGCTTCGTCGTTCCTCAATACCGACGTCGCCGCCTCGTTCGCGGCCGTTACGTGGCTCCTGATCGAATGGCTGAACGCGCGGCAACCGAAGTTCGTCGGTCTGCTGACCGGATCGGTCGCGGGTCTCGCGACGATCACGCCGGCCGCCGGCTACGTCTCGCTCGACACCGCCGCGATCATCGGCATGGCCGCCGGTCTCATCTGCTACTACGCGGTCGCGCTGAAGAACAAGCTCGGTCTCGACGACGCGCTGGACGTCTGGGGCGTGCACGGTGTGGGCGGCCTGGCGGGCACGATCATGCTCGGCGTGTTCGCGTCGAAGGCGTGGAATGCGAACGGCGCCGACGGCCTCTTGCTCGGCGGCACCGACTTTTTCTTCAAGCAGTGCGTCGCGGTGATCGTCTCCGGCATCTGGGCGTTCGCGTTCACCTGGGGCATGCTGTGGCTGATCGATCGTGTGACGCGCGTGAAGGTCGGTGCGGACGCGGCACAGCGCGGGCTCGATACCGAACTGCACGGGGAAGTCGCCTATCTCGATGCGTGAGGCTTGCGGCGCAAGTGCTCCGCTAATCCGCTAGACATCCGTGAACGGATGGATTGAACCGCGGCGCTGCCCATGGAGTCATGGGGCAGCGCCGCTCTTACATTTGGTTACGCTTGCGGCGTCAGTGCCGCCAGCCACCATGCCAGCAACAGCCGCCGACGACGCCCACGCTGACGGACGGTCCATAGTAATAGCCCGGATAGTAGTAGCCCGGCGCGTACCCGTAGCCGGGCGGTGGCGGCGCCACGATGCAGCCGGACAGTCCGCCGAGCAGCACGACGGCGATCAGAATTCTGCCCATAGTCGCTCTCCCAGTCGTTGTTGTTATTAGATAGCCATGTGCGCAGCGCCGTTCGAGTGCGAATTGTGATTTGCGTAACGGCATATTTATTTCTGTCGGACGAAAGACACGGTATTCGGCGCCGATCTCCCCTTCTCAACCGAGCGCTCCGCCCCCCTTTGTTCCCCGCGAGGATCACCTAGAATTTTTAGATGCAGGTGACTTCGAAGGAGGCTGCCATGGCTGAATCGATAGAAAGCACAGTGATCGGTCTGATCGTGCTGATCGTGGCCGTGATCCTCGTGACCTCGCACTATCGGCGCGAACATCACAAGGAACGGCTGCTCTCGCGGCTGGACGGGCATCGGCTCTGGGACCGGATGCGTCATCGGCACTGACTGAGAACGGAGACCAGCATGTCCGACGAACAAGCGCCGTGGCAAACGGAACAATACGAAGGATTCGAAATCCATGTGGCCCCGTTTGTGAAGGGCCAGCCTGAGAATCAGGCGCCGCAGCCCGGCGACCGCTTCACCTACATCGGCTATGTCTGCCACCCGGGCGCGGACCCGAAGCTCCCCGGCCATTCGGTGCCGTTTCATGCCGACGGCGAAGAGTCGTTCAAGAGCGCAGCCGACGCGTTGTATGAGGGCGTTCACATCGGACGCAGCATCGTCGACGGGACACACCCCGATCTGACCGTGCTGCCGCTCGTGACGGGAGGCGTCTGAGCCGCGCAAAAGGAAAGGGCCTCGTCGTGAGACGAGGCCCTTTGCATGACGACGTCCGGTTGCTTCAGCGCGGACGGTAAGCGCGATACAGCGAACTAAGCCGCCTGCTGCTGATACTGAATGCGATGCAGGTGCGCATAGAGGCCGCCGTGCTGCAGCAGCTCCTCGTGGCTGCCCTGCTCGGCGATGCGCCCGCTTTCCATGACGAGAATGCGGTTCGCGCGCTCGATCGTCGACAGACGGTGCGCGATGACGAGCGTCGTGCGCCCCTTCATCAGCGTTTCGAGGGCAGCCTGCACATGGCGCTCCGATTCCGAATCGAGCGCCGAAGTGGCCTCGTCGAGAATCAGGATCGGCGCATCCTTGTAGATCGCGCGAGCGATCGCAAGACGCTGGCGCTGTCCGCCCGACAGGCGCATGCCGTTGCCGCCGATCAACGTATCGATGCCCTGCGGCATCGCCTCGACCGCTTCGGCGAGATTCGCGGCCCGCAACGCGGCTTCGACGCGCTCGCGGTCCGGCGTGTGCCCGTAGGCCACGTTGGCGGCGATCGTATCGTTGAACAGCACGACATCCTGACTGACCATCGCCATCTGGCCGCGCAGATCGTGCACGCCGTATTCGTCGATCGGCACGCCGTCGACGAAAATCTGCCCGCCCGTCGGCGAGAAGAAGCGCGGCAGCAGATTGACGAGCGTGGTCTTGCCGCTGCCCGACGGCCCGGCAAGCGCGATCATCTCGCCCGGCTTGACGGTGA
Source organism: Trinickia camelliae (assembly GCF_053525655.1). Lineage (NCBI taxonomy): Bacteria > Pseudomonadati > Pseudomonadota > Betaproteobacteria > Burkholderiales > Burkholderiaceae > Trinickia > Trinickia camelliae. The sequence continues at coordinate 93,376 of NZ_JBCHAA010000006.1, forward strand.
ACGACACGCGATCGAGCGTCGGACGATCCGTCGCGCCATAGTTGAACGACACGTCGCGGAATTCGATGTCGCCGCGTGCATTCTCGAGCTTGCGGTCGCCGCCGGCGGGCTCGAGCGGCTCGTCGATCAGGCCGAAGATCAGCTCGCACGCGGTCATCCCGCGCTGCAGCGGCTGATTGACGTCGATCAGATGTTTGAGCGGCGAAATGATCAGCAGCATCGACGTGACGAACGCGACGAAGCCGCCGACCGTCGTCTGATCGTGCGCCGACTGCACGACCGCGATCGTGATGACGATCGCAAGCGCGATCGATGCGAGGAACTGCGTGATCGGCTGTGCCAGGCCGCCCGCCACGGTCATGCGCATCTGATAGCCGCGCAGGCGCTTGCTCATCGCCGTGAAGCGGTTGATTTCGTACTTCTCGCCGTTGTGCACTTTCACGACCTTGTAGCCGCCCACCGTCTCCTCGACGATGTACGACAGCTCGTTGGTCAGCGACTGATGCTCGCGATTGAGCCGCCGCAGGCGCCGGCTGATCTTGCTCGTGATCCACCCGATGCTCGGCAGGATCACCGCGACGATCAGCGTGAGGCGCCAATTCAAAATGAACAGGTAGCCGAGCAGGAAGACGACCGTGAGCGAATCGCGCACGAGCGTGATCAGCACGCTGATCAGCACGTTCAGGATCTGGTTCACCTCGAACACGATCGCGTTGATGATCGTGCTCGCCGTTTCGCGCTGGAAGAACGACGCGCTCGTGTGGATCATGCGGTTGAACATGTCGAGCCGCATCTGCAGCAGGATGCGGTTCGACACGTACTGCAGCAGGTAATTGGACGCGTACGACGCGGCGCTGCGCACGAACGCGAGGCCGATCACCGCGATCGGCACGAACCACACCGAGTGCTTGTTCGCGTTCGCGCCGAAGCCGTGGTCGAGCAGCGGCTTCAGGAGCGCGGGAATGCCGGCGTCGGTCGCGGCGCTCACCGCCATCGCGACGATGCCGAGCATTAACGCGCCGATGAGCGGCTTGAGGTACGGCCACAGCCGCTTCATCACGGCGGAGGTCGGCGCCCGTACAGCGTCGGCGGGCTTTCTCAGAGTGGATTGGGTTTCCAAGGAATTCCTTTTAACTCCCTCTTCCTGCCATTTTTCGTGGAGGTAAGCGAGCGTATTCCGACAGTGCGAAAAATCGAAGCATTATAGCCGTCCCGCCCTTCTTCGCCCGGCGGCCAGACGGCCTGTCCGGCCGAACCTGGCCGCCCGGTATACTCGCGCTCACTCAATACCGATGCGACCCGATTCCGACGTGCAGCCAACGCCTCCCTCCTCCCCAGCCGCCCCGACCCTCGGCGTCGCCCTCATCGCGCTCAACGCGGCGGGGCGGCTCGCGCAATGCCTCGCGGCGCTTGCCTTTGCCGACGAAGTCCTGGTCGTCGACGGCGGCAGCACCGACGACACGGTGTCGATCGCTCGAGCGCATGGCGCGCGCGTGATCGTCGATCCCGACTGGCCCGGCTTCGGCCCGCAGAAGAACCGCGCGGTGGCGGCGCTGTCGACGGATTGGATTCTTTCGATCGACACCGATGAAATCGTCTCGCCCGAACTCGCGGCGTCGATCCGCGCCGCAATCGCCACCCCCGGCGCGCCCGGCGCCGAAGTCTACGCGGTCGATCGACTCTCGAGCTTCTGCGGCCAATGGGTGCGCCACAGCGGCTGGTATCCCGACTGGGTGCCGCGCCTCTTCAAGCGCGGCGCGGCGCGCTTTTCCGACGATCTCGTGCACGAGCGCCTCGTGTTCGATACACCTGCCGCGCGCCTTACCGGCAAGCTGATGCACTACTCGTACGAAGACTTCGAGACCGTGCTGCGCAAGCTCGACGCCTATTCGACTGCCGGCGCCCGCCAGCGCCGCACGGCCGGCCAGCGCGGCGGCTTCGGCAAGGCGCTCGGGCGTGGCGCGTGGGCCTTCATTCGTACCTACCTGCTGCGGCGCGGCTTTCTGGACGGCCGCGCGGGGTTTATGATCGCCGTCTTCAACGCGGAGACCGTCTATTACCGGTTCCTCAAGCTCGGGTTGACGCGGCAGCACGACGACCCGGCCTGAGTGCCGTCGCAGGCTCGACAATCGCCACATTCGCCCCATTCGCGGCAAACGCGCCGTCTCGACGGCGAGCGCTACAATTCAGCCTGCTTTTTCCGGCGCTCCAGCACCTCAGCGCCTCGATGCCCCGGCGCATTGCCGCGCCCACGACAACCGACACCCGATCTCGATGTTCTCAATCATCATCCCGACTTGGAACAACCTTCCGTATCTGCAATGCGTCGTCCAGAGCATCCGCCAGAATTCGACGCACGAGCATCAGATCATCGTCCACGTCAACGACGGCTCGGACGGCACGCTAGCCTGGGTGCGCGAACAGGGCATCGAACACACGGCGTCGCCGGCCAATATCGGCATCTGCCACGCGGTGAATATCGCGGCGGCGCGCGCGACGCGCGAATACGTCGTCTATATGAACGACGATATGTACTGCTGCCCTGGCTGGGACGCCGCACTGGCGCGCCGCATCGAACAGATGCCGTCGGACCTGTTCCTGCTGTCGGGCACGATGATCGAACCGGTCGATACCGGTAATCCATGCGTCGTAGTGAAGGACTTCGGGCGCGACGCGGACACGTTCCGCGCCGCCGACCTGGTCGCCGCGGCCCCGCAACTCGTGCGCGCCGACTGGCGCGGCGCCACTTGGCCTCCCACGCTCGTGCACCGCGACTGGTGGTACAAGACAGGCGGCTACAGCAGCGAGCTGAGCCCGGGCATGAGCAGCGACAACGATTTCTCGATGAAGCTGTGGGACGCGGGCTGCCGCGTGTTCCTTGGGGTCGGCGACAGTCTCGTCTATCACTTCCAGCAGAAAAGCACCGGCAAGATCGTCAAGAACGACGGACGCCGTCAGTTCCTGAACAAGTGGGGCATGACGCAGGCGACTTTCGACCGCTACTATCTGCGCCGCGGACAGCCGGTCGATCAGCGGCTCGAAGTCGCCGAGCCGGAGCAAACAGGACGGCTCAAGCGCGCGCTGCTGAAATCGCGCATCAAGCGCGCGTTCAGCTAACGCGCGTCATCCAGCACAATACTGGGCTACGCCGCCATCAAAGGGCCAGAGGTTCCATCGGTGAAATAAGATGGGACAGCCTCATAGCGTATACTTGTCTGCTTTCTGGACCGCAGCCCCGCTGGACGTCGCCCGGCCTGACGAGGCTCGGCCGATTTTCGGGACACATCGCTTTTCTCAGCCTAAAGCGACGCTCCAACCCACGCTTTGCCCCACCGATCGTCAATGTCTACAGTCATGCAAAACGCTTCGCACCGCTTGACGGCTGCACGCGTCTTCGCGGTCACGGCCTTGTGCATGGTGCCCGTCTCGACGGCATTCACCAACATCGCCTGCGCGCTGTTCGCACTCGCGCTCCTGAGCGCGCCGGAATTCTGGCGCAATCTGCCTGCGCTGCTTCGTCACGGCGCGGCGGTTTCCGCGCTGCTGCTGCTCGCGGCGCTGATGGCGAGCGTCGTCTATACGGTCGCGCCGCATCAGGAGGCCTGGTCGTGGATCGGCAAGTACGCGAAATTGCTGCTGCTGCCGTTCGCGGTAATCGCGTTCAAGGACTCGAAGTGGGACGGCATCGTGCGCTGGAGCTGGTTCGTGACCCTGTGCGTGATCCTGCTGCTGTCGACGACGAACTACCTCGGCCTGACCGCGATCGGCCCCGCCCATGCCACAGATTTGCCGCTCTCGCGCGCCTGGGTGTTCAAGAACCATATCGCGGCGGGCCTCTTCGGCGCCTTGCTGTTCCATCAGGCCATCGATTTCGCATTGTCGACGCGTAATGCCCGCGTCCGCATCCTGTTCGCTGCGATCGCGGCGCTCGCGCTGGTCAATGTTTTTGTGATGCTGCAGGGTCGCACCGGACAAATCATCGCGTTGATTTTCATGCTGTACACGGCGCTGCGCTTCGCATGGCGCAAGCATGAAGAATCGCCGATGCGCGCGGCGCTCTACGTCTGCGCCGTGATCGCCGCCGCCGGGATGCTGGTGGGCGTCGCGGCCACGATGAAGGGCGGACGCTTGCTGCAGGTGGGCACCGAAGTGAAGGAATATCGGCAGACCGACGCGATCACGTCCACCGGGCTGCGGCTCGAGTGGTACCACAAGTGCTTTGAACTGATTCGCGCGCGGCCGGTGATCGGCTATGGCGCAGGCGGCCTCGGCGTCGAATTTGCGAAATTGAGCGCAGGAAAGACGGAAGCTCAAGGACTGTTCACGGAGAATCCGCACAACGAATATCTGCTGATGGCTGTACAGCTCGGCGCAATCGGCCTGGCGCTGTTCGTCAATCTGCTCGTTCAGATCGCACGCGGCGCATTCGCACTCGATCCGCGCTCCAAACAACTGTTGCTGGGCTGGCTCGTCGCGTTTGCCGTCAGTTGCCTGGCGAACTCGCTCCTGCTGGACTTTGCGGAAGGACACCTGCTCGTGCTGCTCGCTGGCATTCTGCTTGGATGCGGATATCGCGCGCCCAGCGCGGTGAAGGCCACACAAGGCGGCGCCGCGCCTGCCCCTCGGCAGGCCTGACGCCGCCGCGCGGCGTCATTGACCGCGCTGACGGCCGAGCAGCGACGACGTATCGACGACCGCCTCGACCGCTTGCGAAGCGCGAGCGGCTTCGAGCTGCGGAGTGGGCAAGCCTAGCATTTCCGCCGCGACGCCGATCACGCGCCGCGCACTGAGCGTCGTCAGACACTCGCTGAGACTCTCGACGTGCCGTTCACACCCTTCTCCCTTGCAAGGCACGCAATCGCCTTCCCCTTGCAGCAGATAGACGTTCCCATGACGCGCTGATCCGACCAAGGGCCAAGGATCGACGCCTGCCTGCCAGCCGCACGGCCACGGGCCCCAACGGACCGGGTCGGACGGGCCGAAGAGCGCGATCGTCGGCGTGCCGGTGGCTGCCGCGATATGCGTCGCACCCGTGTCGGGCCCCACGTAGAGCTTGGCGCCCCGGATCATCTCCGCGCTTTCGCCGAGCGACAATAGCCCCGCCATATTCAGCACCGGACCGCCGGCCGCAGCCGCCACGCGCTCCGCGTACTCCCGCTCCGCCGCAGCCGGCCCGCCGCTCAACGCGATGGCATAACCCTGCGAACGCAGCCATCCGATCAGCTCGACCCATCCTTCGATATGCCAGCGCTTGTACGCGAACATCGGGTACGGATGCAGCACGACGTAAGGCTGGCCCGGACGCACGGCCGACGATGCGTAAAGGCGCGCGTCGAACTGCGCGCGGCGCTCAGGGTCGTCGCCGATCCCGGGAGCGACGACCTCGGCGCGCGGCTCGATCCCCACGAGCGGCGCCAGCGCCAAGGTGCTGTTCACGGTATGGACCGATTCGTGATGGTTGATGGCGATGCCATGCAACATGAATCGCACGAGCCACGTGACGCGGTTCGGATCGACCAGTCCGATGCGCTTCTTGCCCGCGAACCAGGTGTAAAAGCGCGGCCGGTCGGAACTGACAGCCGCGCAGGCGAGATCGTAACGGCGCCAGAGATGCGCCGCGTCAGCGAGGCGCTCGGAGAATCGCGCGCGCTGCGCGACGGTGATCACGCGCCGCACGTCGGGATTGTGTTCGAGGATCCCCTCCGTGCCGCGAAACACGAGCATGTCGATCGGGGTGTCGGGCCATCGCGCCTTGAGCGAGCGCACGATCGGCGTGGTGAGCAGCACGTCGCCGATGCGTCGCGTGACGACGACGAGAATGCTGCGCGGCGGACGAGAGGTGGAAAACAATGCGGCCACGTTCGGACACTCAGTAAACGATCTCGATCGCGCTGCCCGCAAACTCGCCGCGCAACGCCGCCAGCAATTCGTCGGTCGGCTTCACGCGCCACTCGTCGCCGAGGCGCACCTCACCCTCTGCGTGATTGCTGCGATAAACGATCTGCACAGCGAGGCCGTTCGGGATATTCGCGGGGGCACGCTGCCGGTTATCGCCTCCGTTGCCACCGAAGCCCCCGCGGCCCGCCGCGCCACCACCGCGCGCCGGCCGGGCCGAAACCTGCGCCGGTTCGGCCGCCACAGCCGGCCCCGCGCTATGCGCCTCGAGCACGCGCCGCAGCGCGACCGCGTCAGCATTGCCGTTCATCTGCAGCTTGACCGCCTGCGCGTAGCGGCTGCGCGCGCGCTGGAGGTCCATCACCGTATCGACAGTAAAGCGGATGCCGCCCGTGAACGCATCGTTGCGCGCCTGCCCCGAGACGACGAGCAGTTCATCTTCCTTGAACAGCTCCTTGTGCGCCTCGTACTGCTCGTTGAAAACCGTGACTTCGCACGCCCCCGTACCGTCATCGATCAGCGCAATCAGCATCTTGCCGCGCTGGGTCATCTGCGTGCGCAGCGACGAGATGATGCCGGCAACCAGCTTGTCGCGCCCTTCCTTGAGCTCGCCGAGCTTCTGACGCGCGAAACGGCGCACTTCATCCTTGTAGGCGTCGAACAAGTGGCCGGACAGATAGAAACCCAGCGCACTCTTTTCTTCCTGCAGCTTCTTTTTCTCGTGCCACGCGGGTTCGGCGACGAGCTCGTGGCCTTGCGAGGGCGCGTCGCCCATGTCGAACAAGCCCGCTTGCATCGCGTTCGCGCTGGCCTGATCGGCGGCCTCCATCGCGAGCGGCACCGAGGCGATCAGTTGCGCGCGGTTGTCATGAAGCGTATCGAACGCACCCGCGCGGATCAGCGCCTCGACCGTGCGGCGATTGACGACGCGACGGTCGATACGCGCGCAGAAGTCGAACAGATCCTGGAACGGCCCTTCTTCGCGCGCCCGCAGGATTTCCTCGATCGCATTCTGGCCGCTGCCCTTCACCGCGCCGAGGCCGTAGCGGATCGTGCGCGAGCGCTTGCCGTCGGCTTCGGCCACCGGCTCGAAGCGGTACGCCGAACGGTTGATGTCCGGCGGCAGCACGGCCATCCCGTTAGTCAAGCAGTCTTCGAAGAGGATCTTGACCTTGTCGGTGTCGTCCATCGCCAAGCTCATGTTGGCTGCCATGAACTCGGCCGGATGGTGCGCCTTCAGCCACGCGGTGTGGTACGCCAGCAGCGCGTACGCGGCCGCGTGCGACTTGTTGAAGCCGTAGCCCGCGAACTTCTCCATCAAGTCGAAGGTTTCGTCGGCTTTCTCGCGCGTGAGGCCATTCTTCGCGGCGCCCTCGGCGAAGATCTCGCGGTGCTTGGCCATCTCCTCGGGCTTTTTCTTGCCCATCGCGCGGCGCAGCAAGTCCGCGCCGCCGAGCGAGTAGCCGCCGATGATCTGCGCCATCTGCATCACCTGCTCCTGATAGACCATGATGCCGTAGGTCTCTTTCAGAACAGGTTCGACGCGTGGATCGGGATACTCGACCACCTCGCGCCCGTGCTTACGCGCGCAGAAGCTCGGAATCAGGTCCATCGGGCCCGGGCGGTACAGCGCCACGAGCGCGATGATGTCCTCGAAGCGGTCGGGCTGCGCGTCCTTGAGCATGCCCTGCATGCCGCGGCTTTCCAGCTGGAACACGGCGACCGTATTCGCTTTCTTGAGGATCGAGAACGAAGCGGGATCGTCGAGCGGCACTTGCGCCAACGACCAATCCTGCTTCGACGGATCAAGCCGGCGAATGTAGCGTTCGGCCCAATCGAGAATCGTGAGCGTGGTCAGGCCCAAGAAGTCGAACTTCACGAGGCCGACCGCTTCGACGTCGTCCTTGTCGTACTGACTCACGACGCCGCCGTCGTCGCCCTGCGTATAGAGCGGACAGAAATCGGTGAGTTTGCCCGGCGCGATCAGCACGCCGCCCGCGTGCATGCCGACGTTACGCGTGAGGCCTTCGACGCGCTGCGCCAGCTCGAGAAGCTGCCGCACTTCGTCTTCGTTGTCGTTGCGCTCCTGCAGGAGCGGCTCTTCCTTCATCGCGTCGGCAATCGTCACGTGCTTGCCGGGCTTGAACGGAATCAGCTTCGCGACGCCGTCCGTGAACATATAGCCCAGATCGAGCACGCGGCCGATATCGCGCACCGCCGCCTTGGCGGCCATCGTGCCGAACGTCGCGATCTGCGAGACCGCGTCCGCGCCGTACTTTTCCTTCACGTACTGGATCACGCGATCGCGGCCGTGCTGGCAGAAGTCGATGTCGAAGTCGGGCATCGACACCCGCTCCGGATTCAGGAAACGCTCGAACAGCAGGTTGTAGCGCAGCGGATCGAGATCGGTAATACCGAGCGCGTAGGCGACGAGCGAGCCCGCGCCGGAACCCCGGCCCGGACCGACCGGCACGCCGTTGTTCTTCGCCCAGTTGATGAAGTCCGCCACGATCAGGAAGTAGCCGGGGAAGCCCATCTTGATGATCGTGCCGCACTCGAAGTCGAGACGCTGGTAGTACGTGTCGCGCTGCTGGTCGCGCTCGGCCTGGTTCGGATAGAGCTGCTCGAGCCGCTTCTCGAGACCTTCCTTCGACAACTGCACGAGATAGTCGTCGAGCGACATGCCGTCAGGCGTCGGGAAGAGCGGCAGCTTCGGCTTGCCGAGTTCGAGCGTCAAGTTGCAGCGCTTCGCGATTTCGACCGTGTTCGCGAGCGCCGAAGGAATGTCCGCGAAGAGCGCAGCCATGTCCTCCTGCGTGCGGAAAAACTGCTCGGTCGTGAAGCGCTTTTGACGGCGCGGGTTCGCGAGCATGTCGCCTTCCGAAATGCACACGCGCGCTTCGTGCGCGGTGAAGTCGTCGGGCGTCATGAACTGGGTTGGGTGCGTCGCCACCACCGGCAGCTTCAGCGATGCGGCCAGCGCCACCGCTTGCTGCACGTAGGCCTCGCCGCCCGGCTGACCGCAGCGTTGCAGCTCGATATAGAACGCGTTCGGAAAGCGCTTGACCCAGCGCGCGGCACAGCGCTTCGCCGCTTCCTCGTTGCCGGCGGCAAGCGCCAAGCCGATATCGCCCTGCTGCGCGCCCGAGATCGCGAGCAAACCTTGTTCGAGGCCGGATTCGAGCCACTCGGCCTCGATCTCCGCGCGCCCGCGATACTGGTTCGTGAGCCACGCCTTGGTGAGCAGCTCGCACAGATTGAGGTAGCCGCGGCGATCTTTGACGAGCAGGAGCAGACGCGAAGGCTTGTCGCGATCGTCGGGATTGGTGATCCAGACGTCGCAGCCGGCAATGGGTTTGACCCCGTTGCCGCGCGCTTCCTTGTAGAAACGGACGAGACCGAAAGCGTTGCCGAGATCGGTCAATGCGAGTGCGCCCTGGCCGTCGTCGGCGGCGGCTTTGACGATGTCGTCAAGGCGCACGATGCCGTCGGCGATCGAGAATTCGGAGTGGACGCGGAGATGGACGAAGCGGGGATCTGACATGGGCGCTATTGTACATCCGCCCTATCGAGCGACACGCGCCGAAAACGCTGCGTTGGCCGTTCGGACAAGGCCTCTCGGAGCGAGTCTCGGCGCACGGCGAAAACACCGGGGCCACGTGCGGCGATTAGCCGTTCGGCCTAATGCCGGGCAGATCGGCCGAATGCGGGATAATACGGGTTTTCGTCATTTTCGCTGCCGCGCCGCGCCCGCCTGAAATCTCCTCGCGCACGCCGCACCGCCTCAGCGATTCGTTTTTTCCGCAGGACCACCATGAGCATCATCAATCTCTCCGCCTACCAATTCGCCACGCTCGACGCCATTCTGGAATGGCGCCCGCTCGTTACCGAAAAATGCATGGCGCTGGGGCTGCGCGGCACGATCCTGCTTGCGCCCGAGGGCATCAACCTGTTTATCGCCGGCACGCCGGACAACGTGCGGGCATTCATTAACTACATTCGCCACGATCCGCTCTTCGAAGGCAAATTCGCGGACCTGCAATTCAAGGAAAGCGTGTCGGAAACGCAGCCGTTCCGGCGCATGCTCGTCAAGATCAAGCGCGAAATCATCACGATGAAAAAGCCGGCGATCAAGCCAGAGCTGGGCCGCGCGCCGTTCGTCGACGCACCCACGCTCAAAGCGTGGCTCGACCGTGGCCACGACGACGAAGGCCGCCCCGTCGTGATGCTCGACACGCGCAATGCGTTCGAAGTCGACGTCGGCACGTTCGATCAAGCGCTCGACTACCGGATCACGAAGTTCAGCGAGTTTCCGGAAGTGATCGAGAAGAACCGCGCGGACCTCGAAGGCAAAACCGTGGTGTCGTTCTGCACAGGCGGAATTCGCTGCGAGAAGGCGGCGATCCATATGAAGGACGTGGGCATCGAAAACGTCTACCAGCTCGAAGGCGGCATTCTCAAATACTTCGAGGAAGTCGGCGGCGCGCACTATCACGGCGAATGCTTCGTGTTCGACTACCGCACCGCGCTCAATCCGCAGCTCGAACCGACCGCCACCGAACAATGCTTCGGCTGCCGCGCAGTCGTCTCGCCGGAGGATCAGAAGTCGCCGCTCTACACACCGGGCAAGACATGCCCCGCGTGCCATCCGCAAAAGGACGCCGCGCGCGCGGCGTAACGGCGGGCCGATGCGCGCGTCCAAGCCGTACCGCGGCCGCTTCGCGCCCTCGCCTACCGGGCCGCTGCACTTCGGCTCGCTCGTGGGCGCATTGGCAAGCTATCTCGATGCACGCGCCCATCGCGGCGCGTGGCTCGTGCGGATCGAAGATATCGACGGCCCGCGCAACGTGCCCGGCGCCGCGGAAGACATCCTCGCTACGCTAGCCCGTTTCGGCATGCGCGCCGACGAACCGCCCATCTGGCAAAGCACGCGCACCGTGCGTTATCAGCAAGCATTCGACGCACTCGATCAAGCGGGCTTCATCTACCCGTGCGGCTGCACGCGCAAGGAAATCGCCGACTCGCTTCTCAACGCGCACACGCGCAACACCACGCTCGCCTACCCCGGCACATGCCGCCACGGCCTTAACGGCAAGCCCGCGCGCGCCTGGCGCCTACGCGTGCCCGACGGCGATGCGGCCATCATTAACTTCGACGATCGCTGGCAACAAGCGCAAACGCAGAACCTCGCGACCGAGGTTGGGGATTTCGTATTGAAGCGTGCGGATGGGCAATGGGCGTATCAGTTGGCGGTCGTCGTCGACGATGCCGACAGCGAAATCACGCACGTCGTGCGCGGCGCGGATCTGCTCGACTCGACCGCGCGCCAGATTTATTTGCAGCGTTGCCTGGGGGTGCCGACACCGGCGTATCTGCACGTACCGGTGGTCGTCAACGAGGAAGGGGAAAAGCTCAGCAAGCAGACTGGCGCGGCCGCGCTCGATGCTCGCGATCCGCTGGCGACGCTCGGCGATGCGGCGCGCCACCTTGGGCTCACACTCGGCGCCTCGGCCGAGACTTCGTTTGACGCGTTCTACGCAGAAGCGACGGCTCTTTGGGCGAAACGCTTCGGTTGAGGAGCGTCAGGACGACGTCGTCTTCCGCGGCATCCCAAACCCGCCCAGCAGCGCCGCAAGCGGTTGCTTCGACGTCGGCTTGGCTGCGGGCTCGGACGCCGGCGACTCGTCGCGCTTGAGCGCCGACGGCGAGGGCTCGTAGGGCTTCAGGAAGAAATCGTCGATAGGCGCATGCCGGTGATGCGTGCGCTCGAAGGTGCCCGTGCGGCGGCGGCTGGAAGAACGCTCGTCGCGGTCGTCGCGATCGCGGCGGCCACGCTCTTCGCGGTGCTGACGCGCCGGCGCATCGACGACCAGCCGCTCCACGTCGAGCGGCCGCTTGATCAGCTTTTCGATGTCGGCGAGCTGCTTTTTCTCGTTCGGGCTGCATAGCGACAGGGCATCGCCCGACGCCCCCGCCCGGCCCGTACGGCCGATCCGGTGCACGTAGTCCTCGGCGTTGAACGGAAGATCGAAGTTGATGACGGCCGGCAGCTCGGCGATGTCGAGCCCGCGCGCGGCGACGTCGGTCGCCACCAGTGCTTCGACTTCGCCACGCTTGAATGCCTCGAGTGCCTGCATCCGCTCGAGCTGCGACTTGTCGCCGTGAATCGCCGTCGCCACCACGCCGTCGCGCTCGAGCTGGCGAGCCAGACGCCCCGCGCCAATCTTGCTGTTGCAGAACACGATGACCTGCTTCAAGCCGCGCCCGCGGATCAACTGCACGACTGCCGACTGTTTGTCGCCTTCGGCCACTTCGTAGACGATCTGCGTCACATTGGTGGCCGTCGAGTTGCTGCGCGCGACTTCGATCGTCTGCGGGTTGCGCAGGTAGGTCGACGCGAGCTTCTTGATTTCGCCCGAAAACGTCGCGGAAAAGAGCAGCGTCTGGCGCTCCTTTGGCAGCAGGTTCAGGATGCGCTGCAAGTCGGGCAGGAAGCCCATGTCGAGCATGCGGTCGGCTTCGTCGAGCACGAGGATCTGCACCTGCCCGAGATTCGCGGTCTTCTGTTGAACGTGATCGAGCAAACGCCCCGGCGTCGCGATCAGGATTTCGACGCCGCGCCGCAACTCGGCCGATTGCGGATTCATGTCGACCCCGCCGAACACCACGGCGCTGCGCAGCGGCGTGTGCTTCGCGTAGGACTGCACGTTCGCGGCAACCTGGTCGGCGAGTTCGCGCGTCGGCGTGAGGATCAGCGCGCGGACCGGGTGGCGCGCCGGCGACGCGCTCGTGCTCGCTTGCGGCAGCAGCCGCTGGATGATCGGCAGCGAGAAGCTCGCCGTCTTGCCGGTGCCGGTTTGCGCCGCGCCCATCACGTCACGGCCGGACAGCACGACCGGAATCGCCTGCGCCTGGATCGGCGTGGGCGTCGTATAGCCCTGCTCCGTGACGGCTTTCAGGATGTCGGCGGCGAGGCCGAACTGATCGAAGGTCGGTTGAACAGGCGTGACAGCTGGATCGGACATGGTGGCTTTCGCTAAAAATGCGCCGTGGGGCGTCGTGTCGGTGAAGCGCGGACGGCAGCGGCAACAGCCGCTCGAAGGCATCGAAATGAAGGCGGAGCCACGGTTGCCCAATGTGACGAACCGAATGTGCGGACGGCTCCGGCCGGCGGACGCCCGCCGCAGGCAATCCTGCTGCGGCGCAGAATCCCCGCCGGAAAGGCCGGTATTGTAGCACCGTGCCGCTATCGCCCGCAGAGCCGGGCGCCAGCGGCACAACCGCCCGCCAGGGTAGCCCCGGCAAACGGCAACGGCATGACAGCGCGGCTTTAGCGCAATTCGCGCATCACCATGAGGCGCAACTCGGTCATATCCTCGATCGCGTAGCGGATGCCCTCGCGCCCGAGGCCCGAATCCTTGACGCCGCCGTACGGCATGTTGTCGACGCGGAACGACGGCACGTCGTTGATCACCACGCCGCCCACTTCGAGCACGTCCCACGCCCGGTGCGCGTGTGCGAGCGAATCGGTGAAGATGCCGGCCTGCAGGCCGAAATCGCTGTCGTTGACCGTCATCAGCGCCTGGTCGAAATCGCTGAATTTCTCGAGGATCGCGATCGGACCGAACGCTTCCTTACGGTAGAGGTCCTGATCGCGATGCACGCCTTCGAGCAGCGTCGCCTCGAACATCGCGCCGTCCACCTTGCCGCCCGCCACGATCTTCGCGCCCGCGAGCACGGCCTGCTCCATCCATCCGGCGAGCCGGTTCGATTCGGATTCGGAGATCATCGGTCCGACGAATGTCTGCGGGTCTTTCGGGTCGCCCATCTTGAGCGACTTCGTTTTTGCGATCAGCTTTTCGCGCAGCGCGTCGTAGAGGTCGACGTGCACGAGAATCCGCTGCACGCCGATGCAGCTCTGCCCCGACTGATAGTACGCGCCGAATGCGAGGCGCTCGACCACGTAGTCGAGCCGATCGTGCTGATCGCCGTCGACGATCGCCGCCGCGTTGCCGCCCAGCTCGAGGATCACCTTCTTCTTGCCCGCCTTCTTCTTGAGTTCCCAGCCGACGGCGGGCGACCCGGTGAAGGACAGCAGCTTGAACCGCTCGTCGGTGGTAAAGAGGTCCGCGCCGTCGCGATGCGCGGGCAGGATCGAGAACGCGCCTTCCGGCAAGTCAGTTTCCGCGAGGATCTCGCCCATGATCAGCGCGCCGATCGGCGTGCGGCTCGCGGGCTTCAGCACGAACGGACAGCCGGCCGCGATCGCGGGCGCCACCTTGTGCGCCGTGAGGTTCAGCGGGAAGTTGAACGGCGAGATGAACGAGCACGGCCCGATCGGCACGCGCTTCGCATAACCGTAATAGCCCCGCGCGCGCGGCGATATCTCCAGATTGAGGATCTCGCCATCGATACGGACCGCCTCCTCGGCGGCGACCTTGAAGGTATCGATCAGGCGCGTCACTTCGCCTTTCGAGTCGTTGATGGGCTTGCCGGCCTCGATGCACAGCGCCATCGCCAGCTCGTCGAAGCGCTCGCGAAAGCGCCTCACGCAGTGCTCGAGCACCGCCTGGCGCGCGTAAGGCGGGAATTCGCGCAACGCATGCTGCGCGCTGACCGCGTGGCCGATCGCCTCATCGATGGCCTTCGCGTCCGCCATGGCGACGCGGGTCGCGACTTCGCCGCTGAATTTGTCGGTGACTTCGAGGTCCGTATTGGCCTCGACGGGCCGGTTCGCGAGGTAGTACGGGTAAGTCTTCTGCAACATGACTCGTTCTCCTTGGCGCGGTGCGCATGACTGGGTTTAGCCAGGCGAGGCCGAGCGCCGTGACGGCCCGGCCACGCCCTGGCCTCAAATCGTCAAAGCGGCGCTCAAGCGCTTGATCTCGCGGTTGAGCACTCGCTCGTTGTCGGAGTAGTCGATCGGCACGTCGATCAAATGCACGCCGGGCGTCGCGAAGCATTCGCGCATCAGGGGTGCGAACGCCTCCGCCGATTCGACGCGATGCCCCTGCGCGCCGTAGCTCTGCGCGTAGGCGACGAAGTCCGGGTTAGCAAGCGTCATGCCGTAGTCGGGGAAATTCATGTTCTCCTGCTTCCAGCGGATCATCCCGAACGCGTCGTCGCGCAGGACCAGGACCACGAGATCGAGCTTGAGGCGCACCGCCGTTTCCAGTTCCTGCGAGTTCATCATGAAGCCGCCGTCGCCGCAGACCGCCATCACCTTGCGGTCCGGATGCACGATCTTGGTCGCGATCGCCGACGGCAGCCCGGCGCCCATCGACGCGAGCGCATTGTCGAGCAACAGCGAGTTCGGCTCGTGCGCGCGGTAGTAACGCGCGAACCAGATCTTGTACATGCCGTTGTCCAGACAAATGATGCTGTCGTCGGGCATCACTTCCTGCACGTCGTGGACGATCCGCACCGGGTAGAGCGGGAAACGCGCGTCGTCCTGGCCCTTCGCGAGGTGCGCGTCGAAATGCGCCTTGATGTCCATGAAGCGAGAGAAGTCCCACTTGGCGGCCTCGCGCTTCGGTTTCAGGCTTTCCTTCATCTGCCAGACCGCGTTCGCGATATCGCCGACCACCTCGATCTGCGGGAAATACACCGGGTCGACCTGCGCGCCGAGAAAGTTCACATGAATCACGGTCTTCTCGCCCGCGTCGGCGCCGCGCATGAAGAACGGCGGTTTTTCGATCACGTCGTGGCCGACGTTGATGATGCAATCGGCGTGATCGATCGCGCGGTGGACGAAATCGCCGTCCGAGAGCGTCGCATTGCCGAGCCACAGCGGATGCGATTCGTCGATCACGCCCTTGCCCATCTGTGTCGTGAAGAACGGAATGCCGATCTGGTCGACGAATTCGCCAAGCATGGTGCGCGTCGTCTTGCGGTTGCCGCCCGCACCCACCATCAGGAGCGGGTGCTTGGCGGCAACAATAGCGGCCACGGCGCGCGCGACAGCCTTGTCCTCGGCGACCGGACGGCGGCTGAAGCTCTTCGGAATCGGCTTGCCGTCGCCCTCTTCGTGCGCGACGTCTTCGGGCAGTTCGAGGTGCACCGCCCCCGGGCGCTCTTCCTCAGCGCGCCGGAACGCCTCGCGCACCAACGCCGGAATGTTGCCGATCGACACGATCTGCCGCGTGTATTTCGTCAGCGGCTCCATCATCCGCACGACGTCGACGATCTGAAAACTCCCTTGCTTGCTCGACTTGATCGGCTTTTGGCCCGTGACCATCAGCATCGGCATGCCGCCCAACTCCGCGTAGGCGGCGGCGGTCACGAAGTTGGTGGCGCCGGGCCCGAGCGTCGACAGGCAAACGCCCGTGCGGCCGGTCAGACGCCCATAGGTGGCGGCCATGAAGCCCGCCGCCTGTTCGTGCCGCGTGAGGACGAGCTTGATTCTGGAACGGCGCAGCGATTCGAGCAGATCGAGGTTTTCTTCACCGGGAATCCCGAACACGTACTCGACGTTTTCGGCCTCCAGCGCTTTGACGAATAGATCCGATGCTTTCATGAGCGGCCTCGCTGAGAACTACGCACGCGCAGAGCACGGCCCCGCGCAACCGGACCGGAAACGCAACGCCGACAGCGTGCCGACCCGCCACGCCGGACGAAGACGCCACGCGTGCGCCGCGAGGCAACGCATGCTGGCCGTTCGCGGCCCATCGATAGGAGAAGCACGCTTGGCCTTTGCGGCCAGCTGCGGGCCGAAAACGGCGAAGCGAAGTTTGATTCTAGGAGATTGGGACGCGACGCGCAGCGAGCTGCGCGGGAGGGCAAGCCAAGGTAGAGCGGGACACTCGGGGCGCTTCGGGCGAAGCGCCCCACTAGCGGCTTCAGCGCAGCGTCACGCAGCCGGCGAGGATGGGCGGCGCGTTCGCGCCCGCCATCGCGTCATAGAGGTTGGCCTGCAGCCCCTTGGTCCACCAGGTGTAATTCTCAGCCTGATACTTCGCGCCGGACCCCGCGAACGTATTGACGAACAACAACGTGCGCCCTTTCACCGGGACGAGCGCAAAGCTCTGCCCGTTGGCCGTATTCCAGTACGACACTTTCAGCGTCTTGCCATTCGCGCAGGTATAGGTCGAAGTCTTGGGCTTGACCGCCGGAATCTCGGGGAACGTGAGCGACGCTGCCGAGGCCGCGGAGCTGGCGCCGACCGTAGCGCAGGCAATGAGCGCAGCAGCGACGACGCGCGCGATGGTCGATGGTTTCATGCACAACCTCCCGGTCAGCCCGCCGATACCGGCCGAACCTTGGCCGCCGCGGTCTTCGCACGTTCGCGCGCCTCGTCGGTATCTTCGCCGGTCGCGAGCGCGACGCCCATGCGGCGCTTCTTGAAGCTCTCGGGCTTGCCGAACAGACGCAGGTCGGTGAACGGCACGGCGAGCGCGTCGCGCACGCCCTCGAACGCGATGCCCGCTTCGTCGAGCCCACCGTAGATCACCGCCGACGCGCCCGGCGCGCGCAGCGAGGTATCCACCGGCAGGCCGAGAATCGCGCGCGCATGCAGCTCGAACTCGGAGAAGCGCTGCGAGCACAGCGTAACGAGCCCCGTGTCGTGCGGACGCGGGCTCACTTCCGAGAACCACACGTCGTCGCCCTTCACGAAGAGCTCGACGCCGAACAAACCGCGTCCGCCGAGCGCCGCCGTCACCTTATGCGCGATGTCGCGCGAACGTTCGAGCGCGAGCGCGCTCATCGGCTGGGGCTGCCACGATTCGACGTAGTCGCCCGCCACCTGCACATGGCCGACCGGCTCGCAGAAATACGTCTGCGTGCCGCCGCTGGCGGGATCGACGGCGCGCACCGTCAACTGGGTGATCTCATAGTCGAAGGCGATGAAGCCTTCGACGATCACGCGCCCGTGATTCACGCGGCCGCCCGCCATCGCGTACTGCCACGCGGGCTCGACGTCGGCTTCGCTCTTCAGCACCGACTGCCCTTTGCCCGACGACGACATCACCGGCTTCACGACGCACGGATAGCCGATCTCCGCAATCGCCGCCTTCAGCTCGTCGAGCGATTGCGCGAAAGCATAGGGCGATGTCGCGAGGCCGAGCTCCTCGGCAGCGAGGCGCCGAATGCCTTCGCGGTTCATCGTGAGCTGCGTCGCGCGCGCGGTCGGGATGACTTCGGCGAGGTTGGCGGCTTCGATTTCGGCGAGCGCGTCGGTGGCGATCGCTTCGATTTCCGGCACGATCAAATGCGGCTGTTCCGCTTTGACGAGGTCGATGAGCGCGTTGCGGTCGGTCATGTCGATGACGTGAGCGCGATGCGCGACCTGATGGCCGGGCGCGTTCGGATAGCGGTCGACGGCGATCACTTCGACGCCAAGCCGCTGCAACGCGATGATGACTTCCTTGCCCAGTTCGCCGGCGCCGAGCAGCATGACGCGGGTGGCCGATTTCGACAGCGGCGTGCCGAAGCGTTGACCGATCTGCATGAGAGTTCCCGAAATATCGAAAGAGACGAAACGATGGATGCGCGATGTTAACACTACGCATCGGCGCGACACATATGCCGAACGGCCGACCCCAGACTCGCGACGCAGACGCCGCGGAGTGCGTTACCCTTACGCCTTCGCCAGCTTGAAGAGGAACGAGGTCATGCCGAATCAGTCAATCGCGCCGCGACGCGCCATCTTTTTTGCGCGCGCAAAGATTTCATTGAGCGCGTTGACCTTAGCCACGCTCGTCGCCGCCTGCGCGATGCCGAAACACCTCGATTCGTCCGCGCCGGCAAGCGATCCGTTCAATCCCGCGGCAACGCAACTGCTCGATGACACGAGCTGGGAATTGGCGGAATGGAAAAACGCCGACGGCAGCGGGCGCACGCTTCCGCAAGCCGGGAACGACACGAGCGGAGCGAGCGGCGACGCGCTCACGCTCGACTTCTCGACCGCCGGCGGCCAGCGCCGCGTGAGCGGCTTCTCGGGCTGCAACCGCTATACCGGCAGCTATACGCTCAAGAACGGCAGCTTGTCGTTCGGCCCGCTCGCCAGCACGCGCAAGGCGTGTCAATCCGCGGCGGGGGATCTGGAGGGCGCGTATCTCGACGGGCTCGCGCACGTCGCAAAAGCGGGCGTGCAAATGAAGCCGCCTCAGCAATTGCAGATCGTGCTCGATAACGGCGAGACGCTGATTTTTTCGCATCCTCGCGGCCAATGATCGCAGCGCGCAACGCTCACGCCATGCCGCGTCGCGACGCCCGCGCCTCGAATGCATGCGGCCGTTCGCGGGGCGTGGCCTTGACGCGCCTTGCTCGCATCTTTCGGGCGCCTGATGGGCCCGTCTCTGTCTTAGAGGCGCCTCGCTTCACCGGTTAAACTCGGCGGGTTGCGCGAAAAGCGCGTGTCCGTCTTTCGTCAGTCTCTGGCTCTAGCATGCTGCATACGGTAGTTCTCGGCTGGTTCGGCATCTCCGCCGTCTGGTTCCTTCCTCTTTTCTGGCGTCTGGCGAAGGCGGCGCTGCCGGGCGGCGGCGGACTGCGCGGTCCCGGCACGATCCGCTTGTGGCTCGGCTTTGTGGGCGTGCTGTTCGCAAGCAGCACGCTCGAGGCAAGCTTCGCTTCGAGCGGCGCCGACGGGCTCGGCCACACGCTTGCCGCGGGCTTCGGGCATCTGTTCGGCCGCATCGGCACGCCGCTCGTCATGCTCGCGCTGATGTTCGTCAGCGTGCCGTGGCTCATCGGCTTTCGCTGGACTAGCGTGCTGCGCTGGGCCAACGCCGCGTTCGGGCTCGGCTTGCCGCTCGACGGAAAAAAACTCGGCGACGAGCCGCGAGGGCGGCGCGCGGCCGAAGCGGCGAGCGCGTCTGCCGCGTCTAGCGCGTCCGCTGCATCGGTCGCGTCCGGCGCGAGCGTGAATCCTATGGCGCCCAAGCAAACCGGCCGATATGCACGTCCGACGGTCTGGCGTCCGCCAGCGGTTTCGCGTGGCGGCAGCAGCGTCGCGCGCGACAGTGCACCGACGGAACCCGTCGCGCCAGCCGGCTGGCTGCGCGATCAGGCTGCATCCGCGCATGTGGGCACGCGGGGCACGGATATGCCGGGCGCCGGTGTACCGGACGCTGATGCGCTAATCGGCAGGCGCGGAGCGGCGGCGGCTGCACCCGCCGGCACGAGCTCACCGCTAGGCGATATGACCGCAGGATTCGGCGCGATGGCGAACAGCGCGCCGCATACGCCGATGAACGCATCGAATCCACGCCCCGTAACGCTCGGGTCGACCGCATCGAAAGCCGCCGAGGCGACGCGGCGAACGGCGCCGCTGCGTCCGCCCGTCGGGTCTCGCCCAGCGTCAGCGGCGCCGCGCCCAGTGACTCGCCGCTACCCGGTTACCACGCCGCCTCGCCAGCCCGACTATCCGAAAGCGACGTCGCCTTCGCCATCCGCGAGCGTGCAGGAGACGCTGCGCGCGATCGAGGAAAACGCCGCGCGTTGGACGACGCTTGCGGGCGCGAGCCTCGCTCGCCGCAGCAGCACAATGGCGAGTTCTCCGGCAGACGAGGTGATGCCGGCAACGATGGGCGAACCGGCTCAGCTGGTGCACACGCATGCCGTTGCTGATGAACCCGCCGTGGAGAATCAGGCTGCCTCCGATGTCGCGCCTGAGGTTGCGGCCGACGTCGAAGCCGATATGGAAGCGCCGGAAGCCGCTCCTGAATCGCACGAGAGCTCGCCGGCTGATGTTTCGCCCGTGACCGAAACCACGAGCGAACCCGCCCAAGCGGCAAGCGTTGCTGTAGAAACCGTCATTGCCCCTGAGCTCGATACGACAGTCGAAGCGCCACAGACGTCACAAACGCCCCAGCCGCTCGCCCCCTGGGCCACAGCCGACGAACCGGCGCCGCCTGCCGCACCGCCTCATCAAGCGCCGAATCCGCTTGCGGCAACACCGGTGCCACCTGTTAGCGTTCCTGTCGCAGCGTCTGCGCCGCGCTGGGCCACGTCAGTCACGTTCGATGCGTTGCTGCGCCCCGCCAATGCGCCAGCGAGCGCAGCAGCAACTACCGCACCGGCAGCGACGACGGCGCCCGCATCGCAACCGTCCGAATCGTCAGTAGCGACACGGGAGGAACCGGCGCCACCGTCGAGCAACCGTGATGACGAGGCACAGGACAACACATCGCAACCTGCGAATCCGTTGCTGCTCGCCGCAGCCCCCGAGCCGGCCGCCAACGACGCCGCGCCATCCAACGTCGTCCGCTTCCCCGGCGCAGCGCTGCCCGAATCCGTTGCCGTCCCGGCAGCGCAAGCCGATAGCACTGCACCTGCCGCCACCGACACGTCATCGGACCCCTCCGCCCCGCGCCCTGCCCTGCGCGGCCATACGCCGACCGAATTCGAATTCCACGCGCCGAAGGCGTGGTCGATCGAGTTGCCCTCGCTCGATTTGCTCGAGCGCGCTTCCGGCGACATCGAGACGATTCCCGAAGAGCGTCTCGCCGAAACCGGTCAGTTGATCGAACAGCGCCTGCAGGAATTCAAAGTGCCGGTGACGGTGGTCGGCGCATCCGCCGGCCCGGTCATCACGCGCTTCGAAGTCGAGCCCGCTCTCGGCGTGCGCGGCAGCCAGATCGTCGGCTTGATGAAGGACCTCTCGCGCGGGCTCGGCCTCACCTCGATTCGCGTGGTCGAGACGATCCCCGGCAAGACCTGCATGGGTCTCGAGTTGCCGAACGCGAAGCGGCAAACGATCCGCCTCTCGGAGATCCTCGAATCGGGTGCGTACCAGAACTCGGCGTCGCAACTCACGCTCGCAATGGGCAAGGACATCATTGGTCAACCGGTCGTTACCGATCTCGCCAAGGCGCCGCACATGCTCGTGGCCGGCACGACCGGTTCGGGCAAGTCGGTGGCGATCAACGCGATGATCGTGTCGCTGCTCTACAAGGCGACACCCGAGGACGTGCGCCTCATCATGATCGATCCGAAGATGCTCGAGCTCTCTGTGTATGAGGGCATCCCGCACCTGCTCGCGCCGGTCGTCACGGACATGAAGCTCGCGGCCAACGCGCTCAACTGGTGCGTCGGCGAAATGGAGAAGCGCTACAAGCTGATGTCGGCGGTCGGCGTGCGTAATCTGGCGAGCTTCAACCAGAAGGTGCGTGACGCCGAGCGCGCCGAGAAAAAGCTGACCAATCCGTTCTCGCTCACGCCCGAGGCGCCTGAGCCGCTGTCGACGCTGCCGCTCATCGTGGTCGTGATCGACGAACTCGCCGATCTGATGATGGTCGCCGGCAAGAAGATCGAGGAATTGATCGCACGGCTAGCGCAGAAAGCCCGCGCGGCCGGCATCCATCTGATTCTGGCGACGCAGCGCCCCTCGGTCGACGTGATCACCGGTCTCATCAAGGCGAACATTCCGACTCGCGTCGCCTTCCAGGTGTCGTCGAAGATCGATTCACGCACCATCCTCGATCAGATGGGCGCCGAGTCGCTGCTCGGCCAGGGTGACATGCTGTTCCTGCCGCCCGGCACCGGCTACCCGCAGCGCGTGCACGGCGCGTTCGTCACGGACGAGGAAGTGCATCGGATCGTCGACCATCTGAAACAATTCGGCGAGCCGCAGTATGAGGACGGCATTCTCGACGGGCCGGCAAGCGAAGGCGCGGCGCAGGATCTGTTCGGCGATGCGCCCGATGCGGAAGCCGATCCGCTCTACGACGAAGCCGTGGCGTTCGTCGTGCGCACGCGGCGCGCGTCGATCTCGTCGGTGCAGCGTCAGTTGCGCATCGGCTACAACCGCGCGGCGCGGCTTGTCGAGCAGATGGAGGCGGCGGGGCTGGTGTCGTCGATGGGCATCAACGGCAGCCGCGAAGTGCTGGCGCCAGGGCCGGCGGAATAGTCGCGAATGGAAACGAGCGGGGGGTGAAGCAGACGCCGAGTATCAGCAGGAAGTGCGGCGGAAAACGCGGCGGAAAATGCGGCAGAAAAAGCGAGGCCCCCTCGCAAACGGAGGGGGCCTCGCCGCAGACCGGAATTACTGGCCTTCTTCCTTCACGGTCAGGTCGTTCTTGACCGAGCCCACACCGGCGACACCTTGCGCAACGGTGGTGGCCTTATCAGATTGCCCCTGATCCGGCACCGTGCCTTCCAGGATCACTGCATCGTTTTGGGCACGAACAATGATGTTCGCAGCCGACACGCCCTTCGCCTTGGCAAGGGCCGAGCGCACCTTCTTGCTCAACGCGCGTTCAGCCGGGCTCATCTTGAAGTGATGCTTCGACATGCCCGCTGCCGGAGCCGAGGCCATGCCCGTATCGCTTGCTTGTGCAAAGGCGCTAACGGAAGCCGCGATAATCAGCGCGCCGCTTGCCAGCTTGATTGCCTGAATAGCCTTCATTCACATTCTCCTTTTTTCATAGTTGGCGACGATCCCTATGGAAGTCGCACAGGAAGGGGACCGCTGGACGAACTGTGACTACTGGTACTCGATGCAACTGCGCTTCTTCAGGCGTTGCGGTGTGGGAGTCTATACCGCTTTCGCCAATCTTGTGTTGTAAGAGAGCACTACGCCCCCGCAGAAATTGCGCACTCCACACTTTCCGTGTATTGCTCGGGCCGCACACCGCTCGGCCTTGCCGGAAAGGGCGCGCATATCGCCAGACGGACCGGGCCATGCGTTTTCGATTCTATGTTATTCATCCTCGCCTCCCAAGCCGGGGAAGTCGATGCGTCAATCTGGCGTACCGGCGGCGGCAAAAGATGCTACGCACGAGCGCCGATTTCATCCTATGAGTCTCCGGGCAATCGCCGCGCGTAAATCGTGCGCGGCGATTGCAAGAGTTAGTCATCGTTTGACGCCTGTTCGCGACGCTGCCGCGAACGCAGCGCGTCATGACGAAACCGCGGCCGAAACGGCGTAAGTGGAGGCGATGAGCGAAGCCGATCGATCGAAGCGCTCGGCGCGCGCGGCGTAGCGCGCCAGCCTGGGCATAGGCGTTGCTTGAAAGCAAGCGGGCCGATTGCGCGGACGTCGAACAATGCCGCTCTCTTGAAGCAAAAGATCACCGGAAACGCCGATTTCGTTCCCCTGCCGCCCCCGCCCCCCGTGGGACGGCAGTTTCGGGCCCGCGCGGACGCTCTGTCGTGCGGGTCCGTTTTTATTGCTGCCGCCTCGATTGCTGCGATGCACGGGACAAGGCGGCGGGCGCGTCGTGCCGGTAACGCATTGCGCAAGGACTGCGAAGCATGACGCCGCCCCCTGACGTCACCCACCCAAGGAGCCAACAATGAACATCACACTCAGCCTGGGACCGCTCATCTCGCTGATCGCCGGCATTTTGATTCTGGTGGTGCCGCGTCTCTTGAACTACATCGTCGCGCTGTATCTGATCATCATCGGGGTGATCGGGCTGTTCGGCGTGGGCGGATCGCATCATCTGTGACGAGCGCAACCGGCCGGCATGAATGCCGGCCGCTTCGAGATGGGTCCAACGCTACGCCACGCGAGGCATGCCCCGTGGCCGGTCAGCCGTTCACGAATTGATCGAGACGCAGCCGCCCCTGCAACGAAAGGCCACCCACCGCATAATGGCCATCGTCTTCACGACGATGATGCGTAAAGCAGGCACGTTCGATGAGAAACGCAGCGGCCGTTTCCATGCCGTTGCGGGTGAGTCCGAGACGGTGATGTTCGAGAGGCAGAAATGCGCCGTCGCCCACTTCGCTGGCGGCGGAGAGAATCGTGATGCAGTCGACTTTCGACGGATTCAGCATGGCGTCTTATCCTCGCAAAGGGTGCAAAACACGAGCGCGTTGATGGCCGCATTCGCATGGCATCGCGACGGATGCCGCACGTGGGCCTGCATAGTTTGAAGCCTGATTGTAGCGACGCCGGTCCGGCCATGGCAACGAAAGATGCATTCTTTTTGCCGTTATCTGGCGGTTGCCGATCAGTTTCTCCCGGCTTCTTGCCGTCTTTGACCATTTTTTGCCATTAGTCTGCTGACCTGATTACGTTTCAGCAGTTTTTACCCGAATCCTGCCCATGCCCGCACCCATAGAAGACTACGCACTCGTTGGCGACGGCCATACCGCCGCGCTGATCTCCCGCGACGGTTCCGTCGACTGGCTCTGCTGGCCGCGCTTCGATTCCGGCGCCTGTTTCGCCGCGCTGCTCGGCGAGCCCGAGCACGGGCGCTGGCTGCTCTCGCCCGTGACGGACGACACGCCGAAGATCACGCGCCGCTATCGCGGCGAGACGCTGATCCTCGAGACCGACTACGAAACGGCCGAGGGCGCCGTGACCGTGGTGGACTTCATGCCGCCCGGCAACGGTTGGTCCGAGCTCGCGCGCATCGTGGTCGGCAGGCGCGGCACCGTGCGCATGCGGATGGAGCTGGTGCTGCGCTTTGACTACGGCTTTTCGGTGCCGTGGGTCACGAGCCTTTCGCGCGACAACGGCATCAAGGCGATCGTCGGGCCGGACACCGTCGTGCTCCGCACGCCGGTCGAACTGCGCGGCGAAAACATGCACACCGTCTCCGACTTCACGGTGTCGGCGGGCGAGCGCGTGCCGTTCACGCTCGCGTATGCGTCCTCGCACTTGCGCATCCCGCCCGCGCGCGATCCGCATACGTCGCTCGCACGCACCGAAAACCATTGGCGCGACTGGTCGTCGCGCTGCGAGGTAAGCGGCCGCTATGCCGAGCCGATCCGCCGTTCGCTGATCACGCTCAAGGCGCTCGCCTACGAGCCGACCGGCGGCATCGTCGCGGCGCCGACCACGTCACTGCCCGAGCACCTCGGCGGCACGCGCAACTGGGACTACCGCTATTGCTGGCTGCGCGACGCCACCATCACGCTGCTCGCGCTGATGCGCGGCGGCTACTACGACGAGGCGCGCGCATGGCGGGCCTGGCTCGGCCGCGTGATGGCGGGCTCGCCGTCGCAAGTGCAGATCATGTATGGCTTGGCCGGCGAGCGCCGGCTGCCCGAATCGGAGATCGACTGGCTGCCCGGCTACCAGGGCGCGAAACCGGTGCGCATCGGTAACAACGCGGTCGGTCAGCTACAGCTCGACGTGTATGGCGAAGTGATGAACGCCCTACATCTGGCGCGTGTCGGCGGCCTGGAGACGGACGAGACCGTGTGGTCGGTGCAATGCGCGATGCTCGACCATCTCGAGACGATCTGGCAGCAGCCCGACGAAGGCATTTGGGAAGTGCGCGGCGGCCGCCAGCACTTCACGTTCTCGAAGGTGATGGCCTGGGTGGCCTTCGATCGCGCGATACGCTCGGCGGAAAAATTCGACCTGCCCGCACCGCTCGAACATTGGCGCGCAGTCCGCGAGCAAATTCACGCCGACGTCTGCGCGAAGGCATGGAACCCGGCATGCAACGCGTTCACGCAAGCCTATGGGAGCGACGACCTCGATGCGTCCACCCTGCTGATGCCGCTGCTGGGCTTTCTGCCGCCCAACGATCCGCGCATCGCGGGCACGGTCGAAGCCATCGAAAAGAACCTGATGCGCGACGGTTTCGTCCTGCGCTATCACACCGGCGACGTCGACGATGGCCTGCCGCCCGGAGAAGGCACTTTTCTCGCGTGCAGCTTCTGGCTGGTCGACAACCTGGCGCTGCAGGGACGCCTCGACGATGCGCACGCGCTCTTCGAGCGCCTGCTGTCGCTCGCCAACGACGTCGGTCTTTTATCGGAGGAATACGACCCGGAGACGAAGCGGCTCGTCGGCAACTTCCCGCAAGCGTTCTCGCATGTGGCGCTCGTGCATACGGGCTTGAACCTGATGCGACACGAACAGGGGATGACTCGCGCGACCGGCCATCCTGCGCAGAACGGTGCGGAGAATGCATCCGCGGCAGAAGGCCGCGAATAGACGCCCCGCGCAGCCGGCCGGCAAGGCTGGCTCGATTGATGCGAAACAAGTGGGCCGGTGTCGTATTTCGGTGAATTTCTGCCGCACCGCAAGGAAACTGTAATCATCCCTCTCGGCAAGAACAGAGGGTTCTTGAGTACGGGAAAATCCTTCCGGAAATCTCGAAATTGCTGCGTTGCACAATCGGGTGTTGTCCTATATTATCGACTCGTTTGACCGGCCCAGAATCAACGAGTTAACACGGCACGCCGCGACGCCACGCGCCGCCCCACGCGATCCGTCCCCACACGCGGGAGCCTCCCACCATGCTTTACCAGTTTCACGAATTCCAGCGCGCGCTGCTGAGCCCCATGACGGCCTGGGCCCAGGCGGCGTCGAAGTCGTTTGCGAACCCCGCCAGCCCGCTTGCCTACGTGCCCGGCGCGACGCGCCTGTCGGCCGCCTACGAATTGCTGTACCGCCTCGGCAAGGATTACGAAAAGCCCGAATTCAACATTCACCAGATCGTCAAAGACGGCCACAACATCCCGATCGTCGAGCAGACGATCGTCGAAAAACCGTTTTGCCGCCTGCTGCGCTTCAAGCGCTTCGCCGACGACAGCGGCGCGGTGTCGCAACTGAAGGACGAACCCGTCGTGCTGGTGTGCGCGCCGCTCTCGGGCCACCACTCCACGCTCTTGCGCGACACGGTGCGCACGCTGCTGCAGGACCACAAGGTCTACATCACCGACTGGATCGACGCGCGCATGGTGCCGCTCGAAGAGGGCGACTTCCATCTGAACGACTACGTCGCGTACATTCAGGAATTCATCCGCCACATCGGCGCGAAGAACCTGCACGTGATCTCGGTCTGCCAGCCGACGGTGCCGGTGCTCGCGGCGATTTCGCTGCTGGCGAGCCGCGGCGAAGACACCCCGCGCACGATGACGATGATGGGCGGCCCGATCGACGCGCGTAAGAGCCCGACGTCGGTCAACTCGCTTGCCGTCCAGCACTCGTACGAGTGGTTCGAAAACAACGTGATTCACATCGTGCCGTCGAACTATCCGGGCGTCGGCCGCCACGTGTACCCGGGCTTCCTGCAGCACACGGGCTTCGTCGCGATGAATCCGGAACGGCACGCGGCCTCGCACTGGGACTTCTATCAAAGCCTCCTGCGCGGCGATGAAGAGGATGCCGAAGCACACCGCCGCTTCTACGACGAATACAACGCGGTGCTCGACATGGCCGCCGAATACTATCTCGACACGATCCGCATCGTGTTCCAGGAGTTCCGGCTCGCCGAGGGCACCTGGGTGATCGACGGTGAGCCGGTGCGTCCGCAGGACATCAAGAAGACCGCGCTCTTCACGATCGAAGGCGAGCTCGACGACATCTCCGGCGACGGCCAGACGCGCGCCGCGCAAGATCTGTGCAGCGGCATTCCCGCCAAGAACAAGCGTCATTTCACGGCGGAGAAGTGCGGCCACTACGGCATCTTCTCCGGCCGGCGCTGGCGCACGATCATCTATCCGCAGTTGCGCGACTTCATCCTCGCGCACAACAAGGAGCCGAAGACCGAACGCGCCGCCGTCGAAGCGTAAACGCGATTGGCACGCGACTAGCATCAAAGCGGGAAAGACAAAGGGCGCATCGTTCGCGATGCGCCCTTTGCGTTTTGTTTTAGGTGATAAAACCCCTGTGCGGCCTCAACGCCGCATCAAGTACGCCAGCAACAGCTCCGTGTTCATCTGGACGATCTCGCCGCGCTCGGCGGGCGCGCTGAAATCACGCCCCAGCGTGGCTGCGAGCGTGAAGCGGTTCGACACGATGTAGTAACCGAGCCCCGACAGCACCACGTAAAAGCGCAGCGGATCAACGTTCGAGCGAAAGAGCCCCGCCCTCTGCCCGCGCTCCAATATCGACGAGAGCGTCGCGACGATCGGCGAGATCATTTCGCGGATGCGGGTCGATTTGTGCATGTAGCGCGCCTCGTGCAGGTTCTCGTTGTTCACGAGCCGCAGCAAGTCGGGGTGATCGCGATAGTAGTCCCAAACGAAGTGCGCAAGCCGCGTGATCGCTTCGACCGGCGCGATGCCGTTCAAATCGAGCGCCCGCTCCGCTTCAGTCAAAGCGCCGAACACGTACTCGAGCACTGCGGTGAAAAGCTGCTCCTTGCTGCCGAAGTAGTAATAGAGCATGCGCTCGTTCGTTTCGGCGCGGCGGGCGATCTGATCGACGCGCGCGCCGAACAACCCACCATTCGCAAATTCTTCGGCCGCCGCAAGCAGGATTCGGCGCCGTGTGCCTTCAGGATCTCTTTTGATTTTCGGCTGATTCATGGTGGCAAATTGCTTCTTGAACCGCGTTACCGGAAGCGCGCCGCCGGCCCTGCAAGACCTGCACCGGCTAGTCGTGACGCTCGCGCCGTTATTGGGAGACTCTCTCCTGCGGTCGTGCGAAAAAGCGCTTCGATTATGGCACATGGTTTGTCAATGGCAATCGGGGAAATCGGCGATAATGCAGCCTTTGACTAATTCCGCGCCGCATGCACTGAAACGGCAAACCAAGCGGCAAACCAAAACGCCAACCAGCCCGTTTCAAGCGCTCGCTGCGCGGCTGCAAACAAGACTACAAGCGCGGCGCGGCCCTCACCGCCAGCCGCTCCAGACGTCCTCACCGTGATCCATCCCCAGACCCTCGCAGACCGCATCGAAGATCTGCTTCCTCAGACGCAATGCACGAAGTGCGGCTATGCCGGCTGTCGCCCCTATGCCGAAGCCATCGCCGGCGGCGAGGCCGGCTACAACCAATGTCCGCCTGGCGGAGAGGAAGGCGTGGCGCGGCTCGCCGCGCTGCTCGGCAAGCCCGTCATCGCGCTGAATCCGGACAACGGCGTCGAACGGCCGCGGCCGCTCGCCGTCATCGACGAGCAACTTTGCATCGGTTGCACGCTTTGCATGCAGGCGTGTCCGGTCGATGCGATCGTCGGGGCCCCGAAGCAAATGCACACGATCGTCGCCGAGCTGTGCACGGGCTGCGACCTGTGCGTCGCGCCCTGCCCGGTCGACTGCATCGCGATGGTGCCGGTCACCGGCGCGGCGACCGGCTGGGACGCTTGGACGCAGCCGCAGGCCGAAGGCGCGCGCATGCGGCACGACCGTCACATTGCGCGTCTAGCGCGCGAGCGCGAAGCGGCCGAAGCGCGCGCCGCGGCGCGGCGGGCGGCGAGCCACACCGCCGCTACGGCCAGCACTAGCGCCGCCGCCAACGCCCCTGCATCGATCGCGCCAGCCGCGGACGACGCCGAAGCCAAGAAGCGCGCCATCATCCAGGCTGCGCTAGAACGCGCGCGCAAGAAGAAAGAAGAGCTGGCAGCACAAGGCCAGGGACCGAAGAACGTCGATACGGT
This sequence comes from Trinickia camelliae, assembly GCF_053525655.1. Classification (NCBI taxonomy): domain Bacteria; kingdom Pseudomonadati; phylum Pseudomonadota; class Betaproteobacteria; order Burkholderiales; family Burkholderiaceae; genus Trinickia; species Trinickia camelliae. Next base: position 123,507 of record NZ_JBCHAA010000006.1, read on the forward strand.
CAGCGACGACGTGCAAGCCCAAATCGATGCGGCCGAGGCGCGCCGCCGCCGGCTCGGCATCGCGCCGGAAGGCGCGAGCGAGCCCTCCGCGCCCGACGCCCCTTCCCCTTCAAACGACGACCCCAAGCGCTAAAACCGACCGCATGAACGCGAACAAACGCCGCGCGATCTACGAAACGCTGCAAAGCCTCAACCCGCATCCGGCCTCAGAGCTCGAATACTCGACACCATTCGAACTGCTGATCGCGGTGATGCTGTCGGCGCAGGCGACGGACGTATCGGTGAACAAAGCGATGCGCCGGATGTTCCCGGTCGCCAACACGCCGCAGAAGGTGCTCGCTCTAGGCGAAGACGGCGTCGCCGACTACATCAAGACAATCGGGCTCTACCGGACCAAGGCGAAGAACGTGATCGCGACGTGCCGCATCCTGCTCGACCAGTACGGCGGCGAGGTGCCGGCCGATCGGGAAGCGCTGGAAGGGCTGCCGGGTGTCGGCCGCAAGACGGCGAACGTCGTGCTCAACGTCGCGTTCGGCCATCCGACAATCGCCGTCGATACGCACATCTTCCGCGTCGCGAACCGCACGGGCCTGGCGCCCGGCAAAGACGTGCGCGCGGTCGAAGCCGCGCTGGAGAAGTTCACGCCCGTCGAGTTCCGCCAAGACGCGCATCATTGGCTGATTTTGCATGGACGCTATGTATGCAAGGCGCGACGCCCGGAATGCTGGCATTGCGTGATCGAGCCGCTGTGCGAGTTCAAGCCGAAAACGCCGCCGCCGGAGATGTGAGCGGCGCTAAGCGCTATTGATTGGCTTCGAGCGCCACCGTCTCATCGTCGTGCGCCCCGCCGCCCGCGCGCACGAGCCACAACACCGCTACCAGGATCGACGCCCCTCCCGCCCACTGGAGCGGCGTCAGCGCTTCGCCGAGCGTGATCGCGGCGAGCACGACGGTGACGACCGGCTCCAGAGTCGAGAGCATCGACGTGCGCGCCGCCCCCAGCCTGTCGAGCCCCGCGAAGAAGCACAGCAGCGCGGCGACCGTCGAAATCAGCGCAATCGCGAGCGCCGCGGCCCAGCCGCCGGACGTGCCCGGCAGATGCGGCGGCGCACCGGCCAGCGTGCGCGCCATGCAGATTACGGTCAGCGTGGCCGTCGCGGAAAGACACACAATCGCCGACGTCGCGAGCGGATCGACGCCGCGCGTAAAGCGCGCGCCGATCACGATATAGAGCGAGTAGATCACCGCTGCGGCGAGCGCCAGCCCGATCCCGAGCGGATCGCCATGGCCGCCGCCGACCATCACCGCCGACCCGGCGACACACAGCACCAGCGCAGCCACCTTCACCTTGGTCAGACGCTCCCCGAGCCACCAGGCGGCGAGCAGCGTGACGAACGCCGGGTACAGATACAGCAGCAGCGCAACGAGGCTTGCCTGAGCATGCTCGAGCGCCGTGAAGTAGCAGAACGCCTGCCCGACATAACCGATTCCGCCCATTCCGATGATCGGCCAGACCGCGCGCCCGCGCGGCCAGACGATCCTGCGCCGGACCGCGATCAACGCCAGCACGGCCCCGGCGATCGCGAAGCGCACGATGAGCAGCCCGAGCACGTCGGCGCCGCCCGCATAGGTGTAGCGCCCGAAAATCGCCATCGCGCCAAACGCCATCGCCGACAGCGCGACAAACGCGGCGCCGCGCACGGTTTCGGCCCGGGAGTGTGGGTGGGAAGTCATCGTTGGTCGGAATAACGAGGAAGCGCAACCGCGCGATTCTAGCCGGGCGCTACGGTGCCCAACAAGCGCCCCCAACCTGCCCGGCGTAAAATGCCGGATTGCTCACGCGGCGCCTGTCCGCCTCCACCGAAGACGCACTCACACGATGTTCAACCCCAGCCGCGACGAAGTCCGAAGCTTTTTCATCGACACCTGGCGCAAGCAGCGCGCCGGCGAAATTCTCACCCCGCTCGAAGCGATCGCCGCCGACTGGATCGTCGAGCACCCCGAGTACCACGACGCGTTGGCGGATACGGAAGGATCGGCGGCCGCTGCGGACTACTCGCCCGAGCGCGGCCAAACCAACCCGTTCCTGCATCTGTCGATGCACCTCGCGATCAGCGAGCAGCTCTCGATCGACCAGCCGCCCGGCATCCGCGCCGCGCACGAGCGTCTTGCCGCGCGCCTCGGCTCGACCCACGATGCGCAGCACGCGATTATGGAATGTCTCGGCGAGACGATCTGGGAAGCGCAGCGCAACAACACGCCGCCCGATTCGGACGCGTATCTCGCCCGCATCGAACGGCGCGCGTCACGCGACTGACGGCCCACTGCGCTGCGCAACGGCAGCGCGATCGAGCGCCATCAAGCGCAAGCGCTCGAAAACCGGCGCACCAAACAAAACACCCCGCTCGAGGCGGGGTGTTTTGTTGCTGGACCGGCAGCGCTGCCGGCACCTGCTGTCGCGTTACTTCTTCTCAACCAGATCGCCTTGCAGCGACTCGATGTACGCGGCGATATCCTTCATGTCGCTCTGCGACAGGCTCTGCACCTGCGCGGCCATGATCGCGTTGTTGCGGCCGAAGCGCGGGTTGCCGGTGCCCATTTGATACTGGCGCAGCGCGAAGAAGATGTAGTCGGAGTGCTGGCCCGCGAGCTTCGGATACTCCGGGCTCACCGGCTTGTTGAGGCCCGGACCGTGGCATGCCGCGCAGTTGTGGGCGTCGGCGAGCACCTTGCCGTTGCCGGCATCGGCGGCGACTGCCGGATTGAACGCGACGAAAGCGCCGAGCACGGCCGCTGCGGTCGCAGCCTTGAACACCGTGCGGAGTGCCTGATTAGGCTTGTTCATGAATTCTCCTATCCCGCGAAATTAGATAGCTCAGTGATGGTTCGAATGCCGTTGGCAACGCGCCTTCATCACTTGTCGGGATTGTCTTTCGAGGTGGGCGTCTGCGCCGCGTAGTAGGCGGCGATATCGGCGATGTCCTGGTCGGAGAGCGATGCGGTGATCGCGTGCATCGTGTCGAAATGACGGTCGCCCTTCTTATAGGCGTGCAGCGCGTTTTCGAGGTATTGCTGGTTCTGGCCGCCGAGAATCGGTACCCGGTAGACCTCCGGGAACGCCGTGCGATAGCCGGGAATGCCGTGGCAGCCGATGCACATTGCAACCTTGCTCCGGCCCGCCTTCGCGTTGCCGACGACATCCGCTGCCTGCGCGCTCACCGCGAAGCCCGCGAACGCTGCCAGCGCTGCGATCACGACGTGTTTGCCGACGAGTTTGTTCATAGCTCTTGTAACCTAGCTTGAGGGGAAACAGGCGCCCAAAAAGGCAACGGCCCGCGCCGTTCTACTTATAGGGTTGCCACGCAGGCCAAAAAAATCGGCCCAATTGTACCGCGCCGCCGCGCCGTGCGTCCACAGGCCGCACTCCCTTGCGAGCGGCCTACACGATACGCCGGCCGCCCCGGAGACAAAAGGGCTTCTGACTTATACTGGAATTTTTTGAAAGAGCGTCCGATATGCGTTTCGAAGGCTCCTCGCAGTACGTCGCCACCGACGACCTCAAGCTCGCGGTCAACGCCGCGATGACCCTGAAACGGCCGCTCCTCATCAAGGGCGAACCGGGCACCGGCAAGACCATGCTCGCCGAGGAAGTCGCGGCCGCGCTCGGCATGCCGCTCCTGCAGTGGCACATCAAGTCGACGACGAAGGCGCAGCAGGGCCTCTACGAATACGACGCCGTGTCGCGCCTGCGCGACTCGCAGCTCGGCGACGAGCGCGTGAAGGACATCGCCAACTACATCGTGAAGGGCGTGCTCTGGCAGGCGTTCGATTCGGACCAGCAGACCGTGCTCCTGATCGACGAAATCGACAAGGCCGACATCGAATTCCCGAACGACTTGCTGCGCGAGCTCGACCGCATGGAGTTCTACGTGTACGAGACGCGCGAGCTCGTGCGCGCGAAGCACCGGCCGCTCGTCATCATCACGTCGAACAACGAGAAGGAGCTGCCCGACGCGTTCCTGCGCCGCTGCTTTTTCCACTACATCAAGTTCCCGGAACCGGCGACGATGCAGCAGATCGTCGAGGTCCACTATCCCGGCATCAAGCAAGAGCTGCTGTCGGCGGCGCTCACGAGCTTCTTCGAATTGCGCAACGTGTCGGGATTGAAGAAGAAGCCGTCGACGTCGGAACTGCTCGATTGGCTCAAGCTGCTGCTCGCCGAAGACATTCCGCCGGAAGCGCTGCGCTCGACCGACCAGAAGCAGATCGTTCCGCCCTTGCACGGCGCGCTTCTGAAGAACGAGCAGGACGTGAACCTGTTCGAGCGGCTCATCTTCATGAATCGCCACAACCGTTGATCGCGAGCCGACGCCGCCACGCCGGCCACGCTCGATCGGCCGAACCCGCGAAGGAAACCGCATGCTGATCGACTTCTTCTATTCGCTGCGCGCCGCGAAGCTGCCGGTCTCCGTCAAGGAATACCTCACGCTGATCGAGGCGCTCAAGGCGCAGGTGATCGCGCCGTCGCTCGACGAGTTCTACTATCTGTCGCGCATGACGCTCGTTAAGGACGAGCAGTATTTCGACAAGTTCGACAAGGCGTTCGGCGCGTATTTTCACGGCGTCGAAAGCACGGCGGCGCTTGCGCTCGACGTGCCGCTCGACTGGCTCAAGAAGAAGCTCGAGCGCGAATTCACGCCCGAGGAAAAAGCGCAGATCGAAGCGATGGGCGGCCTCGACAAGCTGATGGAGCGCCTGAAAGAACTCTTCGACGAGCAAAAGGGCCGCCACGAAGGCGGCAACAAGTGGATCGGCACGGGCGGCACGTCGCCGTTCGGCAACGGCGGCTACAACCCGGAAGGGATTCGGATCGGCGGCGATTCGGCGGGCAACCGCACCGCCGTGAAAGTGTGGGAAGCACGCGCGTACAAGGACTACGACGACCAGGTCGAGATCGGCACGCGCAACATCAAGGTCGCGTTGCGGCGGCTGCGCCGTTTCGCGCGCGAAGGCGCGGCCGAAGAGCTCGATTTGCCCGACACGATCCGCAGCACCGCTGCCAACGCGGGCTGGCTCGACATCAAGATGGTCCCCGAGCGGCACAACAACGTGAAAGTGCTGATGCTGCTCGACGTCGGGGGCTCGATGGACGACCACATCAAGCGCACCGAGGAGCTCTTCTCGGCCGCGAAGGCCGAGTTCAAGCATCTCGAGTTCTACTACTTCCACAACTGCGTGTATGACTTCCTGTGGAAGAACAACCGCCGGCGCCACGCGGAGCGCACGCCGACCTGGGACGTGCTGCACAAGTTCACGCCCGATTACAAGCTGATCTTCGTCGGCGACGCGACGATGAGCCCCTACGAAGTGCTGCAGCCGGGCGGCTCGGTCGAATACAACAATGCGGAGGCCGGCGCCGTGTGGCTGCGGCGTCTCGCCGATCAGTTCCCGCATCACGTGTGGCTCAACCCCGAGCCGGAAGGCTTGTGGGACTATCGGCAATCCGTGTCGGCGATCCGGCAGGTGCTCGGCCAACGGATGTATCCGATCACGCTCGCCGGGCTCGAAACCGCGATGCGCACGCTAAGCAAGTAGTCCGCCAGCGATCCCTCAAAAAACTAAACGACCATTGACGCCTGCCTGGGCGCTTCGCCGCCCCGGCCCCTCATCGCATGAATCCCCCGTCGACTCCCGAGTTCTCCCCGTCGCCCGCCGCTCGCAACGGCGCGTTGCGTCCCTTTGCCGATACTTCGCTGCACGCGGTCGTCGCCGGCTTCGTCGCCATGATGACGGGCTACACGAGTTCGCTCGTGCTGATGTTTCAAGCCGGCCGCGCCGCCCATCTGACCGATGCGCAGATCTCCTCCTGGATCTGGGCGCTGTCGATCGGCATGGCGCTCACGACCATCGGCCTCTCGCTGCGCTATCGCGCGCCGATCGTCATCGCCTGGTCGACGCCGGGCGCGGCGCTCTTGATCACTTCGCTGCCGCACGTCGCCTATCCCGAGGCGATCGGCGCGTTCGTCGTCTGTGCGGTGCTGCTCACGATCGTCGGGCTGACCGGCTGGTTCGACACGCTGATGAAGAAGATCCCCGCCGGCATCGCCGCCGCGCTGCTGGCCGGCATCCTGTTCGAGATCGGCATCGAGATCTTTCGCGCCGCGCAGTACCAGACGACGCTCGTGCTCACGATGTTCGCCGCGTATCTCGTGATGAAGCGCGCGGCGCCGCGCTATGCGATCGTGACGACGCTGATCGTCGGCACGGCGGCGTCGGGCGCGCTCGGCTTGCTCGACTTCAGCCATTTTCACGTCGCGCTCGCGAAGCCCGTGTTCACGATGCCGAGCTTCACGTTCGCCGCGGCCATCAGCATCGGCATTCCGCTGTTTGTGGTCGCGACGGCGTCGCAGAACGTGCCGGGCATCGCCGTGCTGCGCGCCGACGGCTACACGACGCCTTCCGGGCCGTTGATCGCCACCACCGGCATCGCGTCGCTCGTGCTCGCGCCGTTCGGCTCGCACGGCATCAATCTTGCTGCGATCATCGCCGCGATCTGCACCGGCCCCGAGGCGCACGAAGACCGCACGAAGCGCTACACCGCCGCGCTCTGGTGCGGCGTGTTCTATTTGATCGCGGCCATTTTCGGCGCGACGATCGCCGCGTTGTTCGCGGCCTTGCCGAAGGCGCTCGTCGTGTCGGTGGCGGCGCTGGCCCTGTTCGGCTCGATCATGGGCGGCCTCACCAGCGCGATGCACGACTTGAAGCAGCGCGAGGCAGCGCTCGTCACGTTCATGGTCACCGCGTCGGGCCTCACGCTGCTGTCGATCGGCTCGGCGTTCTGGGGACTCGTCGCTGGCGTCGTCACGCAAGTCGTGCTGAACGCCGGGCGCGACTGAATTTGTCAGAACCGAGTCATTCGATCCGCAATAAAATAGCCGGATCACCCTTTCATTGGACAACCGCGCTCACGCGCCTGGAAGATCAGCCATGACAACCGCACTCGATCAACTGAAGCAGTACACGACCGTGGTCGCCGACACCGGCGACTTCCAGCAAATCGCCCAATACAAGCCGCAAGACGCGACGACCAACCCGTCGCTCGTCCTCAAGGCCGTCCAGAAGGACGACTACAAGCCGCTGCTCGAAAAAACCGTGCGCGATCACGCGAGCAAGCCGGTGCGCGACATCATCGATCACCTGCTGATCGCGTTCGGCACCGAAATCCTCAAGATCATCCCCGGCCGCGTCTCGACCGAAGTCGACGCCCGCCTGTCGTTCGACACGAAGGGTTCGATCGACAAGGCGCACGAGCTCATCAAGCTCTACGAGGCAGCGGGCATCGGCCGCGAGCGCGTGCTGATCAAGCTCGCGTCGACCTGGGAAGGCATCCGCGCGGCAGAAGTGCTGCAGAAGGAAGGCATCAAGTGCAACATGACGCTGCTCTTCTCGCTCGCGCAGGCCGTTGCGTGCGCCGAGGCCGGCGCGCAGCTGATCTCGCCGTTCGTCGGCCGCATCTACGACTGGTACAAGAAGAGCACCGGCGCCGACTGGGACGAAGTGAAGAACGGCGGCGCGAACGATCCGGGCGTGCAGTCGGTGCGCCGCATCTACGCTTACTACAAGAAGTTCGGCTACAACACCGAAGTGATGGGCGCGAGCTTCCGCACGACGAGCCAGATCGTCGAGCTCGCCGGCTGCGACCTGCTGACGATCAGCCCGGACCTGCTGCAAAAGCTGCAAGACAGCACCGGCGCGATCGAGCGCAAGCTGTCGCCTGACGCCTTCAAGAGCGAATCGATCGAGCGCATTGCCGTCGACGAACCGTCGTTCCGCTTCCTCGTCAACGACGAGGCCATGGCCACCGAAAAACTCGCTGAAGGTATTCGTGCATTCGCAGCGGACGCCGTGAAACTCGAAAAACTGATCGAGGCTCTGCGCTGATGCTGCCAGTCGCGGCGCACGCCCTCGTGCGCCGCGCTCAATCCCCGAGAAAGAGACCCAGGAGGTAGTGATGCAAGTCCAGCCTTATTTGACTTTCTACGGACGCTGCAACGAGGCGCTCGAGTTCTATCAAAGCAAGCTCGGCGCCGAAGTGCTGTTCAAGATGCGTTTTGGCGATATGCCCAAGGATATGCCGGCGTGCGCGCCCGAGCACGTGGACAAGGTCATGCACGTGTCGTTCAAGATCGGTTCGAGCATCGTGATGGCGAGCGACGGCGATATGTCGAAGCCGGCGGCGGCGTCGTACTCGGGCTTCAGCCTGTCGATTGCACCGGATGATGTCGCCTCGGGCGAGAAGCTGTTCAAGGGCCTGGCGGATGGCGGCGAAATCAGCATGCCGTGGCAGGAGACGTTCTGGGCGCTGGGCTTCGGCATGGTGACCGACAAATTCGGCGTTCATTGGATGGTGAACGTCGAGCGTCCGCAGCAGCAGTAACCCTTCATCGACTCTGCCGCGCGGGCGGCTGGTGCATTCACGTCGTCCACGCCGCCCCACGCAGCACGTTGTTCCGACAGGGCCTGCCCACGCAAGTGGCAGGCCCTTATACTTCGCGCGGCACCTGCGACTGACGCTCGATATTCCAGTGCGGCTCGAGCTCCAACAGCAGCACCCGCAGCTGCTCGACCTGCTCGGCAAACCGCTGGCTCAGCCAGTAAGGCCCTTGCAGATCGGCGCGCAAACCGGCCGGGGCCACGCACGGCGATTCGCCCGGCTCCCAGGCGCACACCGGCGCGAGCAAGCGGATATAGGAACCGAAGCGCAACGCACGCGACATCGAAAGCAGCCCGGAGCGCACGTCCCGCGCCTCGACGCCGCAGCGGCGCGCGAACTCGGCGCGCTCCGCTGCGCTTGCGTGCGCGAGCGAACCCGTCGCCATGAGTTCGAGCGCGCTCAATAGCGATCGATGGACACGCTGGATCGCATCGAGCCGCGCGGTCGATACGCCGATCTCCTTCGCCACCGACGGCATCAGCGCACGCGCCTTCACGAGCCGCTCGCCGAGCGCCGCGAAGGTCGCGACCTGCTCTTCGGCTTCGCACGGCTCGCCCTTCGCGATGCGTCCGAACAGATGCGCACACTCCCGCAGATTGCGCGCGAGGAGGTAGCGCCACGAATAGGTCGCGTGCAGCGGCAACGCGAACGAAAACGCGAGCGCGACCGCGATGCCGATCAGCACGTTCAACGTGCGCCACAGTCCGACATCGATCGTGTTGTCGCCATGGCCCGCGACGATGCACATCGTGATCGCGGTCAGGAGCGCGATATAAGCGGGCCTGCCGATCGCGAAGTAGCCGCAAATTGCGGCCACCACCGACATCAGCACATAGGTGAGCGTCAGCGAACCGATGAAACGCAACTGAATCAGCACCAGGAGACCGACGAGCGCGCCGAGCATCGTGCCGAGCGCGCGCTCGGCCGCTTTCTTGCGGATGTTGCCTGAATGCTGGAGGCCGCCGATCACGATCAGCACCGTCACCGATGCCCAAATGCCGTGCGGAAAGTCGACACCGGTGGTGACCAGGATCGACACGAGCATCGCCAGGCCGACGCGGATGCTGTGAAGCATCCGCGCGTGCTTGAACCGGTAATACGGCGACGTGACCGAGCGCCAGATGCGCGCGCAGCGTTTGCAGGTGAAGACTAGACGGTCCGGTTCGGTAGAAGCCATGAAAGGCTCGCGTTCAAAAATGTAGGCGTGGGAATTCGAGATAAAAGGATATCGCGCACGCAAGAAAAAAGCCCGCAACGATCGTTGCGGGCTTGCTCTAGCCGGGATACCGCGGATGTTGCGCTGCGCCGGATTTGACCCAGCGCAACGCCGCTCCATCCGCCGGTCAGCTTTCGACGACGTCCAGATAGTCCTCCGGGCGCGTGCGGTCCTCGGCCGATTTCATGCCGGCGACGCGCACGATCGCGCTGACCACGATCGCCACGATGAGGTTGATCGCGAGCGACCATAGCGCCGCATAGCCCGGAATCGCCGTGCCGCCGAGATGGATCGTAAAGATCGAACTCTTCAGGCCCGTCGATCCCGCCATCCAGGTGCCCAGCGCGATACCCACCGCCCAGCCGGCGAGCAGGCCCCGGTAATCGAGCTTGCGCGTGTAGAGACCGAGCACGATCGCCGGCAGCGTCTGGATGATCCAGATCCCGCCGAGCAGCTGCAGCTGGATCGCGTACGTGAGCGGCAGGCCGAGGATGAACGCCACCGCCCCCACCTTGACGATCAGCGAGACGAGCTTCGCGACGTTGGTCTCCTGCTCGTGCGACATGTTGCGGTTCACGAACTCGCGATGGATGTTGCGCGTGTACAGGTTCGCTGCCGCAATCGACATGATGGCCGCCGGCACCAGCGCCCCGATGCCGATCGCCGCGAACGCGACACCGACGAACCACGACGGGAAGAAGTGCAGGAACAGCGCCGGCACCGCGAAGTTCGGGCCGAATGCCTTGAAGTACGGTGCGAACTCGGGCATGTCCTTCACGCCCGAGGCGAGCGCCATGTAGCCGAGCAGCGCAAGCAGGCCGAGCACGAGCGAGTACGCGGGCAGCATCGCCATGTTGCGGCGAATCGTGTTGCCCGAGGACGACGACAGGATCGCCGTGACCGAGTGCGGATACAGGAAGAGCGCGAGCGCCGAGCCGACCGCGAGCGTCGCGTACGCGCTGTAGCCGTTCAGGCTCGTCGCGTCGGGCGCCTTCAGGAGCAGCTTGGCCGGCGGCACCGCGCTGAAGATGTGGCCGAAGCCGCCCATCTGCGCGGGGATCACGATGATCGCCACCGCGATCGTGATGTAGATCAGCAGGTCCTTGACGACCGCGATCATCGCCGGCGCGCGCAGGCCCGACGTGTACGTGTACGCGGCGAGAATCGCGAACGCGATGATGAGCGGCAGGTCGCCGACGAAGCCGGACGTATCGAAGCCGAGACCGCCGATCACCACTTCGATGCCGACGAGCTGCAGCGCGATATACGGCATCGTCGCGATGATGCCCGTCACCGCCACCGCGAGCGCGAGCATGCGGCTGCCGTAGCGGGCGCTGACGAAGTCGGCCGAGGTCACATAGCCTTGGCGCTTCGCGACGCTCCACAGCTTCGGGAACACGACGAACGCGAACGGATAGATCAGGATCGTATAGGGCAGCGCGAAGAAGCCGGTCGCGCCCGCGCCGAACACGAGCGCCGGCACTGCGACGAACGTATAGGCGGTGTACAGGTCGCCGCCCAGCAGGAACCACGTGACGACCGTGCCGAAGCGTCGGCCGCCGAGGCCCCACTCTTCGAGATGCGCGAGATCGCCGCGCCGCCAGTGCGCTGCGACGAAACCGAGAATCGTGACGCCGATAAAGAAGAGAACGAAGACAAAGGTTGCAGTGGCGTTCATCGTGCGCCTCCTTGCGAACCCTTCGTCGAGCGCGTCTTGGTCTTGAAGTAGACGAGCGCCGTGATGACCGCGCTAATCAGCACCCACAGCAGCTGATACCAGTAGAAGAACGGAAAGCCCCAGAGCTGCGGGTCGATCTTGTTATAGGAAGGCACCCAGATCATCGCGATCCAGGGCAGCACCAGCAGCCAGAGCCAACGTTTGGCGGCGCGGTTGGCGTCGGCGTCTTGAGCCATGACGTCTCCTTTGTACTTTATTGAAGTTGTGGTCCGTTGTCGTGACTGGCGAGCGCCCGCTTCCGGGCAGCCCACGGACCCCCCGAAAGCTTCGCAAGAGTATAAGAGCCGGACCGGCGCGGTCAAGCGGGGCCAACCCGAGGCGGGATGGCCCTGTCAAGCGGATTTCGCTGAAATGAATTGCGCGAGGGAGCGGTGTGTTGTCGCACTTGGGCTGCTCACTTAGGTCGCGCTTGGGTCGCGTTGGGGCGGCAGCACACCGCGGACTTCAGATCGTGAAGCGCGCGCGCTTACCGCCGAGCGACGCCTCGAGACCCTTGAGCCACTTGCGCGCGGGCAAGCCGAGCTTCTCTTCGATCAGCTTCGCGCGCTGCTGCAGCGTGGCGAACGGCACGTCGAGCGCGGGGCCGGAGAACGCCAGCGCGACGCGATTGCCTTCGTGCACTTCCGGCAGCGCGATCACGCGGTTGTCGAACACCGCGTTCAAGTGCTTCATGTTGCGCACGAAGCTCGGGTGGTCGCCGAACAGATTGATCGTGACGACGCCGGCATCGGCCAGGCACGCGCGCACCGCACGGTAGAACGCGATGGTGTCGTGCACCGGGCCGCGCGCCGTCGCGTCGTAGAGATCGATCTGGAGCGCGCCGATCGTGCCGTGGTTGGCGCGGTCGTTGACGAAGTCCCACGCGTCGGTTTCGTGCACGGTCAGGCGCGCGTCGTCGTGCGGCAGCTCGAACATCGTTCGCGCTGCTACGACGACAGCCGGGTTCAGCTCGACCGCCTCGACGTGCGCGCGCTTCAGGAAGCGGTGCGCGAACTTGGTGAGCGCCGCCGCGCCGAGGCCGAGCTGCACGACGCGCTTCGGCGTTTCGAGGAACAGCAGCCAGGCCATCATCTGCTGCGCGTATTCGAGCTCGATGTGATGCGGCTTGTTGATGCGCATCGCGCCTTGCACCCACTCGGTTCCGAAGTGCAGGAAGCGCACGCCGCCCTCTTCCGAGAACGTCACGGGCGCGAAACGCGGTTTGCGCGGCGCTTCGATGATGGGCGCGTCGTCGAGATCGGCGCCGTCGGCGAGGCGTTTTTTCGTGCCCTTCGTGCGCGAGATTTTCTGCTTCGAGGCGGAGTCGTCGTCGCGGCGCGATTTGCGGAAGGCGCGCGCTTCGGCCGAAGCGCGTTTGATCAATTCAGTCATGTCAGGATGTCGTGCCAGAGATAGGCGCTATTTTTGAGCGAACGAGAGGATAGCATTGTGCGGGATTGGCTCGCCGTAACGGCTTGCCGTTTCGGCTTGCCGTGTACAAGCCATGTCAATTGAGTAAATTGAGTCCGTTGCGCGAAGCGTTGGAGATGCTACAACATGGCTTAGGCGGCAATACCCAACATCCGTAGACGGCCTTCGCGGCCCTTCCCGGCCACTCTGCACTGACACTCACCATGAAATCGGCCAACGAACCGTGGACCCGCGAGTCAGCCGGGCTTTCCGCGCTGCCTAGCCAAGCCCCTGCGCTTCAAGCCACTTCGGCGGCCGACGCCGATTCGTTCGAGCCGACGCTGCCCACGCTGACGCCGCTGTCGGGCGCCACGCTGACGCCGCCCTTGCCCGGCGCGCCGGCCAATCACGAAACCCCGCGCCACAGCCTGCAAGCCACGGCCATCCTGCTGTTCGGCTACGCGATCCTCATCACCGGCAACGGCCTGTTGAGCACGCTGATCTCGCTGCGCTTGATCGAGCAGCAAACGCCCTCGCTCGTGGTCGGCGTCGTCCAGTCGGCGTATTACGCGGGTTTCATGGTCGGCGCGCTGTGGGGCGGCGGGCTGATCCGGCGCGTCGGACACCATCGCGCGTTCGTCGCGCTCGCGGCCTTCTCGGCCTGCTGCGCGCTCGGCTTTGCCGTGTGGCGCGCCGCGCCGGTCTGGGTTGCGCTGCGCTTCGTCATGGGCTTTTCCCTCGTCGGCATCTTCACCGTGATAGAGAGCTGGCTGCATCAGGTCGCGAGCAACGCGCACCGCGGGCGGGTGTTTTCGGCCTATCTGATCACGAACTATCTGGGCGTCGGCATCGGGCAGTTTCTGCTCGGCTTGGCCGACCCGGCGGGCTTCGAGCTATTCAGCGTCGTGAGCGCGCTGTTCTCGGCCTCGCTGATACCGGTTGCATTGGCGGGCGGTGCGCCGGGTCAGGCGGCCGCTCATGGTTCCGCTCATGCACCCGTTACGGCGTCGGGTGAATCCGTCGTGCGGCCCGGCGGCGCGTCGAAGCTTGCGCGGGGGTTGTCCGGGCTCGGCATCGTGTACCGGTGGGCGCCGCTCGGCGTGTTCGGCTGCCTCGCGGCCGGACTCCTCAACAGCAGCTTCTATACGATGCAGCCGATTTTCATGCGCCGGCTCGACTATTCGATCGGCGACGTGTCCCACTTCATGGGTTTCGCGCTGCTCGCCGCCTTGTTGCCGCAATGGCCCGTGGCGCGCTTGGCGGACCTCGTCGACCGCCGCGCGGTGATCGCCGCGATCTCGGCGCTCACCGCCGCATGCTGCGTGCTGCTGTTCGTGCTGCAAAAAGGGGGGCTCGCGGTCGCCATCGACTATCTCTACGTCGCCGTGGTGTTTTCGCTTTACGGTGTCGTCACGTCATATGTGAACGATTGCACGCCGTCCGATCAACGCATCGCGGTCAGCTCGGCGTTGCTGCTGATTTTTTCGCTTGGCGCGAGCGGCGGGCCGACGCTCGCGTCGGCGGCGATGGCGCTCGTCGGGCCGAGGGGGCTGTATCTGTTCGCGGCGGTCGTTACCGGGGCGTTGACGGTGCTGACGTTGCGCAGTCTGAAAGCCGCGCCGCAGTTGCGGGGTTAGCGCGATTCGCGCCGGCGCTCGCGCATTACCACCCAGTAGTCCGCGCTAGCGCCCAAAACGCATCACGGTGCTTGTATTGGCCAGCACATGATCCTTTATCGCCGCCTGCAACGCATCGCGTGTCAACCCGGCCGCGAGCGCATCGGGCGCAATGTCGAGCGCATAGATCTGCACGACATAGTGATGCGCAACCTCCCCGGCCGGTGGACACGGCCCGCGGTAGGCCGCTTGCCCGCTAACGTTGAGGCCCACTCGCGCGCCGGCCGGCGGCTCGCCGCCCGCTGCCAGCGACGTCGTCGAAGCGGGAATGCCGTACATCACCCAGTGCACAACGCCAAAGCCCTTCGCGCCGTCCGGATCGAAGATCGTAACCGCGAAGCTGCGCGTGCCGGCAGGTGCATTGCGCCATTGCAATGCCGGCGATACATTGCCGCCACCGCAATTGTTCTGGCTCCCAGCATGATCAAGGGAGAGCGTGCCGCCGTCGGGCAGACCTGGTGAAGTCAGTTCGAACGCGTCCGCGGCGTATGCAATTGCGCCGTGCAGCGACAGTACACACAGGCTTGCGCCAAGCGCGTGCCGGATTGTCTTTGCGTTGCTTTTCATCGCGAGCCCTCCTCTCCGAATAGCATCATTGCGGCAACCTACCACTGGCAGCCGCATGCCCTGTGACGAACGTATTCCTGCCTCAATTTATTCCGTAGACAACCACTTACGCAACGCCTCCCATGCGCTCAACTTCTCGGCATAAGGCACTACCGCATAGGCTGGGCAGCTTGACGAGTTCGAGCGACGGCCGGCTTTCCGCCAGCGCCAGCACACCGATCTTCGCCGCCGTGCCGCCATTGAACGCGACGGCCGCGAGACTCGGCAACGTGTCGATGAGCGCGACGAGATCGTTGCTCGCGTGATTGCGGAGGTTGCTATCGAGGCTGCCTGTGCGGCGTGCTTCCGCAACCACATCCCATAGCCCGTTCGATGTTCGAGCAGCGTTTGCAACGCGCGCCTCGCACGCCATCTCGGTCAGGTCTTTTTCGATGACATCCCCGAACAGCAGCCAAAACCGATTGAGGTTTTGGCTAATTTGACACCCGCCAGCCCACCTATTCCTGTCGCCTCGCCCTCGCGCAAATACTCGTAGCCGCTAACGATCTTGCACACACTCATGATGCGTGCAGTGTGTGACGTAAGTCACACACTGCCCACCAACGGCTTGATTTATACGCCAACGTATATATTATACGTATAAATTGTGTGTGGAGGCGAGATGACAAAGCAAACCTTGAAGAAGCTTAGGCTTGAAGCCGGAATGACACAGACGCAAGTCGCCACGGCTATAGGAGTCAGCCAACCCAACTATCAGCGCTGGGAATCAGGGAGCGCGCCAGTGCCGAAAACGAAACTGAAGAAGCTGGCTCGAACACTCAAGACATCCGTTGATGAGCTGCTTGGAAAGCCAGCTGATTTCGATCTGTTCGGGATTGATCGTAACGCCCCGGACCATCGAAAGTACTTCGGAGAACTGGCAATTCACTTTGAAAAAGGAGCACCAATCCTTCTGCCTGTCTCCGAAGAAATGCGCTCGAGCTTGCTTCGTCAGCTTTCGACCGGAAGTACTTTCATTGCAGCCGAGTCCTTGGACAACCGAATGCTCTTCATCCGTCGCAACGCCGTTACTGATATCTATATTTCGAGCGAGGCCTACGATACATTCGGGCCTGAAGAATATGTGGATCATCTCGGCGTGGCCCCTGATGATGACTTCTGGAAAATAATTGAATCCCTCGATTGTCTTGAGGACGTTCGCGACGAGTTTGAAGAAAGCAGAATCGAGGAAGTTCTTGGCAAGGTACGCATGACGGAAGCTGCTCTAGACAAGCTCGTCGAGACGGGAAATGTAGAGCCTGAAGACCGCGAGAAAGTGTGGAAGGAGAGTACGGATTTAACTGAAAAGCTTCTGAAGCGCGCCCAAACCGTTTCATGGCAGTTGTCCTCGGGACAGCTTCGGCACGAATACGTATACGAAAATAGGCTACTGTATGAGGTATTCAGTCTCCTTGAACTTTCCGACGATATGGAGGACGTGATCTGCCTACCGCTTGAGGGCTACCACAGAACCATAGTGATTAGAAAATCGGCACTTGACTACGTTTCAATCCCTAGGCACAAGTTTCACGAAGGGTCAATCGAGTGTGCAGAAGAAGAGTTGGACTCACCTGAATTCTGACTAAAACGCCACAAGCGTCGTCTTGGGATTTCAAGGCGACCTTCACTTTGGATAAACGAAATGGCGAAAACATCGGGTCGCAAACGTTCGCAACGCATGACTCCGTCAGCTCGATTGCAGATGTTTCGCACAAGGAGTTGGCACAGCACGTTCTGCCCCCCCGCCAGCGAATATGTTTCCCACCTTTTGCGTGAACTTGGTCGTTTAGGCATGGAAATCCGCGACATCGAATCACACGATCGAGCGCCGCATACGCAGACCGTCTTATCCGATCTGGTTAGTTGGATAGGCGAGCCTCCCAGCGATGCATTTTCAAAGCTATTCGACTGGAAGACGCTGGACCTTCCGCAGATGCGATCGCGTCTGGAAAAGGACTCTTCGGCGAAACCGCGCATCGAGTTGTCCGCTCACGTTACCAAGATGAACAACCTTTCCGTGCGCTGGCACCCAGGGGGTTGGAGGCACTCGCATTTTGACTGGAATGGAACTGGCCAAAATCACGTCAACCTGATCTCACAACGAAAGTGGTCGCAGCCACCAGATTTCCGATGGTTCGTTGGTGACGAACAATCTACTTTCGATAGCCGCGCGTCAAATGAGCTCATGTATATTCGTGGCGTAGGTAACCTTCGACCAGAACCTCGTGAGAGCTACGGCCCTTATGCCACCTACAACGCCGACGTTGTCGATTCAATACTTATATGCGCCGTTCGCTCTGCCTATGAGGGCTTAATTGAGCGGCTTCAGTACAGCTTTGAGGTCGATGTTATTGACGCCTTTGACTTTCTAATCCGCGATGAGATCGACGAGGACGCCGCTCATTCAAATCAGTTTCCAATTCATCGCGTTGTAGCGTGGAGCCTTGAGGATGCAGACGAACTTCGCATACGCCGAGAGCAAGAAGCAGCCGCTCAGCAAGAAAGAAAGGACCGCGCGGAACTCGCCAACATTGCCTTAACCTATGGGTTTACGCTTGAGGTATTCTTAGATGCACTAATTCGTGCTTTTTCAACGGGATCGATCGGATCGGCGCCATCCGATGAAGCTGCAAATCGCAGAACTGCCAAAGACTTGCGCAGTGCCGGGTTCAACGTCAACGCCGGGCATGTGCGCCACGTTCGCCAATTGATCGAGCGCTACAATCCGGAAACACTTCCAGATGCCTTACGACCACTCACGGCACAGGTGGACAAAGATTCCCTTCGCAAGGTCATAGATATATCGGCGTTTCGCTGATTATTCTCATATCGGGAAATCTTTACGTCTCGCGGATGACGACAAATAGAAACGTCAATTTAGAAGTTTTATAAAGGGATGTCGCACCGTAAACGCAATTTGATTGAACGCGAGCATTGCATCCAGCGGGCTCAAAGACTGGAACCGAGCCGATACGCCAGGACCCAGCTAGGCCCCGACAACGTCTATTACGCAGCGCCTTTCTGAGCCCCTGCCCCATCGCGCTCGAGCCATGCCATGCACAACGTTTTCCACGCAAGAAGTTTCGCTGCATACGGCATATGTACGCAGGGCTGCTCGACGGCAGCCTGATGAGTTCGTATCGCCCCTCTAAGTCATACAGGGCCTTGATGCCGAGCCTTTCCGCAGTGCCACCATTGAATGCGATGACGATCGAACTATGTAGAGATTTGACCAACGCCGTCAGATCGTTGCTGACATGGTTGCGAATCCGGCTATCCAAGCTGCCTTCGCGCCGTGCCTCTGCAACAACATACCCAAGGCCGATCGATGATGCAACAGAGCCTGCAGACGCACGGGGTAATTGAGGCCGGGTAAGCTCTCGCTAATCACGTCGCCGATCAAATGCCAAAACTGATTGGTGTTTTGGCTGATTTGACATCGGGCGGCAATCGCCGTGGGCTGTCGCCGGACACATAGTGCGGATGTCCATCCGACGGAATCCGATCAGTTGCAGACGTTCACCTGTTCTTTGTCTCCGCACCGCGGAGAGAATCGGTTCAAGGGGCGTCCAGCGCGGCTCTCGCGTGACGTTTTCCCGAACCAGCCCTTTTGCTGTAAGGTGTCTCCCCTGTAAATATTGCCGACGCGTCGCCCGCTTACCATCAGCCGGACAGCATGACTGAACTAATGCCACCCACCCTCTTGACTGAAATTCGGCGCCTGATCGATTCGGCGCGGGAGCGGGTAGCGGCCGCGGTCAACGCTGAGTTGACGCTACTGTACTGGCACGTCGGCCGCCTCGTCCGGCAGGAAGTCCTTTGCGGCGACAGAGCCGAGTACGGCCAACAGCTGATTCTGTCGCTCGCCCGGCAACTGACGGCGGAATACGGGCGGGGATGGAGCGAGCAGCAGTTGCGACATTGTGTGCGCGCAGCTGACGTATTTCCGGATGAAGCAATTCTCTCCGCAGTGCGGAGAGAATTGAGTTGGACGCACCTGAAGGCGCTGATATACATCGACGACCCGATCAAGCGCGACTTCTATCTCGAGCTGTGTCGGCTTGAACGTTGGTCGTCTCGGCAGTTGCAAGAGCGCATCGGATCGATGCTGTTTGAACGTACCGCGATTTCGCGAAAGCCTGCAGACGTGGTGCGACACGATCTGGCACAGTTGCGTCGCGACCAGCGCGTGTCACCCGACGTGCTGCTCAAAGATCCTTATGTTTTGGACTTTCTCGGGCTCAACGACCACTACCTCGAGCGTGATCTAGAAGACGCGATTCTGCGGGAGATGGAGCAATTCCTACTTGAACTCGGCGCTGGGTTCACTTTTGTCGCCCGGCAGAAACGAATACAAATCGACAACGATGATTTCTACATCGACCTGCTGTTCTATAACCGCAAATTACAGCGCCTCGTCGCTATCGAACTCAAGCTCGGCCCGTTCCGCGCCGAGTTCAAGAGCCAGATGGAGCTGTATCTTCGCTGGCTCGCTCGATACGAACAGGAGCCAGGTGAGCAACCGCCACTTGGAATCATTCTTTGTGCGGGGAAAAAGCAAGAGCAAATCGAGCTGCTCGAACTCGATAAGAGTGGCATCCATGTAGCGGAATATCTGACCGTGCTGCCGCCGCGCGAAACACTGCAAGCAAAGCTTCATCAATCGATCGAAGCCGCACGCGCCCGACTCCAGCGGAAGTAAGTTCTCTGTGATGTAGCCTAGATTGTTGTCGCGCAACTACACCGACAGCCACTTACGCAACGCCTCCCACGCCCTCAACTTCTCGGCATATGGCACTGCCGCATAGGCTGGGCTGCTCGACGGCAGCCTGACGAGCTCGAGCGACGGCCGGCTTTCCGCCAGCGCCAGCACACCGATCTTCGCCGCCGTGCCGCCATTGAACGCGACAGCGGCGAGACTCGGCAACCCAGCTACGAGCGCAGCAAGATCGTTCGTCGCATGATCGCGAATCCGGCTATCGAGGCTGCCTTCGCGACGTGCATTCGCGATCACGTCCCACAGCCCCACGCGATGATCGAGCAGCGCTTGCAGCCGCGCTTCGTAATCCATGCTCGGAAGATTCTCGCCGATCACATCCCCAATCAAATGCCAAAACCGATTTTGCTTGTGCGCGTAATACTGGTTGTGCGCGAGCGACACTTCTCCGGGCAGGCTGCCGAGCACGAGCACTCGCGTGTTTCGATCGACAACCGGCGGAAAGCAGCGCTTGAGGGTCATGAATCGTTGTTCGGCGCGTGCGCGCCATGAGCGCGCGACGCAAGATGATCGAGTGGACCAGCCGACTCGCGCGCGTGCGACGCATGCGCGTGATGGGCGATCGTTTCAGCAGTACGGCCCTCGCGGCGTGCCCGCGCTTCAAGATGCACCCACAGCGCCGGCAGCATGCACTCGGTGACCATCAGCGGCTCGCCATGCCGCTCGAACACCGAGCGCCGCGCGCAGAGCGCGTGCGGCGCAGGCCCCGCGATCTCGCGCGCCGCGAGCACCGCGAGCGGATCGCGCTGCGTGAGCCGCGCGCTGACGAGCGCCGAGCGCGCGACACTGCTGTCGCTATACAACAGCTCGGCGAGCGGCCGCGTGCGCAGCCGCCGCATCGCCTGCCACACGCCGTGGCTGGCCGCGAGCGGAGCGATGCTGTGCGCGGCGACGAACGGCACACCGTCCACTTCGAGCACGACTTCCCGCACCCAGACCGGCGCGCGCGCCGCAATGCCGAGCGCCGCGACTTCGTCGCGCCACGCTTGATCGATCGCCTCGCGCGTCACGCGCACCGCGACTTTGCCGAGCGTGCGCAAATGTGCGGTCAGCGAGCCGCCGCGCGTCAGCCAGTCTTTCTGGTCGGCCGTGAAGGCAGGCTGCGGCACGGCGCGCCAGCCGCCGCCGGCTGCGTCGAAGCGAACGCGCGGCGCGCTCATCAGCGCGCGAGCAGCAGCGCGTTGGTGCGCTTGACGAAGCTCGCCGGATCCTCAAGCGCGCCGCCTTCGGCCAGCAACGCCTGATCGAAGAGCAGATGGCACCAATCGTCGAAGTTCGCGCTGTCGACGGTCAGCGCCTTCACGAGCGCGTGCTCGGGGTTCACTTCGAGAATCGGATGGAGCGCCGGCGCGTTCTGCCCGGCAGCCTTCAACATGCGCTGCAGGTAGCCGCTCATCTCGCCGTCGTCGGCGACGAGGCACGACGGCGAATCAGTCAGGCGGAACGTGAGGCGTACGTCCTTCGCCTTGTCCTTGAGCGCGTCCTTCATCTTCTCGATGAGCGGCTTCATCGTTTCGCCGACCTCTTCCTGCGCCTTCTTTTCCTCGTCATTGAGCGCGCCGAGATCGAGATCGCCGCGCGCAACGCTCGCAAGCGGCTTGCCGTCGAACTCCGTAAAGGACGACAGCGCCCATTCGTCGACGCGGTCCGTCAACAGCAGCACTTCGACACCCTTCTTGCGGAACACTTCGAGATGCGGGCTGTTCTTCGCGGCCTGCCAGGTATCGGCGGTCACGTAGTAGATCTTCGACTGCTCGGGCTTCATGCGCGCGACGTAATCGGCGAGCGAGACGTTCTGCTCGGGCGTGTCGTTGTGTGTCGACGCGAAGCGCGCGAGCTTGGCGATGCGGTCGCGATTCGCGAAGTCTTCGCCGAGGCCCTCCTTGAGCACCTGGCCGAACTCCTTCCAGAAGCCCGCGTACTGCGCCTTGCCCTCATCGGTCTCGGCGTTCGCCAGTTCTTCGAGCATCGACAGCGCGCGCTTGGTCACGCCTTCGCGGATCGCCTTCACGTCGCGGCTTTCCTGCAGGATTTCGCGCGACACGTTCAGCGGCAGATCGCTCGAATCGACCACGCCCTTGATGAAGCGCAGATACATCGGCAGCAGCTGCTCGGCGTCGTCCATGATGAAGACGCGTTTCACGTAGAGCTTGAGGCCCGCGCGATGGTCGCGGTTCCACAGGTCGAACGGCGCGTGCGCCGGCACGTAGAGGAGCTGCGTGTACTCGCTGCGGCCTTCGACGCGGTTGTGCGTCCACGTCAGCGGGTCCTGGTGGTCGTGCGCGAGGTGCTGATAGAACTGCTTGTACTGCTCGTCGGTGATGTCGTTCTTCGGACGCGTCCAGAGCGCGCTCGCCTGGTTGACGGTCTCGTCTTCGTCCTTCTCGATCATCTCGCCCTTTTCCTGATCCCACTCTTCCTTCTTCATCAGGATCGGCAGCGCGACATGGTCCGAATACTTCTGGATGATCGACTTCAGGCGATACGACGACAGCAGTTCGTCTTCGCCTTCGCGCAGGTGCAGCGTGATCGTCGTGCCGCGCTGGGCGCGCTCGATCGTCTCGACCGCGAAGTCGCCCTCGCCCGCGCTGACCCAGCGCACGCCTTCGGTGGCCGGCAGTCCGGCGCGGCGCGTTTCGACGGTGATCTTGTCGGCGACGATGAATCCCGAGTAGAAGCCGACGCCGAACTGGCCGATCAGCGCGGCGTCCTTCTGCTGGTCGCCGGAGAGCTTCGAGAAGAATTCCTTGGTACCCGAGCGGGCGATCGTGCCGAGGTGCGAGATCGTTTCCTCGCGGCTCATGCCGATGCCGTTGTCGTCGATGCTGATGGTGCGCGCGGCCTTGTCGTACGACACGCGGATGCGCAGGTTCGGATCGTTCTCGAAGAGGGCGCTGTCGGCGATCGCTTCGAAGCGGAGCTTATCGGCGGCGTCCGATGCGTTCGAGACCAGCTCGCGCAAGAAGATTTCCTTGTTGCTGTAGAGCGAATGGATCATCAGTTGCAGAAGCTGTTTCACTTCTGCCTGGAAGCTCATGGTTTCTTGTGCCATGGTCGGGAGTTCCTCTTTCGTGGATGGTGTGTCTCGGTGGCTCGGCGCCTGGGCTCTGCCGGCTTGGCGCGCCTGTCGCGGCGGCCTGCCAAGGCCCGCGAGGCCGCGTCGCGAATCGAGCGCTCAATTGGGGATCGCTATCGCAAATTCAAGAGTCGACGGCGAAATTGGGTCGGGATGATAGCGGTCGGTCTGAAGACTTTCGGTTGACGAAAGCTGCAATGTTAAAGCGCTTTCGGGGCGACACGCGACGAGTCCTGGCAAAGATCAGAGGGTCTGATTCGGAATCGTCCGATTTCTCCGTGAAGGAAGACGTGGTCCAGTGGCCACTTTGCCAACAAAACGGAACCCCCATGTTGCAGTGCAGCTTTGAACTCAATGACCAGCCGATGAGCACGTTCGTAATCCACGGCGGATTTTCAGTCCCGGCATTCTCAGGGCTCGAGCCGCATATCAATAAGCGCGCATCGGCCTGTCTGCTCGATGTGGGGCCGATCCCGCCGGGCAGGTATTACATCGTCGATAGAGAGTCAGGCGGGAGACTTGGATCGCTAAGGGAGGCTTTTCTCCATCGAAGCGATTGGTTCGCGCTTTACGCCGCAGATGGAAAAATCGACGACTCAACGTTTTGCAATGAGGTTCTACGCGGAAATTTTCGCCTACACCCGAAGGGGCCTCGTGGCATCAGCCAGGGATGCATCGTCATTGAGAATTCCGCCGATTTCCACCGACTCAGAGTCTCACTAGTCGGCCGAGGTAAATATCCGATTCCCGGAAGCGCGCTGAGTGCTTACGGCATGGTGACGGTGAAATGAAGCGCGCAATCAAAATTGGCGGCGTCATTGTGTGGCTACTCTTCGCGACGTTTGCGCTCGCCTACGTGTGGGGCCGACACCCCGACGCGATCCCTCCGCCGCCGCTCGAATTCTCACTCTGGCTCAACGATTTGTTCGATGCGCATGATGCGGAGGCAAGCGCCGACGTCGATGTCTTCTACATGCTCACCGCCTCGTTTCTCTTCGCGAGCCTCTGCACTTTCATCGCATGGCACGTCCTAAAGCGTCTTTGCCGCCGCTAAACAACGGTATTGATTCATGGCGGGCATCAACAGCCCGCCCTCACCTTGCTGTGCAGCCCAGCCCAAGCATTGACCGACTATGCGCACCATGACGCAGAAGCGCCTCGTCATC
Organism: Trinickia camelliae; assembly: GCF_053525655.1. Classification (NCBI taxonomy): domain Bacteria; kingdom Pseudomonadati; phylum Pseudomonadota; class Betaproteobacteria; order Burkholderiales; family Burkholderiaceae; genus Trinickia; species Trinickia camelliae. The sequence continues at coordinate 147,645 of NZ_JBCHAA010000006.1, forward strand.
ATCAGCCTGACGACAGCCCTGCTCGCCATCGCCGCCTACGGCTACACCCGGCTCGCGGCGCGCTACGTTTCCACAAACGCCCCGGCCATGGCAGACCCCGCCGATCAAGCCGACGCCATTCACGTCGTCAAATCGGAAAAGCGCATGCAGCTATTGCGCGACGGCGCCGTGCTGCGCGAATACCGCATCTCCCTAGGCGGCAATCCCCGGGGCCACAAGCAACAGGAAGGCGACAAGAAAACCCCCGAAGGCCGCTACGTCATCGACTGGCGCAACGAAAACTCGGCCTACCACCTGAGCCTGCACATCTCCTACCCCAACGCCGACGACCTCCAGCGTGCATCCGATGCCCAAGTCCCGCCGGGCGGCAACGTGATGATCCACGGCCTGCCCAATGGCTGGGGCTTCCTCGGCGACCTGCACCGCCGCTGGAACTGGACCGACGGCTGCATCGTCGTCACCGACGAGGAGATGCGCGAAATCTGGTCGCTCGTCCCCAACGGCACGCCGATCGACATCGAGGGCTGACCGCCACGGCGCCTCAGCCCGCGCGCCGCGCCACCGACTCCAGGTAGTCGCCGATCACCCCCGGCAGCGCCGGGTCGCCGCAATTGGCGACGTTGAACCGCATCCATGTCGTCGGCGACTGCTGTGGCGAGAAGAGACTCCCCGGCGTCAGCAAAAAGCCCTTTTCGTGCGCCGCCGCCGCGAGCGCATCCGAATCGACGCCCAAGTCCGCCCATAGGAACATCCCCGCCGACGGCATCGTGAAGTGCCGCAGCCCGGTCTTCTCGAGCATGCGAGCCGTCTTGTCCCGCACGCCGTCGAGCCGCACGCGCAGGCGCTCGACATGGCGCCGGTAGTGCCCTTCGGTCAGCACCTTGTACAGCACGCGCTCGTTCAACTCCGGCGTCGTCATGCCGACCAGCATCTTCTGATCGGTGATCGCCTTCGCCACTTCGGGCGCGCATGCGACGAAGCCCACACGCAAGTTCGCCGACAGCGTCTTCGAAAAACTGCCGAGATAGATCACCCGCTTCAATTGATCGAGGCTCGCCAGGCGCGTCGCCGGATAGCCCGGCGGGCACAGGTCGCCGTAGATATCGTCCTCGACGACGATGAAATCGTAGGCTTCGGCCAGGCGCAGAATGCGGAACGCCTGCGCCGCGGTCAGCGACGTGCCGGTCGGGTTCTGCAGCAGCGAATTGAGGATGAGCATCTTCGGCCGCCACATCTGTACGAGCGTCTCGAGCGCATCGAGATCCGGCCCGTCCGGCGTGTACGGCATGCCGACGAGTTGCGCGCCCTGCGACGCGAAACGGCCGAACATCTGGAACCAGGCCGGATCGCCGACGATCACCGCGTCGCCCGGCTGGACGTAGATGCGCGCGATCAGGTCGATGGCCTGGGTGATGCCCGAGACGAGCACGATCTGATCGGGCGCGACGCCGATTTCGAACTCCTCCAGGCGCGTCTGCAGTTGCTGGCGCAGCGGCAGGAAACCTTGCGCGGTGCCGGAGCCGAGCAACTGCGCACCGCTTTGCCGGCCGAGCGCGCGCAGCGCGCTGGTGATCAGCTCGCCGTCGAGCCAGCGGCTCGGCAGATAGCCGAGGCCGGGCCCTTTCTCCGGGCTCGACGTGTGCAGCATGTTGCGCAATAGCCAGACGACGTCGATCGTGTTGTGCGCCGGCTGCCGCTCGGCTGGCGCGCTCCGTTCGGCGGGCACGCCGCTGCCGGCACGGTCGCGCACGAAAAAGCCCGAGCCGCGCCGCGAGTCGAGAAAACCCTGCGCGACGAGCCGCTCGTACGCCTCGACGACCGTGAAGCGCGACACGCCCTTGTCGAGCGCGAGCTTGCGGATCGACGGCATGCGCATGCCGGGGCGAAACACGCGTTCTTCGATGCGGCGCCGCGCCCATTGCACGAGCTGGTCGACGAGCGTGAGCGGCGAGGCGTCGTGCGGGGCGGGAATCAGATTCAGCGGGACGGTCATGACGGCTCCAACTGTACCGAAAAGTATCGCCCCGATTGTACCGTTACTGTCCTGGTACGAGCGATTACAGTTTTCGGACAATGTCGTCTGGCAGGCGCAAAGGCCAAGGGCGGATAGAGGAGAAGCGGCGCGAGCGGTATGCTATCGGCCCGGTGCGCGCCCGAAGGGACAAGAAAGCGTACCGGCATTCCGTCCGATTCCGATCCTTCTTGCCCTAACCGCACGCCAGTACGCCATGAACGCCCGAACGCTCTCGCTCGATCACCTCGTAGTCGCCGCCCGCACGCTTGAAGAGGGCGCGCAATTCGTTGCCGATACCCTCGGCGCCGAACTGGCCGCAGGCGGCAGGCACCCGCTGATGCGCACGCACAACCGGCTCCTCAACCTGTGGGGCGGCGCCTATCTCGAAGTGATCGCGATCGATCCGGACGCCGAAGCCACGGCAACGCCAGCTGCGGCAACGACAAGCGGTGCTGCCGCCGGGCGCCGCGCGCGGCTCTTCGCGCTCGACGATCCTGCGACGCACGCGCGTCTCGAGCGCGGCCCGTACCTCGCGCATTGGGTGGTGCGCGTCGAGCGGCCGAAGAACCTCGCGCGCTGGCAGGCGCAGTACCCGGAGCGAATTCCGCCCGTCGTGCCGATGACGCGCGGCGACTTCGCCTGGGGCCTGTCGGTGCCTGAAGACGGCGCGTTCCCGAGTTGGCAAGGCGCAGGCAACGGCATTGTGCCGACGCTGATCCAGTGGGATACGCCGCTTCATCCGTCGGCGCGGCTGCCGGAAACCGGGCTCACGCTCAAGTCGCTCACGGGCTACCACCCGCGCGCGGACAACGTGCAAGCCCAGCTCGACTGGCTCGGCGTGTCGGACTTGATCCGGCTGGAAACCACGGAAGGCGAGCCCGCGCTCGCCGCAGAAATCGAAATCGGCCTGTCCGGCGAAACCCGCACGCTCAAATAGGCGGTATCAGCGCCTAGCCATCGTTGAGCGCCGGGTTCGCGGCTATAACAGGCCACCGCAACCGCGCAGCCCGCCAATACGCGAGCCGCGCCACAACATGGAGAGACAAATCGCAATGAACCCGCGCGAATCCCAAGGCATGCTGCTCGGCCTGATCGGCGTGATGATCTTCAGCCTGACGCTGCCGATGACCCGCATCGTCGTGCACGAATGGAGCCCACTCCTGAACGGCCTCGGCCGCGCGCTCGCCGCCTCGGTGCCCGCCGCCCTGCTCCTCGCGTACCGGCGCGAAGCCTGGCCGACCTGGGCTCAGGTCAAGAGCCTCGTCGTGGTCTCGCTCGGCGTCATCATCGCGTTTCCGGTGTTCTCCGCGTGGGCGATGAAAAGCGTGCCCGCCTCGCACGGCGCTGTCGTCAACGGTTTGCAGCCGCTTTTCGTGGCGCTTTACGCAGCGTGGCTGTCGCATGAACGGCCGTCGAAGGGGTTCTGGGCGGCCGCCATCGTCGGCAGCGCGCTCGTTGTCGCCTATGCGCTGCAGCAGGGCGGCGGCTCGCCACAGGCGGGCGACGCGCTGATGCTCGTCGCGGTCGGCATCGGCGCGCTCGGCTACGCCGAAGGCGCGCGGCTCGCCAAGCAAATCGGCGGCTGGCAGGTGATCTGCTGGGCGCTCGTGGTCTCCGCCCCGTTCCTCGTGCTGCCGGTCGGCTGGCTCGCCTGGGAGCAGCACGTGCAGCATCCCGGCCCGGGATCGCTCTCGACCTGGCTCGCGTTCGGCTACGTGACGATCTTTTCGCAATTCATCGGTTTTTTCGCCTGGTACGCCGGACTCGCGATGGGCGGCACGGCGCGCGTCGGCCAGGTTCAGCTGCTGCAGATCTTCTTCACGATGGCGTTCTCGGCGCTGTTCTTCGGCGAGACCGTCGCGCCCTCCACGTGGCTGTTCGCCGCCGCCGTGATCGCCACCGTCGTGATCGGTCGCAAGGCCGCCGTGCGTACCGCGCCGCAGCCGGCCCGCGCGACGTAAGCAGCGCCCGCATGCACGATTAGTAGATGGACAACCCGTTTCTCAGGCGATAATTCCGCTTCTCAGCCCGCCCCAACCTAGAAACTCTGGAGACTTCATGGACCAAAGCGACCTGCCACAGAACAACTGGCAACTTTCCGAACGCGCACGCAAGCTCACGAGCTCGGCGATCCGCGAGATTCTGAAGGTCACCGAGCGGCCTGAAGTCATTTCCTTCGCGGGCGGCCTGCCGTCGCCCGTCACGTTCCCCGCCGAGCGCATGCGCGAAGCGTCGGACCGCATCCTGCGCGATGCGCCCGCCGCCGCGCTGCAGTACAGCGCGACTGAAGGCTATCTGCCGCTGCGCGAATGGGTCGCCCAGCGCTACTCGGTCAACGGCGCGACGATCCGCAGCTCGCAAGTGCTGATCACGACGGGCTCGCAGCAGGCGCTCGATCTGCTCGGCAAGGTGCTGATCGATCCGGCGAGCCCGGTGCTCGTCGAAACGCCGACCTACCTCGGCGCGCTGCAATCGTTTTCGATGTACGAGCCGCGCTACGTGCAGGTGCCGACCGACGAGCAAGGCCTGATCCCCTCGGGTCTGACGCCCGCGCTGACCGCCGGCGCGCGCCTCCTGTACGCGCAGCCGAACTTCCAGAACCCGACGGGCCGCCGTCTGCCGATCGAGCGCCGTCGCGCGCTCGCCGAGTTCGCCAAGACGAGCGCGTTCCCGGTCATCGAAGACGACCCCTACGGCGCACTCGACTACGCGGGCGACCCGCTGCCGACGCTGCTGTCGATGGCGCCGGACCACATCGTCCACCTCGGCTCGTTCTCGAAGGTGCTCGCGCCGGGTCTGCGCGTGGGCTACATCATCGCGCCCGAGGAACTACACTTCAAACTCGTGCAGGCCAAGCAGGCCACCGACCTCCACACCCCGAGCTTCACACAGCGCGTCGTGCACGAAGTCGTGAAGGACGGTTTTCTCGACACGCACGTGCCGACCATCCGCGCGCTCTACCGCGACCAATGCGAGGCGATGCTCGCGGCGCTGACGCGCTACATGCCCGAAGGCGTGAGCTGGAACCGGCCCGAAGGCGGGATGTTCGTCTGGGTCGATCTGCCGGCCGGCATCGACAGCATGAAGCTGCTCGAAGCCGCAGTCGCGCAAAACGTCGCGTTCGTGCCGGGCGGGCCGTTCTTCGCGAACGAGGCGCAGAGCAATACGCTGCGCCTGTCGTTCGTGACCGTGCCGCCCGCCAAGATCGACGAAGGCGTGGCCCGCCTTGCCGCACTGATTCGCGAGCGCATCTAATTCCCTCTCTGTTTTCTAACCGACCAAAGGACATGTCATGGCAAACGTGTATGACAAGCTGAAGGAACTCGGCATCGAACTGCCCGTAGCGGGCGCACCGGCCGCCGCTTATGTGATGAGCGCGCAAAGCGGCAACACAGTCTATCTGTCGGGCCACATCGCGAAGAAGGACGGCAAGGTGTGGGTCGGCAAGCTCGGCGCGACGATGCAGACCGAGGAAGGCAAACAGGCCGCGCGCGCGATCGCGATCGACCTGCTCGCCACGCTCCACGCGCACGTCGGCGACTTGAACCGCGTCAAGCGCATCGTGAAGGTGATGAGCCTCGTGAACTCGACGCTCGAATTCACCGAGCAGCACGTCGTGACCAACGGCGCGTCCGAGCTGATCGCCGAAGTGTTCGGCGACGCGGGCAAGCACGCGCGCTCGGCGTTCGGCGTTGCGCAGATTCCGCTAGGCGCGTGCGTCGAGATCGAGCTGATCGCCGAAGTCGCTTAAGTCACCTGCTGTCACCAACTCGCCAGACATTCGCGATGAGCGCACGCCAAGTCCGTTTCCAGCAAGTCGACGTGTTCACCTCGGTGCCGTTCAAGGGCAATCCGCTCGCTGTCGTCTTCGATGCCGATGATCTCGGCGACGAAGCGATGCAAGCGATCGCCCGCTGGACGAACCTGTCGGAGACCTCGTTCTTGTGCCGGCCGACCGATCCGGCCGCGGACTATCGCGTGCGCATTTTCACGCCGAGTCTGGAGTTGCCGTTCGCGGGGCATCCGACTCTCGGCACCGCGCACGCGCTCATCGCGAGCGGCTATCGCCCGCGGCAGGCCGGGCGGCTCGTGCAGCAATGCGGCGTCGGGCTGGTCGAACTGAAGGCACTCGAAGCGCAAGCCGAAACCGAAAGCGGCAACCGCGGCTGGGCGTTCGCGGCGCCGCCGGCCCGGGTCGTGCCGCTGGCCGAATCCGCGCACGCAGCCTTGGCCGCGGCGCTAAAGACCGATGCAATCGATTTCAGCGCCACGCCATGCGCGGTGGATAACGGGGTGCCCTGGCTCGTCGTGCGCATGCGCTCGGCCGAGGCATGTCTCGCGCTCGATCCGGACTGGTCCGCGCTGACAGACGTCGTCCACGCAGCCGGCATGCACGGGCTCGCCGTCTACGGCCCTTATGCACCGGGTGGTCCGGCGGCATTCGAAGTCCGCTGCCTGATGCTCGGCGGCAGCATGGCGGTCGACGAAGACCCGGTCACCGGGAGCGCGAACGCGGCGATCGCCGGCTTGCTGAAGAGCCAGAACCTGCGCCCGGGCCTCCACTACATCGCTCGTCAGGGCACCGTTCTGCAGCGCGACGGGCGCGTGCATGTCGACTATGACGACGACGCCGGCCGCATCTGGATCGGCGGCCCCTCCGTCACGATTGTCGACGGCACGTTTTTGCTCGGCTGACGGCGCACGCCGCTCCGGCATCGGGAAAAACCTCGCGAACAACAGGGATAAACCCTGGACAAATAAAAGAAATAGGCAGCGCGCACCTTAATGGGTCATCACGCGTAATTACGGATTGCATTCGGCGCAGGGCTAAAGCACCTTAGACCGATAATTCAAATGACGCCGCGAGAATCCATTGCCATCCTATTCTTTCAATCCATGCAAGGACTTGCGTCCGACAGGCAGGCCAGCACAACCGCCTAACCGGATTTCATGCCAACAAAAACAAACGTTTACCCGATAAACGGACGCTATCTTAATTTTTAGTCATTCAGTAAGATCGGAATAATCACGTTTCTCGGACGAATAGCGCCCGCGAAACGTATTACTTTTTGACTCTGCGCGGCAGTCTTGGTAACGATGCTAATCATGCAGTCCAACACGAACCTGGCGCAGTCGACGAATGCCGGCCAGACGTCCCTGTTTCCATGGACTCGGTCGGCTCGATGAATTTCGCCCGGCACCATTCCGCGCGCGACTCACATTTGAAGCGCAACTCCAGCGGCTCGCAACCTCGCGCGCTGCTCGCCATCCCGTTCCTCGGCGTCCTGGTGCTGATTCTGCTGTGGACGGTGATCTTCGCGCGGCTGTCGGTCGAGAAAGAGTCCACTTACCGCGAAGCGATGGCATCGGCCGCGATCCTGTCGGCGGCGCTCGAGCAGCACACGATCAAGGCCATTCATCAGGTCGACCAGATCACCCGCTTCGTCAAATACGAGTTCGAGAAGAACCCGAATCACTTCGACCTCGCGACCACGGTCCAGAAAGGCGTCGTGCAGAGCGACACGCTCGTGCAGGTCTCGCTGATCGACGAGCACGGCACGCTCGTCGCCAATACCGCCGAAGAGAATCCGAAGCACATCGACTTGTCGGACCGCGAGCACTTCAAGGTCCACGAGCACGAGAACGACGACAACCTCTATATCAGCAAGCCGGTGCTCGGCCGCGTGTCGGGCCAATGGACGCTGCAGATGACGCGGCGGCTCAATCACCCCGACGGCTCGTTCGCGGGCGTCGTGGTCGTATCGGAAGACCCGAACTACTTCACGAGCGACTTCTACAACAACGCGGCGATCGGCAAGTTCGGCGTGATCGCCGTGATCTCGGACAACGGCGCGGTGCTCGCACGCCATACGGGCAGCGCAAAGGACGTGCCGGGCACCTTCTCGGCGACGGGCGCCTACCCGGTGTCCGAGCACGTGTCGGGCACCTACGTCGATCCGATCGACAGCGTCACGCGCATCGTGTCGTACCGGCACATCGACGGCTATCCGATGGGCGTGCTGGTCGGTCTGTCACAAGCCGAGGAGTTCGCCGACTACAACCACACGCGCAACGTCTATCTGCTGATGGCGGGCTTCATCTCGCTCGCGATGCTCGGCTTCTTCGCGGTCGCGACCGGCCTCATCGGCAAGCTCCTGGGACGCGAGCGCGAGATGACGCATCTCGTCGAGTACGACTTGCTGACCGGCCTGCGCAACCGCTACGCCACGCTGCAGTCGCTGCGCCACGACGTGGGCCAGCCCGCAAACGTTGGCCGCCTCGCACTGCTCTTCATCGATCTCGACAACTTCAAGACGGTCAACGACACGCTCGGCCACAACGCCGGCGACATCGTGCTGCAGATGACGTCCGCGCGCTTGTCCGACGCGGTCGCCGACTCGGGCACGCTCTCGCGCATCGGCGGCGACGAGTTCGTCGTCGTGTTGAAGGGGGCCGACGTCGAACGGCACGCGGTGGATCTCGCCGAGAAGGTGCGCGGCTCGTTCGAGCGTCCGTTCGACGTGCGCGGCTCGTCGTTCGTGCTGCACGCGAGCATCGGCATCGCGCTCTACTCGGTCGCCAACGAAAGCGAAATCGATCTGCTGAAGAAGGCGGACCTCGCGATGTACAGCGCGAAGGACGCCGGCAAGAACTGCTACCAGTTCTACTCGCCGCATCTGTCGCATCGCGCCGACCATCTGATGAAGTGGGAGCAGCAGCTGCGCGTCGCGCTCGCCGAAAACCAGCTCTTCCTGGTCTATCAGCCCATGGTCGATCTCTCGCGCCGCTGCATCACCGGCTTCGAGGCGCTCGCGCGCTGGAACCATCCGCAGCACGGCATCATCGCGGCCAACGAGTTCATCCCGATCGCCGAATCGACCGGCCTGATCGTGCCGATCGGCGACTACGTGGTGCGCACCGCGTGCCAGCAGCTCGCCCGCTGGCAAAACGACGGGTACGACTCGCTGTCGCTGTCGGTGAACATTTCGGCGGTGCAGTTCTGGCGCGGCGACCTCTATGAGACGGTATCGCGCGCGATCGAGGAGACCGGCATCCCCGCGCATCGGCTCGAGCTCGAGATCACCGAGACGGCGATGATGGAATATCCCGAACTCGTGTCGGAAAAGATCATCGCGTTGAAGCGCCTCGGCGTGCGCGTCGCGCTCGACGATTTCGGCACGGGTTATTCGTCGCTGTCGTATCTGAACCGCTTCTCGGTCGATACGCTCAAGGTCGACCGCTCGTTCGTGCAGGCGATTCCGGGCGATCGCAGCGTCTGCGTGATGGTGTCGGCGATCGTGAACCTCGCCCGCTCGCTTGGGCTCAAGGTCGTGGTCGAGGGCACCGAGACCGAAGAGCAGATTGCGTGGCTCTCGGCGCTCGGACGCATCGAAGCGCAAGGCTTCCTGTTCTCGCGGCCGGTTCCCGCCGACGGCATTCCGGCACTGCTCGAGCGCTTCGGCGTGTGCAGTGCGCGCGAAGTCCAAGGCGCGCAGGCTCACGGCCAGAGCCGGGGCCAGACGAGTACCAGCGGACTGTCCGCGTAGGGCCCGGGATGACGGATTGGCGCGCGCGGTCTCGCCATGCCGGCTCGGCGCTTGCGTCGAGCTTCTTCACCCGTTCGAAGTCCGGTTCGAAGTCCGACAGCGGCGCGACGCCGCCGGCCGGCCCCCAGCGCTCCACCTCGCACGACACGCCCGAACCGCGCAAGCCCGAGTCGCTCTGGACGCTCTTCTGGGTCGTGTTCGGCTTGTCGTCGCTGTCGTGGGGAGGCCTCGCGCTGATGGCGCAGCTCGAGCACCACTACGTCGAACGCGAGCGGCGCTTCACGCGGCTCGCCTTCTCCGACTGGATGGCGCTCGCGTGGATGGTGCCGGGACCGGTCGGCTGCAACGTCGCCGTGCAGGTCGGCCATGGGCTGCGCGGACGCGCGGGCGCCTGGGTGTCGGGCGTGGCGAGCGTGCTGCCCTTCTTCGCGATGATGACCGCGTTCGCGAGCTTCTATCAGACGCAACTCGTGCGCGCGATGAACTCGCAGATGCTGCTCAATCATTTCAGCGTGGTGCTGGCGTCGATCATCGGCGTGACCTGGCTCAAGCAGACGCGCACGATCGTGCGCGGGCGGCTCGGCTGGACAGTGGCGGCGCTCGCCTGCCTCGCGCTCGCCTTCGCGCACAGCGCGGCCACCTATGTCATCTTGCTCACGAGCGCGTTCGCGGCCGGCTGGTTCGCGAGCCCGTCGCGCGAAGGACGGCTCGAGATCAAACTGCGCCGCGGCGATTGGCAGCTGCTCGGCGCGCTCCTCGTGCTCATCCTGCTATTCGCCATGCCGCTGCCGCATCGCTTCGAGAACGCCTTCCTCTGGCCGCGTCTCGCGGGCGCCGGCATGACGCTGTTCGGCGGGGGCTTCTCGGCGCTGCCCGTGTTGAAGACCCTGTTCGTGACGCCGGCGGTCGGCGTCACGGACAGCGATTTCACACTGGCCTTCGCACTCTCGCCAGTCTCGCCCGGACCGCTGCTGAACGTCGTGCCGTTTCTCGGCTATCTGACCGACGGCTGGCTCGGCGCGGTCGCCGCGACACTCGCGCTCTTCGTGCCGTCCGGTTGCTTGATCGTGCTCGCGCAGCGGCATTTGAAGCAGCTCGAAACCTACCCGCGCTTCGAGCACGGCATGCGGGCGCTGCGCGCCGCGACGACCGCGTTTCTGGTGGCCGCCGTCGTGCGGATCGCCGTGCACGTGCCGTTCGAACCGGCTTATCTGGCGACGGCCGCGTTCGCCTGCCTGTGTTTCGGCAAGCTCAAGGTGCCCGTGTATGCGGTGTATGCGACGGTGGCTGTCGCCTGCGGGATCTGGATCGTGTTCGGGCACGCGTAGCCCGCATCAAACCCAGCCGGACAACCCCATGCCCGCCCCCGCCGCAATCAGCCAGAGCGGATTCCATCGTGTTTTGAGACCGACCGCGATCGTGACGAGCGTCAGCAGAATCGCGCCCACCGAATGATCGGCTCCCTGCGCGACGATCGCGCCGGTGGAGAGCAACAGCCCGATCGTGAGCGGCGCGAGCGCGCGGCGGATGATCGTCATCCAGCGCGTGTCGCGATGCGCGGCAGTGTAGCGCTCGAACAGCAACGCAACGACCGACGACGGCCCGCACATCGCGAGCGTCGAGACGAGCGCGCCGGCCAAGCCCGCGACCTGCCAGCCGAACAGCGCAACGAACAGCACGTTCGGCCCCGGCGACGCCTGCGAGATCGCGAACAGCGCGGCGAAAGTCGAATCGCTGATCCAATGGCTGTCCTGCACGAGAAAGCGGTGCATCTCGGGGATCACGGCGGTCGCGCCGCCGAACGCGATTGCCGAGACGAGCGCGAAGCGCCAGGCGAGCTCCAAGAGGATCATCGCTGCGCCCTCCACTCGGTGATGAGCGCCGTCGGGATCAGTGCGAGCAGCGTCCAGCCGAGCGGAAAATGAAAGACCCCGACCGCCAGCAGCGCGAGCGCGCCGAACACGAGGCCGCGCACCGTGCGCGGCTGGCTTTGCGCGAGCTTGATGCCCGTCATCAGCACGAGTCCGGCCGCGACCGCGCTCATGCCGCGCAGCGCGCCCTGTACCGAAGCGAGACCGCCGAAGCGGTGATACAGCACGCCCAACACGAGCACGATGACGAACGGCACCCCCATGAGGCCCAGCGCCGCCGCCACCGACCCGCGCCAGCCGCAATACCGGTAGCCGACGATCACGGCAATGTTGCAGATGTTCGGACCCGGCAGGATCTGACCGATGGCGAGCAGCTCGGCGAACTCGCGGTCGTCGATCCACTGGCGGCGCTCGACCATGATCCGCCGCGCCCATGGCATCACGCCGCCGAAGCCGTACAGGCCCATTTCGGCGAAGGTCAGGAATAGTTCGGAGGGCGTAAGACGTAGCGCGCGCGCCGGCTCGCCGTGCGACAAGGAAGAATCAGGCGTGGAGGGATCGAAGGAGGCCATGGTGCGCTAAGCGACGGGACGCGGCGAGTATCGCATTCGCGGCTTGCAAATGACTTAATGCGCGCTTGATGACAAACAGGACACGAGCCCCGTTCCGAGCGTCGTGTCCTGCTTTTTCCTTCTTCTGACCGGCATGCGCTCGCGCGCAGACACCGATAACGTCAGTCCTTGATGATGCGCACCGCGCCGCGTGCCGCGCTGGTCGTCGTCGCCGCATAGGCTTTCAGCGCGGTGGAGACGCGGCGCTCGCGCGCCACCGGCTTCCATGCCTTGGCGCCGCGCGCCTCCATCGCGACCCGGCGCTGCTGCAGCTCCGCGTCGCTCACGGCCAGATGGATCGAGCGCGTGGAAATGTCGATTTCGATCGTGTCGCCTTCCTCGATCAAGCCGATCGCGCCGCCTTCCGCCGCCTCCGGAGACACGTGCCCGATCGACAGCCCCGACGAGCCCCCCGAGAAGCGGCCATCGGTGATGAGCGCGCAATGCTTGCCGAGCCCCTTCGACTTCAGGTAGCTGGTCGGATACAGCATCTCCTGCATGCCGGGACCGCCGCGCGGCCCTTCGTAGCGCACGACGACCACGTCGCCCGCCTTGACCGAGCCGCTCAGAATGCCTTCGACGGCCGCGTCCTGGCTCTCGAACACACGCGCCGTGCCGGAGAACTTCAACATGCCGGCGTCGACGCCCGCCGTCTTCACGATGCAACCGTCGAGCGCTATGTTGCCGAACAGCACCGCGAGGCCGCCGTCCTTCGAGAAGGCGTGCTCGGCGTCGCGAATGCAGCCGGCCGCGCGGTCGGTATCGAGTTCGTCGTAGCGGCTGTCCTGGCTGAACGCCTCTTGCGTGCGGATGCCGCCGGGCGCTGCGCGGTAGAAGCTCGCGACCGCCTCATCCGGATTGCGCGTCACGTCCCAGCGCTCGAGCGCCGCGCCCATGCTCGGCGCATGCACCGTCGGCAGTTCGGTGTGGATGAGCCCGGCGCGCGCCAGCTCGCCCAGAATGCCCATCACGCCGCCCGCGCGATGCACGTCTTCCATATGCACGTCCGGCACTGCCGGCGCCACCTTGCACAGCACCGGCACGCGCCGCGACAGGCGGTCGATGTCGTTCATCGTGAACGGCACTTCGCCTTCGTGCGCCGCCGCCAGCAAGTGCAGCACAGTGTTGGTCGAACCGCCCATGGCGATGTCGAGCGTCATGGCGTTCTCGAACGCCTGGAAGCTCGCGATCGAACGCGGCAGGACGCTCGCGTCGTCTTGTTCGTAGTAACGGCGCGCCAGCTCGACGATCGTCTTGCCCGCGTCAAGGAACAGGCGCTTGCGGTCGGCGTGCGTCGCGAGCGTGGAACCGTTGCCCGGCAGCGAAAGGCCGAGCGCTTCGGTCAGGCAGTTCATCGAGTTCGCCGTGAACATGCCCGAGCAGGAGCCGCAGGTCGGGCACGCGGAGCGCTCGACCTGCTGCACTTCCTCGTCGGAGACGTTGTCGTCGGCTGCGACGATCATCGCGTCGATCAGATCGAACTTGCGGTTCTTGCCCTTGAACGTGACCTTGCCCGACTCCATCGGGCCGCCCGACACGAACACGACCGGGATGTTCACCCGCAGCGCGGCCATCAGCATGCCCGGCGTGATCTTGTCGCAATTGGAGATGCAGACCATGGCGTCGGCGCAATGCGCGTTGACCATGTATTCGACGCTATCGGCGATCAGTTCGCGCGACGGCAGGCTGTAGAGCATGCCGTCGTGACCCATGGCGATGCCGTCGTCCACCGCGATCGTGTTGAATTCCTTCGCGACGCCGCCCGCTTTCTCGATCTCGCGCGCCACCAGTTGGCCGAGATCCTTGAGGTGGACGTGGCCGGGCACGAATTGCGTGAATGAATTGACGACCGCGATGATGGGCTTGTTGAAATCGTCGTCGGTCATCCCGGTGGCCCGCCACAGGCTGCGGGCGCCCGCCATGTTGCGGCCATGGGTGGAAGTGCGTGATCGGTATGTGGGCATGTTTATTCTCAGAACGTGTGCTGCGCGAAACGAAGGTGTGAAGATTGCAGTTCGACCGGCGATATGTCCAATATATTTTTCGAGCCTGATTAGGTCGAAAAATATATCAGCAGAGAACCGCCGATGAAGCTCTCGATCTAGAACCCCCGCGACAGCACCGCCATCCCGATCGTCACCACGCCGAGCACCAGATTGATGATGACGAGCCGGCGCACCGTGCCCACGGCGCGCGCCCCGTCGGGCCACTTCTGAGCCTGTACGGCGCGGCGGATGCGCGGAAACACGGCGAAACGCAGGTGCCCGAAGATCAGCATCATCAAGACGCCGAGCGCCGCCATCGCGTGCAGCGGCCACACCGCATGGCCGCCGCCGAATTGCTGAAGCAGGAAACCGCCTGAGAGCAAGATCACGAGCACCGAGCCCGCGACCCAATTGAAGAAGCGCGAGTACACGGCTTCGAGGAGCGGCAAGCGCAATTGCGGCGACAAGTCGGAGAGCGCCGGGCGCAGGCAGAAATTTGCGAACACCATGCCGCCCACCCATACGGCGACGCCGAGCAAGTGCAGGAACAGCGCGACATCGATGGCTTTGGACATGGTGAGGCTTCCTCTCGGTTCTTCGATTTATTGGGTGACGGGCGAACGGTGTGGACAGGTACGTCGAGCGCGTTCGACCGATCGCGCGACACACAGTTCATTGTGTGCCGCGCTTATGTCACAAGTGCATTACGTCGTCATCCCGCGAGCACCGGACGCAGCCCGCTCACCTTGAGCTTCGTATCCGGCGCACGCCCCTTGCGAGCGCGCTTGCCGACGTGCGGTTCGAGCGCTTTGCCCGCGAGCTGCTCTTCCTGCGCCTTGCCGCCGCGGCCCGTGCCGACCAGCACGACGCCCGCGCCGTTGATCGCGAGCGCCTGCACGAGCGTTTCGTTCGCGTCGAGCGCCATCAGAATGACGCCGCGTCCGCCGCCCGAAAGCGTCTTCATCTCGTCGAGACCAAATACGAGCAAGCGCCCGCCGCTCGACAAGCACACCACTTGCTGCGCATTCGGCAGCATCGGCATCGGTGCGAGCGGCGCCGCGCCTTCGTCGATCGTCATGAACGACTTGCCCGCCTTCACGCGGCTCACCATGTCGCCGACCTTCGCGATGAAGCCGAAGCCGTTGCTCGACGCGAGCAGCAAAGCCTGCTCCGCCGGCGCCGCGTAGTAGTGCATCAGATGCGTACCCGATTCGAGCTCGATCAGCGAGGTGACCGGCACGCCGTCGCCGCGCCCGCCCGGCAGCGTCGCGACCGCGACCGAGTAGACGCGCCCCTTGCTGCCCCATGCGATCAGCGTATCGGGCGTGCGGCACTGGAACGCCGCATAGAGGCCGTCGCCGTCCTTGAACGTGAAGCCGGCCGGATCGAGCCCGTGGCCCTTCAACGCGCGCACCCAGCCGCGCCGCGACACGACCACCGTCACCGGCTCGTCGACCACCTTCGCTTCGAACGTCGCGCGCTTTTCCTGCTGGATCAGCGTGCGGCGCTCGTCGCCATATTGCTTCGCGTCGGCTTCGATTTCCTTGATGATCTGGCGCTTCATCGCCGATTCGCTGCCAAGCAGCTCTTCGAGCTTCGCCTTCTCGTTGCGCAACTCTTCAAGCTCCTTCTCGATCTTGATCTTCTCGAGCCGCGCCAACTGGCGCAGCCGGATTTCAAGGATGTCCTCGGCCTGCCGCTCGGAAAGCCCGAACGCGCCCATCAGCGCGGCCTTCGGCTCGTCCGCTTCGCGGATGATGCGAATCACCTCGTCGATGTTCAGGAAGACGATCATCCGCCCTTCGAGGATGTGGATGCGATCGTTGACCTTGCCCAAACGATGCTGCGTGCGGCGCGTCACGGTGGCGAAGCGGAAGCCGACCCACTCGTGCAGGATCTCGACGAGACCCTTCTGGCGCGGCCGGCCATCGGCGCCGATCATCACGAGGTTCAGCGACGTGTTCGATTCGAGGCTCGTGTGCGCGAGCAGCGAATGGACGAACTCCGTCTGATCGATCGTGCGCGACTTCGGCTCGAATACGATGCGCACCGGCGCGTCCTTGCCGGATTCGTCGCGCACGGCGTCGACGAGCGCGAGCAGCGTCTGCTTCATCTGCAGCTGCTCAGGCGTGAGCGACTTCTTGCCGAGCTTGATCTTCGGATTGGTCAGCTCTTCGATCTCTTCGAGCACCTTCTGGCTCGACGTATTCGGCGGCAGCTCGGTGATGACGAGCTGCCACTGGCCGCGCGCGAGGTCCTCGATCTTCCAGCGCGCGCGCACCTTCAAGCTGCCGCGCCCCGTCTCATAAGCGGCGGCGATTTCCGCTTCGCTCGAAATGATCTGGCCGCCGCCCGGGAAGTCCGGACCCGGAATGTGCTGCATCAGCTCGGCGTGCGTGAGCTTCGAAGGATGGCGGATCATCGCCACGGCGGCCGCCGCCACTTCGCGCAGGTTGTGCGACGGGATTTCCGTCGCGAGACCCACCGCGATCCCCGACGCGCCGTTCAACAGCAGGAACGGCAGCCGCGCGGGCAGCAGCTTCGGCTCTTCGAACGAGCCGTCGTAGTTCGGCATGAAATCGACCGTGCCCTGGTCGATCTCGTCGAGCAGGAGCTTCGCGATCGGCGTCAAGCGCGCTTCGGTGTAGCGCATCGCCGCCGCGCCGTCGCCGTCGCGCGAGCCGAAGTTGCCCTGGCCGTCGATGAGCGGATAGCGCATCGAGAAGTCCTGCGCGAGACGCACGAGCGCGTCGTAGGCGGACTGGTCGCCGTGCGGGTGGTACTTACCGAGCACGTCGCCGACCACGCGCGCCGACTTCACGGGCTTGGCGTCGGCGGCGAGGCCCATCTCGTTCATCGCGAACAGGATGCGGCGCTGCACCGGCTTCTGCCCGTCGCAGACGTCCGGCAACGCGCGGCCCTTCACCACGCTCACGGCGTAGTCGAGATAGGCACGCTCGGCGTAGTTGCCGAGCGTCAGGAAATCGCTGTCCGGCACGGCCGGCTCAGTGAAGAGATCGTCTTGTTGATCCATCGAAATTCGTGTCCGTGTTCAGGTGGGTGGTGTGCGGTGAATCCGCGAAGGCGTTCGGCCCCGCTCAGATATCCGCTTCCACCTCGTTACCCTTCTCTTCGAGCCAGCTGCGGCGCGACGCCGCTTCGCCCTTGCCCATCAGCATCGTCATGCGCGCGACCGTCGCGTCGAAGTCGAGCTCGCCGAGCGCGACCGGCAGCAGGCGCCGCGTATCGGGATTCATCGTCGTGTCCCACAGCTGCTCCGCGCTCATCTCGCCCAAGCCTTTGAAGCGGCTGATCGTCCATTGCGTTTCGCGCACGCCGTCCTTGCGCAGCTTGTCGAGGATCGCTTCGAGCTCGCCCTCGTCGAGCGCATATAGCTTCTGCGCGGGCTTCTTGCCGCGCGCGGGCGCATCGACGCGAAAGAGCGGCGGACGCGCCACGCACACATGGCCGCGCTCGATCAACTGCGGGAAGTGCTTGAAGAACAGCGTGAGCAGCAGAACCTGAATGTGCGCGCCGTCGACGTCGGCGTCCGAGAGAATGCAGATCTTGCCGTAGCGCAGATTCGAGAGATCGACGGTGTCGTCGGGATTGTGCGGATCGACGCCGATCGCCACCGAGATGTCGTGCACTTCGTTGTTCGCGAACAGGCGGTCGCGCTCGGTCTCCCAGGTGTTGAGCACCTTGCCGCGCAGCGGCAGGATCGCCTGGTATTCCTTGTCGCGGCCCATCTTCGCGGAGCCGCCCGCCGAGTCGCCTTCCACGAGGAAGAGCTCGTTGCGCACGATATCGGTCGATTCGCAGTCGGTGAGCTTGCCCGGCAGCACGGCCACGCCCGAACTCTTGCGCTTCTCGACTTTCTGGCCGGCGCGCGTGCGCGCCTGCGCCTGCTTGATGACGAGATCGGCGAGCTTCTTGCCGTGCTCGACGTGCTGGTTCAGCCACAGCTCCAAAGCCGGACGCGCGAACGACGACACAAGCTTCACCGCGTCGCGGCTATTCAAACGCTCCTTGATCTGCCCTTGGAACTGCGGATCGAGCACCTTCGCCGACAGCACGAACGACACGCGCGCGAACACGTCTTCGGCGAGCAGCTTCACGCCCTTCGGCTGCAGGTTGTGCAGCTCGACGAAGCTCTTCACGGCCTGAAAAAGACCATCGCGCAAGCCCGACTCGTGCGTGCCGCCCGCGGGCGTCGGAATCAGGTTCACGTAGGACTCGCGCGTGAGCGGCCCTTCCTCGCTCCACGCGACGACCCACGCCGCGCCCTCGCCTTCGGCGAACGTGTCTTCGCTCGAACGCGAGTTTTCGGCGTAGCGCTCGCCCTCGAAGAGCGGAATCAGCAGATCGCTGCCGGCCATGCCTTCGAGCAGGTAGCCGCGCAGGCCGTCCTCATACTTCCAGCTTTGGCGCTCGCCGGTTTTCTCGTTGACGAGCACGACCTCGACGCCCGGCAGCAGCACCGCCTTCGAGCGCAACAGGCGCTGCAGCTCGCCCAACGGCAGATTCGGCGAATCGAAGTACTTCGCGTTGGCCCACGCGGTGACGCGCGTGCCGGATTTCTTGTCGCCGCGGGCTGCGGCGCGCGTTTCGAGCGGCTTCACGACGTCGCCGTTGGCAAAACCGATCTCGGCAATCTTGCCGTCGCGCCAGACCGTGACGTCGAGCTGCGTGGAAAGCGCGTTCGTCACCGAGACGCCGACGCCGTGCAGACCGCCCGAGAACGTGTAGGCGCCGCCCGCGGCCTTGTCGAACTTGCCGCCCGCGTGCAGGCGCGTGAAAACGATTTCGACGACCGGCACGCCCTCGTCGGGATGCAGGCCGAACGGGATGCCGCGGCCGTCGTCTTCGACCGACACGGATCCATCGGTATGCAGCGTCACCGTGATTTGCTTGCCGTAGCCGCCGAGGGCCTCGTCGGAGGCGTTGTCGATGACTTCCTGAATGATGTGCAGCGGATTTTCGGTGCGCGTGTACATGCCGGGCCGCTGCTTGACCGGCTCCAGGCCCTTGAGCACCTTGATCGACGCTTCGCTATAGGCAGCGCTTGGCTTTTTCGTGGACATGACTTCTCTTGGGTTCTGCTGACATGCGGTTGTCCACAGGCTGTGTGGACATCTGCGTGGACAATCCGTTGAAACTTCTAAAAAGGCGAATCGGAACAACGGGATGGCGGGCGTGCGCTGGAAATGAGCGCGCTGACTGTGCTTGCGCGCTTGACCGGCAAGCGTGGAACGCGCCGCCACCCGCGCAAAGTCCGCTTCGCACGAGTCGCGGCGTATTTTACTGGTTTCGGGATGGGGGGCAATTTGGCAAATGGCCGAGGCGCGCTCGGCGTCCCGGCCTTACGTATTGAAGGCCCGGCGAATTTTGCGACGATCCAGCCTCTCTCAGGGCTGCGCCGGCCTGCTGCTTCCCCCGCCGAGGGCTTTAAGCGACTGCCCGAGCGCGTCCAGCTCCGCGCCGAACCCGCTCCAGTCGCCCGCCCTCAGTCGCTCCAACGCGCGGTTGTAGTGATCGAGGGCATCGCGCGCCTGGGCGTTGCCCGAACCGGCCGCCGCGCTTGGCGCACCGCCAGACGGCGCCCCGGTAGCCGGCGCCGTCTCCTTGAACAGCGCGGCCAGCGCCTGGCTCAACGTCTCCTCCATCACGACGCGATCGCCATAAGCGGCAATCACGCGCTTCAACTCCGGCAGTTGCCCCGACGACGCGCGCAAATAAAGCGGCGACACATAAAGGATCGAGTTATCGATCGGCACGACCAGCAAATGCCCGCGAATCACACGAGAGCCCATCTGGTTCCAGAGCGAGATTTGCTGGGATATCTCGGTGTTCTGCTGTATGCGCGCCTCGATCTGGAACGGCCCGAACACGAGTTTTTCCTTCGGGAAGCTATAGACGACGAGCTTGCCGTACTCCGGCGGATCGCAGCGCGCGGCGAGCCACGCGATCATGTTCTCGCGCTGGCTCGGCACCATCGGCAGCATCAGCACGAACTCGGCTTTCGACTCGCCGGGCAACCGCATGATCGTGTAGTACGGCGTCATCGGCGCGCCGGCGGCCGCATTGCCGTCGTCGATGCCGGCCAGCTCGCGCGGGAACTGCCACAGGTCCTCGCGGTTGTAGAACACCTCCGGCGCGTCCATGTGGTACGCGCGATAGAGCTGCGCCTGGATCAAGAACAAGTCTTCCGGATAGCGGATGTGCTGCTGCAGGTCCGCAGGCATCGCATCGAGCGGCTTGAAGAGGCTCGGGAAGATCCGCTGATACGTCCGGAGGATCGGATCGGCCGGATCGCTGACGTAGAAATCGACGGTGCCGTTGTACGCGTCGATCACCACTTTGACCGAGTTGCGGATGGTGTTGGAGCCGTCGGCGAGACCCTGCTTCGAATAGGGAAACCAGCGGCTCGTCGTGTACGCATCCTGAATCCAGTACAGACGCCCCGCGCTCGCGACGATGTAAGGATCACGATCGAGCGTCAGAAACGGCGCGATCGTCAACACCCGATCCTGGATGTTGCGGTGGAGCAGAATCCGGCTTTCGTTCGTGATGTAGCCGGTCAGGAGGATGTTCGGATCGTCGAGCTGCCACGCGAAGAGCGTGCGCCGCGCGATGCCGCCGATAGCGACGCCGTCGCGTCCGCTGTAGCTCGTGTAGACGTTGTCCTTGCCCTTCGGATAGTCGAACTCGGGCGTGCTGCCCTTCACGATCACATAGCCTTGATCGCCCTGGCCGAAGTAGAGGCGCGGTTCGCTGATGGCCGGGCCGCCGGTCGTGACGGGTGGAATGTCCTGCAGATAGAGCGACGGCAATCCTTCGGTGGACTTCTCCGTCACCGGCGACATCACGACGCCATTGCCATGCGTGAACAGCAGATGCAGGTTCACCCAGGTCTGCGCGTTCTCGGGCAATAGCGACGAGTCCAGCTCGCGCGCGGACAGCATCACCTGCCGATAGCCGGAGTCGAGCCGGTAGCGGTCGATGTCCACCGAAAAGAACTTGTAGTACGTGCGGATCTCCTGCAACTGGGCGTAGGTGCTCATGAGCGGCTGCACGTCCCAGAGGCGGATGTTGTCGATGGTCGCGCGATTGGCTTCGAGCGACGCGACGTTCAATCCCTCCTCGGCCGGAAACGGTTTGACCTCGATCTTGTTCAGGCCGTAAGCCAGTCGCGTCAGTTCGATGTTGTGCGCGATGAAGGGCGCCTCCAGCTGCAGCTCGCTCGGCTTCACGTAGAAGCGCTCGAACAGCGCCGGATAGATCACCGCAAGCAAGAACGAACCGCCGAACAGCGCCACCGCTGACGCGGCGGGAATCCGCCAGCCGCGCCGGTGCATGTTGATCCATGACGCGACAGCCGCCGCAATGGCGATTCCGATCAGCAGCCACAGCACCGGCAGTTCGACGTGGATGTCGGTGTAGCTCGCGCCGACGACAACGCCGTTGTCGCGATACAGCAGCAGATAGCGGTCGAGCGCATACGACCATGCCTTCAGCGCGAAGAACCCGCCGAGCAGCGCCGAGGCGTGTGCTGCGGCGGCGGGAGAAAGCCAGCGCGGCGCTGGTCCGAATTCTATGTCGCCGCGCAGGGCATAGACGGCGGCCGCGACGATCGTGCAGAAAAACAGTAGCTGCAACAGCCAGTTTTTGAGCGCGATGAAAACGGGCAGCGAGAAAAGATAGAAGCCGATGTCCTTGGCGAAGATCGGATCGCGCGCGCCGTACGGCACTTGGTGCAGAAAGCGCAGCGCGATGTCCCAGTTCGAGATTTTGCTCGTGGCGATGAAAAGGCCGATCAGGACGGCGGCGCCGGTAATGGCGAGGCGCCAGGGAACGCGCGGCGCGATGCGGCTTGCCATTTCGGCGAGGTCGGGCGGCGCGTACTCGGATGAGTCAATCACTTGCATGGCATCGACCGGCCTCGCATAGCGATGCGCGACCCAGCCCGACGCCGCGATCGCCGCAGCCGACGCCGCGAACACGGCGGCAAAGACGGACAGCTTCGCCCAGAAGGCCGTCCAGAACACGGCTCCGTAGCCGATCGAGCCGAACCACAGCCAATCGACCAGGATGCCGGTGATGCGCCCGATGACTATCAAGCAGAAGACCACCGCCGCAACGGCGATGACGTTGCGTCTCACGCGTGCGCCCGACTTCGCTTTCGTCCGCATCTTCCGTGCTCCCTTGGCACTTCGGACATCATCATACTAGCCAGGACCTATTTGCAGGGGGCAGGTCAGTCCGGCTTTGACGAGATTCTGCGCTCATAAGTACGGGATCGCTTTTATGCCAATTGGCTAAAGCCATTCAGATTCGCCTGATTTTTTAGTGATCCGAAATGACTCATAATGAAAGCGCAGTGTAAATATTGAACTATGCGAACAACCTTATGAAAAATATACCCGTAAAGATTCGCCTGGCCGTCTTGGCCGGTTCCCTGGTGGCTGCTGTCAACTCTCACGCTGTCGGCACTGGCGCCATCGTCCCCGGAAGCGGATCTGGCAGCATCAGCAAAGACGGCAATACCGCCACCGTCACCCAAACCACCAACAAGCTCATTGTCAACTGGGACAACATGGATGTGGCCCGGAACGAGACGCTGAATTTCGTGCAGCGTAGCTCGACGGCCGCTGTCCTCAATCGCGTCAACTCGGCTAACCCGACTTCCATTCTCGGTACGTTGAATGGCAATGGCCGTGTGTTCATCGTCAACCCGAACGGCGTTGTTATTGGGCCAACCGGCAAAGTCAACGTCGGCGCCCTGTTCGCCTCTTCGCTCAACATTACCGACGACGACTTCAAGGCCAACAGACTGAACTTCTCCGGAGGTGGCCAAGGCAGAGTTGCGAATAACGGCAAGATCACCGCTCGGGAATCCGTTGCTCTGCTTGGTTCGAAGACAGTTGAGAATCTGGGCACGATCACGAGTAGCGGCGGCGACGTCCTATTGGCCTCCGCTGACGACATCGCCCTCGATTTCAGTGATTCTCACCTGACCGCCGAATACAACAAGGGCAGTCTCGACGCCACCGTCCGAAATAGCGGAAGCATCAAAACCGACGACGGCGATATCAGGCTCACCGCTTGGGCTCGCGATTGGGCAACTCGCAGCGTGATCAATAACACGGGCACGCTTGAGGCATCGAGCTTGAGTCGGGATGTGTGGGATAGGCCGCTTTACGGCATCGTTAGCCTTCAAACGGCCTTTTATAATTCCGGCCCAAGTGAAATCATAGCGGGCGGTTTAATCTCAGGAGTAGGAGCGGAAATCCGTGCCTCGAACGTGACACTTGACGGAATCCTTCTCTCTGATTCTAGGTTCAAGATCTTCGCGAAAAAAATGTCGACAACCGATAGCGCATGGGTGGAAGTGCCGTCTATTTGGTATTACGGCTCCGGCGAATACGATTGGAGCCATGGCACACGTATCTACACCTCGAACGAACCAAACATCGTGAGGTAGTGCGATGCGCGGCACCAGCACACTTGATTGATGCCATAGCGTATAAACAAGTGGAATTGGCGCCTGCATCTCCAATGACTAGCTAAACGGGGCCGCGGCAGCCTTACGCTTGCTGTTGGGACCGGCCCCTGAAGCGATCTTTGCATCAAAGCTCGATCACTCCGTTTCCAATCTCCAACACGATCAAGGTAGTTGGCATGGCAATGCCCCCCGCCACTACCGCATCACTCCGCCGCCGTCTTCTGCCGCTGGCACTGGTCTGCGGCCGTTGGAGGCTGCATGGCAGCGAGATCGAAGTCCGCTTCCTGCAGCCCATACGGACTCAACGAGACCCAGTGCAAACGCGAATCGGAACGCGCGAGCCCCAAGTTCCCCATGTACCACCACTTGATTGGCGACGGCTGCGTCGCTTCAAGTTCGATCGACGACGCACTCAGCTTCAACTCAAGCAAACGCCCATCCTGCGACGGCGTAAACGCCCGATCGCCGATCACCGCGATCCCCGCTTCCCGCACTGTCGACGGCATACACGCGAGCGTCGCCACCGGCGCACCGTCTTCGTCGATCAATTGCGCGAAGCCGTGTCCGCTCGCATCGCTCGCGGCGACCACGAAGCGATCAAGCGCAGGCACATAAGCCGCCGCATACGTGTAGTACTGCAAATGCGGCGCAATCACATGCGGCTCGCTCAACGTGCCGTCAACCGGATCGAACACCGCCACCTTCAACTGCGCGTATGTCTGCCCGTTCACGTATTGCTGCCAGACGAGCAGCGCCCGCGTCGGCGACGCGGCGATCATCGGCCACCACTCACGCACGTAGGGCGCAACGGGGACGAAGTTCAAGAGCGCGCCGTCCGCGTCATAGGTCTTCACGTAGACGCCGCGTCCAGTGCCGAGATTGTCGACGCCGCCGCCGTCGACCCAGTCATCCGAGTAGAAGACGACGAAGCGCGAACCGACCGCGGCCGCATGCCCCGAGTGCCCTCCAGCCTTGACGTCGATCGGATACGGACGCACTGGCCCGAGCAGGCGCGAGTAGACGCCGTAGCGCTGGCTCACTTCGTCCGGCGTGTTCCAGCCGTCTTCGAACGTCACCATGATGTTGCCGCTGCTGCTCTGCGCGATCGATACCGGCTCCTGCGCCTCGGGCCGGTGGATGAACACGCGCGGCTTCGAGAGCTTGGGCTGCTCGGGCGACCAGTGCGCGACATAGACGTCATGCGTCCAGTTGCCGTCGCGCCCTGCTCCGTGCGGCGGCAAGCCCGAGCTGCTGAAGAACACATAGGTGCCGCCGTGCCCATCGGATGCCGCGCCGATGCCGTGCATATAGGCGCGCAGATCGCCCTGCGGCACGCGCAGGCGCGCGTCGGCGCGCGCCACCACGCGGGCGTGAGCATGGGCGTGCGAGTGAGCGGTGTCCCCGGTCGAAGCGGCGGTCGGTACGGTGGCCGTCGCTACGGTGGATGGGACCGCCGCCGCTACGGCGGTCGTCGCGATGGGAACCGCCCCTGCGCAAGCTGCTACGGCGGCAACGGAAACAACAAGCAGTCTGCGCATAGCATCCCCCCTCACTCGACCGTCACCGATTTCGCGAGATTGCGCGGCTTGTCGACATCGGTACCTCGCACGCACGCCGTGTGATACGCGAGCAACTGCAGCGGCACCACATGCAGGATCGGCGAGAGCTTGCCGTAGTGCTCGGGCATGCGGATCACGTGCACGTGATCGCTGCTCGCGATTTGCGAATCGGCGTCGGCGAACACGTATAGCTCGCCGCCGCGCGCACGCACTTCCTGCATGTTCGACTTGAGCTTCTCGAGCAGCGCATCGTTAGGCGCGATCGTGACGACTGGCATGTCGCCCGTGACGAGCGCAAGCGGCCCATGCTTGAGCTCGCCTGCGGGATACGCCTCGGCATGCACGTATGAAATCTCCTTGAGCTTCAATGCCCCCTCCAGCGCGATCGGATAGTGCAGTCCGCGGCCGAGGAAGAGCGCGTTGTCCTTGCGCGCGAACGCTTCGGCCCACGCGATGATCTGCGGCTCCAGCGCGAGCACGCTGTTGAGCGCGGCGGGCAAGTGGTGCAGTTGGTGGAGGTACTCGGCCTCCTGCGTCGAGGACACCCGTCCGCGCACCTTGCCAAGCGTCAGCGCAAGCACGAATAGCGCGACGAGCTGAGTCGTGAACGCCTTGGTCGACGCGACGCCGATCTCGGGCCCCGCGCTCGTCAGGTATTGCAGCATCGTCTGCCGCATGAGCGAACTGTGCGGAACGTTGCACACCGCAAGCGTGTACTTGTGCCCAAGCTGCTGCGCGTGCTTGATGGCGGCCAGCGTATCGGCCGTCTCGCCCGACTGCGAAATACCGGTGAACAGCGTCTTGCGATTCGGCACGCTGTCGCGGTAGCGGTACTCGCTAGCAACTTCGACTTGCGTCGTCAGCCCCGCAATCGATTCGAACCAGTATTTCGCGGTCATCCCCGAGTAGTAGCTCGTGCCGCAGGCGACGATGTGCAGCGATTCGATCGAGTAGAACACGCGCTCGG
This sequence comes from Trinickia camelliae, assembly GCF_053525655.1. Classification (NCBI taxonomy): domain Bacteria; kingdom Pseudomonadati; phylum Pseudomonadota; class Betaproteobacteria; order Burkholderiales; family Burkholderiaceae; genus Trinickia; species Trinickia camelliae. The sequence goes on from NZ_JBCHAA010000006.1 coordinate 173,704, forward strand.
CGTCAGGACCGAACAGGTCCGGCACGATCTTGCGGATGCTTTCGGTCGCGTCCGCGATCACGCCCGGCTGCTCGAAGATTTCCTTCTGCATGTAGTGCCGGTAGGGACCGAGATCGGTCGCACTGCTGCTCGCCGCGAGCACGCGGATCTCGCGCTCGACGCTCGCGCCCTGGCGATCGACGATGCGTGCAGCGTCGGCCGTGAGCACCACCATGTCGCCCTCTTCCAGATAGATGAAATGCTCGGCCGTGCCCGCGAGCGCCATCGTGTCGGAGGCGAGGTAGTTGCCGTCGTCGCCGAAACCGACCACGAGCGGCGAGCCCGCGCGCGCGCCGATCACGCGATGCGGCTCATCCTTCGCGAACACCGCGATCGCATAAGCGCCGCGCAGCCGCCGCAGCGTGCACTGCACGGCCGCGACGAGGTCGCTCGAAGCGCCGTGTGCGCGCGTGTAGTGAATGAGGTGCGCGATGACCTCCGTATCGGTATCCGATTCGAACACATAGCCAAGCCCCTTCAGCTCGTCGCGCAAGGTTTCGTGGTTCTCGATGATGCCGTTGTGCACGAGCGCGATCTCGCCGCACGAGAAGATCGGGTGCGCGTTGTCCGCGACCGGTGCCCCGTGCGTTGCCCAGCGCGTATGCGCGATGCCGATGGTCCCCGTCAATCCCTCGCGGCCGATTTGTTCCGCCAGGTCCGCGACGCGCGCGACACTGCGCACGCGCCGCGGCTCGCCTTCCTGCAGCACCGCGACGCCGCACGAATCGTAGCCGCGGTATTCGAGGCGTCTCAAGCCTTCAGTCAGCACCGACATCACGTCGCATGCCGCGACGGCTCCCACAATTCCGCACATGATGCATTCCCCCGTAACGTGTTCGTTAGGCTGCTTCGGCCTGCTTGATGTGGTCCGACATGGACATAACGTGCGAGATGAAACCGTCGTCGTCGTGATAGGCGACCATGCAGCGCGCGGCGCCGTCGCCGAGTTCGTATTGAAAGACCGTGACGGGCGGCGCCACATCGGGCACGCGCTCCTGGCGCACCGGGTTCAGATGGCGCTCGACGCGGCGAAAGAGCGTCCAGAGCGACAGCGTCCACGCCATCGCGGCAATGCCGAGGATGCTCGGCAGAAACGCCCGCAACGACAGTTCCTCGGCACTGGCATGCGACAGGCACCAGTTGACGTACCACGCGCCGAACAGCCACATGCCCAGCACGAGCGCCGGCCGTATCACGCGATACCACGCGACATAGCGCACGGCCTTCGCGTGGCTGCACTCCGTTTCGAACTGCTGCACCGATTGCTTCGATACATCGATGATCGGGAAATCCATGACTGTGCCTCCTGGTTAGGAAAGTTGCCGATGCGGACCTGCATCGAGTGGACTGCGGTGTTGCGCTTGATCGTGCGACTGGTCGTCGTTCGCGGCGTCTGCGGCGACGATTGCCAACCCATTCGCGGCCGCGGGCGGCCCGCTCGCGCGGATGCCGCGATCCGGGCTGACCCAGCGCGCGCGCTTGCCGCGCCGCTGGCGCAGCACGCTCGGCAGCGCGATGACGGCCGCGATCATGCTGATGGCCCAGAAGGCGATCGGGTACCAGACGGTGTCGATGAAATAGCGCAAGAGCCGCGCGTCGTACTGGCGGTCGAGCAGGCAGCCGATGAGGATTTGCAGGCAGCAGGTGGCGAACAGGAACACGCCCGCCCCGCGCGGCACGATCGCGAAGCGCCACGCCTCGGGCAGCGTGACGAGCGCGGTCGCGACCATCAACGCGATCGTGAGCAGCATGCAGTACGCCCACACGATGCTGACGGCGTATTCGATGAAGATCGGCCACATCAAGACCTGACGGCGCCGCACGATCGCGCTCGCGTACTTGAAGAGCACCTGGATGCCGCCCTTCGCCCAGCGCAGACGCTGCTTATAGAGGCCGCGGAACGTCTCGGGCATCAGAATCCAGCTCAACGCACGCGGCTCGAAATGAATCAGCCAGTCGTTGGTCTGGAGCTTCCAGCTGATGTCGATGTCCTCGGTCAGCATGTCGGAGCTCCAGTAGCCGACTTCGCGAAGCGCCTTCCTGCGAAACATCGACACCACGCCCGAGACCGTCAGGATGCGTCCGTACATCTGCTGCGTGCGCTTGATGAGCCCGACGATCGACGAGAACTCGCCCACCTGCATCCGTCCGAGCAGCGACGTGCGCGTGCGGATGCGCGGGTTGCCGGTCACCGCGCCCACCTTCGGGTCCTTGAGGAAGTGCGGCAGCATCCAGCGGATCGCTTCTGCGTCGAGCAGCGAATCGCCGTCGATGCACATCAGGAACTCCGCGTCGGTGAGCATCGCGGCCGTCGTGAGCCCGATCGCCTTGCCCTCGTTCTGATTCTGGTGAATCACGACGAGCTTCGGATAGAGGTCGACGAGCTCGTTGAGGATCGCGCCCGTCGCGTCGCGGCTGCCGTCGTTGACGGCGATGATCGAGTAGTTCGGATAGTCGAGCTTGTCGAGGCACGCGATCACTTCACGCACGTTGTCGGCCTCGTTGTAGCAGGGCACGACGACGGCGACTTTCGGATATTCGTCGAGCGTGTCGCTCGCTTTCTGGTGGGCTTCGCGGCGCTCGATCAGAAAGTAATGCAGCAAGCCGCCGATCATCCACAGGTACGCCATCAGAAGCGGGTAGTAGAAGACGAAGTTCGAAATCACTCCCAGCACGTTTTTCATGGTTTCCTCGTTGTTGTTGTTTGCGCGGGTTTACGAAGCGCGCCAGGCCATCAGACCGCCATGCCCGGTTTCAGCCGCACGGAGTTCTGGATCGACATCACGTCGCGCAGCGCGACGGTGTCGGGACGGTTGTCGAGAAAGTCGTCGGTCGCGTAGCCGAGATGCACGACGCCCGCTGCGTTCAGGCGTTTCAGTTGCGCACGCAACGTTTCGGTGGCGACCGCTTGCGTGCCGCCATCCGCGCGGCGCTCGACGGTGGGCAGTTCGAAGACGGTTTTTTTCGCGGCGCCGGCGTGGTCGAGCACCTGTTGCGAGAGCGCGTCGAGCCAGGCGTCGGTGGTGCGCTCGCCGGCCTTGCCCGGATGCGCCGCCAGCGCGACGAAGTCGTAGTTCGCGATGAAGGTGTCGAGGTTCTGCGCGTACTTGCGGTCCGCGTTGGCATCGAGCGCGGCGAGCGCCGGCAGGCTTCTCACCGTCAGCACGTTGCCGCCGCCCTGGTACGCCCGAACACGGTCGGCGAGCGACTTCGTGAACGCGACCAGATGCGCGGTCTTCGCGCGCGACCAGCGCGCTTTCAGCGCGTCGGAGGCGTGGATCTGGCCGAGGTCGGCGGGCAGTCCCCAGGTCGCGTATTCGGCGAGCGCCGCTTCGCTCGCATCCTCGTATTCGGAGAGTGTGGCGTCCGCGCCGAACACGACGCCGTTGAAGCTCGCGTAGCGCGTGAGGTCGTCGTAGATGTCGCCGATCACGTCGCGCGCGTCGGCGTCGAACGGCGAGAGGCGCGGCAGGCGCGCGGCAGCGAAGCTCGCGTCCGCATCGCTCGCCACGACCACGCCCGGCCAGGTCTGCACCACGTGCGCCGCCGCCGGATGCCCTTCGGGCAGCGCGAACGACAGCAGCGGCATGCGCGCATACACCTGCACGCCGGCGCGCGTGATCAGTTGCCACGCCGTGCGGTTGAACAGATCGGCGCGCATCGGCATATGCCGGTTCGGGAAGTACAGCGCCTGTGCGAAACCCGTGCCGCTCGGGTCCGAATACGCCTGCAGATAGACCGATTTCGGTTCGAGGTCCTTGATGCGGTCGAGCAGCCGTCCGAGCTTTTCTTCGCTCTTGGCGGGATCGGGGTCGTACACGTCGTCGAGCGCGACATCGACGACGCGCTCCACCGGATCGTGCTCGCCGCGATACGCGCGCGCGACGCGGAACTGGCCGATCATCGTGCCGACGTCCCAGTCGTACGACACCAGCAAGCGGCGAATCTTCGTGAGCGGCACGTCGGGCGTGTTCGGGCCGTCGTCGAGCGTGAAGTGCGTCTGCATGCCGAGCGACTGCGACGCCTGGATCAAGGCGGCGTTGTACATGCCGTACGGCCAGACGGCCGAGCGCACCTTCACGCCCGTGTGCTGCTGGATCAAGGCGACGCTGCGTCCGAGGTCTGTATGGATGCGCGAAAGGTACTCGTCGTCGGTCTCGTAGCGTTTCAGGCTTGCGTCGTAGAGATGCGCGCTCGCAGCCGGCAATTCGTTTCCCTGCGGATTCGCGATCGCGCCGTGGTGCATGTCGTGCGTGTGCGAGGCGATCTCGACCAAGCCCGAATCGGCCATCTCGCGCAGGCTCTCCCAGCTCATGAAGTAGCCCGGCGGCATCAGCGACTTGCGGCTGATCCTGACCGGCTGTCCCGCCGGTGTTTCAGTCCAGCGCGTGACGACGCCGATCATCGCCGGATAGTTGTACGCCTTCAGAAGCGGAAACGCCTTCGTGTACTGGCTCGTGTACGCATCGTCGAAACTGATCAGCACCGCGCGCGGCGGCAGACGCGGCCCGCCGTTGCGCGATGCGACGATCTGATCGACGCTCACCGGATGGAAGTCCTTCGCCTTGAGCCACGCGAAGATCGTGTTCAACGTCGTGGTGCTGATCGCGCAGGTGTCGGCCACCGAGCCGATATCGGCCATCAGGTCGTCGCGAATGTCGTGGATCGCGATCACGCGGAACGTGAGGCCGTCGTCCTGGTCGGGCGGAGGCAAGAGGTCGAGCCCGAGGCCAGCCTGGGCCGCATGGGCGACGGGCGCCGCGGACATCGCGGCGGCAAAAGCGAGGAAGCGGCGGCGAGTGAGGAGCTTGTCCATGATCGTGGGAGTGGCCGGTTAGAGCGGAACGTTGAGGTTGAGATAGATAAGCTTGCTGGTCTCGCGGCTGTGGTCGAAGCGCTGGCTCGCGACGCCAACGCCATACGCGAGCGACGAATGCGTGCCGAGCTGCCACGCCTGCTCCAGCCGCACTTCCCAGAGCATCGAGTTGCCGACATCGGTCTGGCGGTAGCCGCCGACGGTCGCGTAGACGCGCTGGCTGAACTGCCGGTCGACGTTGCGCCACGGCGTCCACTGGAACATCGTCGTGATCTGGGCGGTCATGTCGCGGTGCGGGTTGAAGTACGCGGTGTTCGCGAGCGTGTTGCCGTTCGTGTCGAGATCGACCCACGTCGAGATCTCGTACTTCGGCGTGTTGAAGAGCCGCTCGTACCAGGTGCCGTTCCACTGCTGATGCAGGTTTGTATCGCTGTAGCGCGACACGCCGTAGCCGAGATCGAAGTAGCGGTAGTCATCGAACTGGTAGCGCGCGTCGGCGCTCGCAGTGCGGCCCGTGACGCCCGCCTGGTAGGCCTTCCACGGCAGCGAGTTGTCGTTGGTGTCGATGCCGGTCGAAAACTTCCAGTGGTCGTTCGGCTGGAACGCGACGGTGCCCGCCACGCCCGTGTAGCCGGTCGGCCCGGTCGAGTGGTCGACTTCGGCCGCGGCATCCCACCCGTAGTAGCGGAAGTCGCCGCCGACGCCGTTGCGAATGCGGCTCACGCTGTCGCCGTCGCCGGTGTCGGCGCGGCCGCTGAACTGGTGCGCGAAGACGCGCCAGTAGTTGGCGATCGGCTGCGAGTAGAGCTGCGTGTCGACGCCCCAGTCGTTGTCGGCGAGCGTCGAGTTGCCCTTCTGGCCGTTGCCTTCGACGATCAACTGCGGGCTCTTGTAGGCCTCGAAGTCGCGCTGAAAATTCTTGACCGTGTTGCTGTCGGGGAAGCGGTCGGTGAACTCGGCGTTGATCGCCGCGGCGCGATCGTACTGATTGAGCTCGATCTCGGTCTTGCCGAGGCCCGCTAGCGTTTCGATATCGCCGGGGTGATCGACGAGCGTGTCCTGGTAGAGCTTTTCGGCTTGATGCGGACGCTCCTGCACGAGCGCGGCATCCGAGCGCGCCGAGACCAGCGACGGGTCGAACGGCGCGTCCTTGCGCAAGTCGTCGAGCGCGGCGACGCCCTCCTTCGTGCGGTTCGTGTAGAGCAGGTATTGCGCTTCGAGCTTCTTCACGCGGCCGTAGTCCTCGCTCACTTCCTCGGGGTCGTCGGACAGATCGGCGTAGACCGGCGTCGTCTTCTTGATCGACTGCAGGAAAGCCTTTGCTTCGTCGAAACGGCCTTGGTCGAGGTAGGAGAAGAACAACCCCTCTTCGACGTCGATGCGCTTGAGCGCATGCGGCTCGGTCGACGGCTTGATCGGATCGAGCGGCGTCTTCAGCGCGAGCTCGTAGGCGCGGGCGGCTTGCTTAGGACTGTCGAGGTAGGTGTAAGCGTCGCCCGCCGCGGTATGCGTGCGCGCAGGCAGCGGCTCGTTGGCGGGCAGCAGCTCTTCGTACTGCGTGATCGCATCCTTCATGCGCCCGAGACCCTGCAGCGCTTCGACACGCTCGGCCTGCACCGAGCGGCGCACGTCGGCATAGTCGTCGCCATCGGGGATGCGCGCGAGCAATGCGTCTATGTGCTTCAGCGCCGCCGTGGTTTGCGCGAGGCGGTCGGCATCGTCGGACGCCAGCGCTTGCTGACGGCCCCAATGCACCTCGTTCGCGACGACGAGCGCTTCGATTTGCAGCAAGTCCTTGACCGCGAACGAGTCGGGGCGCTGCTTGGCCTGTTCCAGCGCGAGCTGCGGCGAGCCGGCGCCGGCCAGCTCGAACACTTGCCGCCGAACCTGATCGCGCTCGGTGAGCACCACGCCTTCCTCGACCTTGCGAGCCGTTGCGGGCGGGATAGCCGGGTCGGCCGCGCAGTAGTCGCGCGCCAGGAGCACCAGCAACAAGGCGGTTGCCTTGAGTGCGGTGCGTGCGGTGCTCGCGCTGCGGCGCTTGCGTTTCGTGCCTCGGGTGCCACTCGTGCCGCTTGTGCGTGTAGCTTTCATGGGTCCTCGCCAGTTGGGCGCAACTGTCCAGACAAAGCGAGTCCCCGGCGCCGAACGATCGAAATCGTGGCGTCCCACCAAGAAATGACTACGGGAAATCTTTTGTCCGGCGCTGAAGCCGTTTTATGCGGCGAGCGCTACCCAATCCCGGGCGCGCCGCCGTTTATTGCCGCGACGCAGTAAGCGAGGTCTGTACCAGCAAGTAGTCAGACCTTTTGGCGTATAGGTCTGGCGGAAATGGCCGCTCTGCAGCGCAGCAGAAACGGGCAAAAACGTTTCAGCGCTGAACGATGAGGGGAGCGGGAACGCTACGGCGTCTCGTTGACGTCCAGTAGAAAGTGATTGGAATTGCGACGTCGAAGAAAGAACATCCTCACGGCAAACGATCAACGCGAAGCGTTATCGATCATTTCGCGGCCGGAAGGGAGTGGAATCATTCTTATCGGAATTTTCGCTCTCCGATGACCCAACGTTGAGCCGAAACCACTCGAAACGCGTCGATCGAGTAAGAGCGTGTAACGTGTCGGAGCCCTTATCGAAGGCAAAAGACATGCTGTATATCCAGAGCTTTGTGCGCTGGCCCGCAGACCGGATTCATGCGGCAATGCAGCGTGGAAAAAATGCGATGTCGCTGAAAAAAGCGGAGAGACCCACTGGACGTGGGCGCTCTCGATGTTGTGTCAGAGGAATGTCGCGCCGCTCGCTCGCAACTTGATACGGGTTTCTAATTAGTTGCAAACGCGAACTCGAAGCCGGGCGACGGAGCGTCTTTTCCGTCGCCTGGCTTCAGCTCAGCTTCTAAGCGCTAGCGATGAACACGCGATCGCGCCGTTCGGCATCGCACAGTGCGGAGCATCAAGCGGATCGTCTTTGCGCCGCTGCCGCTCTTGGTGTGCCGCGCTTGCCGCAGGTGGCGTGCCCCACTAGGCGCGCCCTACTACTTGCGCTTGCCTTCCAGCTCTTCCCAGCGCTCGAGCGCAAGCAACAGTTCGTCGTCGATGGCCGCGTAGCGCTCGGTGAGACGCGTGCCTTCCTGCGGGTCCTTTGCGAAGATCGACCCGTCTTCCAGCTGCGCGCCGATCGTCTTTTGCTCGGCCTCGAGCGCCGCGATCTTCTCGGGCAGCGCCTCCAGCTCGCGCTGCTCCTTGAACGACAGCTTGACCGTGCGCTGCGCATTGCGGCCCGCGGCGCTTTCCTTCGGCGCGCTGGCCGCGGGGGCTTCCTTCGCCGCGTCCTTCGCAGCCGCTTGCTCGGCGATCTGCTGCGAGCGCTCGCTTTGCACCTGCCAATCGGTGAAGCCGCCGACATACTCGCGCCAGTTCCCCGCCCCCTCCGACGCGATCACCGACGTCACCACGTTGTCGAGAAACGCGCGATCGTGGCTCACGAGCAGCACCGTGCCGTCGTAGTCGGCGAGCAGCTCTTCGAGCAGTTCGAGCGTGGGGATGTCGAGGTCGTTGGTCGGTTCGTCGAGCACGAGCACGTTCGCGGGCCGCGCGAAGAGACGCGCGAGCAAGAGCCGGTTGCGCTCGCCGCCCGAGAGCGACTTCACGGGCGACCGGGCGCGTTCCGGCGCGAACAGAAAGTCGCCCAGATAGCTCATCACGTGCTTCTTCGTGCCGTTGACTTCGACCCAGTCGCTTCCGGGGCTGATCGTATCGGCGAGGCTCTTTTCCTGATCGAGCTGCGCGCGCATCTGGTCGAAGTACGCGACCTGCAGGTTCGTGCCGACTTTGACGGTGCCTTCGTCGGGCGCCAATTCGCCGAGGATCAGCTTGAGGAGCGTCGTCTTGCCCGCGCCGTTCGGTCCGACGAAGCCGATCTTGTCGCCACGCATGACGGTCGACGAAAAGCGGTTGACCACCGTGCGCGCGCCGTAGCGCTTCACCACGTCGGTCAGCTCGGCGACGATCTTGCCGGACTTCTCGCCCTGCCCGACGTCGAGCTTCACGTTGCCCTGCACGTTGCGCCGCTCGGCACGCTCGTTGCGCATCTGCACGAGCCGCGCGATGCGGCCGACGCTGCGCGTGCGGCGCGCCTCGACGCCCTTGCGAATCCACACCTCTTCCTGCGCGAGCAGCTTGTCGAACTTCTCGTTTTCGACGCGCTCGACTTCCAGCTGCTGCGCCTTGCGCGTCTGGTAAGCGGAGAAATTGCCGGGGTACGACAGCAGCCGGCCGCGGTCGAGTTCGACGATGCGCGTCGCCACGCGGTCGAGGAACGCGCGATCGTGCGTGATGAAGAAGAGCCCGGCGCGCTGCGAGGCGAGCAGCTCCTCGAGCCAGCGGATGCCGTCGAAATCGAGGTGGTTGGTCGGCTCGTCGAGCAAGAGCACGTCCGGCTGCGCGACCAGCGCGCGGGCCAACGCGACGCGCTTTTGCATCCCGCCCGAGAGCGCGCCCACGCGCGCGTCGCCGTCGAGGCCGATTTGCGCGAGCGTGGTCGAGACGCGCGTGCGCCAGCTCCAGGCGTCGTGCGCATCGAGCGACGATTGCAGCGCGTTCATGCGCGCGAGCAGCGCATCGTGCTCGGCGCCTTCGGGCGTTTCCGCGAGCTTGTGCGCGACGGCGTCGAATTCGTCGAGATGCGCGCGCGCGTCGACGAGGCCGGCCGCGACGCTATCGAACACCGACGCGTCCGCATCGAACTCCGGCTCCTGCGGCACATAGATGGTCGACAGATCCTGCTGACGCGTGACGAGGCCGTCATCGGGCTTCGTGAGCCCCGCGACGATCTTCAGCAGCGACGATTTGCCGGCGCCGTTGCGGCCGATCAGGCCGACGCGCTCGCCGGCTTCGAGCGAAAAATCCGCGTGATCGAGCAGCGCGACGTGACCGAACGCGAGCTGCGCGCCGGTGATGGAATAAAGCGACATGGGGAGAGCGGCTTTAGGAGAAAACCAAAACGCTCATTGTACCGGTCGCGCGATGCGCGGCCGGGGGTGCCTAAAGACATAGGACACATAGGACGAGCGCGCACGAGCCGCGCGCGCCCCAAAAAGACACGGCCGCCGCATGGAATGACGAGCGGCCGTATGGCTTACTTCACATGAACCGTGATGGTCTGGCTCATTTGCGGACCATACGAGCGATGCGCGCCGTCGGCGAATTGCATGGTCAGCGTGTGGTCGCCCGGCGGCAGCGTCACGTCCGTCTCGGTCTGCCCCTTGCCGTAGTGGATATGCGTCTCGTCGGCGGGGACGACGGTGCCTTGCGGCACCGGCCCGCCATCGATGATCAGATGATGGTGGCCCGTGCCTTCCGTCAACGTGCCGGCCGGCGAGACCGTCATGCCTTCGACCCCGAACACCACGTGCACCGGGCTTGTCACGGTCGCGCCGTCCTTCGGCGCGACGAAGAAGACGCGAGAGTCAGCCCGCGCCGCGGCCGACGCCACGAGCAGGCCCGCGAACACTGCGCTTGTGATCCATTTGTTTTTCAACATCGTTTTCTCCAGGTGGAATCAAGCCGGTGGTCAGCATACACCGGGCTTGCAAAATAGACTGACTCAGCTAGAAAGCCGATTCGCGCTCGGGCGCCGCGGCAATTGCGCACGCGGGCTCCCTCGCGGAATCCGGTAAAATCGCGCGTTTTGCCCGACGTCGTCACGAAGGGCCAGAGCGTTCCAAAGCATTCATTTGAAAGAGAATTCCGTGAGCGAAGTCATCGAATACAAAAGCTGGGTCTGCCTGATTTGCGGCTGGGTCTACAACGAACAAGACGGCCTGCCCGGCGAAGGCATCGCGCCGGGCACCCGCTTTGCCGACATTCCCGAAGACTGGCGGTGTCCGGAATGCGACGTGACCAAGGCCGAGTTTGCGGCGGTCGAGTTCTGAGCCGGTACGACACAGAACACGCGAGCTTGAAGAGTATTCCGTCGAGGGGTGAAGTTTGCTGATTTGCGCCTGTGATCCAGCAGGTAGCGTCTGCGGACGAAGCACCCCCGGGGCCGCTTGGCGCTAAAGGGATTTGCTATACTCTGCGCTCGCTGCCAACGCCGGACGCTCCGGCATTGCGAATCCGCGAAGCAAGACTAAGCTGCAGTTCATCGTTGCCGAGCTTGGTCGCGAAAACGGTCCTCTCCCCGTAGTTCAATGGATAGAACAAGTGCCTCCTAAGCGCTAGATACAGGTTCGATTCCTGTCGGGGGGACCAAATGCGCTTCGCAGCCGTTCCCAGCTTCTTAGAAGCCCCGCGTGTTTTACGACCGCGGGGCTTTTTGCTGTCCGGAAGTACCTCGCCGAATCCGTCGGCTCATCGGTATAGACAGGTGTATTCCCCGCCCCAAGCGCCGCTGGTGCATCGCTTGCAGATGTACCGCGGACAGTCCGTGATGCCCGTGCCCGGCACGGCGCACCGGGAGACAATGGTGCCTTCCGCGACGATTCCTCCATCGGAAGCCTGACAGGCGCCAGCGGGCAACACGACCGCGGTTTGAGTGGGCTGCGACGAGACGCTATCCTCGTGCGCGCATCCGGCGACGACAAACAGGAGCGGGAAGACCAGCAATAGCTTCAAAGACCGAATCGAGGACATGGCGCACCTCCCTTGCGAAGGAACGAAGCAATTCGAGCCCGAGCGGGGCACCTAAACTAAACGGTCAGAACACGCAAAACATTCCGGAAATCGGGGAAAGACACGAAATTGGCAGTCCCGTCATATCGCCTTCGATGTACCGTATCGCACGCGTTGCTCCCTCACCACTTTACGCTCAGGAGTCTCTAGATGCTGGCACTTAGACCAAGCTGCGAATGCTGCGACAAAGACCTCCCCCCGGAGTCCGCCGACGCGCGAATTTGCTCGTTCGAATGCACGTTCTGTATCGACTGCGTGACGAATGTGCTTCACGGCACCTGCCCGAATTGCGGCGGCGAGCTGGTCGCGCGGCCGCGCCGTCCGGCGAACAAGCTCGCGAACAATCCGCCATCGACAGAACGCGTCTTCAATCCGGAGTGCGCGCAGCGACGTTAAGCGCGCTGCCATATTCCCGCCATCCACCTGCCAGTAACCTCCGGACACAATTCCCGTCGAACTCCGCTCCCGTTTTTCCTTTCTTAGAAGATAGATGGGAGCGAAATCATGTTCAGGCTCATCGCAATCCTCGGATTAGCTTCCGCCCTCGCGGGCTGCGTCGCGGAGGCTCCCGGCTACCCCGATTACGGTTACTACCCCGACGGCTACTACGGCTACGGCCCGGACTACGAGCCGGGGTTTGCATACGGTGCAGTCGGCATCGGCGGCGGCAGCTGCTGCTTCTTCGACCACCATGATCACGACCACGATCATGACCACGACGGCGGTCACGGGCACGGTTGGGGCGGAGGCTGGGGTCACGGCGGCGGCCATGGCGGCGTCTGGACGAGCGGCGGCGGCTGGGGTGGCCATGGCGGCGGTCACGGCGGCGGTGGTAGTGGAGGCGGCGGTGGCGGCTCGAGCCGCTAGCTGACAGGACGAATTAGCCGGACGTATCAGGACGAATCGCGGCCCATCCCCGTGCTAGCATCTGCCGACGCACGGAGAGCCCATACATGGATGTCGCGATTGTCCGCCGTTTCGAAACCGAATTTGCGCCCCGCATCGCGGAGACGATCACTGGTCTGTTCGACGCGCAAGTGCGCGCGAAAATCATCTCGTCCGAAGGCGCTGGCCGCCCGACGCGAGTCCGCTTATTCGGGGAGATGAGCGAGCACGCGCACGAGCACGTGAGGCACTTCTCTCATCCACTCAATGTCGACCTGACATGGGATGACGACGAAATCGAAAGCCTGCTGACGACCCCCGAGGGCCGCACGCGCTTTCAGCGCTACCTCAACGCGATTCCTCGCAAGCTGCGCAATTGGCAGGACGCGCGATCGATCGACTTCGCGACGCGCACCCAGGACGAACCGTCCATTCTGATCGGCGGCCTCGACTTCGGCGCCTGACGTCTCTGGCCTCTGGCCGCCCTGCTTTCTCAATGCCGCCTATGCATCCATTGCGGATGATGCGCACCGAGCCAGCGCCGCAAGTCGTTCAACGGGTGTTCGGTCTGATACCGCGTCGCAACAAGAAACGCGGCGCATACGAAGACGATAAGCGTCAGCATGAAACCGATGGATGAATCAGGCATAGCAGTCTCCCTGAATCTGACGGCGGCTGTCTCGATTCTACGAGCGTTGCTGCCGCCAGGCGATCTATTTTGCGACCCGCGCCACGTTCACGAAGCGCGTCCGTAGTACAAATTCTGCGGATGGCGCGCTTCGGCGAAAAAGAACCAACGCTCCGCGACGAGCCCCGCGTATTGGATGACGAACGCCGCGCCGAGCAGCGCGATCGACGACGCCACCGACGACGATGCCGCCGCCCCCAACGCCGTCAGCACAAACGGCACCGCGAATCCGCCGAGCAAGAACGCCCACTTGATGGTCTGCACCGTGCGCGCCGTTTGGCCGTGAAAGAACTCGCGTGTGTTGAACGATTGGGCGGTGAAGCCGCGCGACTTCTGGACGACGTTCGGGCCCTTGATGCCGGTCGCGCTTTCCAGCGTCGACTTCGGCCGCAGCCGCGCATTGCGCGCGAGCGACGCGACCCGGCTCGCGCAGCCCGCCAGCGTCAGCACGCAAGCGCACGGCGCTAGCGCGCCGACCAGCGCAGGCGCGAGCCACGCCGAGCATGCCGCGGCGAGCGTGAATCCCGATGCGCAGCCGAGCAGCACGAAGTTGACCAGCGTGAGCGGCGTCGCCCATTCCTGCAGAAAGCGCAGGCACGCATAGATCATCGACGTGCAGACGAAGAGCACCGCGCCCGCCAGCACGCCGAGCACGCCAATCGCGAGCGCGTACGGCGAACCGATCCAGTGCGCGACGCCATACGCGAACGCGCAAGCGAGGAACGCGGGCAGTGCCAGACACTCGCGCGACAGCCACGACGTGCGCCACATCGCGATTGCGCGCCACGCGCGCTCCGGATGTCCGAGGTGGAAAAACGATGCGACGAGGCCCAGCGCGCCGAGTGCGACCGACACGCCCGCGCCCACGACATAGAAACTTTGCGACGTCATCGCATTGGTCGCAGCCCAGCCGAGCCGCCCGGCGGCTTCCACGCCGACAAGCGCGATCAACAATCCCTGTGCGGCGCCGCAAAGCGTCGTCAGGAACACCACCGAGAAAGCAGGTCTCATCTTCGTTGACTCCCAATCCTTATTGACCAGCCGCTATCACACGCGCGTCGCCGCCGATGCCAGGTTCAACTGGCCTCGCTCGAGCTGCGCGTCGATCGACACATCCTGGGCGTCGCCCGCCGATTTGCACGAGCACGAGCCCCCGCCGCACGACGTCGATTCCGTCTTTTGCCTGGGCAAGTAGTGATTCGAAGGCCGCGTGCCCCACTCCGGCATCAACTGATAACCGCCGCGCTCGCGGATCGCCTTCGACACCGTCGACTCAGGATCGTGGATGTCTCCGAAGAGCCGCGCCGAAGTCGGGCACGCGAGCACGCAGGCGGGCTTGCGGTCGCGCTCGGGCAGCGCCTCGTTGTTGATGCGGTCCGAGCACAGCGTGCACTTCGTCATCTCATGGCGCTTCTCGTCGATCTCGCGCGCGCCGTAGGGGCAGGCCCACGAGCAGTATTTGCAGCCGATGCAGCGGTCGTAGTCGACGAGCACAAGGCCGTCTTCCTTGCGCTTGTAGCTGGCGCCGGTCGGACACACCGGTACGCACGGCGGGTCTTCGCAATGCAGGCACGATTTCGGGAAGTGAATCGTGTCGGTGAGCGGAAACACGCCGGTTTCGTAGGTCTGCACGCGGTTGAAGAACGTCCCCGACGGGTCGTCGTCGTAGGGCCGGAAATCCGCGAGGCTGCCCGCCTCGCCCGACGTGTTCCATTCCTTGCAACTCGTCACGCACGCGTGGCATCCGACGCACACGTTCAAGTCGATCACGAGGGCCATCTGAGTCATTGCTTGCTCCCGCTCATTTACTGTTCGTCGTCGTGGCGCTTGGCGGCGGGCTTCACCGCCTGCACCAGGCGCTTGGCAAATTCGCCGCGCCCCGCGAAATACGCCTGCACGACGCGCTGCACCGCGTTCGCGCCCGTCGAGCCGGGCAGCGGTTGCATCGGCGCGAACTGCGGCAGCGTGTGGTCAGCGTCGGCTTCAGCCGGATAGACGCGCACGCGCACGTCGTACCACGCGGCCTGTCCTGTGACCGGATCGGAATTCGAGATCCGCGCGCCCGCTGCCGCGTTCGCTTCCTGAGCGGGCAACTCGTCCGTGATCAGGTGATTCAGCAGAAATCCGTGCTTCGATTCGTTCGCGTCGGGACCGAGGTTCCAAGCGCCCGCCGCCTTGCCGATCGCGTTCCAGGTCCACACCGTCCCCGGCTCGACCGCCTCGCTGTAGCGCGCCATGCAGCGCACCTTGCCCCACTGCGATTCGACGTAGATCCAGCCGCCGTCTTCGATGCCGTTCTCCTGCGCCATGCGCGGATTCATGAACAGGTAGTTCTCGCCGTGGATCTGCCGCAGCCACGCGTTCTGCGAATCCCACGAGTGGTACATCGCCATCGGACGCTGCGTGATCGCCGCGAGCGGATAACGCTCGGTATCGGTCGCGGCGTTTTCGAGCGGCGGGTAGTAGAACGGCAGCGGATCGAAATAGCGCTCGATACGCGCACGCAGGTGATCGGGCGGCTGGCGGCCCGTCGTCTTGCCACGCGCGGCGAGCCGGAATTTCTGCAGCACGTCCGAGTAGAGCTGGATCACGATCGGCTCGCTGAACTTGCGGAAGCCGTTCTCGACCGCCCACTTCAGATACGGCCCGTTGCAGTTGCGCATGTACTGGATCGATTCGGGCAGCGTGAAATGGAACACGCAATTGTTCTTCGCGTACTGCTCCCACTGGTTCGGATTCGGCTCGCCGACGAGCGCCTTGTCGCCGTCCTTGCCGCGCCAGCCGGCGAGAAAGCCGACGCCCGAATTGGGCGCGGTCTGGAAGTTGATGACGAAGTCCGGGTAGTCGCGGAACTTGCGCGTGCCATCCTCTTTCGTGAACGCCGGCAGCTTCAGCCGGCTGCCGAGTTCGATCAGCACTTCCTGGAACGGCTTGCATTCGCCGGTCGGCGGCACCACGGGAACGCGCACGGAGTCGACCGGGCCGTCGTATTCGGAGATCGGACGATCGAGCACCGACATCGCATCGTGCCGCTCGAGGTAGGTCGTATCCGGCAGGATCAGGTCGGCGAACGCGGTCATCTCGGACTGGAACGCGTCGCACACCACGATGAACGGAATCTTGTGCTCGCCGTTCTCGTGCTTGTCGGTGAGCATCTTGCGCACCTCGACCGTGTTCATCGACGAGTTCCACGCCAGGTTCGCCATGAAGATGAGCAACGTGTCGATCGGGTACGGGTCGCCGCGCCAGGCGTTCGTGATGACGCTGTGCATGAGGCCGTGGACCGCGAGCGGGTATTCCCACGAGAACGCCTTGTCGATGCGGCCGGGCTCGCCATCCTTATCGACAAAGAGATCCTCCGGCGCGGCGGGCCAGCCGAGCGGACCGGTTGCCAGCGGCGTATTCGGCTTGATCACGTCCGGATCGTTCGGCGGTTTCGCCGACGGCGGCACCGCGCGCGGATACGGCGACTTGTGCCGGAAGCCGCCGGGGCGATCGATCGTGCCCATGATCGACATCAGGATCGACAGCGCGCGAATCGACTGGAAGCCGTTCGAATGCGCGGCGAGCCCGCGCATCGCGTGGAACGCGATCGGGTTGCCGGTGACGGTGTCGTGCGTCTGGCCCCACGCGTCGGTCCACTGGATCGGCAGCGTGATTTTGTGGTCGCGGGCCGTGTCGGCCATTTCGCGCGCGAGGCGGCGGATCGTATCGGCGGCAATGCCGGTGATCTCCGACGCCCACTCGGGCGTGCACTCGGCCACCTGCTCGCGCAGCAGCGCGAACGACGGCACGACCGGCGTGCCGTCCGCGAGCGCATAGCGGCCTTCGAGCGCGGGCGTGACGCCGGGCGCGTGATGCACCACGGCGCGCTCTGCGGCCGGGTCCCACCACATGCGGTTCTGCGGAAAGAGCGGATTGCCGACGGGCGATTCAGGGTCCTGCACGAAGAGGCCGAACGTGTTGCGCTGCTCGTCCATGTCGAGCAGCTCGGCGGCGTTCGTGTAGCGCGTGACGAACTCGCGGTCGTAGGCGTTCGTTTCGATCAATTCGCGGATCAGCGCCATGAACAGCGCGCCGTCGGTGCCGGGGCGGATCGGCACCCATTCGTCCGCGATCGCCGCGTAGCCCGTGCGCACCGGATTGATCGCGATGAAGCGACCGCCCGCGCGCTTGAACTTCGAGAGCGCGATCTTGAGCGGATTCGAGTGATGGTCTTCGGCGGTGCCGATCATGAAGAACAGCTTCGCGCTGTCGAGGTCGGGGCCGCCGAACTCCCAGAACGAGCCGCCCATCGTGTAGATCATCCCGGCCGCCATGTTGACCGAGCAGAAGCCGCCGTGCGCCGCGTAGTTGGGCGTGCCGAATTGCTTCGCGAAGAGGCCGGTGAGCGCCTGCATCTGGTCGCGGCCGGTGAAGAGCGCGAACTTTTTCGGATCGGTGGCGCGCAGGTGGGACAGGCGCTTTTCGAGGGTCGCGAACGCGGTTTCCCAGGAGACCGGCTCGAACTGCGCGGCACCGCGTTCGGCGCCGGGCTTGCGCATCAGCGGTTGCGTAAGGCGTGCGGGCGAATACTGCTTCATGATCCCCGACGACCCCTTCGCGCAGATCACGCCCTGATTGAGCGGATGGTTGGGGTTGCCGTCGATATAGCGCACTTCGCCGTCGCGAAGATGCACGCGGATGCCGCAGCGGCACGCGCACATGTAGCACGTCGTGGTCTTCACCTCGAGCTTTTCGTTCTGGGTCCGGGCTCGGTGTTCCATCTGACCTCCTTCTCTCGCCATGACGCGCCTCGCCAAGCCGGGCAACGGCATAAGCATATGACTGAATCCTATAAGGCCGGCCGCCAAAAGAAAAATCGCTATTTCGGATCAGAACCATCGGCTTCGACGATAGTTCGAAAAATCACGCGGGGGCGTTGACGCCGAGGCCCCTCGTCCGCGCTTGCCGGCACGACGGCGTCTGCGAGTGTCTCGGCGCGCTGACATAATTGGCGCCTTCCCCCGTCCTTTATAGGAGCCGCTGGTGAGCGATCCGACCACTTCCTCTCGCGCCGCCGTCCGGCGCGTCGCGTTTCTCGGCCTCGGCGTCATGGGCTATCCGATGGCCGGGCATCTTGCGAAAGCCGGTCTCGACGTGACCGTCTACAACCGTACGGAAGCAAAAGCCGCGCAATGGGTTGCCGAATTCGGCGGCAAGGCGGCGCGCACGCCGTGCGAGGCCGCGAGCGGCGCCGACCTCGTGCTCACCTGTGTCGGCAACGACGACGACCTCCGAAGCATCACCCTCGGCGACGACGGCGCATTCGCCGGCATGGCGCAAGGCGCCGTGTTCGCCGACCATACGACGGCCTCCGCCGACGTCGCGCGCGAACTGTCGACGCTGGCAAAGGCGCGTGGCGTGTCGTTCATCGATGCGCCCGTGTCGGGCGGCGAAGCCGGCGCGAAGAACGGCAAGCTCACGATCATGTGCGGCAGCGACGATGCCGCCGCATTCGAGCGCGTCGCCGCGACGCTCGCGCATTACGCGGTCGCCGTCACGCTGCTCGGGCCCGCGGGCGCGGGCCAGCTCACGAAAATGGTCAACCAGATCGCCGTGGCCGGCGTCGTGCAGGGTCTCGCCGAAGCGGTCCGTTTCGGCGAATGCGCGGGCCTCGACATGGCGCGCGTGCTCGACGCGATCGGCAAAGGCGCGGCGACGAGCTGGCAGATGGAGAACCGGGGCAAGACGATGATCGAAGGCAAGTTCGATTTCGGCTTCGCCGTGGACTGGATGAGGAAGGACCTCGGCATCTGTCTCGACGAAGCGAAACGCAACGGCGCGCCGCTGCCGGTGACGGCGCTCATCGATCAGTTCTACGGCGACGTGCAGGCGCTCGGCGGGAACCGGCTCGATACGTCGAGCTTGATCTGGCGGTTGAGGAAGCTGGGCGGGGGCTGAGCGCGGGACGGCGCCAGCACCTCCGATCGGCGCCGCATCGCCGTCGCTCACGCCACGGCAGCGCCTGCCGCGGCGTCGACTCGAATCACCGTCCGCGCAACAACGCCGCCATCCCCGCAATCATCTGGTCCATCTGCGAGCACGCCGACCCCGCGGGCACGGCGGCTTCGACGATCGTCACGCCTTCGTGCGCGCGGGCGGCGTCGAGCGCGGCGGCGAGGCTCTCGCGATCGGCTGCGCGCGCGAAGCGCAGGCCGAAGGCCGCCGCGAGGCAGCCGAAATCGATCGCGTGAGGATTGCGCACGGCGGTGCGGTAGTCGGGACGTTGCGCGAGCGGCAGGAAATCGAAGATCGCGCCGCCCTCGTTGTTGATCACGCAGATGCACGCGCAGCCCGCGTGTCGCTGTGCGCTCGCGAGCGCCGGCAGATCGTGCAGCAGCGCGAGATCGCCGAGCACGAGCAAACCCGCCCCGCCGCGCGCACGCGCGGCGCCGATGAACGTCCCGACCGTGCCGTCGATCCCCCACACGCCCCGGTTCGACAGCGCGGCTCGCACGCGCGGGCGAACGTCGTCGAACAGATCGGCGTGGCGGACCGGCATCGAGTTGCCGAATTGCACGAAGTCGAAGCCGTCGTGCGTGAAGATTTGCTGCGCGGCCACCAACTCGCCCCACTCCAGTCCCGCCAGCGCTTGAACGCGCGCGGCGCGCACGCGCGTGCTCGACTGGCGCCACGCCGTGCGCCATTTGTCGTCGCCGGGAGCGAGCCGCTCGGCGAGTGCGTCGAGTAAAACGGGCGACGGTGCGACGAGCGGCACGAACGACGGATGCAGGTAATCGGCGTCGGCGGGAAGCGTCGACACCTTGAGCGTCGGCACGCGATGCGCGAGCAGATAGTTCTGCACTTGCGGCATCACGGGCGCGTGGCCAAAGCGGATCACGAGATCGGGCGCGCGCGCGGCGAGCGGCGACGGCACCGCGAGCGCATCGAAACCGCTCGAGACGTCCGCGCGGCCATAGCCGCGCAAGCCGCTGGCGGCGTCGGCGATGACCGGGAAGCCGGTGCGTGCGCAGAATGCGTCGAGCACGTCGCCGGGGACGCCGCATTCGGGGCCCGCGACGATCATGCCGCGCAGGCCGGGCATCAACGGCAGGCGTGCGGCGAGATGGGATAAGGCGGTAGCGATGTCGTCGGCGCTATCGGCCTGCGTGGCGAGCCGCTGCTTATCGGCAGGATCGCGAAGCGCTCGGCCGACGGCCAGCGGCTGTTCGGTCAGCGGCAGCGCCGCAGCCCGCGTCGCCGCCGACGCCTCAGGCGATTCGGTCGAATCAAACCGGCCCAGCATCGGCACGTTGATATGCACCGGGCCACGGCGCGGCGCCCGGCACTGCGCGAGCACGGCGTCGACGGCGGCTCGCATCGCCATCAGCGCCTCGGGCGAATCGAGCGGATCGTCGAGATCGACGCTCGCGCGCACGAACGCCCGGCACGCGCCGATGTGGTCGGTCATCTGCCCGAAGCCCGTGCCGCGCAGCGAGCGCGGCCGGTCGCAACTCACCACGACGAGCGGCACGCCGCACGCATCGGCTTCGGTCAGCGCGGGCACGAGGTTCGCCACGGCCGAGCCCGACGTCGTGACGATCAGCACCGCTTCGCCCGTCATCTTCGACATGCCGAGCGCCGCGAATGCGCCGCTGCGCTCGTCGGTACAGACGAGCGTATCGACGAAGCTTTCGCGCTCGCGCGTGGCGAGCACGAGCGCCGCGCTGCGGCCGCCCGGCGAGAGCACCGCGCGGCGCACGCCATGCGCGGCGAGCGCATCGAGGATGCAATGGAGCCAGAGGTCGTTCAAGGTGGAGGGGGCGATCGTATCGCTGACGGATGGATCGCCCCGCGTCGCATCGAATACTGCAACCGCACTCCCCTCGTTCAGCAACGCCCCGTCCGCAGCCAGTGCCGCTAGCGCATTCATGCTTGCATCTCCTCGACGTGCGCCTCGGCGAACGCCGGCATCACCTGTTCCGCAAAGCGCCGCATCGACGCGAGCACCTGCGCTTGCGGCAGCGCGCCGAACCAGAAGCTCGCGCTGAAGTAGTCGCAGCCGATGCCGTCGCGAATCCGCTCCAGTTGCCGCACGCATTGCTCGGCGGTGCCGATCACGACGAAGTCTTCGCACAACGCATCGGCCGGCGGCTCGTCCGCAAAAGGGTCCGCGCACACGACGCCATCGACGACATTGCCCAATCCATGCCGCAGACGCAGCGTCGCACGCCCGTTCCAGCGCACCTGCTCGATCGCCTCGCGCGCCTCGGCTTCACTCTCCGCGACATAGACGGGCCGTTGCGTGCCGATGCGCAGTCCCGCGAGCTGCGGCGCGAGGTCCGGATAGCGCTCGCGGATATTGATGAGCTTCGAGATCGGTTCGAGCACGCCGGTGAAAAGATTCATGCGGCGCGCGATCGCCTGCTCGATCTGCGCGCGCTCGCTCGAATTGACGACGACCCAGCACGGCATGCGCGTCTGCAGCGGCCGCGGATAAAGCCGCGTGCGCGGGATGTGGAATTCGGCGCCTTCGAACTCGACGAACGGCAAGTGCAGCGCGCGCTGCACGATGTCGAGCGCCTCGTCGTCGCGCTGCGGATGCGCGCCTTTGACGAGCCCGAAGCGCTCGTATTGATACTGCTGATAGCCCTTGCCGAAGCCCGCCTCGGCGCGGCCGCCCGAGAGCACGTCGAGCATCGCGAGCTCTTCCGCGACGACGAGCGGATGATGCAGCGGCAACGGCACGATCGCCGTGCCGAGACGAATGCGGCGCGTGCGCGCCGCGATATGCGAGAGCAGCATCAGCGGCCGCGACGAGTACGCGTAGTTCGTGAAGTGATGCTCGGCGAGCCAGACGTGGCTCAACCCCAGTTGCTCGGCGGCGACGGCCAGCTCGATTCCGCGCGACAGGATCTCGGCGGCGGGCCGCGGCTCCGGTGCGGGCATGGTCATGAACATGCCGATTTGCATTTCATCTCCTGGGGTGTTGGGTGCACGATCCGCGTGTAGCAAAGTCACGCTCAATAAGTCGACATGCCGCCCGTGCGCAGCACGTCGGCGATGCGCGTGCGCAAGTCGTCGACGGCAGGGCCATTGGGCATCTGCCGCACGGTCTCGCCCGTCTCGATGAAGCGGCTCACGAGCGCGAGCGCGGCGCCGTTCGCGCCGTCGCGCAGCAGATTCGCGACATAGCGGCGCCACTCGTCGTCGTGGAGCTTGAAGAGGCAGCCGGCCAGCAAAGCGATCGACGCCGCGTTGCTCTTGTCCACCGATTCGAGGCGCTTCAAGAGCCGCACGGCGCCGATCCAGTCGGTCTCGCGGATGCGCAGGCGGACTTCGCCGAGATCGACCGCGAGCGCGTCGCGGCGCAGCACGCGCAACGCGAGCAGGATGTCCTCCAGATCCTCGCGCGGCGCGTCCTTCAAGCCGAGCGAGAAGATCTTGAGCAGCATCCCGACGACCTCGTCACGGCACTGCGCATAGGCAGGATGCGCAGGATGAGCGGGCGACGCCGCACCGCTCGCCGCGCGGTTGGGCGCGCGGTTAGCCGACGTCGCACCGCTTCGATGCACGTGACGCGTCTCCGTCGGCTAACGCCTCAGAAGTCGTTCGACTGGTTCAAGTCGCCGGCCTCGACCGTGACCTGCGAGGACGAGAACGTGGCGTTGCCGCCGTCGCTCGTTTGCGGCTTGGTGAGAGGGATGCCGAGCGGATTGTTGCCGGTCTCGAGGCGCTGGATTTCCTTCGTCGCGCCGGAGTTGAGCGACACGCTGCCGTCCGAGTTGATGCGGCCGACCGAATTGCCGCTGCCGTTGTACAGGTTGCCCTGGCTGTCTTCCTGCAAGTGCAGCGCTTCGCCGCCCGCTTGCGAATTGATCTTCACGTCGTGCAGACCTTGCCCCGCACCGGCGCCGACACCACCCGTGCCGCCTGCCCCGCCGCCGGCTCCACCCGCGCCACCGGCACCGCCTGCACCGGGCGTGGTGCTCGCGAAGTTGGTCGGCTGGGGTTGGGGGCTGCCGCCGCCCGCGCCGGAACCCGCGGCGGGGTTCGAGCCGCCACCGCCGCCTGCGCTTTCCAGCAGATTCTCGATGTCTTGCAACAGCTGTTCGACCTCGGCGGTCGACGATTGCCCCGTGCTGGACGTGTTGTTGTTCGGCGTGGGGGCCGGATTCAGGTAAGCGGACGAAATCGTATTCATTGCTATGTCACCTCGAAGTGGACGTGCGAAGAAGACTCGTGATCGGTGCGCCGCGGGCTCCATGTCGAAGCCACCGCTTGCGGCTCTCACGCAGCTTATAAACACTCCGGGGGATGGGTTGCGCCGATACGAAGCGTCGTCGCCGGATGCGAAGCCGGCGGCAAGGCAGATAGCGCGGTGCTAAACTCGATTGGCTCACCGGCGCGTTTGCAGAGCGTTTGCCGATCAATCACGATGTGCCACACGCCGTGTCACATTCCGTCTCGCGAACCGCGCGTCAGCCCCACCTCGAACCCCTGTTTAAAGGAGGCATCCCATGGCAGATTTCAGAATCTGGTCCGACGACTTTCCCGCCAACGGCTTCATGACGAAAGCGCAGGAAATGAACGACAAGACGTTCGGCGTCGACGGCGAAGGCGGCAACACGTCGCCGGCGCTGCAGTGGGACTCGCCGCCGGAAGGCACGGAGAGCTTCGCGCTCACGATCCACGATCCCGATGCGCCGACGGGCAGCGGCTTCTGGCACTGGGTCGTGGTCAACATCCCGGCCGACGCGCGCGCGCTGCCGCGCAACGCAGGCAGCGCGGACGGCGCTCTCCTGCCGGCCGGCGCGCTGCAGGTGAGGAACGATTACGGCACGCAGGGCTTCGGCGGCGCGGCGCCCCCGCGCGGCGACCGCACGCATCGCTACATCTTCCGTCTGCATGCGCTCAAGGTCGCGAATTTGCCGATTACCGCCGAGACGACCAACGCCGTCGCGCGCTTCATGACGCATCTGAACGAAATCGACTCGACGACCTACACCGGCCTCTACGAACTCAAGTAAGCGGCCAAGCACGATGCGGCGGGCTGCGCGGCGACACGCGCGGCCCGCCGCTTTTGTTTCACTTCCCCCAGACTCCACCAAGACCAAGATGGACCACGAACAAGGTCTGCCCCTGCCGCAACGCTATTGGGCCATCGTCGTCGTTGCGCTCGGCATCACGCTCGCGGTGCTCGACAGCGCCATCGCCAACGTCGCGCTGCCGACCATCGCGCGCGATCTGAAAGCAAGCGCCGCCGCGTCGATCTGGGTCGTCAACGCCTATCAGCTGTCGATCACGATCTCGCTGCTGCCGCTCGCCTCGCTCGGCGACCGCATCGGCTACCGGCGCGTGTACACGGCGGGGCTCGTGCTCTTCACGGTCGCGTCGCTCGGCTGCGCGCTCTCCGGGTCGCTTGCGACGCTCGCGATCGCGCGCGTGATCCAAGGCTTCGGCGCCGCGGGCATCATGAGCGTCAACACCGCGCTCGTGCGCATGATCTATCCGCGCACGCAGCTCGGGCGCGGGATCGCGATCAACGCGATGGTGGTGGCGGTGTCGTCGGCGGTGGGGCCGACCGTGGCGTCGGCCGTGCTGTCCGTCGCCAACTGGCCGTGGCTCTTTGCGATCAACGTGCCGATCGGCGTCGCGGCGATGCTGGGCGCCGTCCGGGCGCTGCCGACCAACCCCGGCCACGACTCGCCGTACGACTACGTGAGCGCGGTCATGAACGCGTTCGTGTTCGGGCTGTTGATCGTCGCGATCGACAGCCTCGGCCACGGCGAAAACCGCGGTTATGCGGCGGCGGAATTGCTCGGCGCCGCGATCATCGGCTATTTCTTCGTGCGCCGGCAGCTGACGCAGGCCGCGCCGCTCCTTCCCGTCGATCTCTTGAAGATTCCGGTGTTCGCGCTGTCGGTCTGCACGTCGATCTGCTCGTTCTGCGCGCAGATGCTCGCATTCGTGTCGCTGCCGTTCCTGTTTCAGAACACGCTCGGGTTTTCGCAGGTGCAAACGGGGCTCTTGATCACGCCTTGGCCGTTCGCGATCATCTTCGCGGCGCCACTTTCCGGCGTGCTGTCGGACCGCTACTCGTCAGGCCTCCTCGGCGGAGCCGGGCTCGTCGCGATGACCGCCGGGCTCCTCTTGCTCGCGACGCTCGGCGCGCATCCAACGCCCCTCGACATCGCCTGGCGCATGGCGCTGTGCGGAGCCGGCTTCGGCATCTTTCAGTCGCCCAACAACCGCACGCTGCTGTCGTCCGCGCCGCGCGAGCGCAGCGGCGGCGCAAGCGGCATGCTCGGCACCGCGCGTCTCACTGGGCAAACGCTGGGTGCCGCGCTCGTCGCGCTGATCTTCGGCTTCGCGCCGGTCAGCGGGCCGACGGTGACCCTCTATGTCGCCGCGGCGTTTGCCGCCGTGGCTTCGGTGGTGAGCACGCTGCGGGTGATGCAGCCAAAGGTGGCCTGAGCGCCTGCGCTGAATAGCGCGCCAGGCACGCGGCGCGCGCGCATGCCTGGCCCTCGCCTGCCGCACATTTTTCTCTCCGCAAAAACCCGCACTTTCCGCACTCGCGGCCCACGCACTACTCTAAGGTTGTGCCCGCGTCACGCATTGTTGCGGCGCGGCGCCGGGCCTCTACGCATGGTTTTTCAACGATGCCAAGGAGGCGCCATGTCACTCATCGTCGCTGGACGCTTCACCACCTTCCCTGCCGCCGAAGCTGCCGCCCAGCAGCTGTTCAATCGCGGCTTCGTCGAAGAAGACGTCAATCTGTTTTTCGTGAACCCGCGTGGACAGCACGCGCGCAAATCGTCCGAGCATCCGAGCGCCGCCATGCTGCACGGCGCCAAGGGCCCGAGCCGCGGCGCCACGATCGGCGCGGTGGCGGGCGCGATCGCGGGGGTCGCGATCTTCATGTCGATCACGACGTCGCTTCTGATCGCGGTGATTGCCGCTGGCGTGGGGGCCTACGTCGGGTCGATGATCGGCTCCGCCATGCATGACAGGGCGAGCACCGCCCCGCCGCTGCACGACTCGGTCGCGCACGCCGTGCTCCACGAAATGCGCGATTCCGGCGTGCTCGTCGCCGTGCACGTCTGCCCGGAAAATCAGCTCGAGGCCGCGACGGTGCTGCGCGAAGCCGGCGGCATGGCGATCGAGCGCGCGACGGGACGCTGGCAGCAAGGCCGCTGGTCCGACTTCGATCCGACCAGAACGCCGACGCCGATGGCCGAAATGAATCAGCGCGAAGCGTAGCGGCAAGGCGCAGTCGCTCACTCATGTCATCCACGCGAGAAGTCTGCGCGCGGCGCGGCGGCTTATTCGCTGGCATGGCCTATGCATGACCTCACAACCGCCCCCGACGCGCTTCGCGCGTCATTACGCCTGAGGAGGCCCCTATGTCAACTAACGTCATTGCGGTGCTGAACGATCTCACGGAAACGTCGAAGGACGGCGAACGCGAATTTCACAAAGCCGCCGAAGCAACCCGCGACCAGCAACTCAAACTCTTGTTTTCGAGCCGCGCCAACGACTGCACGCGGGCCGCGCGCGAATTGCAGGACCTCGTGCGGGGAATGGGCGGCAGGCCGGAGAACCATGGGTCGATGGGCGGCGCGCTGCATCGCGGCTGGCTCGGCGTAAAGACCGTCGTCTCCGGCCGCAGCGATGAAGCGATCCTCAACGAATGCGAGCGCGGTGAAGACACCGCCGAGCACCACTACCGGATGGCGCTCGATGCGGAGCTGCCGGCCGACGTCAGGCAAGTCGTCGAACGGCAATATCAAGGCGTGCGCGAAAATCACGATCGCCTGCGCTCACTGCGCAGCCAGCATGGCAGCGGGATGATGAAGCCGTAGCCCTCGACCGCGATCGAGCCCTTTCACAACACGGCGGCCGCTCCGAATCGGGCGGCCGCTTTTTTCGCACGAAATTCACCGCACTTTTGCGGGCACGTTGTAAAAAGTGCGCTTCGGACGCGCTTGCTGAAATCGAAAACCCCTGCAAATCAGCAGGTTGAGCAAACTGGTACGGCCATTGCAGGACAGGAGCGAACCTTGCTAACGACGGGACGCTCAACATGCCACCTATTCTCGAACTCCATCACAAGCAGCACGTCGCGCTGACACCGCGTCTGCAACAATCGGTGCGCCTCTTGCAGTTGTCTTCGCTCGAATTCGAACAGGAAGTGCGGCAAGCGCTCGACACGAATCCATTCCTCGAACTCGAGGAGCCTTCGACGGAGGAGGCCGAGCCCGCCGCCGATGGCAACGCGGACGTCCACCCCGGCTATGAAGCCGATGCGGCGGCTGCGGCCCCCGCTCCAGCCGAAATGACGCCCGAGGGCGCAGAAGCCGCCGGCGATGCCTCGCTGGACCAGCACGCGGACCGGCCCGCAGGCGACTCCGGCGACGTGGGCGAGTTCGCCACCGACTGGTCGACGCGCGCGAACACGCGGCACAACGGCGATGCCGACGATGTCGACCCCGGCACCTGGGCGCATGCGCAACCGACGATGCACGAGCAGATGCATAGCTTCTTGAACGTGTATCCGTTGAACGAGCGCGACCGCGTCGCCGCCCAGATCATCATCGAAGCGCTCGACGACGACGGCTATCTGCGCGATCCGCTCGATGAACTCACCGAGGTGTGCGAAGCCGATCCGCCGCTGACCGAAGAGGAACTGCGCGTCGCGGTGCGGCTCGTGCAGACGCTCGACAAACCGGGTGTGGGCGCCCGCTCGCTGTCGGAATGCTTGAGCCTGCAATTGCAGGCGATGCCCGACGACACGCCAGGCCGCGCGCTCGCGCTGGAAATCGCCGAACACCACCTCGAACGCCTCGCGCGCCGCGAGCACGCCGAGCTGCAAAAGCAGACGGGCTGCTCGGCCGAAGAGCTGCGCGTCGCATGCATGCTCGTGCGGCGGCTCGACCCAAAGCCCGGCGAAGCGTACGCGCATCCCGCCGACAACTACGTCGTGCCGGACGTGATCGTGCGGCAGGTGAAGCATCAGTGGGTCGTCGCGATCAATCCGGCCGTGTTGCCGCGCGCGCGCATCCACCGCGTGTACGCGGAGATGTTCGCGCAGGCCACGAGCACGAACGCCTCGCCGCTCGGCCAGCAGCTTCAGGAAGCGCGCTGGCTGCTGCGCAACGCCGAGCAGCGCTTCACGACGATCCAGCGCGTCGCCGAGTGCATCGTCGCGCATCAGAAGGCGTTCTTCGACTATGGCGAGATCGCGCTCAAGCCGCTCGTGCTGCGCGAAGTGGCCGACGAGCTCGGCCTGCACGAATCGACGGTCTCGCGCGCGTCGAGCAACAAGTACATGGCGACGCCGCGCGGCATCTTCGAATTCCGCCACTTCTTCCCGCGCAAGCTCGCGACCGAAACCGGCGGACGCTGCTCGGCCGCGGCGGTGCGCGCGTTGATCAAGGAGTTGATCGCCCAGGAGGACGTGCACGATCCGCTCTCCGACGTGAGCCTCGCGAAGCTGCTCGCGCAGGAAGGGATGATCGTCGCGCGGCGCACGGTCGCGAAGTATCGGAATCTGATGAAGGTGCCGCCTGCGCAGTTGCGGCAGCGGTGATCGCTCGCCGACGCGAGGGCGACGTAAAAAGCAAAGCGCAGACAAAGAGCGGGGGCGCCGCCCGAAAGGCGGTGCCCCCTTTCAAATCGAATCGCTAGATCACGCGGCGATATTCGCGAACTTCACTGCGTTGCGCGTCACCGTCGCGGCCGTCGCGACTCGCCCGAGATCAGCGAGGAACGCATCGCGCCACTTCGAGAGATCCATCTCGCGCAGCGGCCCCAT
The DNA here is from genome assembly GCF_053525655.1 of Trinickia camelliae. NCBI lineage: Bacteria > Pseudomonadati > Pseudomonadota > Betaproteobacteria > Burkholderiales > Burkholderiaceae > Trinickia > Trinickia camelliae. The sequence continues at coordinate 202,602 of NZ_JBCHAA010000006.1, forward strand.
CATGTCGGCGTGACGCGCCTGCCGCTCTTCGAGCGGCATCGACAGCGCCCGCTCGAGTGCCTCGGCCGTCTGCGACAAATCGAACGGATTCACGACGAGCGCACCCGGCAGCTGCTCCGCCGCACCCGCGAATTGCGACAGCACGAGAACGCCCGGGTCTGCCGGGTCCTGCGACGCAACGTACTCCTTCGCAACGAGATTCATGCCGTCGCGCAGCGGCGTCACGTAGCCGACCTGCGACATCCGGAACAGCGCCATCAGCAGATTGCGCTCGTACTTGCGGTTGAGGTACTGAATCGGCGTCCAGTCGAGCTGCGCGAAGCGTCCATTGATGCGCCCCGCCTCGCCTTCGAGGTTCTGCCGGATGCGCTGATACGTTTGCACGTCAGAGCGCGTCGGCGGCGCGACCTGCACGAGCGACACGCGCCCATGCCAGCCCGGCGCATTGAGCAGGAACCGCTCGAACGCCTGGAAGCGCTCGACGAGCCCCTTCGAATAATCGAGCCGGTCGACGCTCATGATCACCCGGCGGCCGCGCATCGCGTCGCGCAGCGCCCTGACCGGTTTGCGGTCCGCGAACTGCTGCGCGGCTTGGGCAATCGCGTCCGGATAAACGCCGATCGGATAGGCCGCGACCTTGAACATATGACCGTGTGCGTGGACCATGCCGCCCTCGCTCACGTGGCCGAAATGCCCGCGCTCGATGTAGTCGACGAACGACTGCCGGTCCGAGTCGGTCTGGAAACCGACCACGTCATAGGCGCACATGCTTTTCACGAGTTCTTCGTGGGGCGGCACGGTGCGCAGCATCTCGGGAACCGGAAACGGAATGTGCAGGAAAAAGCCGATCGGATTGGCGACACCCAACTCGCGCAGGCACTGCGCAAACGGCAGCAAGTGATAGTCGTGGACCCAGACGATGTCGTCGGGCTTGAGGAGCGCTTTCAGCTGCTTCGCGAGCATCGCGTTGACGCGCAGATAGCCCGCGTATTCCTGCCGGTCGTAGCGCGCGAGGTCCGTGCGATAGTGGAACGCAGGCCACAGCGTCGCGTTCGAAAAGCCTCGGTAGTACTGGTCGTAGTCGCGGCGCGAGAGCCCGACCGTCGCGTATGTCACATTGCCCTGCTTTTCAATGACGGGCTCACCCGCCTCGCCGACGATCTCACCGCTCCATCCGAACCAGACCCCACCGGTTTCCTTCAACGCGTCGAGAACGCCAATAGCCAAACCTCCCGCTGCGGGCCGGCCCTCCTGCGTCGGCGCAACGCGATTCGATACCACGATTAGTCTGCTCATTACGGCTACACCTCTTCGGTTGTCATGGCATGAGCGAAGCTTTCACCTCGTTCGAAGGAGAGCCTACGCAAGCCGCGTGCCTTATGTCTCTGAGCGTGTCGAAAAAGTTGTATGAAAATGCAACGCGCACGACGGCGCCCGCGCGGCGTCGTGCGGACAAAGATGCGATGAAAGGCGTACCGCAAAAAACTTAGGCGTCCTGCTCGGAACCGAGGTCGCGCTGATAGTCGATGCCTTCCTGGCGCACGCCGCCCTGGTTGTGATCCCCGTCCGGCGGGGCGTTGGGCGCGGGCCGATTTTGCGAGGCGGGATCGTGCGATGGCTGGGGCGGCGCGCTGCCGCCCGGACTGCTGCGCATTTCGCGCTTCTGAGCATGGCGCGCGGAGCGCCGCAAGGCTGGGTGTCTCATGTGATGCCTCCGACGAAAGGAAGGCGAGCGCCCCAAGCGGGGATATCAACCAATTAGTCTAGACGCTGGCAGGAAATTCGCGCGGTAACAATTTCGCGATTTTTGTAACCTGTACATTGCAGCGCGGCGCGCGGCTGGTACGTCATCCCTGCGTTTCAAACGCGGCGCTTCCCGACGATCTCGCGGCCGGTTTCACTTCGGGCCATGGGGGTGGATCGCCGATCGGCGGCGCGGGAGGCTCGGGCGGCTCTTGCGGATGCGGCGGCTCGGGCTCCGGCGTGTGCAAGCGCAAAGCGTCGAATTCAAACGCACGCATCGAACCCTCCCGCCCGGCCGCCTGTGACCGGTCCGCTTACACCGACGCACCCGGCGTACCCGCCTCGCCCGCCGTCGCCGATGCCTCGCCGGCCTCTGCTGCTGCAGCCGCCTTCGCGTCGTCGCCGTATTCGACGAGCCGGTTGTAGAGCGTCTTCAAGCTGATGCCGAGGATCTCCGCCGCGCGCGTCTTCACGCCGCCGCACTGCTCGAGCGTCGCGAGTATCAGTTGCCGGTCCGCGTCCGCGAGCGAGGTGCCGAACGCAATCGTGACGGCCGTGCCTGTCGACGGCTTCGACAGCGAGATCTGCAGCGGCACCGTCGCCGTGGTATCGGAACCGGTGCTTGCCATGATGTACGCGCGCTGCACGTAGTTCTTCAGTTCGCGCACGTTCCCGGCCCACGGATACGACGACATCATCTCCTTCACAGCCGGCGGAAACTGCTTCTTCGTGCCATGACGATCGTTCAGCTCATCGAGAAACGCTTGCGCGAGCAGACCGACATCGCCGCCGCGATCGCGCAGCGGCGGCAAGCTGATCGGAAACACGTTGAGCCGGTGATACAGGTCCAGACGCAGCTTGCCTTCGAGCACCGCCTCTTCCGGATCGCGGTTGGTCGCCGCGATCACGCGCACGTCGGTCTCGATCTCCTTGGTCGTGCCCACGCGCATGAAGGCGCCCGTCTCCAGTACGCGCAACAGCTTGACCTGCAGCTCGGCCGGCATCTCGGTGATTTCGTCGAGAAACAGCGTGCCGCCGTTCGCGCGCTCGAAATAGCCCTTGTGCTGACGGTCCGCGCCCGTGAACGAGCCGCGCTCGTGGCCGAACATTTCCGATTCGATGAGGTTCGGCGAGATCGCGCCGCAGTTGACCGCCAGAAACGCATGCTTGCGCCGCAGGCTCAGCTCGTGCAGCGTCTGGGCGGCGACCTCCTTGCCGGTGCCCGATTCGCCGACGAGCAGCACCGACGCCGCCGTCGGCGCGACGCGGCCGATCTGGTCATAGACCTCCTGCATCACAGGCGAGCTGCCGAGCATCAAGCCGAAGCGCCCCATCCTGCGCAGCTCGCCGCGCAGCGTGCCGATCTGCGCCTTGAGGTCGCCCGGGCGCGGCAGGCGCTCGAGAATCGCCTTCACGCGCTGCATGTTGACCGGCTTGACGAGGTAGTCGGCCGCGCCCATTTTCAGCGCGCTGACCGCGGATTCCACCGTTGCATGACCAGTGATGACGATGATCTCGACGCCCGAGCGCGGATCGAGATCCTCGAACAGATCGACGCCGCTGCCGTCAGGCAGCTTCAGATCGGTGAACACGACATCCGGCGTCTGCCGCACGAGCTGGATGCGCGCTTCGCGCAGGTCGCCCGCGGTAGCCGTCGTCAGACCGTCCGCGCCGATGATCTCCGCGAGCGCGTCGCGGGTGTTCGGGTCGTCGTCGACAATCAGTACATGAGGCATTGTGGGTCGAATGCTTCCAGTAGGGTTATCTTCACAACAATACGAGCGGCAAGCGCCGCTTTCGAGTCCCATTGTTGCACGTCAAAGCCAAATGCACCGAAATGAAACGTTTTGATACGTATTGCGGGCGGATCGACGCGCCGCCGGCTCACCGGCGGCTCAGGGCGCTCGACGCACGCCTCGCCGCTCAGCCGTGCGGGAAATGCCAGACGCCGGGCTCATTGCCGCCGTCCGCACGGCCGTTGGCCTGATCGGCCTTCTCCGGCTTCGGAGACATCGGCAAAGGCGCGGTCTGGGTCGACGCGGCCACCGCTCCGCCCTCGTTTTCCCAGCGGTTCAGGTCCTGCACGAGCCGCGTCTGCGAGGCGCGGTGCTTCTGTGACCAATGCCAGGCGAGCATGCCGCCCACGGCGACGAGCGCGCCGAAAATGCCGATTCTGGGGCGAGCCATGGGAGTCCCCCTGATCTGTTTGTCCTGATGCACGAACCACGGACGCCCGCACGATGTTGCCGGACGCCGCCTCTGAATGCCGCGGATGCGAGCCGTCCTATCGCTTTTCAAGCATAGCGGCCCGACGCACGCGACGACCGCATGAGGGCCGAATCAACCGATATTCCGGCCGCCGCACAGCCCCCGTCTTGTCCCTATCTTGAAATCGGAGTGCCGCGGGCGCGATGAGTTCCGAAAAATTGCAATCTCAACAATCAGCACATTTCATGCCTGCAGAAATTACATCGAGGGCCGCAGCGAGCATGGTTAAATAGCCTTTTCGCGATAGCAGATCGAGATCGAAACGAGCAGCGCACGCCCATGCACCGCGCGCACTTCGACGGTCGAACTCGCCTCTGCGGGACAACTCACATGTCGGCATCAAGCGACCCCGATACGACGGCGGAAACGCCCGACGATAGCGGCACGCAAGCGCCCGAGAAGCGCGCGTCGCGCAAGACCTCCAGCCTCGAGTGCTACGGCAGTTTGTACGGCTCGTCGCCTGCGATGCGGGAACTCTACGAGCAAATCGAACGCGTGGCGGCCACCGACGCCACCGCCTTGATCGTCGGCGAATCCGGCACTGGCAAGGAACTGATCGCGCGCACGATCCACGAGCGCAGCGCGCGCAAGGACGCGCCGTTCGTCGCGGTGAATTGCGGCGCGATCCCCGACAACCTGATCGAAGCGGAGCTGTTCGGCCACGAGCGCGGTAGCTTCACGGGCGCCGTGCAGGGCCGCGCGGGCTACTTCGAGCATGCGAACGGCGGCACGCTGTTTCTCGACGAAGTGACCGAGATGGCGCCGATACGGCAGGTGAAACTGCTGCGCGCACTGGAGACCGGCACGTTCTTTCGCGTCGGCGGCACCGACGAACTGCAAAGCGACGTGCGCGTGATCGCCGCGACCAATCGCGATCCGCTCGTCGCCGTCAAGGAACATGGCTTGCGCGAAGACCTGATGTACCGGCTCGCCGTATTTCCGCTGCGCGCGCCGCCGTTGCGCGAGCGCGAAGGCGACCGCGAATTGCTCGCGCAGCATTTTCTCGACGAGATGAACGCGCAGGAAAACACCAGCAAGGTGTTCAGCAAGCGCGCGCTCGACACGCTGCGCACCTACTCGTGGCCCGGCAACGTGCGCGAGATGAAGAACGCTGTCTATCGCGCGTTCATCCTCGCGGAGAAGACGATCGAGATCGAACACCCGCGGCTCGCGGCGCGTGCGAAGAAGGCCGTCACGCAGGGCGACGCGATGAGCGTCTGGGTCGGCACGCCGCTCGCCGACGCGCAAAAGCAAATCATCCTCGGCACGCTGAAGTTTTGCGGTGGCGACAAGCGGCGCGCCGCCAAGGCGCTCGGCGTGAGTCTCAAGACTTTGTACAACCGGCTCGGTTCGTACGAGGACGACGAAGACACGCCTGCCAGCGAAGAATAAGACGAGGGCCTGTTCACATTGATGAAAGGCCCCGACCTCGTCTCGAATTCAATTGCGTGACATCACTCAACGACACCGCTCGCGTGTCTAAGCGATAATCGCGCCCCGCACACGCGCCCGCGCGGCAATAGCGCCAAGCACAAAACACGTTCGAACGCCGCAAAATTTGCAATCCTTTGCATTTCTGTTTTGCCAATTACAAATTCGATCGTTCACAATGCGCGTGCGCCCGCGCGGCGCATGCGCGCCGAGCACGCGCGAGCCGGCGCAAAGCAAGCAATAAACCGCAATAGAAGGAAAGAAGAATGTCACCCTTGCCCCGCTTCCTCTGGCGCTGCAAAGCGCCATTGACCGCCATGCTCTTGCTGACGGGGGCATCGATGTTAAGCGGCTGCAGCTCGCTCTACTACCAAGGCGCTACGGCCGGGGCCGGTATCGGCGGCGCGGCGATCGCCGCGAAGGTCACGAACAACGCCGCGGTGGCAACCGGTATCGGCCTTGGCGCTGTCGCGGGTGCGCAGGCCGGCGTCAAATACACGCAGCGCGTCGCGCACGCGTTCGCGCAGGACCAGATCGCGCAGGCGGCCGGTCCGCTCGATGTCGGCGGGGTGGCATCGTGGTCGGTTTCGCACTCGGTTCCGATTGAAGACGACGAGCGCGGACGCGTCACCGTCAGCCGCACGATCAGCAGCGGCACGCTCGATTGCAAGGAAATCGTGTTCTCGGTCGACACCGCCGCGACCAAAGACCAAGCGGCGCAAAGCGCCTTCTACGTCGCCTCGATCTGCCGCGACGGCAACGCGTGGAAGTGGGCCTCGGCCGAGCCGGCCACCGGCCGCTGGGGTGCACTGCAATGAGCGTGCGTCTGATCGTTGCCGGCGCGGCGCTTGCGGCGAGCGCGCTTCTCCTGGCCGGCTGTCAGTCGATCGGCGCGGCAAGCGGCGCGGTGGCGGGTGTCGCCACCGGCGCCGTGACCGCGAACCCGGCGGTGGGCATCGGCGTCGGCATCGCGGTGCAGGCGGCCACCGACGAAGCGGTCAACCGCACCATGAAGCGCTTGCATCAGGATCAGCAGGATGCGATTGCGTCGCTCGTCGGCGTCACGCCGGTCGATGGCACGCAGACTTGGCGCGTCAAGCATCGGCTGCCGGTCGAGAACGGTCACGGCCGGATTCGCGTGACCCGTGCGTTCGCTTCGGCGCTCGCGCTCTGCAAGGATTTCGTGTTCTCGGTCGCGGACGGCGACGACTCCGACGCGCATGAAGACTGGTACACGGCCACCGCGTGTCAGGCGCCGCAGGGATGGAAGTGGGCGTCGGCGGAGCCAGCTGTGGATCGGTGGGGCAACTTGCAATAAGGACCGGGGTCAAGCCCCGGCCTGCGCGCCATCAAGTTTCCACGTCTTCCAGGCTGAAAATTTCCGACTGGTCGTTGTACGAGAAGATCTCGCCATAACGGCCCCAGTTGATGACCGCGTCGAGCGTTTCTTCAGCGGCCTGGTCCGACAGAAAATCTTCCAGCTCCTGCTCGAAACGCACGCGCGGCGCGCGATGCCCCGGACGCTCGTTGAGCACCTTCTTGATACGCGCGGCGAGCGGCACGTGCCGCAACAGATGCTCGGCGAACATCATCTTGCGCTCCTGCGTGCCGAACTCGGCGAACACGCGCGCGGGCGGCGTGAGGAAGATGTCGCCTTCGCGCATGTCAGCGAAACCCAGATGCTGCAGCACTTCCGCGATCGGAAAGAGATCGTCCACTTCGAGGTGCAGCGAGCGCGCGATTTCCGGCATGTCCGCGCGGCCGTGATACGGCGCCGCGGCCAGCGTCTCGATCAGACCCGCCATCAGGTTGGTCGACACCTCAGGCAGCCAGCTCCCCAGTTCGAGCCCCTTCTTGGCCGTTTCGTCGGTGCGGCGCGCGGTCATCTTCGCGTAGATGTCGTCGACGAGGCGTCGGAACGCCGGGTCCAGACGGTTGCGCGGATGCTTGAACGGCACTTTGATCTCGGCGATCACTTTGCCCGGGTTCGACGACAGCACCAGGATGCGGTCGCACATGAACACCGCTTCCTCGATGTTGTGCGTGACGATCAGCACGGATTTGATCGGCAGACGGCCTTGCGTCCACAGATCGAGCAAGTCGGTACGCAGCGTTTCGGCGGTCAGCACGTCGAGCGCGGAGAACGGCTCGTCCATCAAGAGCAGCGTCGGGTCGACGACCAGCGCGCGCGCAAAGCCCACGCGCTGACGCATGCCGCCCGACAGCTCGCGCGGATAGGCGTTTTCGAAGCCGTCGAGACCGATCAGGTCGATCGCGGCGAGGGCGCGCTCGCGGCGCTCGCGCGCACCGACGCCTTGCGCTTCCAGCCCCGCTTCCACGTTCTGCAGCACGGTGAGCCACGGAAACAGCGCGAATGTCTGGAACACCATCGCGACGCCTTTGGCCGGACCGTCGAGCGGCTTGCCAAGGTAGTCGACGTGGCCGTCGGTCGGCTGAATCAAGCCAGCGATGATGCGCAGGAGCGTCGATTTGCCCGAACCCGAGCGGCCCAGCAGCCCGACGATCTCGCCGTCATGCAGCGTCAGATTCACGTCGTCGAGCACCAGCAGTTCGCCTTGCGCCTTGTCGAAGCCTCGGCATACGTCCTTGACGTTCAGGATCTCGCGGCCAGCGTCCCGGGAAACGGCCGGCGCCTGCGCCGGCGTAGCAGCTACAGCATCTTTGGAATTTTGCATCGCGCGTTACTCTTGGTTTCGCTAACTACGTTTCAGATGAGGTGTCGGACGAGGCCGATCAATCGAGCCGGAGCTTGGATTCGGCATATCGGAACATCGGACGCCACAACGTGCGGTTGAACAGCGTGACGAACAACGACATCACCGCGATGCCCAGGATGATCTTCGGGAAGTCGCCTGCGGCCGTAGTCTGCGCGATATAGGCGCCGAGACCGTGCGCCTGGACCTTGATGTCGCCCCATTGCACGAACTCGGAGACGATGCTGGCATTCCATGCGCCGCCTGATGCGGTGATCGCGCCGGTCACGTAGTACGGGAAGATGCCGGGCAGCATCGCCTGGCGCCACCATTGCCATCCGCGAATGCGGAAATTGGTGGCCGCTTCCTTGTAGTCGTTCGGATAGGCGGTCGCGCCGGCAATCACGTTGAACAGGATATACCACTGCGTGCCGAGCACGATCAGCGGCGACAGCCAGATATCCGGGTTCAGATTGAACTTCACGATCACGATCACGAACACCGGGAACAGCAGGTTCGCCGGGAACGCGGCGAGGAACTGCGCGAGCGGCTGGATCTTTTCGGCAAGCGCCGGACGCAGCCCGATCAGCACGCCGAGCGGCACCCAGATCACCGACGCAATCGCGATCAGCAACAGCACGCGGAGCAGCGTGATGAGCCCGAGCCCGAACACGTGCTCGACCTCGCTCATCGTGACGCCGGTGCTCACGTACGCGATCACGCGATAAACCACATACACCGTGCCCAGCAGCACGACGATGCTCCAGATGATGTCGCCGATGCGCGACGGCCCCTTCTCGAGCTTGGGCACGGGAAAACGCACACCGCTCATGGAGGGCAGACGGAATCTCAAACGCGCCGTGCGCGCCAGCATCCAGCCGGCCGGCACCAGCAACTGATGAATGAGGCGCGTGCGGCGCACCAGATCGAGCAGCCACGATTCCGGCGCATTGCCCGAGCTGGTGGTTTCCATGCGGAACTTGTCGGCCCATGCGACGAGCGGACGGAACAGCAATTGGTCATAGGCGAGGATCACGATCGTCATCGTCAGAATCACCCAGCCGATCGCCGTGAGGTTCTTGTCCGAGATCGCCTGCGCGAGATAGGCGCCGATGCCCGGCAGCGTGATCGTGTTGTTGCCGACGGTGATCGCCTCCGACGCCACCACGAAGAACCACCCGCCCGACATCGACATCATCATGTTCCAGATGAGCCCCGGCATCGAGAACGGCACTTCGAGCTTCCAGAAGCGTTGCCAGCCGGTCAGATGGAAACCGCGCGAGACTTCGTCCAGATCGCGCGGCACGGTCGTCAGCGACTGATAGAAGCTGAACGTCATGTTCCAAGCCTGACTCGTGAAGATCGCGAAGATCGCCGCGCATTCGGCGCCGGCCACGCGGGTCGGGAACAGCGCGATGAAGAACGTGACCGTAAACGAGATGTAGCCGAGCACCGGCACCGATTGCAGGATGTCCAGAATCGGAATCAGCACCTTCTCCGCGCGGCGGCTTTTCGCCGCGAGCGTGCCGTAGATCAGCGTGAACAGCAGCGACGCCACCATTGCCGCCAGCATGCGCAGCGTCGTGCGCAGCGCGTATTCCGGCAGGTTCGACGGATCGGTCGAGATCACCTGGGTCTTGAGCGTCGAAATCGGCTCCATCGTCTGATGGAAGCCGATCGCGGCCATCGCGATCAGGCAGATGATCAGCGGGAAGGCCACGAAGTCCCAGCGATTGGGCAAGAGCCGCCACGCCGACGCATTGGCGGTCCGATTCAGGTTGAAGCCGAAGTCCATCAGGCGCCCTCCGCGGCAAGAAACATTGAACGGTCCGCGGCCGGCGAGCCGGCTCCTAAGCGGAAGATCGCATGCGAATGGCGTATGGCGTGAGCGTCACGCCAGTCAAAAGGTCGATTCGGAAAGCGATATGAGGACATGACAAGAAGCATGAGTGCGGTATTTCGTTGACTGCTAAGGCGCTGTAGTCAGCAAGCGCTACCCCCGGCGGCGGCGCATTTCAATGCGCTCGAAGGCTGACTGGCTTTCCTGCTTTTTGACGGCACGACACTACTACAACCTAGGTTTCACGCACAACCTTTCGGCGCCGGATGGTGCAAAAACGCTGCCCGCTGTTGTATATGGGCATGACGCCGCCCGCCAGTTAGAATTTCGAGATGTCGCGTCCAAGGTATGCCCCGCGCAACCCATCGAGCCGCGACAGCAGGCCCAACTCCCGCCACCCAGGTGCCACGGCACCAGCCGGCGCGTCCTGCACCGCAACCCAACCCGCTAACCGCACGCAACTGTCAGACGGATCCGAGAGTCGATGAACCACCCCACCCTGCGCCGGGCGATCGCGCTGTCGAGCCTCATGATCGTCGCGCTCGCCTGCTGGATCGTCGCGGGACTGGTGGCCGATCAGATGGGTGAGCGCGAACTCGACGACGCCATCGTCACGCAGCGGCAGATCTCGTCGGCCGCCGCAGACAACATGGCGCAGATGATTGCAAGCGATCTGGCGATGGCGCGTGCAATTCCCGAAACCATCGCCGAAATGCGCATGATTCAGCACACACTGTCTCAGGCGCAGAATTATGCCGCGAAGCGCCCCGCCATGGAACCCGAGTTGCGCGAGACGCTATCGAAAGACCCGCAACTCGCCGGTATCAGCGACTTTCTGCACAACGCCCAGGGCTTCTCCGGTCTCGACAACATCTGGCTCGTCAATACGGAGGGCCTTTGCGTGGCTTCGAGCAACGCCGCAATGGCGGGCTCGTTCGTCGGCCGCGACATGAAAGCGCGCGCGTATCTGGAGGAGGCACTGCTCGGCGGCTTCACGCAGGCGTATGGCGTCGGCCGCAACAGCGGCGAGCCCGGGATATTCATCGCGTCGCCCGTGTATAACGACGGCGAGCTCGTCGGGGCCATCGTCGCCAAGCTCGGCATCGCGCGGCTGCACCACTGGGTCGCGCACCCGGGCACGTTCATCGCCGACGAGAACGGCGTCATCATCATGGCGCACGACAGCGCGGTGGCCGGCCGCGCGCTGCCCCATGCACGGGTCGAGACGATGAGCGCCGACGAGCGCAAGAACATCTATATGCGCACCGATTTTCCGGAATTCGGCGTGCAGCCGCTCGCCTCGCAAGTCGCGCACGATGCGCCCTGGGTGCCGGGCGCGCTTGCCAGACAGATCGTCGAGCTGCCCGGCACGCATACGCCTTCGCTGTACGAGATGCGCGGCGGGCTCAACTCCGGGCTCTCGGCTCACCTCGTCGATCCGGTCATTTCGTGGCCCGAACTGCTGCGCAACCATCGCAACATGCATTTGCTCGTGTTCGTGCTGCTGGCCGGCTCGATCATGCTCGCCTATCTGATCGGCGCGTCGTACCTGCGCGAAAAACGCCACCACCGCGCCGCCCGCCATCTCGCCGACCAGCTCCAGGAAGCCAACTTGCTGCTGTCGGCCGAGGCGCGCGACGACGCGCTGACGGGCGCGCTCTCGCGCCGCTACTTCCTCGACCTGCTGCAAAAGGAGATCGCCGCGGCGCGCGCGGGCGGCAAGCCGCTGTGCCTCGCGATCGCGGACCTCGACCACTTCAAGCAGATCAACGACCGCTTCGGCCATGCCATCGGCGACCGCGCGCTCGAGCACTTCGTCACGATCTGCCGCCACGAGTTGCGCACGAGCGATGCGATCGGCCGGCTCGGCGGCGAGGAATTCGGCATCGTGCTGCCGGCGACCGCGCTGACAGACGGGCTCGCGGTCGCCCAACGGCTGCACGAGCGGTTGAAGGCCCAGCCGTCGGCCCGGCTGCCGGCCGGCGTCGAGCTGAGCGTGAGCATCGGCATCACCGAACTGTCCGGCGCCGACTTGCCCGAGCGCATCATGAGCCGCGCCGACCTCGCGCTGTACGCGGCGAAATCGGCCGGCCGCGACCGCACCAAAGCCCTTCCTCCCGACGACCCGTCGCCCGCCGGACGCGCCGCGGTCGTCACCTCTTGAGCACGGCGAGCACCGGTCGAACCCGCCGTTTCGCGCCACGAAAAAGCGCGCCCGCAAAAGCCGACATTAAATCGGCACACGGCGGCCTCAAGGTATCATCGACTTTCATACGAAAGTCATTGATCCAACCTGGGAGGTATCCATGAAAGGGAATCTGGTCATCGTCTGCCGGGATCAGGACGCCGCTGCGTTCGACCATCTGCTGGCCGAGTACGGCGCGTTCCAGAGCCGGCTGTCGTCGACGGCGTGGTACCTGAAACTCGACGTGGCGCCTGAAGCGATCCAGGAGGAAATATTGGAGAAGCTCGGCAAGTACACGACGCACTATATCTTCGAGGCCAACAGCGTCACGTACAACACGGTCGACAGCGACGCCGCCGCCGCGCTCAACACGCTGTTCGCCGAATAAACACCCGCCTGCGCGGGCGCATTCGCCGGGTTTTCGTTAGAACAAGCGCCCGCCTCTACCAGACCGCTTCCGATTCCGCTGTCGTGCGCGGCAGCGCTTCGAACGGGAACGTCATCCGCACGCGCAAGCCGCGGCCTTCTTGATTGCCGATCTCGCACACGCCGCCCGCGCGGCGCACGAGTCGCTCCACGATCGCGAGGCCGAGACCGCTGTGCCCGTTGCCGCCGCGCGCCGGGTCGAGCCGAACGAACGGGCGGCTCGCATTGATCAGATCCTGCGGCGCAATCCCCTGACCATGATCGCTGACCGCCAGTGTCCAGCCGGCCGGTGTGCGTGCGGTCTCGACGTGCACGGGCGGGGCGCCATACGCATGCGCGTTTTCAAGTAAATTCGACAAGATCCGGTCGAGCGTCGCGGCGGGCAGCCTGAAACCCGCCCCGGCGGTGAGCTCGGTTTGCACGGTCGGCGCGCCCGTCGACGCCGCCCGATAGCTCCGGGCAAGGCGCTCGCACTGTTCGTCGACCTCGACCGGCTCGCTGCGATCGACGCCGCCGTGGGCAAACACGAGAAATTGATCGACGATGTGCGTCATCGAATCGACGTCGCGCACGACGCCGTCGCGCATCTTCGCCTCTTCCATCATCTCCGCGCGCAGCCTCAGGCGGGCAAGCGGCGTCTTGAGATCGTGCGCGACGCCAGCCAGCATGACCGCGCGATCGTTTTCGGTGCGCGACACTTCCTGCACCATCTGATTGAAGCCGTGCGTCAGCAGGCGCAGCTCGCGCGGCCCGCGCTCCTTCAAGGGCGGCACCGGCTGCCCGCGGCCGAAACGGGTCACTGCCTGCGCGAGCGAGGTCAGCGGCTTTTGCAGCCGCCACGCGACAAACAGCGCGCACATCACCGCCAGCGCAAAGATCGACGACAGCCAGATCAGCATCTGGTCGAATGGCCGCGCCGGACGCAGCGGCTGCACCGGCACGACGATCCAGTCGCGGTCGCCCGCCTCGTGCACCCACAGCTGGGGCGGGCGTCCCACGGCGATCCGGACATCGGAGCCGGTCGGCATGCGTTCGCGTACGTCGTCGGCGAAGCGCTTGAGCGAGCCGGGCAAGTCGGAACTCTCGGGCGGGATGTCGGCGCTCGTCGGATCGACGAGGCGCACGCGCGACGGCAGCGGCTGGTTCGGCGTGAGCTTGACGTGCTGGCGCACGGCGTCGACCAGGAACGTCGCCTCCTCCACGGCATAGCGCGCCTGGAACTGGCTGCGCTCGAAGCGGATCAGCAGGAACCACGCAAAATGCGACAACAGCAGGACGGCGATCACCAGCAGCGCCAGCCGTCCAAACAGCGAATCAATTGGCCGGCGCATTTTGCTCGCCGTCGGGCACGAAGACGTAACCGCGGCCGCGCACGGTCTGGATGAAGCGCGGCGTCGACGGGTCGGTTTCGAGAATGCGGCGCAGACGCCACACCTGCACGTCGATGCCGCGATCGGTGCCGTCGTATTCAGGCCCGTGCAGCAGTTCGAGCAGGCGCTCGCGCGTGAGCGTGCGCATCGGATGATTCACGAAGATCTTCAAGAGCGCGAACTCGCTGCCCGAAAGCGTGAGCGGCTTGCCTTCCATATTCAGCGTGCGCGATTGGAAGTCGAGCTGGAAGCGCCCGAACAAAAACGGCTCGCGCTGCTCGGGCGCCGCCGACGGCACCGTGCGCCGGCGCCGCAGCACCGCCTGCACGCGCGCGAGCAGCTCGCGCGGATTGAACGGCTTGCCGAGGTAGTCGTCGGCGCCAAGTTCGAGGCCGACGATGCGGTCGACGTCGTCCGCCCGCGCGGTCAGCATGATCACGGGAATGTCGTCGCCCGCCGCGCGCAGCTTGCGCAGCGCGGTCAGGCCGTCGACGCCCGGCATCATCAGATCGAGCACGATCAGATCGGGACGCTCGCGCTCGAGGCGCCGCTCGAGCGAGCCGGCGTCGTGCAGCACCGAAACTTCGATGCCCTGTTTGACGAGGTAGTCGCGCAGCAAATCGCGCAGTTCGGAGTCGTCGTCGACGACAAGGATTTGAGTAGCCATGGCACGAAGTTTAACGCGCGCCGCCCACGCATTCGGTGAGCAAACACGCTAATGGGTTACCGGGTATTACTGCCAAAGTCACTCGTAATGTAGCGTAATACGCCCTCTTCATCGCGTAACACGGCGCGCTCGCTGGCTGACTAGCCTATGCCTAACCGATGGCGCGCCGCGTCTCACGTAAGCGGCAAAACGCATCGGCGGCTTATTTATTCTTAGGAGTCTTCGATGAAAAACAAAATCTCGCGCTATCTCGCCGTTGCTGCCGCATCGCTCGCCGTGACGTTCGGCGCCGCTTACGCCGCCCAGGACGGCATGCCGATGGGCGGCCCAGGCGGTTGGCACCATGGCGGCTTCGAAAAGCAACTGAATCAATTGCACACCCAACTGAAGCTCTCGCCAGATCAGGAAAAGCAGTGGCAAGACGCGCTCAACACGATGAAGCAAAACCGTGAGACGCTGCGCGCGAATCACGAGCAGATGCACGAGCAGTTCAAGGCGATGCAGCAGCAGCCGATCCTCGACCTGAACGCGCTGCATGACGCTCACCAGAAGGCGATGCAGCAGGATCAGCAGCTTCACGAACAGACCGCGCAGGCTTGGCTCGCCTTCTACAACGGCCTGAACGACCAGCAAAAAACCATCGTCAGCACGGCGCTCAAGCAGCACTTCGCGAAGATGGAGCAGATGCGCGAGAAGATGCATCAGCGCTGGGAGCAGCATAAGAAGGGCGCGGCATCGGACGCGATGCCTGCGCAGTAAACCACCGGGCTGCTGGGGCGCCCGCTGCGCCTCAGTAATGTCTTGGCCGCGGTCCACCTTCGCCAGCGCCGCGTTGAAGAAAACGCCACGCGCGCATGAAATGCGCCGCGTGGCGTTTTTTTTGGCCGCTTACCTTTGCGCATCGGCGCATTGTCTGTGCTTGCCGATCGATTACATTGCCCTTCGTTTTCGTTTGCGGGCGCCGCTCGGGGTTCGCCGCAGTAGCGCTGCGCGCGGCTTCGGGTAAAATACCGCGCTTTTCGTAGAAGCAATACGACAAGCAGTACGGTCGCCGCAGCACCACCGACAAACGCGCCGTCTTGCCGAAGTACGGCGTAAGCCTTGCGCCTCACGCGCTTTGCCCGCGCCCGATGGCAGCCCCTCACCAGCTGCACGGCGAGACGGTCATGTATTTCACAGCGATGCGCGACAGCCTCGCGCGCCCCCATTCCGCACGGAAGGCGCCAAGCTGTCGGGAATCGCGTCTTTCGCGACGCGCCCGGCGCGCCGTCAAGGACCTCCTATGTCCCTTCAAGGCTATGGCCCGCTGATCCTCGCGGGCACCTGGCAGACCGTCAAGCTGGCGGTCCTTTCGCTCGCCTTCGCCTTTGTGCTGGGCCTGCTCGGCGCAGCGGCGAAATTGTCGAAGAACCGCGTTACCTACGGCGCGGGCGCGCTGTATACGACGCTCGTTCGCGGCGTCCCTGATCTCGTGCTGATGCTGCTGCTCTTCTACAGCATCCAGATCTGGCTGAACAATCTCACCGACCTGCTCGGCTGGGATCAGATCGACATCGATCCGTTCGTGGCCGGCGTGATCGTCCTCGGCTTCATTTACGGCGCGTACTTCACCGAGACTT
Source organism: Trinickia camelliae (assembly GCF_053525655.1). Classification (NCBI taxonomy): domain Bacteria; kingdom Pseudomonadati; phylum Pseudomonadota; class Betaproteobacteria; order Burkholderiales; family Burkholderiaceae; genus Trinickia; species Trinickia camelliae. The sequence goes on from NZ_JBCHAA010000006.1 coordinate 218,865, forward strand.
TCCGCGGCGCGTTCCTTTCTGTGCCGCGCGGCCAGCTCGAAGCGGGCGCCGCGTACGGCATGACGTCTTGGCAGACGTTCGCGCGCATCATGTTCCCGCAGATGATGCGCTTCGCGCTGCCCGGCATCGGCAACAACTGGCAGGTGATGGTCAAGGCGACCGCGCTCGTCTCGATCATCGGCCTGGCCGACGTGGTCAAAGCGTCGCAAGATGCCGGCAAGGGCACGCTGCGCTTTTTCTTCTTCACGCTGCTGGCAGGCGCGATCTATCTCGCCATCACGACGATTTCGAATCTGGTGCTGCTCTGGCTCGAGAAGCGTTACTCGATCGGCGTTCGTAAAGCGGACCTCTAAGCGCAACAGCAGGCGGAACTATGATCGAGCTGATTCAAGAATACTGGCGCAACTATCTATATAGCGACGGCTACCGCTTGACGGGCGTCGTCATCACGCTGTGGCTGCTCGTCGTGTCGATCGGCTTTGGCTTTTGTCTTTCGGTGCCGCTCGCCGTGGCGCGCGTCTCGAAGCGGAAGTGGCTGTCGAGCGCGGTGTGGCTCTATACGTATATCTTCCGCGGCACGCCGCTCTACGTGCAACTGCTGCTTTGCTATACGGGCCTCTACAGCCTCGAAGTCGTCCGCGGCAACGTGCTGCTCAACGACTTCTTCCGCGACGGCATGCACTGCACGCTGCTCGCTTTCACGCTGAACACCTGCGCGTACACCACCGAGATTTTCGCGGGCGCGATCAAGTCGACCGCCTACGGCGAGATCGAGGCGGCGCGCGCGTATGGGATGTCGTCGTTCACGCTGTACCGGCGCGTGATCCTGCCGTCGGCGTTGCGGCGCGCGCTCCCGCTTTACAGCAACGAAGTGATCCTGATGCTTCACGCGACGACCGTCGCTTTCACGGCCACCGTCCCCGACATTCTCAAGATCGCTCGCGACGTGAACTCGGCCACGTATATGTCGTTCCAGGCGTTCGGCATCGCGGCCCTGCTCTACCTTCTCATTTCGTTTGCGCTCGTCGCGCTGTTCCGCCGCGCGGAGAAGCACTGGCTCGCGTATCTGCGTCCGCAGGGCAAGTAAAACCATTTCCATGAATTCCCCGATGCACAAGCTTTTCGTCGACGATCTGCACAAACAATTCGGCAACCACGAGGTGCTCAAAGGCGTTTCGCTCAAGGCGAACGCCGGCGACGTGATCAGCATCATCGGCTCGTCCGGCTCAGGCAAGAGCACGTTCCTTCGCTGCATCAACTTCCTAGAGCAGCCAAATGCCGGGCGCATTTATCTGGACGGCGAAGAAGTCCGCACGCAGAAGGACAAGGCCGGCGCGCTTCGCGTAGCCGACCAGAAGCAGCTGCAGCGCATGCGCACGAAGCTCTCGATGGTGTTCCAGCACTTCAACTTGTGGGCGCATATGAACGTGCTCGAGAACGTGATCGAAGCGCCGGTCCACGTGCTTGGCCTGGCGCGCCGCGAAGCCGAGGAGCGCGCGCGTCAGTATCTGGAGAAGGTGGGACTCGCGCCGCGGGTCGAGAAGCAATATCCGTCGCATTTGTCGGGCGGCCAGCAGCAGCGCGTTGCGATCGCGCGTGCACTCGCCATGAACCCCGACGTGATGCTGTTCGACGAGCCGACTTCGGCGCTCGACCCGGAGCTCGTCGGCGAAGTGCTGAAGGTGATGCAGAAGCTCGCCGAAGAAGGCCGCACGATGATCGTCGTGACCCACGAAATGGGCTTCGCGCGCAACGTGTCGAACCACGTCGTGTTCCTGCACCAAGGACGCATCGAGGAAGAAGGACACCCCAACGAGGTCTTTCAAAACACGAAGAGCGAACGGCTCCGACAATTCTTGTCGGGCAGCCTCAAATAAGAGCTGCATAAAATCCGACTGGACTACTTTTTACAAGGCGCTTTCAGCGCCTTTTATTTTTCCTTCGAATCCCAATAAGTCGTCTTTTAGGCGGCTCCCTCGCGCAAATCACGCGCAATTAGCCGCCTACTCCCGCCTAATTGGGTCGTCAATAGTGAAATTCCTTGACTCATCTGTCTAGGAATCCGACTTCCCTTGTCAGACAAGGATTTTCCGCATCTTCATGAGGTTCGCTGACGCACGCGGACCACACTGGTATTGCAATTTAGAGACACCAGCTAGCCGAACTACGATTTTCTTCGCCACTGAAGTGTATTTTTGCTAAATTAGTAACCAAAGTAGCAAAACAAAGTACTTGAAAAGTAGTTTTACTTCAAAGCGCAGAGGAGACACCGGTCAACGAGGGGATCGGAACTGCGACAGTCAGCTGGCCCACTACACGCGCCCTGCTCGGGGACAACCGCCACACGGCATTGCGCGTCGGCCTTACCGCAGGTCTCCCTGGATATAAAAATTCCCGCCCGGCGTCTCCACGCCGGGCGCTATTCGCAGTAGTGGCTGCATTTTTGACAGGGTAATGGAGGAGATGATGAAGAAAGCTTTGCTCGCCGCGGCGCTCATGTCTGCTGGCGTAGTCGCACACGCACAAAGCAGCGTGACGCTGTACGGGCGCCTCGACGCAGGCATCGAATATATGAGCGGCATTCCGAACAGCACGGGTGGCTCGACGAGCCGCTGGCGCGCGGAAAGCGGCGACTGGGGTACCAGCCTGTGGGGCTTGAAGGGTGCTGAAGACCTGGGCGGCGGCACGAAGGCCGTGTTCCAGTTGGAAGGCTCCTTCAACACGTTCAACGGCAACCTCGGCGGAACCAACCAGATCTGGAATCGCTGGGCGACCATCGGCTTCGCGAACGATCAATTCGGTACCTTCCTGCTCGGCCGCGAACTTTTCATCTCGAACGGCATTTGGGACTTCGACCCGTTCGGTCAGTCGTCCTGGTCGTCGGCTTCGCTCGTGCGTGGCCGCAACTGGCCGCAGTCGAGCAACAACATTTCGTATCAGTCGCCGAAGTGGTACGGCTTTGACGTCTACGGCCAGTATTCGCTGTCGAACGCGACGAACTGGAACGGCAACGGCACGACGACCCAAGGCCGCGAAGCCGGCCTGCAACTGACCTACACGTCGGCGCTCTTCCAGGTTCGCGGCCTCTATGACGAAATCCGCAATCCGCTCAACGGTCAGCTGAACGGCGATGCTACCGGCAGCGCGAACCCGGTGGCGAGCGGCGCGTACAACTACGGCCGCGACTACATGGCGATGGTCAACGTGTTCCTCGGCCAGTTCAAGGTGCAAGGCGGCTACGAGGCGCTTCGTACGTCAGGCTCCAAGCTCACGACGGCCGCGACCTCGGTCGACCACGAATGGGGCGGCGTGACGTGGCAGGCGACGCCGGCGGCCGCGCTGATTGCGGCTGTCTATCACGCCAATGCGAACAACGGCGGCGGCAACGGGACGATGTACACGATCGGCGGTTCGTACAACCTGTCCAAGCGCACGCTGCTCGACCTCCAGGTCGCGACGATTCGCAACAGCAACAACTCGACCCTCAGCCTGGAAGCAAACGGCATTGGCAACTCTGACAACCCGCTGTCGGGTCACAGCCAGACCGGCGTGTACGCAGGTATCCAGCACTCGTTCTAATCGAACGGTGTAATCAGAACAGTTTCAACACAAGTTTCACGCTGCTGCGAGAGGCGCGTATCGGTGCGGTGTCCGGAAGGGCGTCGCACCGTTTTTTCATTTTGGGCGCAAAAAAACCGGCGTGACGCCGGTATAGCTGCAAATCAAGCCGCGCCGCGCACCGGCAGCGCGACCTTCAAAGTCCCATCTCAAACAGCCGCTTCGTTCTCTTCGCCGGTCCGGATGCGGATCACGCGCTCGACATCCGTCACGAAGATCTTCCCGTCGCCGATCTTGCCGGTGCGCGCCGCGCCGATGATCGCGTCGATCACCTGATCGCATTGCGCGCTCGCCACCACCACCTCGATCTTCACCTTCGGCAGGAAGTCGACGACATATTCGGCGCCCCGGTACAGCTCCGTGTGACCTTTCTGGCGCCCGAAGCCCTTGACTTCGGTGACGGTCAGCCCCGTCAGCCCGACCTCCGCGAGCGCCTCGCGCACTTCGTCGAGCTTGAACGGTTTGATGATGGCGGTGATGCGTTTCATGGCGTGCCTCGCTAGCGTTTGGAGAGAGAGATGGGTTCGATTCTACGCCGCGCCGGGTGCATCGCGATCCGCACAATGGGCGCGAATGCACACGGCGCGTGTCGCCGCTTCGGTCATTCGATGGGTTCGTGGTAGCGCGACGTGATCGGATAGCGCCAATCGCGGCCGAACGCGCGGTGCGTCACGCGAATGCCGATCGGCGCCTGACGGCGCTTGTATTCGTTGATCTTGATGAGGCGCGTGACGCGCTTCACGTCGTCGGCCGCGAAGCCGGCGGCGACGATCTCGCCGAGCGATTTGTCCTCTTCCATGTAGAGCCGCATGATTTCGTCGAGCACGTCGTACGGCGGCAGGCTGTCCTGGTCGGTCTGGTTCTCGCGCAATTCGGCCGACGGTGCGCGAGTCAGGATCCGCTCGGGGATGATGTCGCGCTTCTCGAACGTGGTTGCCGCATTGCGGTAATGGCAGAGACGGTAGACGAGCGTCTTCGCGATGTCCTTGATGACCGCGAAGCCGCCTGCCATGTCACCGTAGAGCGTGCAGTAGCCAACGGCCATCTCGCTCTTGTTGCCCGTGGTCAGCACGATCGAGCCGAATTTGTTCGACAGCGCCATCAAGAGCGTGCCGCGGATGCGCGCCTGGATGTTCTCTTCCGTCGCGTCTTCCGCGCGGCCTTCGAACTCCTTCGCGAGCGAGCCGCGGAACGCATCGAACATCGGCGCAATGGCGATTTCGTCGTAACGCACGCCGACGCGGCGCGCCATGTCGGCGGCGTCGGTCGTGGAAATGTCGGCCGTGTAGCGCGACGGCATCATCACGGCGCGCACGCGGTCGGCGCCGAGCGCATCGCAGGCCACGGCCAGCACGAGAGCCGAATCGACGCCGCCCGACAGCCCGATGATCGCCCCCGGAAAGCCGTTCTTGCCAATGTAGTCGCGCACACCCATGACGAGCGCCGCGTAGACCTGCGCTTCGAGCGGCTGCTCAGGCGCGATCTCGCCCTTCACGGGCGTGGCGCCCTCGAACTCGACGATCGCATGGCCTTCGACGAATTGCGGCATCTTCGCGACCATTTCGCCCTGCGCGTCGAGCACGAACGAACCGCCGTCGAACACGAGCTCGTCCTGCGCGCCGACCATGTTCACGTAGATCATCGGCAGGCCGGTCTCGGCGATCCGCGCGCGCAGGATATCGACGCGCACCGCCTCCTTGTTCAAGTGATACGGCGAGCCGTTCGGGATCACGATGACCTGCGCGCCCGCCGCCTTCGCGAGTTGCGCCGCCGACGCGTGCCACGCGTCCTCGCAGATCACGACGCCGTACTTGACGCCATCGAGCGTGAACACGAACGGCGTCGGATTGGCGGCGAAATAGCGTTTTTCGTCGAACACCTCGGTGTTCGGCAGTTCCTGCTTCACATACGTGCCGACGATCTTGCCGTCGACGATCAGCGACGCGGCGTTGTACGTATCGACGGGCGGCAGGCCGCGCTCGATGGGCCGGTTTGCATTACCATGGCCGTTCGTGTCGCTCGCGGCTTCCCGATGCGGGTGGCCGACGATCACGTGCAAGCCCGCGAACGGCTTGAGCTGAACGGCGAGATCGGCCAGCGCAGCGGCGCTCGCGGCGTAGAACGCGGGGCGCAGCAGCAGGTCTTCCGGCGGATAGCCGGAGAGCGCGAGCTCAGGAGCGACAAGCAGCTTCGCTCCGTCGTCGTGGGCCGCGCGCGCGGCGGCGACGATCTTCGCGACGTTGCCGGCGAAGTCGCCGACAGTGACATTGATTTGAGCAAGTGCGATTCGGGTTTTCATGTCGGTACGTGCAGGGCCGCCCCAAACGTGCCGACCGCCCCCTCGGGGGGCAGCGAACGCAGAGAGCATGGGGGTGGTCTCATTCAGGGTCGATAGCTGGGCCCGGCTTGAGCCGCATCGCCGGACCACGTGGAACAGTCACACCGTTGAAACAAGAACGCTTCGATTATCGCATGGGCCTTCTCGCGTCTCCTCTCGAGGTCGACGCGGCGGAGTGGAACGGCCTGCTCGCGCTTCAGGCGCAGCCTACGCCGTTTCTCAGGCACGAATTCCTCGCCGCGCTGACCACGACGCAGTGCGCGAGCGAGCACGCGGGCTGGGCGCCGCGCTTCGTCACACTGACCGACACGCGCACCGGCCGGCTCGCGGCCGCGTCGCCGCTGTATCTGAAGAGCCACTCGTACGGCGAATACGTGTTCGACTGGGCCTGGGCCGACGCGTATCAGCGCAACGGGCTCGCGTACTATCCGAAGCTCGTCTGCGCGGTGCCGTTCACGCCGGTGCAGGGCAGCCGGATGCTCGCCGCCGACGCAACCGCGCAGCGCCAGCTTGCGGCCACGCTCGTTGCGCTCGCCAAGCAGATGGACGTGTCGTCGCTGCACGTGCTGTTCCCAACCGAAATCGAAACGCGCGCGCTGACCGATCTCGGCATGATGCAGCGTGAAGGCATCCAGTTTCACTGGCTCAACGACGGCTACCGCGATTTCGACGATTTCCTCTCGACGCTCGAACAGAAAAAGCGCAAGAACATCCGCGCGGAACGCCGCAAGGTGCGCGAAGCGGGCATCACGTTCCGGCGCGTGCGCGGCGAAGACGCCACCGACGCCGACTGGCGCTTCTTCAGCAAGTGCTACCGGCAGACGTACCGCGAGCACTTCTCGTCGCCCTATCTGAATCTCGACTTTTTCCGGCGGATCGGCGAAACGATGCCGGAGAACCTGCTGCTCGTCATCGCCGAATTCGAAGGCAAGCCGATTGCGAGCTCGCTCGTCGTCTACGAGCGCAACGAAGCGACCGGGGGCACGCTCTACGGCCGCTACTGGGGCGCGCTCGAACACGTGCCGTGCCTGCACTTCGAGACCGCGTATTACCAGCCGCTCGAATTCTGCATCGAAGAAAAGCTCGACCGCTTCGAAGGCGGCGCGCAGGGCGAGCACAAGATGGCGCGCGGCTTTCTGCCGACGATCACGCGTTCCGCGCACTGGCTCGCGCATCCGGCGTTCGAGGATGCCGTGGGGCGCTTTCTCGCCAACGAGGCGAATCTGATCCACGCGCATGTCCACGAATTGCGCGAGCACAATCCTTTCAAGACTTGATGGCGACTGCGCCATCGTTCTCACCACTTCACGATGCCCTGGTTTCTCTACATGCTCGAATGCTCGGATGGCAGCGTCTATACGGGCATCGCTGTCGACGTCGCTGCGCGTTTCGACAAGCACGCAAGCGGCATAGGCGCACGCTATACGCGCTCGCGCAAACCGGTGGCGATCCTCGCTTCGTTCGAAGTCGGCGACCGGTCGAGCGCATTGCGCGCCGAATATTGGGTCAAGCGGCTTGCACCCGGCAAAAAGCGCGAACTGGCGGCGGGCGTGTTCACGCTCGAATCGGTGCTGCCGCCTCCGCCTCCTTTGCCGCCTGACGAAGACGACGCGCAACCCGAAGCGTCCTGATCGGCGGCATGCCCATGAAAAAACCGCGCGACCCTTGCGGGTTCACGCGGTTTTTTTGCGTCTGCTTTGGGCTTTCGCAACGCGGGCTTAACAACGCCTAACGCCGCTCGGCTCGAAGCCCTCGCCGCTTACTTCTTGTAGTTCGCGACGCCTTCGGTGATTTCCTTGTGCGCGGCTTCGAGGCCGACCCAGCCGTCGACCTTCACCCACTTGCCCTTCTCGAGCGCCTTGTAGTTCTCGAAGAAGTGCTTGATCTGGTCCTTCAGGTACTCGGGCACGTCGTCGATCGACTTCATGTGCGCCGTCATCGGGCACAGCTTGTCTTGCGGCACGGCGACCAGCTTCGCGTCGACGCCCGATTCGTCGGTCATCTGCAGCATGCCGAGCGCGCGGCAGCGCACCACGCAGCCGTGGATCAGCGGGAACGGCGTGACGACGAGCACGTCGACCGGGTCGCCGTCGCCCGACAGCGTCTGCGGAATGAAGCCGTAGTTCGCCGGATAGCGCATGCCCGTGCCGATGAAGCGGTCGACGACGAGCAAGCCCAGGTCCTTGTCCGCTTCATATTTCACCGGATCGCTTTGCGCGGGAATTTCGATGACGACGTTGAAGTCGTTCGGGATGTCTTTGCCTGCGGGGACGTGATTGAAGCTCATGACGTTCTCTGAAGAAAGAGGAAGGAATTCGTAACACACGGCCCTGCCGCCCTGCTGCGAGACTGGCGAACCGAGCGCATGAAGACCGCTCTCGCCTCGCGCCGGGCCGGCCGGACAGGAAGAAAGCGCATTATAGCCAATCGGCCATGCGCACTTGGCCGCCGATCGGCGCGATAATCGACCGCGCATTTCCGTTTCGATCGAATCTCCGCAGTGGAATCCCTAACTGGCCGGCGAGGAGTTTGCATGGAAGAAGCGAAGCATTTCATCGGGGGCGGATGGGCCGCCGCTTCCGGCGGCGAGACGATCGCCGTGATCGACCCGTCCGACGGCGAGACCTTCGCGCAAATCGCGCGCGGCACCCCGGCGGACATCGACAGCGCGGTAGCGGCCGCGCGCGCCGCGTTCGATGGCGAATGGGGGCAATCGAGCGCCGCTGAACGCGGGCGCATCCTGTACCGGCTCTCGATGCTGGTCACCGCATGCCACGAAGAGCTCGCGCAGATCGAAGCGCGCGACACCGGCAAGCCGCTCAAACAGGCGCGCGCCGACGCCGCCGCGCTCGCCCGCTACTTCGAGTTCTACGCGGGCGCCGCCGACAAGCTCCACGGCGAAACCCTCCCCTATCAGTCCGGCTACACGGTGCTGACGATCCGCGAGCCGCACGGCGTCACGGGCCATATCGTGCCGTGGAACTATCCGATGCAGATCTTCGGGCGCAGCGCGGGCGCCGCGCTCGCGGCGGGCAATGCGTGCGTCGTGAAGCCGGCCGAAGACGCGTGCCTGTCGGTGCTGCGCGTCGCGGCGCTCGCCGCCGAGGCGGGGCTGCCGCCCGGCGCGCTCAACATCGTCACGGGCTTCGGACACGAAGCGGGCGCGGCGCTCGCACGCCATCCCGGCATCAACCACATCTCGTTCACCGGCTCTCCCGAGACCGGCAAGCTCGTCGCGCAGATGGCGGCCGAGAATCACGTGCCGGTCACGCTCGAATTGGGCGGCAAGTCGCCGCAAATCGTGTTTGCCGATGCCGATCTCGACGCCGCGCTGCCGACGCTCGTCTCAGCGATCGTGCAGAACGCCGGCCAGACCTGCTCGGCGGGCAGCCGCGTGCTGATCGAGCGCGCCGTCTACGAGCCGCTGCTCGAACGCCTCGCCGCGCGGTTCCGCGAACTGCGCGTGGGCCCGAGCCGCGCCGATCTCGATTGCGGGCCGCTCATCAGCGCCAAGCAGCAGCGCCGCGTATGGGATTTCTTGTCCGATGCGCAGCACGACGGCATTGCGATGGCGGCGCATGGGGAAGTCGTCGGCGACGCGCCCGAAAGCGGCTTCTACCAAGCGCCCGCGCTCTTGCGCGACGTGCCGCCCGCCCATCGCCTCGCGCGCGAAGAGGTGTTCGGGCCGGTGCTGGCCGCCCTGCCCTTCGACGACGAAAACGAAGCGGTCGCGCTGGCGAACGGCACGCCCTATGGGCTCGTGGCTGGCATCTGGACGCGCGACGGCTCGCGCCAGTTGCGCCTCGCGCGACGCGTGCGCTCGGGTCAGGTGTTCATCAACAACTACGGCGCGGGCGGCGGCGTCGAATTGCCGTTCGGCGGTGTCGGACACTCGGGGCACGGCCGCGAAAAGGGCTTCGAGGCGCTGTATGGATTCACCGTTTTGAAGACGATCGCGATCAGGCACGGGTGAGTAAAGCTCGCGCCATATAAAAGGAGACTAAATGAACAACCCCCACGCTCACATTCGTTCGCTGCCCCCCAAGGGGGCGGATGCCCTCCTTGGGGCGGCCCGGCGGAGGACATCATGCGCTTGAAAGGCAAGACAGCAGTGGTCACAGGCGGCGGCTCAGGCTTCGGCGAAGGCATCGCGAAGACTTACGCGCGCGAGGGCGCGAACGTCGTCGTCAACGATTTGAACGGCGCTGCCGCCGAACGGGTGGCGAGCGAGATCGCGCTGGCAGGAGGCAAGGCGATCGCGTTCGCCGGCGATATCGCCAAAGAGTCCGATTGGCACGCGCTGCGCGTCGCCGCGATCGAAGACTTCGGCAGCGTGCAGATCGTCGTCAACAACGCAGGCGTCACGCACCGCAATAAGCCCGTGCTCGAAGTAACGGAAAGCGAATTCGACCGCGTCTACGCCGTGAACGTGAAGGGCCTCTACTGGAGCGTGCGGGAGTTCGTGCCGTATTTCCGCGAACGCGGCGGCGGAGTGTTCGTCAACATCGCGTCGACGGCGGGCGTGCGGCCGCGTCCGGGTCTCGTCTGGTACAACGGCAGCAAGGGCGCGATGATCATCGCCAGCAAGGCGCTCGCCGCTGAACTCGGCCCCGACCGGATTCGCGTGAACTGCGTGAACCCCGTGATCGGCGAGACCGGGCTCATGACCGAGTTCATGGGCATGGAAGATACGCCGGAGAATCGCCAGCGCTTTCTCGCCGGCATTCCGCTCGGACGCTTCTCGACGCCGCAGGACATCGCGAACGCCGCGCTCTATCTGGCTTCGGACGAAGCCGAATTCGTCACCGGCGTCTGCCTCGAAGTCGATGGCGGACGCTGCGTGTGAGGCAGACACACAACCCACACAATCCACACAAAAACGAGGAGACAACATGGCAAGTTCAACAGACCAGCTTCCGCTTCCCGGCGCCGGCGCGCCGTCGACATTCGAGGAAGCGACCTACCGTAAAGTCGCACGCCGGCTCACGCCGCTCTTGTTGCTGTGCTACGTGGTCGCGTATCTGGATCGCGTCAACGTCGGCTTCGCGAAGCTGCAAATGGCCGCCGACCTGCAACTGAGCGACACCGTCTACGGCCTCGGCGCGGGCATTTTCTTCATAGGCTACTTCTTCTTCGAAGTGCCTAGCAACCTGATCCTGCACCGCGTCGGCGCGCGCATCTGGATCGCGCGGATCATGATCACATGGGGCATCATCTCCGCGCTGACGATGTTCGTCACGACGCCAACGATGTTCTACGTCATGCGCTTCCTGCTCGGCCTCGCCGAAGCGGGCTTCTTCCCCGGCATCATCCTCTACCTCACCTACTGGTATCCGGCGCACCGGCGCGGGCGCATGACGACCTGGTTCATGACCGCCATCGCACTTTCAGGCGTGATCGGCGGACCGATTTCCGGCTACATCCTGAAGACCTTCAACGGCGTGAATGGCTGGCACGGGTGGCAGTGGCTGTTCCTGCTCGAAGGCCTGCCGTCGATCGTCGTCGGCGTGATCGTGTTCGCGAAGCTCGACGACCGGATCAGCAAGGCGAAGTGGCTGACCGACGAGGAAAAGCAGCTGCTCGAGCGCAACATCAAGGCCGAAGACGCCGAGAAGGAAGACCCGCCGCTCGGCGCCGTACTGACGAGCCCGCGCGTGCTGCTGATGAGCCTGATCTACTTTTCGTTCGTGATGGGGCTGTACGGCGTGAGCTTCTGGCTGCCGACGATCATCAAGGCGACCGGCGTGACCGACGCCTTCGCGATCGGCCTCTTGTCCGCGATTCCGTTCGCGGCGGCCGTCATCGCGATGCTCCTGATCGCCCGCAGCGCCGACCGCATGCGCGAGCGCCGCTGGCACGTCGCGCTGCCGGCGGCGGCGGGAGCGGTGGGGCTGGTGCTGTCGGTGGCTTGGGCGCACAACACGCTGCTCGCGATGACGGCGCTCACGATCGCGACGGCCGGGATCATCACGACGCTGCCGCTCTTCTGGAGCCTGCCGACGTCCTTCCTCGCGGGCGCGGGCGCGGCGGCCGGCATCGCGATGGTCAACTCGATCGGCAACCTCGCGGGATTTCTCAGCCCTTATGCGGTGGGCTGGCTCAAGCAAGCCACGGCGGCGAACGATTCGGGGATGTATATGCTCGCGGCGTTCATGGTGCTTGGCGGGCTGTTGGCGTTGAGCGTGCCGGGGAGGATGGTGAATAAGTGAGCGACAAGAAGGAAACCGCATGCGCGCCGTGAAACTTGCAGCAATGCTCTTGACCGCATCGGCAGCGCCCGCTCTATCGAATGCTCCGGGCGCCCCATTTACCGGAGTATTCCAAGGCGAGGGCCGGGCCTGCTTCGGCGGGCTGTTTGTCCGCTCGAAGAAAATCGAATGGACGTCCAGCTTCAGCAAGTGCGGCCCGGTCCGTTACGAAATCCTCGATCAGGATATGACGGGCGAGCATCCTCGAATCGCATACCGTCTCGCGGAACGCTCGAAGCAATGCCGAAACGCCGTAATCGCGCTAACCCACTACGACGGCGAAATCTGGGACGTCAAAGGCTACCCCTCGGTCGAGGCGTACCAGAAACGGGATCTGCCGGATTGGAAGAATTCGGTGCAGCCGGACCGCGCAGTCACTTCATGCGGCATGCGGAAGCAATGATCGACGAGCGCTCAGTTCATCGATGAAGACACAGCGGCGGCGCGGATCAGCCGAATCGCGCCGCCAGCTGCCACAGCATCAAACCACGTTCATCGCCAGCGCACTGGCCCGGTAATGCTGGTTCGCCCGCCCTGAATCCCCAAGCTGCTCGAACAGCCGCGCGAGCGCCCGGTGCGTGCGGATCGTCAGCGCTTCGTTGTCGCCCGCCATCTTCAATGCCTGTTCGAGGAACGACTGCGCCTTGCCCCAAAGCTGCTGATGCAGGCACAAGCGGCCGAGCGAGAACAGCAGATCGGCGTCTTCGGGGCGCTCCTTGTGCCACGCCTCCGCCTTCTGGATCAGCGGCAGCGCGTCGCCGCCCGCGGTCTCCGGATAACGGCGCAGCAAGCGCGCGTCCCAGTTGTTCGCGAGCGCATCCTCGACGATCTTGCGCGCGGCCTGGTGCTTGTTCAACGCGACCAGCAGTTCCGCGGCCAAGTCGGCGAGGCGCGGCGATTGCCGCTCGCTCGCGGGCAGCGAATTCCATAGCGCCAGCAGTTCGTCCGCGTCATGGCGGCGGTCGCGCAGCAGGTTTTCGGCAGCCTGCTGGCGCAAGCGCACCGCCGCCGCCGGGTGGATCGCCTCGCGCTTTTCGAGCTGCTTCACCAGCTTCAGCACTTCCGCCCAGTTCTTCAACTGCTGCTGCGCGCGCAGCGCGATCTGCTGCGCGTGGATGCGGCGGCCACCCTGCGATTGCATCTCGGTCAGCGCGGCGAGCGCACCGTCCGCGTCGCGGCCGTCGGCGCGCATGTCGGCGCTCGCCATCAGGCGCGCGTCCTGCCAATCGGCGGCATCGATCTGTGCAAGCCACTCGTCGCGGCGCGCGTATTCGTGCATCCGGTGCGCGGCCGCTGCCGCAACCAGGCCGGCGGCGCCCTTGTTCGCGTTGTTCGTCAGCGAATCGCGCGCCGCCTTTTCGGCGCGCGAGAAGCGGCCCGCAAACAAGTTGCCGATCGCTTCACGCAACGCAGCATGCGCCTTCGCCTCGCGCGAACGCGTGCGATAGGCGGCGACGCGCTGCGGCATCTTCCAGATGTTGCGCACGATGCGCATCAGCGCATACATCAGGATGAACAGCACGATGATCGCGACGATAAACAGGTTCAGCGAGATATCCACGCGATACGGCGGATAGACGAGCAGCACCTGGCCGGCATCGAAGCGCCCCACCGTCGCGAGCACGACCGCGATCACGAAGAGAAGCGCGAGCCACAAGAGTCCTCGGATCGCCATCGTCAACCCCGGCTCTTGTATTGATGGACAGCCTGCAGGCTCGTGTCGATGTTCGGCACTTCGACCACCGCCGAGCCTTGCTCCACTTCCTTCACGAGCTCCTGCACGGTCTGCGTGCGCTTCGACGACGCGTCGAAGTAGCGCGCCAGCGAGGCGTCAGCGGCGGCGAGGTCCGACTTGAGCGTGGTCTGATTGCGCGAGAGCAGCGCAAGCCGAGCCGACAGCAGGCGCAGCTTCAGATTCTCGCGAATGAAATAGCCCTGCTGCGGCGAGTTCAGCATCGCATCGGCGTTGTCGATACGGCGCACCTGCACGAGACTCGTCAACTGCTGGCCGATGCCCGTGGTGAATTCCTCCCACCATACTTTCCAGCGCGGCTCGCCGGTCGCGGCCGCGACCTTCGCCGTGTCGGCTGGCGTGCTCGCGTGCGGCGTGGCGTGCGCGATCGGCGCTTCGCCTGCGAGCGGCAGCGTGTCGGCCTGTTCGATCGCGTTGTCGAGCTTGATGGCAAGGCCGGTCAAATCGGTGGACGGCGCGGCCTTGAGCTTGTCGATGTCCTGCGCGATCGCCTTGCGCACGGTCAGCGCTTGCGGGCTGTCGGATGCGGCGAGCCGCGAGTCCGCGCTTTGCAGCGCGAAGAGCGCGAGCTGCGTGTTGCCCGTCAACTGGAGCTGTTGGCTCGCGCTCGACAGCATTTGCTCGACTTCGGCGAGCGTCCAGTCGTCGCGATTGCGCGCGAGGTCGGCGTATTGCTGCTGCAGCGCCTGCTGCGCGTTTTGCGCGTCGGCAAGCTTGCCTTCGAGCTGCGAGTACTGCGAATCGACCTGATGCACGGTGGCGAGCGCCTGATCGGTCTTCACGCGCAGCTCGGCCACTTGCGCGTCGTTCGCCTGCTGGCGTTGCTCGAGCCGCGCGTCCATGCGCACGACCTTGCGGTTGAGCGCAAAACCGCCGACGCCCGCCGCCGCGAGGAACACGATCACGATGAACCACAGGAGCGCCATGCCCATGCCGCCGCGCTTTTGCGCTTCGTAGGGCGTATACGGCTGGTTCGGCGGCAACGGCGGAGGCGTCATGGCCGGCTGGGGATTCACGTTCTTGGTATCGTTCGTATCGCTCATGCGTGTAGGGGCCGGGTTGGTCGAAACCGGTTGATCGAAGGAGGCGCTAGGCGCCGCCGCGCTGGGCGCGGCGCGCTGCGCCTGCGCGCAGGCGGCGAGTGCGCGGACGATGCGCTCATCGCCCGCGCCGGACATCGTAATGCTATCAAAACCCAATCCGCGCGCGGTCTCGGCGATGCGCGGATGGGGCGCGACAAGCGGCGCGCGCTTGAGCGCGGTGATTTCGGTGGCGGTCAGATGCTCGTGCGCGAGGTCGTTCAGATTGCGCACGCCCTCGGAGCTCGTTACCAGCCACGCGTGCGGCGCGCCCGCGAGCAGCGTGTGCACGCGCTGCCAGGCGCCGATCGACGGGTCCGGCACGACGCGCCGGTACGCGGCGACAGCCTCGACCTGCGCACCCGCCTCGCGCAAGCGATCCGCAAGCCATTCGCGGCCGCCGTCGCCGCGCACGATCAACACGCGCTTGCCTTCGAACGCGCTCTCTCCGAGTTCCGTTTCGAGCGCGGCATAGAGCGCTTCCGAGTCGAAGCGCGCGCTGTCGTCGTCGACCGAAGACGACGGGCTCACGATTCGATGCCCAGGCGCGGCGACCCCATGGCGGGCAAGCGACGCGACGCTGCCCGGACCCACCACGCCGATCGGCAGCGCATGCGGCCAGATCGCGTCGAACTTCACAAACGCGTGATCGACCGCGTTCGGCGACACGAACACGACCAGCGCATAGCGATCGAGCGACGCGAACGCCGCGCGCAATGGCGCATCGTCCGCGGCAGGCGCGATATCGATCAGCGGAAATTCGAGCATTTCGATGCCGTCGGCGGCAAGGCGCGCGGACAGCTCACCCGACTGTCCGGCCGGTCGGGTAACGACCGCCGTGAACGCGCCCGGCTGCGGTCGGCCGTTCGTTGCGCCCGCCATCACGCGCCGGGCTGGCCGCCGTTGCCGGCGGCGAGCGAGCGGACGATCTCGAGCGCGCCCTGCGCTTCGAGCGACGCCGCGACTTGCTTCCCAAGCGCGAGCGCCCGCTCGGGGCTCGTCACGGGCGCGGACGCTTCGGCCGCGAGTACGCGCGCGCCGTCGGGCGTCGACACGCGGCCCTTCAAATGCAGCGCGCCGTCGTGCCACATCGCGTGCGCGGCGAGCGGCACCTCACAACTGCCGCCCAGCGCGCGCGACACCATCCGCTCCGCTTCGACGGCAAGCGCCGTCGCCTCGTGATGCAGCGGCGCGAGCCACGCGGCGAGCTCGGGCCGCCCCGCGCGAATCTCGATGCCGAGCGCGCCCTGACCGGCTGCGGGAAGGCTGTCGCCCGCATCGAGCAGCGCCCGGATGCGCGCGCCAAGACCCAGGCGCTTCAAGCCCGCGGCCGCGAGAATGATCGCCGCGTACTCGCCGCGATCGAGCTTGCCGAGCCGCGTATCCAGATTGCCGCGCAGCGGCCGCACGACGAGCTGCGGATAGCGCGCGCGCAGCATCGCTTCGCGGCGCAGGCTCGACGTACCGACAACGCTGCCCGGCGGCAGCGCCGAAAGCGATGCGTAGTCGTTCGAAACGAACGCGTCGCGCGGGTCCTCGCGTTCCATGACGGCGCCGAGCACGAAACCCTCGGGAAGCTCCATCGGCACGTCTTTCAGCGAATGCACGGCGAGATCGGCGCGGCCGTCGGCGAGCGCGGTCTCGAGCTCCTTCACGAAGAGCCCCTTACCACCGACTTTCGACAACGTGCGATCGAGAATCTGATCCCCGCGTGTCGTCATTCCGAGGATTTTTACGTCGCAAGATGGATATAATTTGTGCAGCGCATCGCGCACGTGTTCGGCCTGCCACATCGCCAGGCGGCTCTCTCGCGAGGCGATCACGAGGGTGCGCGGGGCAGTGGCGGAAAGCGTCTCGGAGTTCATTGCGTATGGCTTCGAATGACGGGATGGATAACGAAGAATGGTAGCACGCAGGTCCTGGCCGATTAACCGGACAGGCACCACCTGAAGCCTTGCTGCCGTCTGGAGACAAAGGCGCAACCAGCCTGCGCCGCCCGCGTCCGCAGCACTGACCGGAAGCCACCTGAAGCCTCCGGAGCCCGAGCCACAAGCCCGAGCCCGGCCCATCGCACGCACGCTCGTTCGCGCACACCGGCGCGGCATGAGCGATGATGCAATGCAAGGTCCGTCCCGCCAGGACCAAGCCGCCCGCGGCGCCTGCAGCAAAGAAAGCAGTACCGATGTCCGCAGTTCGCGCGCCGCATCCCGAAATTAGGCGCCGCTGTCGTAGGTTCCGCAGTTGCTTTACCCGCAGTCCATCCATCTATTCATAGACTCTGGCTTCACTGAGGAAATCATCGTGACGTCTTCCGGATCGGCGCGCCCTGCCCGCCGCAACGCTGCATCGCCCGCCAACGCATCGGCCACCCCGGCCGCATCTGCCGCATCTGCCACCAAGGCAGCCAAATCAGCCAAGGCGACCCAAACGGCGAAGGCCGCAAAAACCGTGAAAGCGGCTCAATCGACCAAGAGCGCCAAAGCCATCAAGGCGATTAAAGCGACTAAGGCGATCAAGGCCGTGCAAGCTATCGAAGCCGAAGCCGTTGCGCCGCTCGCCGGAGCGAAATCCACGGCCAAGTCCCGTGCGAAAAACGCGGCCAACGATGCGAGCCAGACCGCCGCGCCGGCGCCGCGCGTGCCGGTCCGCAGCCGCGAGGACAAGGATCAGCCGCTGTTTCAGGACATCCGCTACCTCGGCCGCCTGCTCGGCGACGTCGTGCGCGAGCAGGAAGGCGACACAGTGTTCGACGTCGTCGAGACGATTCGCCAAAGCGCCGTTAAATTCCGCCGCGAAGACGACAGCAGCGCCGCGCAGACGCTCGACAAGAAGCTGCGCGCGCTCACGCCCGAGCAAACGGTGAGCGTCGTGCGCGCATTCAGCTATTTCTCGCATCTGGCGAACATCGCCGAGGACCGCCACCACAACCGCCGCCGCCGCGTCCACGCGCTCGCGGGCTCCGCGCCGCAGGCGGGCACGATCGCCTACGCGCTCGCGCGCCTGACGCAAGCGGGCGCCGCCGCGACGCCGGTGCTCGGGCAGTTCTTCCACCACGCGCTGATCATGCCCGTGCTCACCGCGCACCCGACCGAGGTCTCGCGCAAGAGCATCCTCGATGCGCAGCGCGACATCGCGCGCTTGCTCGCCGAGCGCGACCAGCCGCTCACCGCACGCGAGCGGGCGCAGAACGAGGCGCTTTTGCGCGCGCGCGTCACGTCGCTCTGGCAGACGCGCATGCTGCGCGACTCGCGCCTGACCGTCGCCGATGAAATCGAAAACGCGCTGTCGTACTACCGCTCGACGTTCCTGAACGAGATTCCCGCGCTCTACGCCGACATCGAAGCCGAACTCGCCGAGCACGGCCTCGCCACGCGCCTGCCGCCGTTCCTCCAGATGGGCAGCTGGATCGGCGGCGACCGCGACGGCAACCCGAACGTGACCGCCACGACGCTCGAAGAAGCGATCTCGCGTCAAGCGGCCGTGATCCTCGAGCACTACCTTGAGGAAGTGCACAAGCTCGGCGCGGAGATCTCGGTGTCGAACATGCTCGCGAGCGCGAGCGACGAGCTGAAGGAACTCGCCGCGGCGTCGCCGGACCAGTCGCCGCACCGCGTCGACGAGCCGTACCGCCGCGCGTTGATCGGCATGTACACGAGGCTCGCGGCGAGTGCGCGCGTGCGGCTCGGCGAAGGCGTCGTGCCGGTGCGCGGCGCGGGCCGCAGCGGCCCGCAGGTGCGCGCGAAGCCCTATGCCGACGCGAGCGAATTCACGCGCGACCTCAAGGTGCTGATCGATTCGCTCGCCGCGCATCACGGCGAATCGCTCGCGACGCCGCGCCTGGCTCCTCTCGCGCGCGCCTCCGAGGTGTTCGGCTTCCATCTGGCGAGCATCGATCTGCGCCAGAGCTCCGACATCCACGAAGCCGTGATCGCCGAGCTGCTCAAGAAGGCGGGCGTCGAGCCCGACTACGCATCTCTGCAGGAAGCGGACAAGCTGCGCGTGCTCATCGCCGAACTTTCGCAGCCGCGCCTCTTGCGCTCGCCGTACCTCGACTACTCGGATCTGGCGAAGAGCGAGCTGGGCGTGCTCGAGGCGGCTCGCGAGACGCGCCAGCGCTTCGGCGCCCGCGCCGTGCGCAACTACATCATTTCGCACACGGAAACCGTGAGCGACCTGGTCGAAGTGCTGCTGCTGCAGAAGGAAACCGGCCTGCTCGAAGGCGTGCTCGGCAGCCCGCATACGAATGCCCGCAACGGCCTGATGGTGATCCCGCTCTTCGAAACCATCCCCGACTTGCGCAACGCGCCGCACATCATGCGCGACTACTTCGCGCTGCCCGGCGTCGACTCCATCGTCGAGCATCAAGCCGGCGAGCAGGAAGTGATGCTCGGCTATTCGGACAGCAACAAGGACGGCGGCTTCCTCACCTCGAATTGGGAGCTGTATCGCGCCGAACTCGCGCTGGTCGCGCTCTTCAAGGAACGCGGCATCACGCTGCGGCTCTTCCACGGCCGCGGCGGCACGGTCGGACGCGGCGGCGGCCCGACCTATCAGGCGATCCTCTCGCAGCCTCCCGGCACCGTCGAAGGCCAGATCCGCCTGACCGAGCAGGGCGAAGTGATCGCGAGCAAGTTCAGCAATCCGGAGATCGGCCGGCGCAACCTGGAGACCGTGGTCGCCGCGACGCTCGAAGCGTCGCTCTTGCCGCAGGGCAATGCGGGCAACGTGCCGGGCGCGAACCTCGCCGCGTTCGAGGAAACGATGCAGGCGCTGTCGGATGCCGCGATGGCGTCCTATCGCGCGCTCGTCTACGAGACGCCCGGCTTCACCGAGTACTTCTTCTCGTCGACGCCGATCGCCGAAATCGCCGAGCTCAACATCGGCAGCCGGCCCGCATCGCGCAAGCTGCAAGACCCGAAGAACCGCAAGATCGAAGATCTGCGTGCGATACCGTGGGGCTTTTCGTGGGGGCAGTGCCGCCTTCTGCTCACGGGCTGGTACGGCTTCGGCAGCGCGGTGGCCGCGCATCTGGACGGCGCGGGCAGCGACGCCGAGCGCGCGCGGCGGCTCGCGGCGCTCAAGAAGATGTACAAGACCTGGCCGTTCTTCTCGACCTTGCTGTCGAATATGGACATGGTGCTCGCCAAGACCGATCTCGCCGTCGCCTCGCGCTACGCCCAGCTCGTCGCCGACAAGAAGCTGCGCAAGCACGTGTTCGAGCGCATCGTCGCGGAGTGGGAGCGCACGTCGAAGGTGCTCTCCGAGATCACCGGCAAGGAGGAGCGACTCGCCGACAATCCGCTGCTCGCGCGCTCGATCAAGAACCGCTTCCCGTACCTCGATCCGCTGAACCACCTGCAAGTCGAGCTGATCAAGCGTCACCGCGCAGGCGAGACCAACGTGCGGCTGCGGCGCGGGATTCATCTGACGATAAACGGGATCGCCGCCGGGCTGCGCAACTCGGGCTGACGCCGCCGCATCAAAGAAGGAGACAGCCGCGCACCCGGCGTGCGCGGCTGTCATCCCCTACCCCATCCCCGCCTCCGACCACACGAACGAATCGAAATTCGGCGGCGCGCGGCGCGCTTCGTCTTCGATGACCCAGCGCAGCGTCTCGGCTGCGGACGGCAGAACGTAATGCCGCCTCGACATGAACCCGAGCGTGGCCGACGGCATGTCCACTCGCGCGGGCACTTGCACGAGCACCGGCTTCGCGCGTCGCCCGTTCAAGACGGCAGCGCTCGTCCAAACGCTCACCGCGTCGGACGCCGCCGCCAATCCCCAATAGAGCAGCATCGACGTGCACAGCGTCACCTTGGCCGGCGCAGCGAGCCCGCGCGCGCGAAAGAACGCGCCGACGCTCTCGTCGAACTCCGCCTCGGTACCGTTGTAGAGCCACTCGAACTCGGCAAGCGCCGTAACGTCGTCGCATGAAGCAAGCGGATGGCCTGAACGTACCGCGAGCACATGCTGGAACGAGAAGAGCGGCGTATGCACGATATCGGGCTCGCGCCGCTCGCCGCTGAAGGTGGCGATGCCGAAATCGAGCGCGCCTTCGCGGACCTGCTCGAGCATGCGCGAATGCCGGTACTCGAAGAAACCGAGCCGGGTGTGCGGACAGCGCTTGCGAAACGGCGCGATCGCGCGCTGCAAAAGCGGTGCGGCCAACGGCGTGACGCCGATCGCGAGTTGCGCGTCGCGCTTGCCGAGATGCTCCGCCAGCGCGCTCTGCGCGAGCTCGATCTCGCGCACCACGCGCCGCGCGTGCTGGAGCAGCAGCTGTCCCGCCTGGGTCAGCACGACCCCGCTAGCCGAGCGCGCGACGAGCTGCGCGCCGGCCTGCTCCTCGAGCTCGCGGATGGCTTGCGAAATCGCGGGCTGCGTCACGTGCAGCAGCGTGGCGGCGGCCCGCATGCTGCCGTGTTCGGCGAGCGCGGTCAGCGCCCGGAGCTGGTGAGTTTTCATCTCGTCGCCAAATGATAAGCAGAACTTATACGGTTAAAAATTGAAGTTCTTTCTGAGGCGAAATTTTGCTTAGAGTTCCAGACGGCTTCACGAATCTATTCAATCAAAGGAGACCCGCATGGCCACCTCACTCGAATCCGCCCGCGCCGCCGCGGTGCCACGGCGGACATCCCCGCGCAAAGTCGTGGTCGCCGCCTCGCTCGGCAACGCGCTGGAGATGTTCGATTTCACCGTCTTCAGTTTCTTCGCGGTCCTGATCGGTAAGCAGTTTTTCCCGGTCGACAATGGTGGCATCGTCTCGCTGCTGCTCTCGCTCGCCACCTTCGGCATCGGCTTCGTGATGCGGCCGCTCGGCAGCATCGTCATCGGCAACTATGCCGACAAGCGCGGCCGCAAGCCCGCGCTCATGCTCACGATCTTGCTGATGGCGCTCGGCACCGCGCTGATCGGCTTCGCGCCGACCTACGCGCAGATCGGCCTCGCCGCGCCGGTCTTGATCGTGCTCGGACGGCTGCTGCAAGGTTTCTCGGCGGGCGGCGAGATCGGCGCGTCCACCGCGTTCCTGATGGAATCGGGCACGGCCGACCGGCGTGGTCTCATGGTGTCGTTTCAGATGGTGAGCCAGGGCGCGGCGGCGCTGTGCGGCGCGCTCGCGGGCACGCTGCTGTCGAATCTTCTCGAACCCGCGGCGCTCGAAAGCTGGGGCTGGCGCGTGCCGTTCATCTTCGGTCTCCTGATCGCACCGGTAGGCATGTACATCCGCCGCCATCTCGACGAGACGCACACGCAAGCTGAAGCAGGTCACGCCGGCGAAGCAAGCGCTCCGCACGGCGGCGCGTTCGGCTACGTGATGAAGCACCACCTGCGCGAAGTCGTGCTCGGCGTGCTGATGATCGTCGGCCTCACGACCGCGATGTACATCGTCGCGTTCTACATGCCGTCGTACTCGGTCAAGGTGCTCGGCATGCCGAAGGCGGGCTCGTTCCTGTCGGGCTGCGTCGCGGGGCTCGTGATGATCGTCGTCTCGCCGCTGTTCGGCAACCTGACCGACCGCCTGCCGAGCCGCAAGCCCCTCATCGTCCTCGGGCACGCGGGCATCCTGGCGCTGATCTATCCGTTCTTCTGGGCCGTCAATCAATACCACTCGCTCGCCGTCATGCTGCCCGGCGTCGCGATCCTGATCGGCTTCCTGATGGTGGCCTGCTCGCCCGCGTTCCTGCTCACGCTCGAAGCCTTTCCGGCGCGGGCGCGCGTGACCGGCATGGGCGTCATCTACGCGATCTGCGTGACGATCTTCGGTGGCTTCGCGCAGTTCATCGTCACTTGGCTGCTGCACGTGACGGACAACCCGCTCGCACCCGCGTTCTACATGATGGCCGCGAGCGCCGTCAGCCTTGCCGCGACGCTCGCGTTTCCGTCGCGCAAGCCGCAGTGAGTCCACATCCGCCGTTGAGAACAAGAACAGGAGATTTGTCATGTCGATGACCGACACCATCGATCGCTTTTTCGACGCCGAGCGCGAACGCTTCGCGTCGCTCGCCGACCGCATCTGGAATCTTGCGGAGCTGCGCTTCCAGGAGACCGAGTCCGCCGCGCTGCACGTCGGCCTGCTGCGCCAAGCCGGCTTTCGCGTAACCGAAAACATCGCCGGCATACCGACCGCCTTCGTCGCCGAAGCCGGTCACGGCGGGCCGGTCATCGGCATTCTCGGCGAGTACGACGCGCTGTCGGGCTTGAGCCAGGACAGCGGCGCGACGGTCTGCCGGCCGTCGCTCGAAACCGGCAACGGCAATGGCCACGGTTGCGGCCATCATCTGCTCGGCACGGCCGCGCACTTCGCGGCGCTCGCGGTGAAGACGTATCTCGAGAACGAAGGCCTGCCCGGCACGGTGCGCTTCTACGGCTGCCCGGCCGAGGAAGGCGGCTCGGGCAAGACCTTCATGGCCCGCGACGGCGCGTTCGACGACCTCGACGCCGCGCTCAGCTGGCACCCCGACGTCTTCACCGGGCTCTTCTCGCGCTCGTCGCTCGCGAACATCCAGGCGTACTTCCGCTTCAAGGGCAAGGCCTCGCACGCGGCGGCGTCGCCGCACTTGGGGCGCAGCGCGCTCGATGCGGTCGAATTGATGAACGTCGGCTGCAACTACCTGCGCGAGCACATGCCGCCCGATGCACGCGTCCATTACGCGATCACCAACAGCGGCGGCATCTCGCCGAACGTCGTGCAGGCGAACGCCGAAGTGCTCTATCTCGTCCGCGCGGCACGCAACCCCGACGCGGCGGCACTGTACGAACGCGTCGGCAACGTCGCGCGCGGCGCGGCGCTGATGACGGGCTGCGAAGTCGAGATCGTGTTCGACAAGGCCTGCTCCAATCTCGTGCAGAACACGGTGCTCAACCGCGTGATGCAAGCCAACATCGAACGGCTCGGCGCACCGGCCTTCAGCAGCGCCGACAACGAAGCGGCGCACGGCTACCGCCCGTCGATCACCGACGACGACATCGCCGCCGCCGGCAAGCATCTCGGCCAGGCGTTGCGCAACCCAGCGCCGCTCTTCGCGGGCGTCGCGCCTTACGACCCCGCGCGGCAGGAGGTGCTGTACGGCTCGACCGACGTCGGCGACGTCAGCTGGATCACACCGACCGCGCAATGCCTCACCGCCTGCTACGCATTCGGCACGCCGTTCCATTCGTGGCAGATGGTGTCGCAGGGCAAGCTGAGCGCGGCGCATCGCGGGATGGAACAGGCCGCGAAGATCATCGCGGCGACGGCGATCGATCTCGTCCGCAATCCGGCCGTGCTCAGGGAGGCGCAGGCCGAGTTGATCGCGTATCGCGGCGGAAGCGGCTATGTGTGTCCGATTCCGGACGAGGTGGATTTGCCGTTCAGGCGGAAGTCCGCGAAGTAGGCGGTTCAACAAAGGGAGACAACAAAAAATGCTGTACACAATCATCAAACGCGCCGCACTGCCCGCAGTCTTGGCAACGGCGGCCAGCAGCGCCGATGCAGTCGAGTTGTACGGCGCAGTCGACAACTTCATCAGCTACGCGAAGGTCGGCTCGCAGTCGACCTTCGCGCTGCAAAGCGGCGGCACATCGACGAGCCGCTTTGGCATGAAAGGCAGCGAAGACTTGGGCGGCGGTTGGCGTGCGAACTTTCAACTCGAAGCCGGGTTCGAGTCGAATACCGGCGCGATGGGATCGCAAGGCACGCTATTCAATCGCGAGTCGTGGGTCGGCCTAAGCCACGCGAATTACGGCGCGCTGCAGATGGGCCGTCTCTATCCCGCCTACCTGCCGCTTTCCGCCGATCCGTTCTATGGCGTCGGCAAGCTCTCGCCGTTCGCGAGCTTCTTCCTGCTCGTGAACGACCTCGGCGCCGGCGCGCGGGCGCTACCGGCCCGGCAGCCCAACTCGGTCGCGTACACAACGCCGTCGATCGGTGGCGCGACGCTCAAGCTGCTGGCCGCGCCGAGCGGCGACAACAATGGGCCGCGATGGGACGCGCTGGGCGCCGTAGCGGAATACAACGGTGGAAGCACGAGCGCAGCGCTGTCGTACAACTCGCTGTGGTGCTCGCCGTCTCTCACGCCGAAGTCCTGCAACATCACGGTGCGCACCGACGTCGCGGGCGCCTCGCTCTCCCAGGTGCTGGGTAACGTCACGCTGCTCGGCGCTTACCAATTCATGCGCCCAAACGCCGACAACACCTACGTCGCGCAAGCGGCGACGGTCGGTTTCATCGCGCAGGTCGGCAAGGACTTCGTGCGCGGCTCGGTCGCCTATCGCACGGTCAGCGGCAAGCAGGACCAGGCGCTCGGCGCGCTGATCGGCTACGACTACACGTTGTCGAAACGGACCAATCTCTATGCACGGGCCGGCGCGATCCGCAATCAAGGGGCGTCAAAGATCTACTATCTGGCCGCGCCGATTTCGGATGCCGGGGAATCGATGCCCGTCGTTGCGGCAGTCGGGTTACGGCATAAGTTCTAGGGGGCGCAGCGGCTGAGCCGCCGCGTTTTTCCCAAGCCGCTTGCCGCTTTTTCCGATCGAAACGGCGGCAAGCGGCAACCCCGTCTAATGCCGCGAACCGCTTACTGCGCCTCGATCATCAACGCGTCGAGCTTGAACGAGCCATCGGGCTGCACATCGAAGTAGTCGCGCACCTCGTCGGGCGCACTCTCCCACATCGAGCGAATCGCCGCGATGCGCACTTCGGGCGTGCGCATCCGCGCCACCCACGACGCGAACTCGATCGGCAAACGCCAGCGCTCGCGAATCTGCGCGGTGAAGCCCGCGTTCGCAAACAGCGCGAGCCATTCGTCGGCGCGATAGTCGCGAATATGCGACCCGTCGCGCAACAATTCGACCGCCTGAATATGCGTGTCGAGCAACGGGTGATCGATGCCGGCGATGTCAATGAACAGCACCCGGCCGCCTGGTTTCAGCACGCGGCGCACTTCCGCAAGCGCGCGCGGCACGTCGTGCCAGTGGTGCGCGCTCATGCGGCTGATCGCCCAGTCGAACGACGCGTCGGCAAACGGCAGCACCTCCGCCGCGCCGTGCTCGGTGCGAATATTCGCGAGACCGCGCTCGCGCGCCGCTGCGGCGACGGTCGCCAGCATCTGCGGCGCGAGATCGTAAGCGACGACCGACTCCGCGTGCGGCGCAGCCGCGAAACTCGCATGCCCCGCCCCGCACCCGAGATCCAGCACAGCCGCTCCGGGCGTCGTGCCGATCTCGGCCGCCAGCGTTTGCAGATCGGCCCCGCTGGCGTGCACGGCACTCGTCAGATATGCGGCGGCAGTCGTTCCGAACGCGTCGGCGACCTGATCGTGGTGTTTCATCGATAGCTCCTTGATGGGGACGGATAGGCGCGCTGTCCGGCCAGAGTCTGTAGAACGCACCGCACGGTGCTGCCCGGACGCAACGCGTGTCGCTACAATAGAGCCCGCCTTGTACCAGTACAAGTTAAGCAGTTATCCTGGTACACAAGCTACTCCCCTACGCTTGCCCGCCAGCTTTATTTGTAGAAAGAACATGTCCAAGCCGTCGCAACCGAACGATCCGTCCCCGTCCACCTCGAGCGGCACACCGCTCGACGCCACACCCGCCCGCTTGCTCGGCGACTTCATCCGCGCGCACCGCGAACGCCTGTCGCCGATGGCGGTCGGCCTGCCGCCGGGGCCGCGCCGCCGCACGCCGGGGCTGCGCCGCGAGGAGGTCGCACAATTGTGCGGCGTGAGCCCGACCTGGTACACGTGGATCGAACAAGGGCGGCCGGTGTCGGCATCGGCTGATGCGCTTGCGCGGATCGCGGTCGCGCTGCAGCTCTCGCGCGCCGAGCGCGCCTACCTGTTCGAACTCGCCGAGGAGCGCGATCCGGCCGAGCCCGACCAGGCGGCCACCGATGCCCCCTCCGCCCTCATCGAAACGGTCCAGCTCATTCACTCGCCGGCGTACGTGCTCGACCGCCAGTGGACGGCGCTCGCATGGAACGCGCCGGCCGCCGACCTCTTCGTCGGCTGGCTGGACGACGTGCGCGGCGGCCAACCGTCGAGCGGGGAAACACCCGATCGCAACCTGCTGCGCTTCACGTTCACCACGCCATCGGCGCGCGCGCTGATCGTCGACTGGGAAACGCGTGCGCGCCGCCTCGCGGCCGAATTCCGCGCCGATTCGATCCGTCACCTGAACGATGCGCCCACGCGCGCCCTCATCGATGCGCTCTCCGCCGAAAGCGACGCATTCGCGCGCTTCTGGGCGTCGCAGGACGTCGGCGAGCGCGAGGGCGGCGTGCGCGAGTTCGATCATCCGCGGCACGGGCGCGTCGTCTACGATCAGATCACGTTCAAACCCGCGCACCGGGAGGATCTGAAGCTTGTCGTGCTGGTGCAACGCTCGTAGCGTCAATTAAGATAGCCGCGCGAGCCCATAAGAACACGCCAATGACCTCTCTTCCTCCCGAGCCCACGCCGGACGCCCTTGCCGCCCTCCTTGCGCGCGTCGCCGGCGAAGACGCCGCGGCGCTACGCTCCCTCTACGATTTGACCTCATCGAAACTGTTCGGCGTTGCGCTCCGTATATTGGTGAAGCGCGAATGGGCCGAAGAGGCGCTGCAGGATGCGTTCGTCAGCATCTGGCGCTACGCGGGCGACTACCGCGAAAGCCTCGCCGCGCCGATGACCTGGATGGCGGCGATCGTCCGCAACCGCGCGCTCGACGTCCTGCGCCGGCAAAAGACGAGCGCCGCCGGGCAAACCGAATGGAGCGAAAGTTTGGATGAAGTCTTGGCAGGACCCGACCCCGATCCCGCCGACTCTGCATTGTTGAGCCAGGAGGCCCGGCGGCTCGCGATCTGCATGGCGCGGCTTGACGCGAACCAGCGTCAGGCGGTCGCGCTCGCCTACATGCGCGACCAGAGCCACAGCGAGATCGCCGAGGTCTTGAAGGTGCCGCTCGGCACGGTCAAGTCGTGGGTGCGGCGCGGGCTCGAAAAGCTCAAGACCTGCATGGGAGGTTTGTGATGGATTGGCATCGGCGTCCCGAACTCGTCGACCGGCTCTCGGCCGAATATGCGCTCGGCGTGCTGCGCGGGGCGGCGCGACGCCGTTTCGAGCAGGTTGCACGGCGCGAAGCGGCGGTGCGCGTGGCTGTCGAGGAATGGCAGGCGCGCGTGCACGCGATGGCCGAATTGGGGCCGCGCGTCGCGCCGCCGCCGTCGGCGTGGGAAGGGATCGAGCGGCGGCTTGAATTGAGCGCCGCGCGGCAAGCGGCGCTCGCCGGCGCGCAAACGCCGGAGGCCGCGGGCTCCGCGGCCACGCCCGCGCGGACCGCCGTGCCGCAACCGCAGCCCGCTGCGCGCAAGCCGAGCCCCTCGCGCTGGTTCGAAAACCTGTCGTTCTGGCGCGGCTGGTCGGTCGCCGCGACGGCCATCGCCGTGCTGGCGCTCGCCGTCGCGCTGCGGCCGCTCCTGCCGCACGGCCCGGCGCCTGCGGCGCAGGTCGCCGAACAGCCGAACGGCCAGGGCATCGAGCGGGTCGCCTACATGGCCGCGCTCAGCGATACGCAGACGAGCAAGACGATGATGGTCGTCATGTGGGACCAGAAAACCGCGATGATGACCGTCCACCGGATGGGCGGCGACACGGGCCCGTCCGGCGATTCAGGCAAGTCCGAACAATTGTGGGGGATGCCGGAAAACGGCCATCCGGTGTCGCTCGGCTTGATTCCAGCGGGAGGAACGATCCGCATGAAGGTGCGCGGAATGGGCGGGTATCTGAAGCTTGCGGTATCGATGGAGCCCCAAGGCGGCTCGCCCGACCCGAACGGCCCGACCGGGCCGGTGCTGTGCCTGGGCAAGCTGATGGCGACGACGTGACGCAGCGCTCGCGCTACCGTACAAGATAGCGCGCGCCTTATATCGATCGGCCGAGCCCGGCCGCCCCGTGCCGCGATGATAGAATCGTCTCCTCTTCCGGCACGCGCCACGCGTGCTCCCAACGCCGTCGCAGCACGGCACTACGTTCACTGCCATCACCATGACGTCCCAACTGCACAAAAAAGGCGAAGCCTGGTCGGCTCGCTTCTCGGAGCCGATGTCGGAGCTTGTCAAACGCTATACGTCGTCGGTTTTCTTCGACAAGCGCCTCGCGCTCGTCGATATCGAAGGCTCGCTTGCACACGCGTCGATGCTCGCGGCGCAGAAGATCATCGGCGACGACGATCTCGCGGCCATCCAGCGCGGCATGGCGCAGATCAAGGGCGAGATCGAGCGCGGCGAATTTGAATGGCAGCTCGATCTCGAGGACGTCCACCTGAACATCGAGGCGCGCCTGACCGCGCTGATCGGCGATGCGGGCAAGCGCCTGCATACCGGCCGCTCGCGCAATGACCAGGTCGCGACCGATATCCGCCTGTGGCTGCGCGGCGAGATCGACCGCATCGGCGGCTTGCTGAAAGATTTGCGCGGTGCGCTCATCGATCTCGCGGAACAGAACGCTGAGACGATCCTGCCGGGCTTCACGCACTTGCAGGTCGCGCAGCCGGTCACGTTCGGCCACCATCTGCTCGCCTACGTCGAAATGTTCACGCGCGATGCCGAGCGCATGCGCGATTGCCGCACGCGCGTGAACCGCCTGCCGCTCGGCGCAGCGGCGCTCGCGGGCACGAGCTACCCGATCGACCGCCAAGCCGTGGCGAAGACGCTGGGCTTCGACAGCATCTGCGCGAACTCGCTCGACGCCGTCTCCGACCGCGACTTCGCGATCGAATTCACGGCCGCTTCCGCGCTCGTGATGACGCACGTCTCGCGCTTCTCGGAAGAACTCGTGCTGTGGATGAGCCCGCGCGTCGGTTTCATCGATCTCGCCGACCGCTTCTGCACCGGCTCGTCGATCATGCCCCAGAAGAAGAACCCGGACGTGCCGGAACTCGCGCGCGGCAAGACGGGGCGCGTGAACGGCCACCTGATGGCGCTGCTCACGCTGATGAAGGGCCAGCCGCTCGCGTACAACAAAGACAATCAGGAAGACAAAGAGCCGCTGTTCGATACCGTCGACACGGTCGCGGACACGCTGCGCATCTTCGCGGAAATGGTCGCCGGCATCACGGTGAAGCCGCAGGCGATGCGCGCGGCGGCGCTGCAAGGCTTCTCGACCGCCACCGACCTCGCCGACTACCTCGTCAAGCGCGGCCTGCCGTTCCGCGACGCGCACGAAGCGGTGGCGCACGCGGTGCGGATCTGCGTCGACCGGCAATGCGATCTCGCCGATCTCACGCTCGATGAAATGCGTGCGGAGTTGCCGAACGTCGCGCATCTGATCGGCGACGACGTGTTCGAGTACCTGACGCTCGAAGGCTCGGTGGCAAGCCGCAACCATCCGGGCGGCACGGCGCCCGAGCAGGTGCGAGCCGCGGTGAAGGCGGCTCGGGCGGCGCTGGGGTAAGCGCGCCGCCTCCTACTGCGCTGTCGATGAGAGCGGCGGACTCGGCGTCCGCCGCCCTTTCTTGACAGAAGCCCGCTTTTCCCCCGCTTCCTCCCCGCTTCGACCACTCCCCCACTCTTTTCAAATCGAGCCACCGTGACGTGGATGGCTTCGCATTTGCCAAAGACGTATCCATTTGGATACAATGCGAGGATACCGCCAAGTGATCATCTTCAACAAAACCGACGAATTCGACGCGTGGCTGACAGGTCTTCGCGACCTAACCGCCCGTGCAAAGATCTTGTTGAGAATCCGCCGCGCGGAACTTGGCAACTTCGGCGATTTCAAGACACTTGAGGATGGCTTGTGCGAAATGCGCGTCGATTTCGGCCCAGGCTACCGAGTCTATTTCGCGCGGGAAGGGCACACCGTCTATCTCTTACTGTGCGGCGGCGACAAGTCGACACAGAAGGCAGACATCAAACGAGCCAAAGCGTTGTGGACCAAGATTAGAGAGGAGCAGTCATGAGCAAGGTCAACGTCTCGCGCTTCGACGCGGCGGACTACCTCGATAGCGAAGCCGCGATCGCGGCATATCTGAACGCCGCACTGGAAGAAAACGACCCCGACCTGCTTCTCGCCGCAATCGCCGATGTCGCTAAAGCACGCGGCATTTCGAAAGTGGCAGCGGATGCGGGTGTTGGCCGCGAAAGCCTCTATAAAACCCTCGCGCCAGGATCGAAGCCGCGGCTGGATACGGTCTTCAAGCTGCTGCAAGCGCTTGGCATCCGGCTCAATGCCGTGCCGGAGCACTCCACGCATTCCTAATTGACAGCGCGCAAGCAAAGCGCGGTCACGCGTCCCCGGCGCTCAAGCACTCAATCGTTCCCCACCGTCTCCGAGAACCGCTTGATCGTCGCAATCCGAGCGCCGATCAAGTCCGTCCGATCCGGAGCGCTGATGAGCGGCGAAGTCGCATCGCGATACGCGATCCACGCCCGTTCCGCACGCACCAGCGCGGGCCGCGAGCGAACCGGCAAGCGCTCGCGCAATTTTCGGTAGTAACGATTCAAGTCGTAGTTCGCGTGCACGCACGCGGCATCGTCCGCGCAGCGCGTCGCGCGCGGTGCGGCAGGCGGCGCATCGCCCGACTGCAACGCCCGCGCGGCCTGCGCGTATTGAGCGGCCGCGCGCCGCAATGCGAGCGCGCGGTCGCGCACCGGCTGCAAGCGCAGGTTCGCGGCGGACATCGCGTACGCCGTGCCGCTCGTGGTCGCGAAGACCGCGCGCAGCAGATACGCCTCCTCCTTGCGCCAAGCGACCCAACGCTTCTGGCTATCCTGCCAGCCGCGCCGCAGTTTGTCGGTCGGCGCGTTCGCCAGCACCGACTCGTAAGCGGCATCGATCGCTTTTTGCCACGCGTCGTTCGCCTCCTCGATGCACTGCACCTGCCCCGCCGTCGACGACCGGTCGGCGCGCGCCGCGCACTGCCGCATGGCCGTATCGATCGGGTCGGCAGCGGCGACCTCGGCGTGCGCCGCCCCCGCCGACATCAACCCCACGAGGCCGGCGGCGGCGAAGAGCACGCCGGCCGCCAAGCCACGTTTGAGGCTCGTCGACATCATCAATCGCGCACGCAATCCACGAAGTACTCGAGGCGGCCGTTGGCCGTCTCGGCGACGAGCCCGTGGATATCCGTGTAGAAACCCGGGAAGCGCTCGTTGAAATCGCGCGCGAACTTCAGGTAGTTGACGATCGTCTTGTTGAAGCGCTCGCCGGGAATCAGCAGCGGAATGCCCGGCGGATACGGCGTGAGCAGCACGCTCGTCACGCGGCCTTCGAGCTCGTCGATGGCCACGCGATCGATCTCGCGGTGCGCGAGCTTCGCGAACGCGTCGGACGGCTTCATCGCCGGCTCCATGTTCGACAGATACATCTCCGTCGTGAGGCGAGCGATGTCGTTGGCGCGGTAGACGCTGTGGATCTGCTGGCAGAGGTCCGCGAGGCCGACGCGCTCGTACTGCGGATGCTGCGCGACGAACTTCGGCAGCACGCGCCACAGCGGCTGGTTGTTGTCGTAGTCGTCCTTGAACTGCTGCAGCTCGGTCACCATCGAGTTCCAGCGGCCCTTCGTGATGCCGATCGTGAACATGATGAAGAACGAGTAGAGCCCGGTCTTCTCGACGATGATGCCGTGCTCGGCCAGGTACTTCGTGACGATCGCGGCCGGAATTCCGGTCTCGCCGAAGTCGCCCGCGAGGTCGAGCCCCGGCGTGACGATCGTCGCCTTGATCGGGTCGAGCATGTTGAAGCCCGGGGCGAGCTGGCCGAAGCCGTGCCAGTTGTCTTCGGCGCGCAAGACCCAGTCTTCGCGCGAGCCGATGCCTTCGTCGACGAGGTTTTCCGGGCCCCAGACCTTGAAGAACCACTCGTCGCCATATTCGGCGTCGACCTTGCGCATCGCGCGGCGGAAGTCGAG
Source organism: Trinickia camelliae (assembly GCF_053525655.1). Taxonomy (NCBI): domain Bacteria; kingdom Pseudomonadati; phylum Pseudomonadota; class Betaproteobacteria; order Burkholderiales; family Burkholderiaceae; genus Trinickia; species Trinickia camelliae. Next base: position 251,772 of record NZ_JBCHAA010000006.1, read on the forward strand.
CGCCTCGGCGATCGATTCCTCGACGAGCGCCGTGCCGCCCGGCGGCTCCATCATCGCGGCGGCCACGTCGCACGACGCGATGATCGCGTACTGCGGGCTCGTCGACGTGTGCATCAGGTACGCCTCGTTGAAGCGGTCCTTGTCGAACACGCGATGCTCGGAATCCTGCACGACGATCTGCGAAGCCTGCGAGATGCCAGCCAGCAGCTTATGCGTGGAGTGCGTCGCGAACACGAGCGCGCCGGTGCGCGGACGGCCCGCGCCGATCGCATGCATGTCCTGGTAGAACTCGTGGAACTCGGCGTGCGGCAGCCACGCTTCGTCGAAGTGCAGCGTGTCGAGCAGGTCGCCGAGCAGGTCTTTGATCATCTCGACGTTGTAAATCACGCCGTCGTACGTGCTCTGCGTGATCGTCAGGATGCGCGGCTTCGCGTTCGGATTCTTCGCGAGCGCCTCGCGCGCGAACGGGTTCGCCTCGATCTTCTTGCGGATGTTCTCCGGCTTGAATTCGTCGCGCGGAATCGGACCGATGATGCCGAAGTTGTTGCGCGTCGGCGTGAGGAACACCGGAATCGAGCCCGTCATCATGATCGCGTGCAGGATCGACTTGTGGCAGTTGCGGTCGACGAGCACGATGTCGCCCGGCGCCACGGTGGCGTGCCAAACGATCTTGTTCGACGTCGACGTGCCGTTGGTCACGAAGAACAGGTGATCGGCGCTGAAAATCCGCGCCGCGTTGCGCTCGGACGCCGCGACCGGCCCGATGTGGTCGAGCAGCTGGCCCAGTTCGTCGACGGCGTTGCAGACGTCGGCGCGCAGCATGTTCTCGCCGAAGAACTGATGGAACATCTGGCCGAGCGGGCTCTTCAAGAACGCGACGCCGCCCGAATGCCCCGGGCAGTGCCACGAGTACGAGCCTTCGTCGGCGTACTTGACGAGTTCCTTGAAGAACGGCGGCGACAGCGAATCGAGATACACGCGCGCTTCGCGGATGATGTGGCGCGCGACGAACTCCGGCGTGTCCTCGAACATGTGGATGAAGCCATGCAGCTCGCGCAGGATGTCGTTCGGCAGGTGGCGCGAGGTGCGCGTCTCGCCATACAGGAAGATCGGGATGTCCGCGTTGCGGCGGCGCACTTCGGTGACGAACGCGCGCAGGTCGATGATCGCGGTCGCGAGTTCGGGCAGCTCGCCATCGGGGCCGACTTCGCCGAGCATCAGCTCGTCGTCGTCGAGCGACAGGATGAAGCACGACGCCCGGCTCGATTGCTGCGCAAACGAAGTCAGGTCGCCATAGCTCGTGAGACCGACCACTTCCACGCCTTCCTTCTCGATCGCTTCAGCCAGCGCCCGAATGCCGGAACCCGAGATGTTCTCGGAGCGAAAGTCTTCGTCGATGATGACGACAGGAAAACGAAACTTCATGGGACGAATCTCCAAAAACAAGGACCGCTGGCCCGGGGTTCTTTTCCCTCTTGCTCAACGGTCACCCGAATAGCCGGTGAGTGAAACGGTGGGCCCGTTACGTTTTGGGCAGCGTGACGCCGTGCTGCCCCTGATATTTACCGCCGCGATCCGCGTACGACACTTCGCACACTTCATCGCTTTCGAAGAAGAGCACCTGCGCTACGCCCTCGTTCGCGTAGATTTTCGCAGGCAAAGGTGTCGTATTCGAGAATTCGAGCGTGACGTAACCCTCCCACTCGGGTTCGAACGGCGTGACGTTCACGATGATCCCGCAGCGCGCGTAAGTCGACTTGCCGAGGCACACGGTGAGCACGTTGCGCGGGATGCGGAAGTACTCGACCGTGCGCGCGAGGGCGAACGAGTTCGGCGGAATGATGCAGACGTCGCCCTTGAAATCGACAAACGACTTCTCGTCAAAGTTCTTCGGATCGACGATCGTCGAATTGATGTTCGTGAAGATCTTGAATTCGTCGGCGCAGCGGATGTCGTAGCCGTAGCTCGACGTGCCGTAGCTGACGATCTTGCGGCCGTCCTCGGATGCGCGGACCTGATCGCGCACGAACGGCTCGATCATGTTGTGCTGTTCGGCCATGCGCCGAATCCATTTGTCAGATTTGATGGCCATAAACGGACCTGGAGAGCGCTGCGTGACGAGAAAAGGTTCGAATGGCGGCGCGCGTGACAGAGGTTGCGCCAGCGGCCAGCCGGACGACGACGAAAGGCCGCTATTTTACGCGATCGCGAAGGCGTTGCCGTGAAAGCGCATCGTGGCGCTTGCCGCAGCCGTCCGGCCTGGCAGCCAGGGGAAGCGGCGAGCCTGGAGCGACAGTCGGCTCATTGCTTGATCAGCCCGCACGCAAGCGCGGGACCGGCGCCGCGCGCGGGGAAGTACGGATCGCTGGGGTCGCGAAAGATCAAGACGGAACGCGAAAGGATCGAACGCACGCCGTCGAGGGAGACGTCCGGCGCCACGATGAAGCCCGTCGCCCCGCCGTTCGCGTCCGCGTGGATGTTGCCGAGATCGCCCTCCACGCGCGCGCCCGCCTTCAGCTCGTCCGCGGCGGGCGCAAAGATGCGGCCGGCGCTCGAACCGTCGGCGGCATTGCAGTCGCCGCGTTCGTGGATTTGCAGCGCGTGGTCGCTGTTCGCCGGCAAGCCGGACAGGTTGTAAGTCACCTGCACGCCGTCCGAGCGCTCGATGAACGTGACCGTGCCGCGCGTCGCGCTGTTCATGGTCGGCACCAGTTGCGCGTCGGCGCGTTTTTCGTGGGGGCCAAAGAAGCCGGCGCAACCGGCGAGCGATAGGCCAAGCAGACTGACGGCAGCCACGACGATGAAGCGATGCACCGCCTGCCCGTCGATTCGTTGTTTCATTCGATCCTCTGTCGATCGGAGTTAGCGCTTTAGCGCTTACTCCGATCCCATGCCGGAGTTGATCCAAGTTAGCGCTTTAGCGCTTACTTGGAGCCTTCGGCGGTCGATCAGCGTTAGCGCTTTAACGCTTACTCTGATCCCATGCAAAGCGGCCGGATGGCGACCGCCCCTGCGACCGCCATGCCAGACCTTGCGAAGCCGACATGATACCGCGACCCGCCGTGCGAAAAACACGGCGAATCCGCTGCCGAAAAGAGTCTGTCAGGTGTTTTGAACCACGATGGTGGGAAATTTCGAGGTCATGTCGCGCGCGCGTTCGGCGATGTGGATCGCCACCTTGCGCGCGATCGAGCGGTAGATCTCGGCGATGCGCCCATTCGGGTCCGAAACGACGGTAGGACTCCCGCCGTCGGCCTGCTCGCGAATCGAAATATCGAGCGGCAGGCTGCCGAGCACTTCGACGCCGTATTCCTTCGCCATGCGCTCGCCGCCGCCCGCGCCGAAGATGTGTTCTTCGTGGCCGCAGTTCGAGCAGATATGGATGCTCATGTTCTCGACGATGCCCAAAATCGGAATCCCGACTTTCTCGAACATCTTGAGGCCCTTCTTCGCGTCGAGGAGCGCGATGTCCTGCGGGGTCGTGACGATCACCGCGCCCGTCACCGGCACACGCTGCGAGAGCGTCAACTGGATGTCGCCGGTGCCCGGCGGCATGTCGACGATCAGGTAGTCGAGGTCCGTCCAGTTGGTCTGCCGCAGCAGCTGCTCGAGCGCGGAGGTCGCCATCGGGCCGCGCCAGACCATCGGGTTGTCCTGCTCGATCAAAAAGCCGATCGAGTTCGCCTGCACGCCGTGGCCGGTAAGCGGAGTCATCGACTGGCCGTCCGGCGACTCGGGGCGCCCCGTGATGCCGAGCATCATCGGTAGCGATGGGCCGTAGATGTCGGCGTCGAGAATGCCGACTCGCGCGCCCTCGTCGGCGAGCGCGAGCGCCAGGTTGACGGCCGTCGTGCTCTTGCCGACACCGCCCTTGCCCGATGCGACGGCGACGATGTTCTTCACGTTCGGCAACAGTTTCACGCCACGCTGGACGGTGTGAGCGACAATCGATTGCGACACGGCCACTCGCGCGTTTTCGACGCCCGGCACCTGCTTGAGCGCATCCTCGACGATTGCGCGCACGGCGCGGTACTGGGTTACCGCCGGATAGCCGAGCACGATGTCGGCGCTGACCGTCGCGCCGTCGATCGCCACGTTCCTGATGCCTTTGTCCGCGGCGAACGGGCGGCCCGTGTTGGGGTCAATGACGGCTGCCAGGGCGGCGTCGACCAATGCCCGATCAATGCTCATCGAAACTCCGAGGGGATTGGTTTGCGGCAACGGGCGTCGAGCCTAAAGAGTCCGAAACGCTTGCCTGCAAACTTGAGAAATTGAAAGATTCTGTTGCTTGCCATTGCCAAAAATCAACTTGCCGGGCAACCTTCGCCGGCTGCAAGCTATAGGGCCGCATCGCTGCCGCGCCACGCACCATTGTAGTGGCTCGCGCACGGCGCCGCCGGAAGACCCTTTTTCATCCAGGTGCTTGTCGCCTACGCGAAAAGCATCCGGCATGGGCCAGCCAGGACGGTCTACTCCATCGTCCAACACGTTACTGAAGAGGAATCCCATATGAACGCAAAAATCATGACCCGACTCACCGTCTTCGCCGTAGCCGGCGCACTGCTCGGCGGCTGCGCCACCCAGCAAGGCACGAATACGGCTGCCGGCACGGGCGCCGGCGCGGCCGTGGGCGCCGGTCTCGGCGCGATCTTCGGCGGCGGCAAGGGCGCGGCGATCGGCGCGGCAGCCGGCGCGGCGGCTGGCGGCATCGTCGGCTACAACTGGACGGCGATCCACAACAAGCTCACCGGCGCCACCAAGGGCACCGGCGCGCAAGTCACCGAGCAGCCGGACGGCTCGCTCAAGGTCAACATCCCGAGTTCGATCTCGTTCGCGACCGATAGCTACGCGATCATGCCGTCGTTCCAGCCGGTGCTCGACACCGTCGCGCAGACGCTGCAGCAGAACCCCGAGCTGATCGCGCAAGTGATCGGCTATACCGACAGCACCGGCAGCCAGCAATACAACATGACCTTGTCGCAGAACCGCGCGCAGAGCGTCGTGACCTTCCTGAATCAGCGCGGCGTCCAGCCGGCGCGCCTGACGGCGCAGGGCATGGGCCCGTCGAACCCGATCGCCGACAACAACACCGATGCGGGCCGCGCGCAAAACCGCCGCGTCGAGATCTATCTGCGCGCCACGGCGCAGCACGGCCAGGCGCCGCAATACCAATAAGGGTTCGACGCGAATCGTTTCGGAGCGGCCGCGCAGTTTGTCGCCGGACGCTCCGAAATCTCGCTCGGAGCCCCGTCCGGCAAGCCGTCAGAAATCTGGCGGTAAACAAATCAAAAATATTTCGAACTCGGCGGGAAAATCGCTGTCTTCTCTTACGGTACGCGACTGCACATGCAGGCGCGTCACCATTCTCCTCTTGTCGTTGTTGCTCCGGGGCCATAGCCCCGGTTTTTTTTGCCTGCGTTTTGCCTGCGTTTTTCGGGCGACGGCCTATTCTTACGCCGCGACTGTCGGACGCGACGATGCGCCGCAGCCTGAGCTGTCTACCGCCAGCGGATAATCTCCCCCCGCCCGGCCAATGAGAACCGCTCTCAACAAAGCCGTGCCCTCTTGGCCGGCGCCTTCGCTTCCCTTCTTGGGTCTTTAAGTCCAGCGCCGCTCAACCGACAGGCGCTCTTAATGACCTCTTCGACACGACTGACCGACCCGCAGGAATGGCTTGCGGAAAACAAGCCGCTCGCCGCCGCTGCCTCCACGCCGGCTGCAGCGCGGATGCTCGCCGTCGACGCCCTGCGCGGCTTCGTCATGCTGCTGATGCTGATCGACCATGTGCGCGAGACGTTCTTCCTGCATCGCCAGGTCGGCGATCCCATGGATGCGCTGACCGTCGAGCCGTCGCTCTTCTTCACGCGCATGACGAGCCAGATCTGTGCGCCTGTGTTCGTCTTCCTGACCGGGCTCTCGGCCTATCTCTACGGACAGCGCCACACGCCGCGCGAAACCTCGGCCTTTCTGCTCAAGCGCGGCGTGTTTCTCGTCGTGCTCGAAGTGACCTTCGTCTGCTTCGCCTGGACCGCCGAGTTTCCGCCGAAGACGCTCTGGCTCCAGGTGATCTGGTGCATCGGCGTCTGCATGATCGTGCTTGCCGCGCTGCTTCATCTGCAGCGCGCGTGGCAGATCGCGTTCGGCCTCGCGATCGTCGCCGGTCACAACCTGCTTGACGGCGTCGCGATCGGGCCCGATTCGGCCGCGTTCGTGCCGTGGTCGATGCTCCACCAGAAAGTGTTCATCGAGATTTGGGACGGCCTGCGCGCCCGCACCACCTATCCCGTGCTGCCGTGGATCGGCGTGATCCTGCTTGGGTATGCAATTGGGCCTTGGTTCGCGAAGACGGTCGCGCCGGCCGTGCGCGCGAAACGGCTCGTGCGGCTTGGCGTCTGGATGCTCGTCGGGTTTCTTGTGATTCGTTACGCCAATGTCTATGGCGATATGCCATGGGTCCATACCGGCGATGCGCTGCGCACCGTCATGAGCTTCTTCGCCGCGCGCAAGTATCCGCCGTCGCTGATGTTCCTGATGCCTGCGTTGGGCGTCGGCGTGCTGCTGCTCGCGTGGTTCGAGAAACAGCAGACGCGCCGCGCGATCGGCGCGCTCGCTACGCTCGGCGGCGCACCGATGTTCTTCTATCTGCTTCACCTGTACGTGCTGAAGGCGCTGTATTTGGCCGCGCTTGCCATGTTCGGCGCCAATCAGGGCCAGTACTTCGGTTTCGACAGCATCTCCACGGTCTGGCTGTGCAGCTTGCTCCTCGCCGTGCCGCTGTTTTTTCCGGTGCGCTGGTTCGCGCAACTCAAGCAGCGCAGGAAGGACATCGGCTGGCTCAAGTATCTGTGACGCTGCGGTCCGATGAACAAAACAACGATACAAACTTCGCCGCTCAGCCGGGCCCTGCACGCCGTCGTGCTGCCGATGCTCGCAGCCGCCGCCGACACCGTGCCAGCTCAAGGCTCGACAACCCTCTACGGGATCGTCGACAACGGTCTCGTCTACACGCATCGTCACGAGGGCAATGGGCCGCACTTCGCGCTTGTGAGCGGCAGCCTGTCGGGCTCGCGCTGGGGCATCAAGGGCAGCGAACCGCTTGGCAACGGCATGTCGGCCGCTTTCCAGCTCGAAAACGGACTTAACCTGAACACGGGGCGGATGAACCAAGGGCAGCGTCTCTTCGGCCGGCAAAGCTACTTCGGTTTGAAGACAGCGAGCGGCCACGCCGTGTTCGCGGGCCGCATGTACGACCCGCTCACCGACCTCGTGCAACCGTTGCAAGGCGACGGCTATCTCGGCCAGACGTTCTCGTCGCCGGGCGACGTCGATAACGCCGACAGCAGCGCGCGCGTCAACCATGCCGTGAAATGGACAAGCCCGAGCTGGAACGGCCTGCGCGCAGAGGCGCTGTACGGGTTCGGCGGCGTCGCGGGCTCGCCTGGTTCCGGGCAGAGCTACAGCGCTGCGGCAAGTTATGCGCGCGGGCGCTTCGCACTGGCGGGCGGCTATCTGCACATCGACCGCGGCAATGCCGCCGCGTCCAAGCGGGGCGTCTCGAGCGCCGATTCGCTTTTCAACAGCGCGGTCAACGCGGCCTACGTGTCGGCGAAATCGATCGATATCGTCCGCGTCGCGTCCAGCTACGCGTTTTCCGCCATCACGATCGGCGGCTATTACAGCGACTCCCGCTACGCCGCCGACGCCGCCTCGCACTTCACGCGCACCCAGGTCTACCGCAACGCGTCGGTGTACGGCGTCTGGCAGGCGACGGCGGCCGTGTTGGCCGAGCTCGGCTACGACTTCCTGCGCGCGTCGGGCGATTCGTCGGCGCGCTATCACCAGATCAGTCTTGCCGGCACCTACGCGCTCAGCAAGCGCAGCGATCTCTACGGCGTGCTCGGCTACACGCACGCGAGCGGAAGCAACGGACACGGCGCGGCACAGGGTGTGATCGGCGCGACGGGCGTCGATGCGGGCGGGCCATCGCAGGCCCGCGCGAATCTCGGCGTACGTCATCGCTTCTAACTAGCCCCCCGCCACTGCCCCCTACGCGCCCCACGCCCGGGGACCGCGCGCCTGCTAGAATCGAATACTCTTTTCCCCCGCAGTCCTACGAAATCCCCATGACAGCAGCCTCCACCGATTCCAACGCGCAAGCCGGCGCGGCCCCGAGCACCACGGGCCGCCGCCAGGTCCTCGTCACGTCCGCCCTGCCGTACGCGAACGGACAGATTCACATCGGCCACCTGGTCGAGTACATCCAGACGGACATCTGGGTGCGCGCGCTGCGAATGCATGGTCACGAGGTCTACTACGTCGGCGCCGACGACACGCACGGCACGCCGATCATGCTGCGCGCCGAAAGCGAGGGCATCACGCCGAAGGCGCTGATCGACCGCGTCTGGAACGAGCACAAGCGCGATTTCGACAGCTTCGGCATTTCGTTCGACAACTACTATTCGACCGATTCCGAAGAAAACCGCGTGCTGTCCGAGGAGATCTACGGCGCGCTCAAGGCGGCCGGGCTGATCGACGCGCGCGAGATCGAGCAGGCGTACGACCCCGTCAAGGAGATGTTCCTGCCGGACCGCTTCATCAAGGGCGAGTGCCCGAAGTGCGGCGCGAAGGACCAATACGGCGACAACTGCGAGGTGTGCGGCTCGACCTACCAGCCGACCGAGCTGGTGAACCCGTATTCCGTGGTGTCGGGCGCGACGCCCATTCGCAAGACCTCGACGCACTACTTCTTCCGTCTCTCGGACCCGCGCTGCGAGAACTTCCTGCGCGGCTGGGTGGGCGGCCTGGCGCAACCGGAAGCGACCAACAAGATGCGCGAATGGCTCGGCGACGCGGGTGAAGCGAAGCTCGCCGACTGGGACATCTCGCGCGACGCGCCGTACTTCGGCTTCGAAATTCCCGGCGCGCCCGGCAAGTACTTCTACGTGTGGCTCGATGCGCCGGTCGGCTACTACGCGAGCTTCAAGAACCTCGCCGATCGCGTCGGCCTCGATTTCAGCTCGTGGATCAAACCGGGCTCGCCGGCCGAGCAGTATCACTTCATCGGCAAGGACATCCTGTACTTCCACACGCTGTTCTGGCCCGCGATGCTCGAGTTCTCCGGTCACCGCACGCCGACCAACGTGTTCGCGCACGGCTTCTTGACGGTGGACGGCGCGAAGATGTCGAAGTCGCGCGGCACGTTCATCACGGCGCAGAGCTTCGTCGACGTGGGACTGAACCCCGAGTGGCTGCGCTACTACTTCGCGGCGAAGCTCAACAGCACGATGGAAGACATCGACCTGAACCTCGAGGACTTCCAGGCGCGCGTGAACAGCGACCTCGTCGGCAAGTACGTGAACATCGCGAGCCGCGCCGCGGGCTTCCTGATCAAGCGCTTCGAGGGCCGCATCCAGGCGAGCGCGATGCGCCACCCGCTGCTCGGCACGCTGCGCACCGCGATTCCGCAAATCGCCGCGCACTACGAGGCGCGCGAATATGGCCGCGCGTTGCGCCTGACGATGGAGCTGGCGGACGCGGTCAACGCGTACGTCGATACCGCCAAGCCGTGGGATCAGGCGAAAGATCCGGCCAACGCGGTCGCGCTGCACGAAACCTGCAGCGTGAGCATCGAGGCGTTCCGCCTGCTGTCGCTCGCGCTGAAGCCGGTGCTGCCGAAGCTGGCTCAAGGCGTCGAGGCGTTCCTCGGCATCGAGCCGCTGACGTGGGCCGACGCGAACGTGCCGCTCAGCGCCGAGCACCGCATCAACGCGTACCAGCACTTGATGACCCGCGTCGATCCGAAGCAGCTCGAAGCACTGCTCGCCGCCAACCGCGATTCGCTGCAAGCGACGCAGGCTGCGGCGCCTGCCGATGCGAAGAAGAAAGCCAAGACAGCGGCCGCCAACGGCGAGTCGAACGCAGCCGACGCGAAGGCCGGCGCCGACCAATCCGACATCATCTCGATCGACGACTTCGCGAAGATCGACCTGCGCGTCGCCAAGATCGTCGACTGCAAGGCGGTCGAGGGATCGGACAAGCTGCTGCAACTGACGCTCGACGTCGGCGAAGAAAAGACGCGCAACGTGTTCTCGGGCATCAAGTCGGCCTATAAGCCGGAGGACCTGATCGGCAAGCTGACCGTGATGGTCGCGAACCTCGCGCCGCGCAAGATGAAGTTCGGGCTGTCGGAGGGCATGGTGCTCGCGGCATCGGCGACGGATGAGAAGGCCGAGCCGGGTCTCTACGTGCTCGAGCCGCACAGCGGCGCGAAGCCGGGGATGCGGGTGAAGTAAGGCTCGCCGTCACGGCTGGCCGTTACGGCTCGCCGGAGAAAAAAAAGCACGCCTTAACCGGCGTGCTTTTTTTGTGCCCGAAGCTGAAGGAACGGAAGCCTCACCGTCCCCCGAACAGACTGTCGAAGCGCCTCGTAAAGTTCAGATCCATCCCCTGGAACGTTCCCCCATACAGCGAGACCGACCAGAAGCGCGTTAGGTTCAGCGTCGCCTTGAACGCGTTGTCCGCCGCTTGCAGCCCCTGCTCGTAGCCGAGCACGAGCCACTCGTTGATAGCCTTAGACACCATCACCACTTGCGGATCGGTCAGCCCCACCTCGCTGCGGCCGACCGTGAACTCGTCGAGCCCGATCGTCTGCGCGACGCGCTTGCCGGTGGCGCTGCCGAGCAACGCGAGCGCGGTCGTCATGGTGCTCTGCTGACCGAGGTTGTTGCCCTGGTCCGTGCCATGGCCGAACAGCAGCCATGAGAGCTTCTCGTTATCCGGCACGTTCGGCTCGGAGACAAGCTTGGCGACCGGCGTCTGGATCGTCCCCGTCACCTGCACACCCGCCTCGACCTCCTGATTGCGCCGCATCGCGAGGATGTTGATGCCCGGGTTGGCGACCGGCCCGTTGAACGTGAAAAAGCCGTTTTCGATCGCGAGCTTGCGGCCGAATGCCGTATAGGTCGAGCCTTCCGTCACGCGCACGTTGCCGATCGCGCGCAGCGGCAGGTTCGGCGCGGACAGCGCCGTGATCGTGCCGCGCAGGCCGAGGTCGGCGCCCTGGCCGCGGAAGCGGAAATTGTCGCCGAGGTTGAGGTCGACGTTCGCGCGCGGCGCGAAGCGGCCGACCGGCTTGTTGGTCGCCTCGATCTCCTGCGCCTGGCCCTGCACGGTGCCGTCCGAGCGCACGATCACGACGTCGTCGCCCAAATGCGGCGCGGCCTGCTCGGGCATGTCGAAGAGCGCCTTGTTGACGCGGAACTTGCCGTTGATGTCGATGCCCGCCGTGCCGCCGTTGGCGACCGTCGCGCTGCCCGACAGCGACAGTTGCCGATCGGGCGACGCGAACAGCTCGAGCTTGTCGGCGACGATGTTCGCCGTGAGATCGGGCTCGGCGCTGTCGAGGCGCACGCGTCCGGTCGCGCGCAGCGTCCCGTCGCCACCGTGGAATTCGACGTTCTGGAAATCGACGAGATTCTCCGACAGCGCGATGCGGATCACGCCGTTCTTCAACTGGACGCCTTGGTCGACGAGCGTCGCCGACAAGTTGTCGCCCGTGAGCGACCCCGACAGATTCGGCTTGGCGGCCGTGCCCGCGATGGTGAGCTTCAGTGCGAGATGGCCGTCGAGCAGGTAGCTCGGGCCGAACAGGCCGCCCGTCGTGGTCAAGGACGGCACCTCGGCGTTCACCGCGCCCGAGAGCGGCGCGTCTTCGTTGATCGCGAGGAAGCCGTCGCGCACGCCGAGCGGCACGGTGACGTTCGCATCGACGGTGCCGAGGCGGCTCGCCTGCGCGTGGACCTTCGCGGCAAGCCGCCGGCCGTCGCCGAACTCGGCGCGCGCGAGGATATCGGTGATGCCGAGCGACGACACGCCGCGCCCGGTATCGAGCGTCACGTCGCCGACGCGGCGCTTGATCTGCCAATAGCCGCTCGCCGTCTGACCGACGTTCAGATCCCAATCGCTGTCGAACACGAGATCGGTTTTGACGGGCGGACGCTGGCCGGTCAGCTCCTGCTGGATTTCCAGGAGCCGCGCGACCGAGACGTTCGACAACGACCCGGCGGTGCGGATGTTGCCGTGATCGAGCGCGAACGATTTCAGGTCGAGCGTCGCGCCTTCGAGCGTGAGCCGCGTGGCGCCGAGCACGACGCGCTGCGGGCCGGCGCTCACCGTGAGCGGCGACGCGAGATTCAGCGCGGGCATGCCCTTGTTCGCGAGGCGCGTCACCGTGCCGTCCCAGCGCGTGCCTTCGCGGCTGTCGGTGAGGCTGCCGTCGGCGGCGAGCGTCAAGTCGACCGGGCGTCCGTGCACGCTGCCCGCCGCCGCCGCTTGCAGCGTGTGCTTCGCGCGCGTGCCGGTGAGCTGGGCCGTGAGCGTCTTGAGCTCGACGCCGTTGCTGGATAGATCGCGCGCGTCGGCCGTGAACATCATCGCGCCGTGCGCGCCGTCGCGCAGTTCCGCGCGGCCTTCCGCGTGGCCGAGGCGGTTCTCGCCGAACGCGACGTTGTCCGCCTTGTAGGCAAGCTCGACGTTCGGATGCGGGAACGATCCTGTCACGTCGCCGTCCGCCTGCACGAAACCGGCGAGACCGAAACCGAGACGGTCGAGTTGCGGCGCGTCGACGTGGAATTTGAGCCGGTCGCGCGGCGTGCCAAAGCTGCCGTTCAGATCGACCGTGTTGCCCGCGATCGACAGGTTCACGCTGCTCGGCAGAATGCGCGACCCGGCGAGCTGAATGGTGCCTGCGCCCGTGAGCGGCTTGCCGTCGTAGACGCTCTCGCCGAGCTTGAATTGCGCTTTCGTCGTCAGCGTGGGGCCGAGCACGCCGGTGGCGGTCAGCGTGCCGTTCACGCGCGCTTCGATCGAGCGGTTGGCGGCCGGCGCGGCGGAGTTGGCGGCAGCGGCCGGTTTGCCGGTCTCACGGCTCGCCTGCTTCGATGCCGCTCCCGGCGTGCCCGGTGTGCTCGATGCACCCAAAGCCCGCTTCCCCGCTTGCTTGCCCGCCTTGCCCGCCGCCGCTTTGCCTGCCGACGCCTTGCCGGGCGCCATCAGCGACAGCGGATCGAAATCGGTCAGCACGGCCTTCACGTCGTAGCTCGAATGCGCGTCGTGCTTGAGCGCGCCCGAGAGATCGATGCGGCCCTTGCCGGAACTCACGCGGACGTTGTTGAACGCGATCTGCGCTGGGTCCTGCGTCACTTGCGCCTGAGCGCGCAGCGCGGCCTTCGGGTCGGCCAGATCGAACGTAATCGCCTGCTTGGAGCCGTCGAGCGTGATGCCGATCGGACCCGCGAGCGCCGTCTGCCGCACGCTCGCTTCGAACGTGTTCAGATCGAGCCCGGCCACGCGCAGATCGAATTTGCCCTTGCCACCCGCGAGCGCGCCGCCGCCCGTCAGCGTCGCATTCTTGACGAGGCGCACGTTCAGGTTCGAGATGCGCTGCTCGCGGGCGTCGAGCCGGACGTCGGCATGCGCGTCGATGAGCGGCAGCAGGTGCTCGCCGATCTCGCCGGGTTTCGCGTTGACGATCGACACCTGGCCGGCGACGACGAAGTCGCTCGTCGAAGCCGGAGCTTTCCCGGCCGCGACGGCACCCGAGGCCGACGGCGCGCCGCCCGCCATGGTTTTCTCCGGAGCCTGCCCGGTCACCGGCGCCAAGTCCGCGCGCACCGCCAGATCGGCGAACGGCGCGCCGGGGCTGAAGGCTTGCGGATTGACGTGATCGAACGCGAGCGTCGCGCGCGTGAGCGGCACGTCGGCGAACGGCGCGGCCTCGACGCGCGCCTGGCCGGCGAGCTTCATGCCGGTCGCGTCCAAATCGGCGACGAGCGCCTCCAGCGTGCCGGAGACATGCGCGCGCACCTGCACCGGCTCCTCGTTGACCTTGCCGGAATAGCCCGCGTTGCCGGTGAGTGCGAACGGCCGCACGCCGTCGAGCTTGGCCTCGGCGGTCAGCGCCCCGAACGGCGTGTCGAGCCGCTCAACCGACGCCTCGTGGTGCCGGCCGTCGCTGCGTCCGCGGAAGATCAGGCCGGAATACTCGCTCGTCGACGTCCCTTCGTGCAGCACCAGCTTCTCGACGCGCAGATCGCGCACGTCGAGCTGCATCGGCAGCTCCAAGTCTTGCGGCAGCACGGTCGGCTCGGTACTCGCAGGCGACGGGACGATGCGCGCGTCGATCGTGCCGAGATGCAAGTAGTCGACCGTAAAGCGCCACGGCGAGCGCGTGAGGCCCCAGCGGCCCGAGATGCGGTCGATTGTGATCTCGTCGCCCTTATCGTTGCCTTTAACGTCGAGGCTGCTGCGCCATGCGACATCCTTCAGGCGCACGCCGCTCGCCAGCGAGCCGCCCACGACCGTGCCGGCGAGCCGCCCGCCCAGCACCGAAACCGCCGTCTGCCACGCGAGGCGCGTGCCGCGTTCGGTTGTGATCGCGCCGTACAGCAAACCGCCCGCCAGCACGACGAGAAACACCATGAAGACGAGCGTGCGAAGAAGCGCCGTCAGCACGCGATAGCGGCGGCGCTTCTTCGGCTTCTCCGGCGGCGTCTCGCGCGGAGCGGGAGCGGACGCAGGCGTACCCGGCTCGTCGGGAGGCGGGCCGGAGGGCGGCGTCGTAGGCGGGTTGGCGGAGTCGTCCGTCGTCATGCTGCGTTGTTTACGTTAAAAGGCAATGCCGAGCGTCAAGTACGGCCGCACGCTCTTGTCGCGCAAGCCGTAGGCGAGGTCGATGTTGACCGGGCCGACCGGGCTGCGCCAGCGCGCGCCGAAGCCCAGGCCCGGGTAGAACACTTTCTCGCCCCAGGTATCGGTGGCCGTGCCGATATCGAAGAACGTGGCCGCGCCCCAGTCGTGATTGAACCAGTGCTGGTACTCGGCCGAGCCGGTCATGAGGTATTTGGTCGGCAGCACCGAGCCGTCGACACTGTTACCGATGCTCTGGAAGCTATAGCCGCGCACCGAGTTCGAGCCGCCCGCGCGAAACAGCAGCGAAGCCGGCACGCCGCTCGACGGCCCGCTCGTAAACACCCCGCCCACTTCCGCGCGAAACACGAACAAATCGCGCTTGCCGACGGGCAGGTACTGCTGGCCGCGCGCGTAGCCGCGGATGAAGGTCTGGTCGGTCAGCACGTTCTTTACCGCGAAGCCCGCCTCGGCGTGGATCAGGTTGCCCGAGCGCGGGAACAGCGGATCGTCGGTATTACGGCGCGTCCAGGACCACTGCGGCACCAGCGCGCGGCTAGTCGTCGGGCCGACCGCGTTTTGATCGAGCCGGTCGTCGTAGAACAGGATCGAGTACGTGTAGTCGATGTTCTGGCTCGTGCGCGCCCGCTGCGCGCCGACGCGCGCACTGTAGATCGTCGTGCCCGACACATTCGTGCTCGTGTAGGACGCGAGCGCGCTATTGGTCCAGCCGCGCGCGCCGGGCGGCATCGCGAGCGTGATCTGGCCGTACTGCTGGATCTGGTCGAGCCGCCCCTGGACCGATAGCGGCCACGCCGCACCGAATGTGTTGAGGTAGGAGTACGAGCCCTGCACGTGGGCGCCAGTATCGGTCGCATAGCCGACGCCGCCGCGCACGCTGTTGTACGGATACTCGCTGACCTTCACGTGCACGGGCGTCTCTTGCGGCTTGTTGACGTCGTCGCCGACATCGATCGCGACGCTCGCGTAATACGGGGTGTTCTGCAGCTGGCGCTGCAGCTCGGCGATGCGCTGCGCATCGTAGATTTCGCCCGTGTGAAGCGGATTCACGTTGGTGACGATCTCGCCGGGATAGCGCCGCACGCCGCTCACGTCGAGCGGGCCGAGCGTGAAGGTGGGGCCGCTGTCGAATGTAACGGCAAGCTCGGCGTTGTGCGTGCGCGGGTCGATCCGCGCTTCCGAGCGCTGGATCTTCGCGCCCAGATAGCGGCGCGACTGCAATTGCTTGAGCGCCGCGTTCTTCGCATCGTCCCAATCCGATTGCGTGAACGGATCGCCTTCGCGCAGCGAGAAAGCGAAGCGCGTCGCGGTTTCCTGTTGCGGGTCTTCCGTCAGCACCGGCCCCTTGAACGAGAGCGTCACCGACGCAACCGTCGTGCGCGGCCCCGGGTCGACGCTCACTTTCACATCCTTCTTGCCCTTGATCGTACGAACGTCGGTGCGCACGACCGGCGAGAAATAGCCGGCCGTCGCGGTGAGGTCGCGGACCTGCTGCGGCGTGGCGGTGATGAGAAAGGTGAACTGGTCGTCGCTGATGTCGTCGCGCTTGGCGAAGCGGGAGATGTCCAGGTGGTCCTTGAGCAGCTTTTTGATCGATCGCGGCGCGTCAATATCGACGTCGTATTTCGCGCTCGCCGGCATCGCGAAAATAAGCAGCAGCCAGCCGACGATCGCCGTAAGCGCGCCACGCGACACGCGCGCGCGACGGCGCGAACGCGACGGGGCGCTGCCCGCGCAATCGGACGCTGCGCGCGAGCCGCGCGACAGGTGGGACACATACCCCGGCAAACGGGACCTCCGGCCTTGTTGTTGATGTCGAGTTGAATAGCACGAGTTGAATCGGCGGCACCGGGTCAGAAAACTTAAACGGGCCCTCCCAGAAACGCGTATTTGACCATACGAGCGCAGCCGACCTGTCTATGCGCGCCGCGCGCCGCCCGGCGGGACCCGCCTTTTCCAACCAATCGGGTGCCTGGCGAGCGGGTGCGCCCGGAGCCGGTATGCCCGCCTTGGACGGCTCTAATTTCGAGACGTTCCACGCGGATGCACACACGGATAGGTCGGCTCGCGCGCTTGCTGTAAAATTGCGGCTGATCAAACGGCGGCGCCCGTCCCACTAGGCTTGCCGCCCCATTTCCGAGACCGTCGAGCCATGTATCAGTCAGACATCACGCAATTCCTGAACCAGTTGAAACAACAAAAACCGAAGCTGGAAGAAGAACAGCGCCGCGGCCGCGCGCTGCTGTGGGACAAGCAGCCGATCGATCTCGAAGAGCGCGCCGAGCAGAAGGAATCGCGCGTCGAGCAGACGCCCTACGCCTACTACCAGAACTTCTGAGCGTGACCGCTGCCGCCGACGACGCCCGTCGGGCGCAGGTATCGAGCGCTGCGCTCGCCGCGCCCGTCACGGACTCGACGCCCGACACCGTCGACGGCATCGCTTTCGCACGCCTGTACGGCGAACCGCTCTTCAAGCTGCCGCAAGACCTCTACATCCCGCCGGATGCGCTGGAGGTCTTCCTCGAAACGTTCGAGGGCCCGCTTGATCTGCTGCTCTACCTGATCCGCAAGCAAAACTTCAATGTGCTCGACATCCCGATGGCGGATGTGACCGTGCAGTATCTCGGCTATGTCGAGCAACTGCGCAAGACGAATCTCGAGCTGGCGTCCGAGTATCTGCTGATGGCGGCCATGCTCATCGAGATCAAGTCGCGGATGCTCTTGCCGGTGAAGAAGGCGGATACCGGCGACGAAGCGGAAGACCCGCGCGCCGAACTGGTGCGGCGCCTGCTCGAATACGAGCGCATGAAGCTCGCCGCGCAGCGGCTCGATCAGATCCCGCAGCTTGGCCGCGATTTCCTGCGCGCCGAGGTGTACATCGAGCAGAGCATCACGCCGCGCTTTCCCGACGTCGACACCAACGACCTGCGCGCCGCCTGGGCCGACGTCATCAAGCGCGCGAAGCTCGTGCAGCATCACAAGATCTCGCGCGAGGAATTGTCGGTGCGCGAACACATGAGCGTGATCCTGCGGCGGCTGCAGAACGTGCGCTTCGTCGAGTTTTGCGAGCTGTTCGATGTCACGCGCGGCGTGCCGGTCGTGGTCGTCAACTTCATTGCGATGCTCGAGCTCTCGCGCGAATCGCTGATCGAAATCACGCAGGCCGAACCGTTTGCGCCCATTTACGTGCGGCTTGCGTATTTGCCGGCTTAGTTGACCGCTTGAGGGACAGTCCGGTGATTTTCAGGCCCTGTGTCGCGAAAATCCACTACAATCCCGCGCTCCGAGCCCTCTCTCGGCACGGACGACGAAAACCGCGCCCTTGCCTGCCGGCGTCACCGCTCGACGAATACACCGATCATGAAAGTCATCAGCTCGATCCAAGAATTGCGCGACCAGTTGCGCGGCCAGAATCGCACGGCGTTCGTGCCGACGATGGGCAATCTTCATGAAGGGCATCTGTCGCTGATGCGCCTCGCGCGCCAGCATGGCGACCCGGTCGTCGCGAGCATCTTCGTGAACCGCCTGCAATTCGGCCCGAACGAGGATTTCGACAAATATCCGCGCACGCTCGAAGCCGATATCGAGAAACTGCAAAAGGAAAACGTCTACGTGCTGTTCGCGCCGACCGAGCGCGAACTGTACCCGGAGCCTCAGGAATACCGTCTGCATCCGCCGACCGACTTGGGCGACATCCTCGAAGGCGAGTTCCGGCCGGGCTTCTTTACCGGCGTCTGCACGGTCGTGATGAAGCTGATGTCGTGCGTGCAGCCGCGCGTCGCGGTGTTCGGCAAGAAGGATTACCAGCAGCTGATGATCGTGCGGCAGATGTGCAGCCAGTTCGCGCTGCCGACCGACATCATCGCCGCCGAAACAGTGCGTGACAACGACGGCCTCGCACTCAGCTCGCGCAACCGTTACCTCACCGAGACCGAGCGCGCCGAGGCGCCGATGCTGGCCATCACGCTCGGCCGCGTCCGCGAGGCCGTGCTTTCGGGCAACCGCGATTTCGCCGCGATCGAGAAGGACGCGATGGCGAGCCTGGCCGCGCGCGGCTGGAAGCCCGATTACATCGCGGTGCGCAAGCGCTCGAACCTGCTGCCGCCGGCCGCGCACGAAACCGATGCGCCGCTCGTGGTGCTCGCCGCCGCGAAACTCGGCGCAACGCGCCTCATCGACAACCTCGAAATCTGACGGGCGGCGCCAGGTATCACGCACCGGTCTGCCGCGTAGTCGCTCTCAGTTCCCAAGCCCAACGAAGTCGGAAGGAAAGATCATGCAGCGCCATATGTTGAAGTCGAAGATTCACCGGGCCGCCGTCACGCACTGCGAACTGCACTACGAAGGCTCGTGCGCGATCGACGAAGACCTGCTCGAAGCGGCGAATATCGTCGAGAACGAGCGGATCGACATCTGGAACATCAACAACGGCGAGCGCTTCTCGACGTATGCGATCAAGGGCGAGCGCGGCACCGGAATGATCTCGCTGAACGGATCGGCGGCACGGCGCGCTCAGCTGGGCGATCTCGTGATCATCGCCGCGTTTGCGATGGTCGATGAGGCGGAACTCAAGGCCGGCTGGACGCCGGACCTGGTGTTCGTCGACGAGAACAACAAGATCAAGGGAAGCCGCGGCCACGTGCCGACTCAGAACTGGACCTGATGCCGCGGCGAGCACGGGCGGGCGTGACGCGAACCCTACGCGGGACGGCGCCCTTCCCCGCCTAGGCCAGCCCTTCCGTCGGCCTTCTGCCTCAGTGCTTCTTGTTCGCCCATGCGATGATGGGAGCCCATTGTTCGAGATCCTTTTCGACGCGGCTCTTCGCGACGTCCCACAGCGTGAGGCCGTGCGCGGCGAGCTGCACGTAGTTCTGCGTATCGCGCAGAAAGCCGAGCACTGGCAGCTTCAATCCTTCGACGAATCGATGCAGTTGCTCAGCCGAGCGCGTGCGCGAATCGACCCGCATCCCGACCACGCCGATTTCGATCGAACCCTTGCGCACCGCCTTTTCCTTCGCGAGCCGCTCCAGAAAGTGCTGCGTCGCCAGAATGTCGAACATCGACGGCTGCAGCGGCACGATCACCTTGTCCGCGAGTTCGAGCGAAACTTCGAACCGGTTGCCGTGCAGGCCGGCGGGCGTGTCGATGACCGCATGCTCGAGCCCGCGCGGCGGTTTCGCGGGCGCATCCATGTCGATCTGCCATTCTTCGATCGGCGGCATGCCCGCCGGCCGCAGGTCCAGCCACGCATGTGACGACAACTGCCGGTCGAGGTCCGCGAGCGCCACCCACTCGCCGTTCGCCGCAAAATAACCTGCCAGATTCGTCGATAGCGTGCTCTTGCCCACGCCGCCCTTCGGATTCGCCACCACAATCACCGTCATGAACTCTCCCGGTAAGAAGGCCAGCAAGGCGGCGTTTTCCGCGTAGCGGAGCACGCCGCTGCCGGCCGGTTTGCCGTGCGTCGCTTTCAACCGCTTGATAATATCGGCAAAACCGTCCTGGCCGAAGCCCTCCGTATGGCGAAGTCCGGCCTCCCTCCCCTTTGCAAGAGCCCGATTCATGTCCAAATTGCGTCCGGAAATCACCCCCGAGAGCCTGCACGAACGGCAGCGCGGCACCCTGCCCGAGCTGCTCGGCATCCGCATCACCGACCTCGCGGAAGGCACGCTGACCGGCGAGCTCACCGTGCGAAGCGAGCTGCTCGCGCCGAACGGATTCCTGCACGCGGCCACGGTCATCGGTCTCGCGGATACGTGCTGCGGCTATGCCTGCATCGCGCACTTGCCC
Organism: Trinickia camelliae; assembly: GCF_053525655.1. Classification (NCBI taxonomy): domain Bacteria; kingdom Pseudomonadati; phylum Pseudomonadota; class Betaproteobacteria; order Burkholderiales; family Burkholderiaceae; genus Trinickia; species Trinickia camelliae. The sequence continues at coordinate 272,268 of NZ_JBCHAA010000006.1, forward strand.
GAGGGCGCCCGCAACTTTACGACTATCGAACTCAAAAGCAATTTTCTCGGCACGAGCCGCGAGGGCACGATCCGGGCGGTGGCGACGGCCGTCCACCTGGGCCGCAGCACGCACGTGTGGGACGCCACGGTGCTCGATCCGAACGGCCGCAAGATGGCGATCTTTCGCTGCACGCAGATGATTCTGACTTGACCGTTTGGCGTGCCGTCTCGACGACGCACGGAGCGGATAACAAAAAAGCGCGCGGAATTCGCTTCCGCGCGCTTTTTTTCATTCAGCCAGCCGGTTCTGGCCTTGGCGTTGCTGCCGGTTCAGGCAATCAATCGCCTCAAGCCGCCGCTGCCCGCGGGGCCGGCTGTTGCGCCAGGGCAAACACCCCGCCGCCGAGCAACGACTGGACCACGAGCGTCACCGCCCAGAACGCCGGGTATTCCCAGCCGCCGTTCGGCGACGCGAAGCCCCAGCCGTTGTGCAAGTGCGCCGACATCGCGCCGAGCATGAACGGCAGCAGCACGAGCGCCACCCAGCGCACCTGCACGCCGAGCAAGAGCGCAATGCCGCCGAACAGCTCGACGAAGGCCGTCACATAGCCGAGCCAGCCCGGCAAGCCGAGCGATTGGAAGAACTGCGCCGTGCCCGGCAGCGTGAAGACGAAGATCTTTTGCAGGCTGTGCGCGAGATACAGCACGCCTAGTGCGATGCGCAGAATGGTGGCGGCATAGTCAGCCGAACGGTTCGAGTTCATGGTCGGTTCCCTTGAAGTAAAAAGGATGGCGGCAGTGCCACCTGGTGGAACGGACTGTATTCGAATCGAATGCGGCGATAAATCGCCTGCAGCGCTTTAATTATTTCCTATTGGGAAGCAATAGCGCCAGGTCCGAGTGCACTCAACATTCAGCGGAACTCGGCAAACAGGCGCCGCAAGTCCACATGCTCGGCGAGCGTATCGGCGAGCCGCTCGAGCGACGCTTCGCGCAATGCCGGGTAGTCGAGCGCTTCGGCGTCAGCGAGCCCCGCCCAGCCGAGCAGCGCCGCGCATGCTTGGGGCGTGTCGAAAAGACCATGGACATAGGTCGCGAGAATCTGTCCGTCGGCGGAAAGCGCGCCGTCCGGACGCGAGTCGCCGTTGCCTTGGCCGTTTGAAGAAGCGAGCCGCACGGCGGGCGCCGCAAGCGCCGGTCCCTGCGTTTCTCCCATATGAATCTCGTAGCCCGCCACCGGCGCCGCGCCTGCGATCGTCAGATGCCCGGTCACGTTCACAAGCGTCTTCTCGCGCGCGAGCGTCGTCGAGAAATCGAGCAGGCCGAAGCCGGGCATCGTTCCCGGCGTTCCTTCGACGCCATGCGGGTCCGCCACCTCGCGCCCGAGCATCTGCATCCCGCCGCAGATGCCGATCACGCGTCCGCCATAGCGCAAGTGGCGTTTGAGCGCCTCGTCCCAGCCGTGCGAGCGCAGCCACGCGAGATCGCCCTGCACGTTTTTCGAGCCCGGCAGGATCACGAGATCGGCCGATGGCAGCGCCCCGCCGCGCACGTAGTGGAAATCGACCTGGGGATGCGCGCGGAGCGCATCGAAATCCGTGTGGTTGCTCACGTGCGGCAGCACCGGCACGACGACCCGCAACGTCCGCGCGGCGCCCCCCGCCAACGACGACGCGTGCAGCTCGCGCGGCAGCATGTCCTCTGCGTCGAGCGTCAAGCCATGCAGGTACGGCACGACGCCGAACACGGGCTTGCCGGTCTGCGCTTCGAGCCAGTCGAGCCCGGGCTTGAGCAGGCTCACGTCGCCGCGAAACTTGTTGATGACGAAGCCGCGCACGCGCGCGCGCTCGCTCTCCGACAAGCACGCGAGCGTGCCGATCAAATGCGCGAACACGCCGCCTTTGTCGATATCGGCGACGAGCACGACCGGGCAATCGACGCCCTCGGCAAACCCCATGTTCGCGATATCGCGGTCGCGCAGATTGATCTCGGCGGGACTGCCCGCCCCTTCGACGACGACCGCGTCGAACCCCGCGCGCAGACGCGCATACGACTGCAGCACGGCTTCGAACGCGACCGGCTTGTACTCGTGATAAGCGCGCGCATCGAGGTTCAGGCGCGCCTTGCCGTGGATGATGACCTGCGCGCCCTTGTCGCTCGTCGGCTTGAGGAGCACGGGGTTCAAGTCGGTGTGCGCGTCGATGCCGGCGGCGACCGCCTGCAGCGCCTGGGCGCGGCCGATCTCGCCGCCGTCGACCGTCACCGCGCTGTTGAGCGCCATGTTCTGCGGCTTGAACGGCGCGACGCGCAACCCCGCGCGACGCACGAGCCGGCAGAGGCCCGCGACGAGCGTGCTCTTGCCTGCATCCGAGGTCGTCCCCTGGATCATCAGGGTGCCGTGCGGCGCGGGCAGAACGTCGTCGGATAAATCGGGCTTGGAGGCGGACATTGCGTGGGATTGCGTGGATTAGGCGGCAACGAAGCCGGCCATTATCCCATCGCGCCGGTACAATCACGCGATGATTTCGCGCGACCTCACCTTCGTCCTCGGCGGCGCACGCTCCGGCAAGAGCGCCTACGCCGAACGGCTCGCGGCCTCGAACGCGCGGCCCGTCACTTATATCGCCACGGCCCTCGTCGCTTCTGGCGACGATGAATTCGCACAGCGTATCGAGCACCACCGCGCGCGGCGTCCCGAGCAATGGGATCTGATCGAAGCCGGCGCCGATCTCGCTGATGCACTACGCCGCGCCGACGGTGACGATCGTTGCATCCTCATCGATTGCCTGACGCTGTGGCTCGCGGGTCTGCTGTGTCCGCCGGACGCCGCGGCGCTTTCCAACGATGCCTATGCAGCGCATCTGAATGCGTTCGAAGCCGCGCTTGCTGATGCGCGCGGCAAGGTGATCGTCGTCAGCAACGAGATCGGGCTCGGGGTCGTGCCGCTCGGCGCCGAAACCCGCCACTACGTCGACGAACTCGGACGCCTCAATCAGCGCATCGCGGCGCTCTCGACGCAGGTCACGCTGATGGTCGCGGGGCTGCCGATGATCGTCAAACCGTCGAGCGGTCCCACGTGCTGATCCTCTCGCTGCCGCTCACGGCCACCCTCGCCACCGCCGCCGTCGCGCTCGATCAATGGCTCGGCGAGCCGCGCACCGCGCACCCGCTCGTCGGCTTCGGACGCGTCGCGCAGCGGCTCGAAGCGCGCCTCAATACGGGCCGGCGCGGCCGCCCGCTCGGCATCCTGGCGTGGTGCGCGGCAGTCGTGCCGCCGGTCGCCGTCGCCGCATGGCTCGTCGCGGCGTTGCCGTTCGCGCTCGCCTGCCTCGTGCATATCGCGCTCCTGTGGTTCGCGCTCGGCGCGCGCAGTCTGCGCGATCACATCGAGCCGATCGCGCGCGCCCTCATCGCGAGTGACCTGCCGCAAGCGCGCAAGCTGACCGCGCGCATCGTCTCGCGCGAGACCGAGCATGCGGACGCCGCGGCGCTCTCGCGCGCCGCCGTCGAATCGGCGCTCGAGAACGGCAACGATGCGATCTTCGGCGCGCTCTTCTGGTTTGCGATCGCGGGCGGGCCGGGCGCGCTCGCGTTCCGCCTCGCGAATACGCTCGATGCGATGTGGGGCTATCGCACGCCGCGCTATTTGCGCTTCGGCTGGGCGGCCGCCCGCTTCGACGACGTCCTCAACTGGGTTCCAGCCCGCCTCACCGCCACGAGCTACGCGCTGCTCGGCGATACGTTCGCCGCGTGGCGCTGCTGGCGCAATCAAGCCCGCTTGTGGGACAGCCCGAACGCGGGACCGGTGATGGCCGCCGGCGCCGGCAGTCTGAATGTGTTGATCGGCGGGCCGGCGGTCTATCACGGCACGATCGAAGAACGCCCGACGCTGGGTGAAGGTCGGCCCGCGTCGCCCGCTCATGTTGGCGCGGCGCTGATGCTCGTGCAGCGCGCGGTGTTTCTGTGGCTCGCGGTGCTGATCGTGATGGCCCTGTTAGGCGTGTCAATTCATAACTGAGCGTAACTGAGCATGGCTGACCTCGACACACCACGCGCGCCGCGCGCGATCGTCCACGGCGGCAATCTGCACGAGGCCGCGCGCCGTTACGGCATTGCGTACGATACGTGGCTCGACTTGTCGACGGGCATCAATCCGCATGGCTATCCGGTGCCACCGGTGCCCGCCGATGCGTGGCGGCGGTTGCCCGATGAAGGCGATGCGCTCGCCGAGTGCGCGGCGCGTTATTACGGGGCGAACGAGGCGCTTATCGACGGGTCATTCGCGTTTAACAACGTACTTCCCGTTGCCGGCAGTCAAGCCGCGATTCGCGCCCTGCCCGCGTTGCTGCCGCACGCGAGCGTCGGGGTCGCGCCGCTCACGTATGGCGAGTACGCGCCGGCGTTCGAGCGCAACGGCCATCGCGTCACGCCGCTCGATATCGGTTGCGCGACGCTGCCTGCCGACCTCACACATGTCATCGTCGCGAATCCGAATAACCCGACGGCAGAACGCTTGAGCGCGGCGCAACTGCTCGATTGGCACACGCAGCTTGCTGCGCGCGGCGGCACGCTGATCGTCGACGAAGCGTTCGCGGATGCGACGCCGGGTGATTCGCTGGCATCCCATGCACATCGGCGCGGCCTCGTCGTGCTGCGTTCAGTCGGCAAATTCTTCGGCCTTGCCGGCGTGCGCGCGGGGTTCGTGCTCGCCGAGCCTACGTTGCTCGACAAACTGCGCGACATGCTCGGCGCGTGGACGGTCAGCGGACCCGCCCGGCATGCCGTGATGGCCGCCTTCGCCGATCGCGATTGGCAGCAAGCCATGCGCTCTCGGCTCGCCGACGATAGCGTCCGTCTCGCCGATTTGTTGCGCGAACAACGATTTATCGTGCACGCGACGCCGCTCTTCGCCTGGACCGCCGATTCGCGCGCTCAAGCGTTGCATGAAACGCTTGCGCGACGCGGCATCTGGACACGCTATTTCGCGGCGCCGTCGAGCGTGCGCTTCGGCCTGCCCGCGAACGAAGCCGAATGGACGCGCCTCGCTCTTGCGTTGCGCGAATGCGTCGCTGAAATCGAGAATACGAAACCCGCTTCATGATCCGTTTTGCTTCCTGCTGCCGCGCGGCCAAACCACTGCTGTTCGCGTTCGCAATCGCACTGACCGCGCTAACGTTCGCATCGCATGCGCACGCAGCGATCACCGCGACCGACGACGCCGGCGCCACCGTCACCCTGGCGGCGCCCGCCGAACGCGTGATCAGCCTCGCGCCGCACGTCACCGAGCTGATCTACGCGGCGGGCGGCGGCGCCAAGGTGGTCGGCGCGGTGTCGTACAGCGACTACCCGCCCGAGGCCAAGAACATCCCGCGCATCGGCGACAACAAGTCGCTCGACCTCGAACGCATCGTCGCGTTGAAGCCGGACTTGATCGTCGTCTGGCGGCACGGCAACGCGCAACAGCAACTCGACAAATTGCGCGATCTGCACGTGCCGATGTTCGTCAGCGAGCCGCACAAGCTCGACGACGTCGCGACGAATCTCGTGAAGCTCGGCGCATTGCTGGGCACATCGCCAGTCGCGAACGCGGCGGCCGGCGCGTATCGCGCGGATATCGCGCGACTGCAAGCGCGCTACGCCGCGCGGCCCACGGTCAGCGTGTTCTATCAGGTCTGGGACGAGCCGCTGATGACGCTCAACGGCGAGCACATGGTGAGCGACGTGATCAAACTATGCGGCGGACGCAACGTGTTCGCGCAGCTTGGCCCCCTCGTGCCGACGGTGTCGACGGAAGCGGTACTGGCCGCGAACCCGGACGCGATCGTGACGGCAAGCGCCGGCGCAACCGTTCCCGACAAGCCGCTGCCGAGCCTCGATAAATGGCGCAAGTGGCCACGCTTGACGGCGGTCGAGCGCAACAACCTGTTTGCCATCGACGGCGACCTCATCAACCGGCCCGCGCCGCGCATCGCGCAAGGCGCCGCGCAGCTTTGCGAAGACTTGGAATTGGCTCGCTCGCGGCGGCCGCAGAACGCTGCGCGCTAAGACATTAAAGACACGCGATCGATAACAGCGTGCATCCGATTCAAGAAACGTCGCTTATTGGCGCCAACAGACGCTAGACGTTCCAACGCACGAGCGCCCACTCGCCCGACACGGAATCGCGCCGCAGCCAGACGATGGCGGCCATATCGAGCGCCCATTGCAGGCACTGCTCGAGCGGCACGCGCAACGCGAACGATGCGATCACGCGCATCACGCCCGCATGCGTCACGACATGGCACGCTGCGCGCTCCGCCGACGTGAACGATGCGAAGCGCTCATCGACGCACGCATCGAACCACGCACGCACGCGCGCCTCGAATTGCGCGACGCTCTCGCCGCCGTGCACGCGCGCGTGCTGCAGATTGCCCGCCCATTCGTCGAGTTCCGCGCGGTCGATGTCGTCCCAGCGCATGCTTTCCCAGGCGCCGAAGTCGATTTCCTGCAAGCGGGCGTCGAGCATATGCGCACAACCGAAGCGTTGCCCCAATACCGCGGCGATGCTCACGCAGCGCGTCAACGGACTCGACCACAACGCAAGCGGACGCGGCGCCTCCAGCTTCTCGAGGCGCGCGGCGAGCGCATCGGCCAATGCCGGCGCGTCGCCCGCGAGCGGCACGTCGGTCCTGCCGTAGCACACGCCCGCATCGATCGCGGAGGCCGGATGACGAATCAGGATGAGATCCATCCGAGCATGACCAGGTAGATCGCGATTTCGAAGATCTGCTGCGCGCAGCCAAGACAGTCGCCCGTATAGCCGCCGATGCGCCGTACGAAGTAGCGGCCGAGCAGCACACGCAACACGATGAGCACGGCAAGCGCCGCGCAGCCCGCACGCCAGTCGGGCCAAAAGAGCCACGGCAGGCCGAACACCGCCGCGAACGCAAAGGCGAGTGGTGACATGCGCTGCGCGACAGGTTTCGCCTTTCCTTCGGGCCTCACGTAGTCGAGCGTCACGAGATAGCTGACTGCCGTTACGCGGCTCGCCGCGTGCGCGGCGATCATCAGCCAGGCTGCGCGCATCGGCGGCAACGCGGCGAGCGCTTGCCACTTCAGCGCGAGCGCAATGACGAGCGCGATCGCGCCGAACGAGCCAATGCGCGAGTCGTGCATGATGCGCAGCACGTCCTCGCGCGTATAGCCGCCGCCGAACGCGTCGCAGGAATCCGCGAGACCGTCTTCGTGAAAGGCGCCGGTGACGGCGAGCGTCGCCGCCATCGAGAGCAGCACCGCGATCCCAACCGGAAACACCCGCAGCGCGGCGAGATACGTCAACGCGCCCAAGCCGCCCACGAGCACGCCGACGAGCGGAAAGTAGCGTGCCGACGCGCTCAGATAGCTCGCCTCGAAGCCGACCCAGCGCGGCACCGGAACGCGCGTGAAATAGCCGAGCGCCGTGAAGAAATAGCGGACTTCGGCGAGCAGACTCACCGGCGGCTTCTCGGGCAGCGTATCGGGCAACTTCGCGGGCCGTGCCTCCCCTCGCCGCTCGACGCTTTCATCGCGCGCCATCATGCATCGCGGTTCGCGACGCCCGCCGATTCGAAGCTCGCCATCTCGGTGAGGAACGCGACGGCCGCGCGCACGACCGGCAACGCGAGCGCCGCGCCCGTGCCTTCGCCGAGCCGCATATCGAGCGCGAGCAGCGTCTTCGCGCCGAAATGATCGAGCATGCGGCGATGCCCCGCTTCGTTCGACGCATGCGCGAACACGCAGTACTGGCGCACCGCGGGCTCGAGCGAATCAGCGACGACGAGCGCCGCCGTCGCGATGAAACCGTCGACGAGGATCGTCATCTTCGCTTCGGCCGCGGCGAGGTACGCACCCGTCATCATTGCGATCTCGAAGCCGCCGAACGTGGCGAGCACGTCGAGCGGATCGCTGCTCGCCGGATGGAAGGCCAGCGCCGAAGCCAGCACGTTGCGCTTCTTCGCGAGCCCCGAGTTGTCGAGCCCGGTGCCGCGCCCGACGCATTCGTCGATCGGCGCGCCGCACAGCCTGCTCATCAAGCACGCCGCCGAGGACGTGTTCGCGATCCCCATCTCGCCGAAACCGATGACGTTGGTGCCGAGCGCCGCGTGATGACGCACGCGCGCCGCTCCCGCCGCGAGCGCGGCACGGACTTGGTCGAGCGTCATCGCGCGCTCGTGCGCGAAGTTGCGCGTGCCGCGAGCGATCGGAATGTTCACGAGGTTCGGCGCATCGGGCAGCGGCGTCGCGACGCCGGCATTGACGACTTCGAGCGTGAGCCCGGCGAGGCGGCTGAACACGTTGATCGCTGCTCCGCCCGCGAGAAAGTTCGCCACCATTTGCGCGGTGACGGCCTGCGGAAACGGACTCACGCCTTCATGCGCGATGCCGTGATCGCCCGCGAACACGATCATCACGGGACGCTCGACGCTCGGACGCGTCGTCTGCTGGATCAGACCGATCTGTCGCGCAAGCGTCTCGAGCAAGCCGAGGCTGCCGGGCGGCTTCGTCTTGTTGTCGATGATGTGTTGCAGCTCGGCGCGCAATGCGAGGTCGAGCGGCTCGACGATGGGAAGCGGGATTGAAGCATTCATGGTCATGTCTGGATAAATTCGAATCTGGCCGGCGTAGCGCTGCGCATTGCTATACAGCCCATATCACGCGCGCCCATGCGGCCTGCTATCACGCTGCGGCCACCATACCTGGAGTTGCACAGCCTGTTAATTCGGTAAAACCGCATGCGCCACGCGCACTGCGCCTTACAAAGGTTTCGACGCGCTCGCCGGCCCGGCCCTCAACGCCGGCACCAGCGCCTCGTGCCCCGCGTCTTCGATCAACACGAGCGGATAGCCGAACGCACGGCTCGCGAGCGCGGGCGTCAACACATCACGCACCGGGCCCGCATGCGCCGCGCCGTTGCCGTCCATCAGCAGCGCATGCGTCGCGAAGCGGCGCGCCAGATTCAGATCGTGACACGACAATATGACCGTGCGCGGCGCGGCATGCGTCCCCGTCGCCCAATGCGCGAGCGTCTCGAAGCAATCGATCTGATGATGCAGGTCCAGATGCGCGAGCGGTTCGTCGAGCAGCAAGAGCGGCGCGTCCTGGCACAGCGCGGCGGCGAGCGCCACACGCTGCCGCTCGCCGCCCGACAACGACAGCACGTCGCGCGAGGCGAGAGGCGCGAGGCCGAGCGCGTCGAGCGCGGCCTGCGCCGCCGCGCGATCTTCGTCGCGCTCCCAGCCCCAGCCCGTCAGATGCGGAAAGCGGTTGAGCAGCACGATATCGAGCACGCGTGCACTGAACGCATCGCGAATGCTTTGCGGCATCAGCGCGCGACGTTGGGCGAGCTTGACGCCCGGCCAGTCCGCGAGGCGCACACCGTCCATTTCGACGTGCCCGTGCGCGCTCTTCATCAAACCCGCGAGCGTCGAAATCAACGTCGTCTTGCCCGCGCCGTTCGGGCCGGCTATGCACCAGATCTCGCCGGGATAGAACGTGTGCGTGAAATCTTCGAGCAGCGTGCGCGAACCTGCGCGCAGCGTCAGACGCTGCGCCGACAATTGCGGCGTGCGGCCGGCAACATCGATACGGGAAGTTGGAGTCGGCGCAGCGCACATCGTTATCGCGGCCTCGCCAAGAGCATCCACAGAAATACCGGTACGCCGATCAGCACCGTGATGACGCCCACCGGCAATTGCGCCGGCGCGACCACGGTGCGCGCGACGAGGTCGGCGCCCATCACGGCGACTCCGCCCGCAAGCGCCGACGCGGGCAACAGCATGCGCTGATCGTTGCCGCATGAAAGCCGCAACGCGTGCGGCACGACGAGCCCGACGAAGCCGATCGTGCCGGCGGTGGTCACCGCCGCCGCGGCCGCGAGCGAAGCGACCAGATACACGCGCAAGCGCAATCGCACGACCGGAACGCCGAGCGCCTGCGCCGCCGAATCGCCGCGCAACAGCACATTGAGCTGGGGCGCGACCGGCACGATCGCGACGAGCGCGACGGCGAGCGCAGCCAACGCGGGCCATGCCGTGCCGACGCCGTTCAAGTCGCCGGTGAGCCAGAAGAGGATGCCGCGCAAATGACTCTCGGGCGCGAGCGACAGCAGCAGCGTGATACATGCGTACCACCCCGCCGCGATCACGGCGCCCGTCAACAGCAAACGCGGCGACGCATCCTGCGGTTCGCCGCGCCACAATTCGCGGCGCGCCAGACCGAGAACGAGCAGGATCGACACGAACGCCCCCGCGAACGACGCGGCATCGACCCACCACCACGCCAAGCCCGCCATCATCGCGATCACGGCGAACGTCGCCGCGCCGCCCGAGACGCCGAGCACGTAGGGTTCCGCGAGCGGATTGCGCAGCAACACTTGCAGCAGAGCGCCCGCCATGGCGAGCAGCGCGCCGCATGCGAAGCCCGCCAGCGCGCGCGGCAGGCGCAGCGTACGCACGATTTCGCCCGCCACGTCGCTCTCATCGCCAGGAAGATGCAGCAACGCCGACAGCACGCGCTGCGGCGAAACGGCGACGCTGCCGAACCCGAGCGAGGCGACGAACACCGCGAGCGCGAGCGCGCCCAGCACGAGCCAGATCGCGGCCGCGCGCCTCGCAGTCATGCCATGCGCAGACACGAGCGCAGCGCGGCTCATCGCACGACGCTCACGCGCTGTGACACGGCTCGTCGCTGCACAAGGTCGGTATTGTTGTCTTCGTCCACTGGTTTCCGAAACGTGAAGTGCCGCGCGCGGCCGGCAAGTGTAGGAGCGGGCCCAGGAAGCGTCAAGAATGATCAAACCCGTATTTTGCAGGGGTTTTCTATGCGACGATTGCGCCGCAAAAAGCAGCTCGCGATGACGCTCGAACGCGTTTTGGCGGCAAGAAGCGATGCTGTTACGTCTAGAAACGAGACAATTATCGGAAACGCCTTTAATCCGCGCTAAAATGCGGGGTCTTTAGAGGACGCAGCACATGCTCAACGAACTCGAAACACTGTCACAGAATATAGGCCGGCTGGTCGCGATCAATGAGCGCCATCTGCAGGCCCGTCACGCGCTTGAAGAACAACTCGCGCAATTGCGCGCCGAAAACGAAGTGGCCCGTGCCGAGCTTGCACTGCTGCGCGAAGAGCGCAACACGCTGCAAGCGGAACGCGATGCGCTGTCCGCCAAGATCGACGACGCCCAGGTGCGCTTGAACGCCATTCTGGAAAAGCTGCCGCGCGCGAAGGCGTCATACGAACCGGAAAGTCAGCTCGATCTCCTCGCCTCCTCGCAGCAGGAGGATGAAGAACACGGCGAATCCAACCGACACGGAGAAAACGCATGACGACCAAGCAGATCGAAGTCTCGATTCTTGGCCAACCCTATCGCCTTGCGTGCTCGCCCGAAACCGAAGCCGCGCTGCTCGAAGCGGTGGCGCGCGTCGACTCGGAAATGACGAAGATCCGCACGCACAGTTCCGTACGCGGTCAGGACCGCATCGCCGTGATGGCAGCGCTCTCGCTCGCATCGGAATTGCTTAAGCTGCAAGAGAGCATTCGTCACGGGGAAGCGTTTCCCGCCGAGGAAATCCGGCGTACAATGCACCAGATGAACGAGCAGCTCAACGCAGTCATCGAGCAGCACGGAATGCAGTAACCGCAGTACCGTCAGTGGCAAATGCAACAGCGTGTGCCATCGCAAGCAAATGAATCAAAACGCTTGCCAACCAGGCGGTGCTTCCAATAAAGTTTCGAGCATAAACTGGCGGCAACGCCAGTCGCCATTCGGCAAACGTTTTAATGATTGTGCGAAGACCTTTCGCGAGTTGTCGTTAAAGCAGCGCTGAATAGCAAATAGTTTTAGCAGCTTCCCTGCCTGGTTCGCCAAGGTCATATATTCCTTGAACCAATGCCATGTGCACGGTTGCGGAAATTTGTAGCACGGGTGTGCGCGTCACTCTGTCTGATGTACCCGAAGTGCTGCTAACTGCGACCAATTCTGAACCTCAGGTTCAGGATGCCGGCCTAGCGGCTAAGGCGGGGACCTATTCAACGGCATCGGATATCCTCCGATGCCGTTTTCATTTGGGGCCGTAAAAACAAGGGCGATACCATGCGCTACTGGCTGATGAAGTCCGAACCGGACGAAGCAAGCATCGACGATCTCGCCAACGCCCCCAATCAAACGCTGCCGTGGACCGGCGTGCGCAACTATCAGGCACGCAACTTCATGCGCGACACGATGCAAATCGGCGACGGCGTGCTGTTCTATCACTCGAGCTGCCCGGAGCCCGGTATCGCCGGCCTCGCCGAAGTCGTCTCCACCGCCTACCCCGACCCGACGCAATTCGACAAGAAGAGCGACTACTTCGATCCGAAGTCGACGCAGGAAACCCCGCGCTGGATGCTCGTCGATGTGCGGTTCGTCAAGAAGACCCCGTTGATTTCGCTCGCGGCCCTGCGCGAACATGCCGAACTCGCCGACATGCGCGTGCTCGCCAAAGGCAATCGTCTGTCGATCACGCCGGTGACTGACGCCGAATGGCGCTTCATCACGAAGCGGCTCGCGTAATGCGCGGCGGCCGCGTCGAGCGCACATTCCAATTAGGGAACTAAGGCAGCGATGGGCCCGACTAATGGGCTCGCAAGCGTTGTGCCATATTGAAGGAGTCACACCATGAAAAGGAAAACCGCCGTCGCGCTCGCCGCTGCCGCTTTTGCATTGCCAGTCGCGCTCTCGCTCGCGCCTGCCGCGCAGGCCGACACGGTCGTCATGCAAAACCAGCCGTCCGGCGTGCTGTCGCTCTCGGCGCAAGCCAGTGCCGAGGTACCCCAGGACGTCGTCAACATCACGCTCTTCTACGAGCAGGAAGCGAAAGACCCGGCCTCGCTCACCGACGCACTGAACCAGCGCGCCGACGCCGCGTTGAAGCAAGCAAAAGGCGTGTCCGGCGTGACGGCGCGCACCGGCTCGTTCTCGATCTATCCGTCGACCGACCGTGACGGCCGCATCTCCGCATGGCGCGGCCGCACCGAGGTCGTGCTCGAATCGCGCGATTTCGCCGCAGCCTCGAAGCTCGCGGGTCAGATGAGCGCGAACATGCAAGTGGGCAACGTCTCATTCTCGCTGTCGCCGGAAGCCCAGCGCGCGGCGGAAGAAAAGTTGAGCGGCCAGGCGATCGCGTCGTTCCGTCAGCAAGCGACCGCGGCCGCGCAAGCGTTCGGCTACACCGGCTATACGATTCGCGACGTCAACGTCGGCCGCAACGGCATCTCGCCGCGGCCGGTGATGATGGCCATGGCGGCGCCGATGGGCGCCAACGCGAAGTCGTCCGCGCCGGTTCCGATCGAAGGCGGCACGACGACGGTCACCGTCAACGTCTCGGGCTCCGTGCAGATGACGCGCTAAGCGCACGCGAAACAGTCCGCGCTCGTAGCCAAAGAAAAACGCCGGCATATGCCGGCGTTTTCGCATTCAGACGCGGATCGCTCCACACCTCATTGCGCGCATCAATTCGCGTTGACCGTCTGCGACTGCACGCGCCGCGCACGCCGATACGACCACACGAGCAAGCCCACGCCCGCGATGATCATCGGCAGCGACAGCCACTGCCCCATCGACAAGCCCATCGCCAGCAGACCGAGGAAATCGTCCGGCTCGCGCGCGAATTCGACCGTAAAGCGCGCGAGACCATAGCCGATCAGGAATACCGCCGACGCCGCTCCGACCGGGCGCGGCCTGCGGGTGAAGAACCACAGCACGAGAAAGAGTGCGACGCCTTCGAGCGCGATCTCATACAGCTCCGACGGATGGCGCGGCAGCATGTGATAGTGCGCGTACACATCGGCCAGATTCCATTTCGCCGCGAGTTGCGGATGCGTCGCGAGCCACCCGGCGTCTTCGTTCGCCGCAGTGGGGAACATCATCGCCCAGGGCGCATCCGGCGAGGTCACTCGCCCCCACAACTCGCCGTTGATGAAGTTGCCAAGACGCCCTGCGGCGAGCCCCGTCGGCACCATCGGCGCGACGAAGTCGGTCACCTGCAGCCACGTGCGCTTGCGCTGATACGCGAACAGGATCATCGCGAACGTCACGCCGAGAAAACCGCCGTGAAACGACATGCCCCCTTCCCAGACTTTGAAGATGTCGAGCGGATTCGCGAAGTAATAGCTCGCCTTGTAGAACAGGACGTAGCCGAGACGGCCGCCGAGAATGGTGCCGAGCACGCCGTAGAACAGCATGTCGTCGATGTCCTTCGGGGTCCAGCCTTGCGCGGCGACATGCGGCAGACGCAACCGCAGGCGGCCGACGACGATCGCCATGATGAACGCCACCAGATACATGAGGCCGTACCAACGCACGGCGAGCGGACCGAGATGAATCGCAATGGGATCGAAATTGGGGTGGATGAACATGAATCGGTGTGGATCAGAGAGATATCGAGCTAGGACGCCCGTAATGATGTCATAAAAGGCTTACATCACCGGCACAGCCAGACACAGCGGAGCCATGCGCAGTTCGCGTCACGAAAAATAGTTATATGACATACTCAATTCGCCACAACTGATTTGTGGATGGGAGAAATCAAAATGACCAACAACACGAAAAACAGCAGCTTCAAAACCACCGTGGACCATCCGGTTCCGCCGCAAGACCTCTCCGGCATCGTCGGGCATCGCTTCATCTATACGTATGCGAACGGCTGGCAGTACGAGATGTACGTGAAAAACGCGACCACGATCGACTACCGCATTCACAGCGGCATGGTCGGCGGCCGCTGGGTCAAGGGCCAGAAGGCCGATATCGTTCAGCTCGATGACGACGCGTACAAAGTCTCGTGGGCCGAGCCGACCGGCACGACCGTGTGCGTCGACATCATGCCGGGCAAGCGTCGTCTGCATGGCACGATCTTCTTCCCGCAGTGGATCACCAAAACGCCGGAGAAGACCATTCTGTTTCAGAACGACTTCATCGATCAGATGCACACGTTCCGCGACGAAGGTCCGACCTATCCGATCGCGGTCGTGCCCGAGTTCGCGTGCATCACGCTGTTCGAACATGTCGGCGCCGACGACGAGACCGTGATCTCGAAGGCTCCGGGCGAATTGGAAGCGGGATTCAGCAGTCGCACCAACTAAGTCGCAGGCCCCGCACTAGCCCTGCACTGGCCCGCTAGCGCGAGCGGGCGCGCCGCTTTGCCCCGCCCCGCTCGCCCGCCTCGTCGACGACGGCCGCCGCCTGGGCGCGCACGATGTCGATGAAGCCGGCCAATACGGGGCTCACCTCGGCTGTGCGCCACGCGAGCCCCGTCTCGACGACCGGCACCGCGCCCACGAGCGGCCGGTACACCACCCCGGTGCGACGCAGGTTACGCAACGATTGCGGCACCAGCGCGACACCCATCCCCGCCGAGACCAAACTGACGATCGTCTGCATCTGGATGGCCTCCTGCCCGATGCGCGGCGTGAGTTTGGCCGCGTCGTAGCAATCCATGATGATGTCGTAGAAGCCCGGCGCGAGACGGCGCGGGAAAATCACGAGCGGTGCGTCGGCGAGCGCGGCGAGGCTCACCGGCTCGTCGGCCCAATCGGCGAGCTGTCCGCGATCGCGGCGGCAGCCTGCCTGCTCGGCGGCTTCGGTCGACATCGCGATCACGAGCGGTTCGCGCGCGATCGGCAGATAGGAGAGCTGCGCCGCGTGGCGCGGCGGCAGCGGCGAAATCACGAGGCCGGCATCGATGCGGCCCGCCACCAACTCCTCGATCTGCACGTCGCTCGTCGCCTCGGCGAGTTGCAGCCGCACGCGCGAATAGCGCGTGCCGAAATCGCGCAAGAGGTTGGGCAGCAGCCCGTAATCGGCCGTGGAAACGAACGCGAGCGACAGCACGCCCGCTTCGCCGCGCGCGAGACTTTGCGCGAGCGGCCTCAAGCCGTCGGCGCTCGCGAGCAGCCGGCGGACCTCGGGCAGCAAATCGGCGCCGACCGCGGTCAGCTCGACCGAGCGCTTCGTGCGCGCGAAAAGCTCGACGCCGAGCGTCTCCTCGAGCGCGCGAATCGCTTGCGAAAGAGGCGGCTGCGTCATTGAGAGCCGCGCCGCAGCCCGCCCGAAGTGCCGTTCCTCGGCGACCGCCACGAAGTAGCGCAACTGGCGCAGATCCGGTGTCACGAGTAGCCCATCCTCTGATATGCATTTCGACCTAATAGGCGATCAATAATATATTGGACACTCGCCAAGAGAAATCGCATTCTTTGCCGGCACACCTTGAGCGCTCGTTCGAGCGCCACCCCAGAAACACCGGACCAACACCCACCGGAGTCCCCCATGCCTTACAACCGTCGCTCGAAAAACGTCACACAGGGCGTCGCGCGCTCGCCCAACCGCTCGATGTTCTACGCGCTCGGCTACCAGAAGGAAGACTTCGACAAGCCGATGATCGGCATCGCCAACGGCCACTCGACCATCACGCCCTGCAACGCCGGTCTGCAGCGCCTGGCCGACGCGGCGGTCGCCGCGGTCAAAGGCGCCGATGCGAATCCGCAGATCTTCGGCACGCCGACGATCTCGGACGGCATGTCGATGGGCACCGAAGGCATGAAGTACTCGCTCGTGTCACGCGAAGTGATCGCCGACTGCATCGAGACGTGCGTGCAAGGCCAGTGGATGGACGGCGTGGTCGTGATCGGCGGCTGCGACAAGAACATGCCGGGCGGCATGATCGCGCTCGCGCGCATCAACGTGCCGGGCATCTACGTGTACGGCGGCACGATCAAGCCGGGCAATTGGAAGGGCAAGGATCTGACGATCGTGTCGTCATTCGAGGCCGTCGGCGAATTCACGGCCGGGCGCATGACGCAAGAGGATTTCGAAGGGGTCGAGAAGAACGCGTGCCCGACCACGGGCTCGTGCGGCGGCATGTACACCGCGAACACGATGAGCTCGTCGTTCGAGGCGCTCGGCATGTCGCTCCTGTATTCGTCGACGATGGCGAACCCGGACGACGAGAAAGTCGGCTCGGCCGCCGAATCGGCGCGCGTTCTGGTCGAAGCGGTGAAGAAGGACTTGAAGCCGCGCGACATCATCACGAAGCAATCGATCGAGAACGCCGTGGCCGTCATCATGGCGACGGGCGGCTCGACCAATGCCGTGCTGCACTACCTCGCGATCGCGCACGCTGCCGAAGTCGAATGGTCGATCGACGATTTCGAGCGCATGCGCAAGAAAGTGCCGGTGATCTGCAACCTGAAGCCTTCGGGCGACTACGTCGCGACCGATCTGCACAAGGCCGGCGGCATCCCGCAAGTGATGAAGATCCTGCTCGACGCGGGCCTCCTGCACGGCGACTGCGTCACGATCACCGGCAAGACGCTCGCGGAAGAGCTCAAGGACGTGCCGAGCAAGCCGCGCGCGGACCAGCAAGTGATTTTCCCGATCGACAAGGCGCTCTACAAGGAAGGCCACCTCGCGATCCTCAAGGGCAATCTCGCGCCGGAAGGCGCGGTCGCGAAGATCACGGGACTCAAGAACCCGGCGATCACCGGCCCGGCGCGCGTGTTCGACGACGAGCAAAGCGCGCTGCAGGCGATCCTCGACGACAAGATCAACGCAGGCGACGTGCTCGTGCTGCGCTACCTCGGCCCGCAAGGCGGCCCCGGTATGCCGGAAATGCTCGCGCCCACGTCGGCGCTGATCGGCAAGGGGCTCGGCGAATCGGTCGGCCTCATCACCGACGGGCGTTTTTCGGGCGGCACCTGGGGCATGGTGGTCGGGCACGTCGCGCCGGAGGCGTTCGTCGGCGGCATGATCGGTCTCGTGCAGGAAGGCGACTCGATCACCATCGACGCGCACAAGCTGCTGCTGCAATTGAATATCGACGATGCCGAGCTCGAGCGCCGCCGCGCCGCCTGGAAGCAGCCGGCGCCGCGATACACGACCGGCGTGCTGGCGAAATACGCGGCACTGGCGCGCCCGGCGAACAAGGGTGCGGTGACGGGTTGAGGGTGTCTGAAGAGGTCTCTGATCGGCTGCGATAGCGCAATAAGCGAACGACGCGCTCTGTCTATAATGCGTCGGACCACAAGTCGAGCCAAGCAGCCGACGGAGACCAGAATGAAACGATTGAAGTGTTGTGCCGTGGCATTCGCCGCGGCTGCCTCCCTGGCGCTCGGCGGCCCCGCGCATGCCGATTCCGCGCCGGGGCTGGCACTCGCTCAGCAGAGCAATTGCATGAGCTGCCACGCGGAAAAGCGGCCGCTGATGGGTCCGGCCTTCCACGACGTCGCGGCGAAATACGCGTCGCGCCCCGATGCCGTCGCCTATCTCGTCCGCAAGATCAGCGAGGGCAGCTCAGGCGTCTGGGGACGCGTGCCGATGCCCGCGAACACACAACTGACCCCGGATGACGCGCACGCGCTCGCCGCCTGGGTACTGACACTGAAATAAGAACGCTGAAATAAACGCGCCGAATTAAGCTCAAGAAGCGTTATCGGCGTGCTTCGCGAGCGCTTCCTGCACCGCTTCGCGGACCCAGCCGGCCACTTCCACTTCGAGCGCCAACGCCACTTCGCGCGTGACCTGGTTCACGAGCCAATTGGTGTGGTCCTGCAGCGCATCACGGCAGCGCGCTTCGATGAAGCCGCGCCCCTCGCCCATCAGATAGCTCGCAAAACGTCCGCGCAGGCGCGCCGCGATCAGATCGGCGTCCAACGCCGCGACGGCGCCGTCATGCGCATCGTCTGGATGACGGGCCTTCGAATGAGCCGCCGCGCGGTGTGGCTTGGCGCGATGGTGAGCAGGCGTTTCCGCATGTTGCTCATCCGTAGAAGCGTGTTGCGCGTGCGAATTCGCGCGATGCGTTTCGGTCTGCCCGTGCTCGCCCTGCGCCTCCTCGGGCTGCGTCTGCGACTTGGCGTGATGGCTGCTGCGTCGCGTGTGGTGATGCGAGTGGGCTTCGTCCGAAGGCGCTAGTTTCTCTTTCTCATCGGCGGTAGCGGGCACCGTCGGCGGATTTGCGGGGACTTCGGGCGCGACATGCGATGCGCTCGCGTCCGGTTCTATGCGCGGCTTGTCGGCGTCGTGCTCAGCGGCGCTCGCGTGCGCTGCTGCAGCCTCGTGCGCTGCCGTCTCGTGCTGAGCGGGCTCGGTCGAAGCCGATGGCGCGCTTTCGTGCGTCGCCGCAGCGTGTCTGCCCGCCACTTCGTCCGAATCGGATTGCGCCACGCTTGCGGCCCAGTCGGCAATGCCGGACGCGACCACGTCGGTCAAGACGGGAAACGAGTCATCAACCTCCGGCGTAGCGGCCGGCGCCGGTTTCTCCACGGCCGCCGGCGCGCTCGCGCCCGACTCGGCAGCAGGCTCCTTCGGCCGCGGCGCCCCGCTACGAACATGTCCCCCGAGACCTGGCGTCAGCACCTCGCTGAGCGTCGGAATCGATGCGTCGTCAGGAAGCGGCTCCCCGCTCTGCGCCGGTACTTTTTTCTCTTCAGCCGGCTTCGGCTCCGGCTTACCGGGCACGAGCACGTCGGTCAGCACGGGAAACGCGTTGTCGTCGTTGGGATCGGGCACGGGTGAACTCCGTCGATGATTGCGCTGACGGGAGATGCAGCAATCGTTGTGCCGCGTCTCGTCCTAAGCGAAGCGAACGAAAAAGCAGACGATTCGCGCGTCAAGCGCCTTGCTTATAGTTGTTCAAAGCATACCCGCGGTCGCGATAGAAACGATAGCGCTCGCGGCCGGCAACGAGTTCGTCTTGTGCGTTGCCGATCACTTCGATCAAGCGTTCGAAACGCGCGAACTGCGCGGGCACCGTCGCGCCGAGGTTCAGCAGGATCTGATGATGCGGCGCGCGCTCGAGGTCGCTCGTCAGCACGACGGGCGTCTCTTTAGCGAGCGCGTTGTCCGCCATGCAGTGAGGGATGAAGTCGAGCGGCGAGAAAGTCCACAGACGCTCGTCGAACGCGCGCAGGCGCGCGGGCTCGGCGAGCACCACGAGCGGCTGGCCGGCCTGGTAAGCCTTGCGGGCCAGCCGGCACGCGTACAGCAGCGAGTCGCCGACATTCGTATGAAAGTCGATCCGCGTCATACAGTACTGCGGTCGATCATTGCGCGGCGCGGTCGATCAGGAACTGCGCGAGCAGCGGCACCGGACGCCCCGTCGCGCCCTTCGCTGCGCCGCTCTTCCACGCCGTGCCGGCGATGTCGAGGTGCGCCCACGGGTACGCTTCGGTGAAGCGCGACAGGAAGCACGCCGCCGTCACGCTGCCCGCCGGACGGCCGCCGATGTTCGCGAGATCCGCGAAATTCGACTTCAGCTGCTCGTGGTATTCCTCGTCGAGCGGCATGCGCCATGCCGGGTCGGAAGCCTCGCGCGACGCGTCGAGCAATTCGCCCGCGAGCGCGTCGTCCTTCGAGTACAACGCGCTGTTGTGGTGGCCGAGCGCAATGATGCAGGCGCCCGTCAGCGTGGCGATGTCGATCACGGCGGCCGGCTTGAATCGCTCGGCGTAGGTCAGCGCGTCGCACAGGATCAGGCGGCCTTCGGCGTCGGTGTTGAGCACTTCGATCGTGAGACCGGCCATGCTCGTGACGATATCGCCCGGCTTGGTCGCGTTGCCGTTGGGCATGTTTTCGCAGGTCGGAATGAGCGCGACGACGTTGATCTTCAGGCCCATTTCCGCGACCGCGCGCATGGTGCCGAGCACCGAGCCCGCGCCGCACATGTCGTACTTCATCTCGTCCATGCCCTCGCCGGGCTTGAGCGAAATGCCGCCGGTGTCGAACGTGATGCCCTTGCCGACCAACACCACCGGAGCCGCCTTCGCCGCGCCGCCCTGGTACTGCAGCACGATGAACTGCGCCGGCTCGACCGAGCCTTTCGTCACCGACAGGAACGAGCCCATCTTGAGCGCTTCGAGCTGCTTCTCGCCGAGCACCTCGACCTTGAGCTTCCAGTCCTTCGCGAGCTTCTTCGCGGTGTTCGCGAGGTAGGTCGGCGTGCAGACGTTGCCCGGCAGGTTGCCGAGGTCGCGCGTCAGGTCCATGCCGTTCGCGAGCGCCGTGCCTTGCTTCGCGGCGACCTTGGCGGCCTTCTCGTCGGCGGTGTCGATGCTGAAGATGATGCGTTTCAAGGCCCGCGACGTCGTCTCGGGCTTGCTCTTCATCTGGGTGAACTTATAGGTCTCGCCGCGCAGCGCAAGGATCGCGGTGCGCACGGCCCAGTCGGCCGAACGCTCCTGCACCGGCAGTTGCGCGAGCGTGAACGTGACCTGGACGACCTTCGTGCCGAGCAGCGCGCGCCACGCGGCGCGCACGGCCTCGCCGTAAGCCTTCTGCCCGAAAGCATCCTGCTTGCCCAAGCCCACCAGCAGGACGCGCGAGGCGCCAATGCCGGAAACCTCATGCAAAAACAGCGTGGTACCGCTCTTGCCGTCCATGTCGCCGGCCTTGATGATGCGCGTGACGAGGCCCTTGGTCGCCGTATCGATCTCGAGCGCCGCGCCCGAAAGGGTCTGCGACTCGAAGATGCCGAGCACGATACAGTCGGATTTGCCGGTCAGGAACACGTTGGTTGTGCCCTTGGTCCAATCACAGGCTTTTATGCTAAAGTCCATCGCGCTTGTCCTCGGATAAAATATCTAGGCTTAGGATGAAAGCCGCAATTATCCGCTATTTTTCCCGCGACGGAAGTTGGCGAGGCGTTCCAATCGCCTTTATTGCAACCTCTGGCACCCCGCCCTCTCTGCTTCAAGAATGATTTTCGAACGTTCCCTGCAGCGCGAACTCGCGTATACGGCCGGCGCCGTATTCATGGTGCTGCTCACCATCTTCCTGACGACGCTGATGATCCGCATCGTCGGCTTCGCCGCGTCCGGCGAGGTCGATCCGAAGGACGTCGTCGTGCTGATCGGCCTGCAGATCATCGGCTATCTCGCCGTGATGCTCGTCGTCACGCTGTTCGTCTCGATCCTGTTCGTGCTCACGCGCTGGTACCGCGACTCCGAAATGGTCGTCTGGCTCGCCTCTGGCGTCAGCCTCACGCGCTTCATCAAGCCGATCGCGACGTTTTCCGCGCCGATCATCCTGCTCGTCGCGTTCTTCGCCTACGTCGGCTGGCCGTGGTCGAACGCGCAGAGCAAGCTGATCCGCGAGCGCTTCCAGCAACGCGACGAAGTCTCGCTGCTGGCGGCGGGCCAGTTCCGCGAATCGCCCGCCAGCCATCGCGTGTTCTTCGTCGAGAAGATGTCGCCCGACCAGAGCCGCGTCGAGAACGTCTTCGTGACGAGCACCGAGAACGGCAAGGTCAACGTGGTCGTCTCGAACCGCGGCCACACGGAAACGATGAAGAACGGCGACCGCTTCGTCGTGCTCGACAACGGCCGCCGCTACGACGGCGAGCCCGGCAAGCCCGATTTCCGGATCATGGAGTTCGAGCGCTACGGCGTGAAGATCACGAGCACGCCCGTCGTGAATCAGCAGACGACGCGCGGCATGTCCACGCCCGCCCTGTTCCACCATCCGAACCCCGACAAGCTCGCCGAATTCTCGTGGCGCACGGGTCTGCCGCTGATGGCGATCAACCTGATGCTGCTGGGCATTCCGCTCGCCTACCAGAACCCGCGCCGCGGGCGCACGATCAACCTCGTGATGGCCGTCCTGATCTTCTTCACGTACTCGAACCTGCTCAACATCGTCCAGTCGTATATCGAGCAGGGCCGGATGTCGTTCGGCGTCGGCCTCGTCGGCCTGCACATCGTCATCGCCTTGCTCGTCGTGTTCCTGTTCTGGCTGCGCGTGCGCAACCGGCCGCTGATCTCGCGTGCGATGTTCACGCGCTCGCAGGGGGCCTGACGCATGCGTATCTACGAAAAGTACTTCGCGCGCCAGGTCTATCTCGCGTTCGTCTTCATTCTGTTCGCGTTCTCGGGCCTGTTCTTCTTCTTCGACCTGATCAACGAGCTGAACACGGTCGGCCAGGGCAACTACAAGTTCGGTTACGCGGTGCTGCGCGTCGGCTTGCAGACGCCGTCGCGCTTCTACGAAATCATCCCGGTCGCGGCGCTGATCAGCTCGATCTACGTATTCGCGCAGATGGCCGCGAACTCGGAATACACGATCTTCCGCGTCTCGGGGCTCTCGACGGGTCAGGCGCTGCGCTCGCTCTTGAAGATCGGCATTCCGCTCGTCGCGGTCACCTACTTCATCGGTGAAGTGGTCGGCCCTTACACCGATCAGCTTTCCGAGCGCGTGCGGCTCGAAGCGCTCGGCTCGGCGGTGTCGACCAACTTCGAATCGGGCGTCTGGGTGAAAGACACGCTCACCAAGCGCGAGGACGGCGAGCAGGTCACGCGCTTCGTCAACGTCGGCAAGCTGATGCCCGATTCGACGATCAGTAATGTGCGCATCTACGAGTTCGATTCGAAGTTCCGGCTGTCGAACGTGCGGATCGCAGAAACGGGCCGCTATCAGTCGCCGGGGCATTGGCTGCTCACCGGCGTGACCGATACGCAGTTGACCGATATCGCGCCGGCGAACGGCAAGCCAGCCGATGCGCTCAATCCCGTCTATCGCGCGAATCAGATCGTCGTGCCTGAGTACTCGCTGCGCTCCGAGCTGACGCCGCAGATTCTGTCGGTGCTGCTGGTGTCGCCGGATCGGATGTCGATGTTCAATCTGTTCCGCTACATCCAGCACTTGACGGAGAACCATCAGGATACGCAGCGCTATGACATCGCACTCTGGAAGAAGCTTCTCTACCCGTTCGCGGTGCTCGTGATGCTGGTGCTGTCGCTGCCGTTCGCGTATCTCCATACGCGCGCGGGCGTGGTCGGCGTGAAGGTGTTCGGCGGCATCATGCTCGGCATGAGCTTCCAGTTGTTCAACACGCTCTTCTCGCACATCGGCACGTTGAATACCTGGCCCGCGCCGATTACGGCGGCGACGCCAGGACTCATTTATCTCGTGCTGGGACTCGTCGGCCTGAAGTGGGTGGACCGGCACTAGCGCCTTCCTCCGGCGACGATGTGAGGCTCGCATGACCGATACGCACGGCATCATCCTCTTTGGCCACGGCGCGCGCGATGCGCGCTGGGCCGAGCCGTTCGAGCGACTCGCTGGCAAGCTGCGCGCGGCGCGCGGAGCCACGGCCGGGCCGGTGTCGCTTGCGTTTCTCGAACTGATGACGCCGGACTTGCCCACGGCGATTGCCGAACAGGTTGCAGGCGGCTGCGTCGAGATTACGGTCGTGCCGGTGTTCTTCGGTCAAGGAGGGCATGTCCGGCGCGATCTGCCGAGCGTGATCGACGTGTGCCGGGCGGCACATCCGGGGGTGGAGATTCGTTGCGCAGTGGCGGTGGGTGAAGACGACGCCGTACTCGACGCTATCGTCCTGTATTGCCTGCGGGAAGCGGGGAACGCAGGCTAGGCGCGTCTGCCGCCCGTTGCGCTGCGGCAGACATCACCCGATCTTCATGACAGCGTTCGCTCAGGCCGCGTGCAGCATCCCCGCACGCCCCTCATCTTCCTTCTTGCCGGCACTTGCACTAGCGCGCTCGGCAAATGCCTCGCCTATCATCAGCAAGCTCGGCTGCGCCGGATCGAGCCACAACTGCGCCTCGCCCATCGCAAGCGCTTCGAGCGTGAGCGTCAGCGTGCGTTCGCGCGGCGTGCTGCACGCCTCGACGATCGCGACCGGCGTCGAGCCCGCGCGGCCCGCGTCGATCAGCTGCTGCGCGATATCGGGCGCACTGTCGCGGCCCATGTAGAAGACCAGCGAATCGGCGTTCACCTGCTCGCGAATCGCTTCGGAGTCGGCCGCACGACTATGCGTGGCGAGCGCCACGCTGCGAGACACGCCGCGCAGCGTGAGCGACCGCTTGAGCGCCGCCGCGCTCGCGAGCGCCGCCGTGATGCCCGGCACGATTTCGTATTCGATGCCGGCCTCTTCGAGCGCCCGCATCTCTTCGTCCGCGCGGCCGAACAGCATCGGGTCGCCGCCCTTCAGGCGCACCACCACCGCGTGCTCGCGCGCGGCATCGACGATCTGCTTGTTGATGAATTGCTGCGCGGTCGAACGCTGGCCGCAGCGCTTGCCGACCGCGATCTTGCGCGCGTGCGGCGCGTAGCCGAGCATCTCGGGCTCGACCAGCGCGTCGTGCAGCACCACCTCCGCCTGCGCCAGAAGGCGCGCGCCGCGCACGGTAATGAGATCCGCCGCGCCCGGCCCCGCTCCGATCAGATACACCTTGCCCATTTGCATTCGTCCCGTTGGTCTACGGTCTAAACCCGAATTGTGCCGACGTTTGCCAATGTGTGCCAAATCGATCGATCGCTTCGCTTCACGCGGAATACGCGCGAATCATGCCTGCCGCCACGGTATGGTGCGTCGCCTCGTCGATCAGCACGAACGCGCCCGTTCCCGGATGCGCGTCGTACGCATCGCAGACGATCGGCTTTTGCAGCGTCAGCGCGACGCGGCCGATGTCGTTCATCTTGAGGTTGTGCGCGTCGCCCGTGTGCGAGAGCGTATGCACGTCGAGCACTTCCTTGATCGCGCCGATCCGCGCGAACACGGTGGTCGTCGTTTGCTTGAGCAGGTACTTGCGCTGCGTCGAGAGCGGCTCCTCGTCGAACCAGCAGAGGTCCGCGTCGAGCTTCTTCGCCGGTTGCGGCGCGTGCTCGGGCAGCACGAAGGTATCGCCGCGCGAGACGTCGACGTCTTGCGTCAGGCGAATCGTCACCGTCTGGCCCGCGAACGCGCGATCGACTTGCGCAGTGCCGCCCGGCACCGGCGCGATGATTTCCTCGACCGTCGCTTCGCGGTTGGCCGGCAGCACGACAATGGTGTCGCCCACCTTCACTTCACCCGCTTCGACGCGGCCCATGTAGCCACGGAAGTCGTCGGCCTGGCTGCCGTCCTGGCGCGCGACCCACTGCACCGGGAAGCGCAGCGTGTGGCTTGCGGCCGGCTCGACCGGCAGCGCCTCGAGCACGTCGAGCAGCGGCTCGCCCGCGTACCACGGCATGCGCTCGCTCGCCGCCACGATGTTGTCGCCCTTCAATGCCGACACCGGCACGAAGCGCACGCCCGTGAGACCCAGCTGGCGCGCCAATTCGACGTACGCATCGCGGATCTCGTTGAAGCGCGTTTCGCTGAACTCGACGAGGTCCATCTTGTTGATCGCGACGATCACGTGCTGCAAGCCGAGCAGCTTGACGATCGCGCTGTGGCGCTTGGTCTGCGGCAGCAGCACGGCGGCGCCGTTCTCGAACGTGACGCGCGTGGCGTCGACCAGGATGATCGCCGCGTGCGCCGTCGACGCGCCCGTCACCATGTTGCGCGTGTACTGCTCGTGGCCCGGCGTATCGGCGATGATGAACTTGCGCTTGGCGGTGGCGAAGTAGCGGTACGCGACGTCGATCGTGATGCCTTGCTCGCGCTCGGCTTCGAGGCCGTCGGTCAAGAGCGACAGGTCGATTTCGTCGCCGGCCGTGCGCTTGTTCTTGGCGCGCGAGAGCGCCGACAACTGATCCGACAACACAGCCTTGCTGTCGTACAGCAAGCGCCCGATCAGCGTGCTCTTGCCGTCGTCGACGCTGCCTGCGGTGATGAAGCGCAACACGCCGAGGTCTTCCGTTTGATGAATGCTCATGATTGTCCTGCCCTCGTTCGTGTGCTTAGAAATACCCTTGCTTCTTGCGCTGTTCCATCGCGGCTTCGGAGGTCTGATCGTCCATCCGCGTCGCGCCGCGCTCCGTGATTTCGGTCACGGCCGTCTCGGCGATGATCTTCTCGACGTCGTCCGCGTCGCTTTCGACCGGGCACGTGCAGCTGATGTCGCCGACGGTGCGGAAACGCACCAGCGCCGTTTCGCTCGTCTCGCCTTCGCGCATCGGCGTGAGCGGCGTCACCGGCACCAGCAGCCCATTGCGGCGCACGATCTCGCGGTGGTGCGCGTAGTAGATCGACGGCAATTCGAGCCCTTCGCGCGCGATGTACTGCCACACGTCGAGTTCGGTCCAGTTCGAGATCGGGAACACGCGCAGGTGCTCGCCGTTGTGCAGACGCGCGTTATAGAGGCTCCACAGTTCGGGCCGCTGCGCCTTCGGGTCCCATTGGCCGAATTCGTCGCGGAACGAGAAGATGCGCTCCTTCGCGCGGGCCTTTTCTTCGTCGCGGCGCGCGCCGCCGATCATCGCGGTGTAGCCGTGCGCTTCGATCGTTTCGAGCAGCGTGACCGCTTGCGCGGCGTTGCGCGAATCGGTCTCGCGGCGCAGGCGCACCGTGCCGCGCTTGATCGAATCTTCGACGTGGCCGACCACCAGCTCAGCGCCGATCTCGGCCGCGCGGCGATCGCGAAAGTCGATCACTTCGCCGTAGTTGTGGCCCGTGTCGATGTGCACGAGCGGGAACGGCAGCGAAGTCTTGCGGTTCGCGCCGAGGCCGAACGCCTTCAACGCGAGATGCAGCACGACAACCGAATCCTTGCCGCCCGAGAACAGCAGCGCAGGCTTGCTGCATTCGGCGACCAGTTCGCGCAGGATGTAGATCGATTCCGCTTCGAGCCAGTCGAGGTGATCCATCCGATTGCCCGTGATGGAGAGCGGTTGCGGGGCGGTAGTGGGTTCGAGCGTGGTGCTCATGTTCTGGGTCCTTCTCAGCGTCACGTCGCAAACGGCGTCGCCCGGCGGGCTCGGCGCTGCGGCAGTATTCGTCGGATGATGCTTATCGGGCGGTTGCGTTCTCGGCGGCTGGGACGATCGGAATCGTCGTGATGTGCAAGCCGCATTCCTTCGTGTCACGCGACTCCCACCACCAGCGGCCGGCCCGGCTGTCTTCGCCGGGGCGGATTGCACGCGTACAAGGCTCGCAGCCGATGCTCGGATAGCCGCGCGCATGCAGCGGATTGACCGGCACGTCGAACGCCTTCAAGTACGCCCACACGTCCGCCTCGGTCCAATCCGCCAAAGGATTGTATTTGGCGATTTCACGGGCAGCGTCCTTTTCCTCCTCGTGCAGCTCGGCTCGCGTTACCGATTGTTCGCGGCGCTGGCCCGTCACCCAGGCTTCCACGTCAGCGAGCGCGCGGTTGAGCGGCTCCACCTTGCGGATCTCGCAGCAGCGCTTGCGCAGATCGACGCTCTCGTAGAACGCGTTCAGACCGTGCTCCGCGACGTATTGATCGACTGCATCCGCCTGCGGGTGGAATTGTTCGATCTCGTAGCCATAGCGCTCGCGCACGCGATCGATCATGCCTAGGGTATCGGCATGCAAACGTCCTGTGTTGAGCGAAAAGATGCCGATCTTGGCGCCGCGCGACAGGATCGCATGCGTGAGCAGCATGTCTTCCGCCGCGAGGCTGCTCGCCAGCTTGACCTTGGCGTGACGCGCGCCGATCGCATCGATCAGGGCGTTCAAGCGCTCGATCTTCGCGGCGAGTGCGTCGTCGATCACGACGGACGTATTCGCAGTGCTCATGCGGAAGCCTTTTGCGCAGCCGCTGCAGCCGCACGGCGGCGGAACAGCGGATTCGGATCGTCGACAGCACCCTGATAGAGCACCGAAAACTCCGTGAAAGCTCGCAGCGCGTCGTGGATGTCCTTGTCGGCGCGCACGGCGAACGCGTCGAAACCGCAGCGCGCGAGGTGGTGCAGGTGGTCGCGCGCCACGTCGCCGATCGCGCGCAGCTCGCCCGTCCAGCCGTAGCGCTTGCGCAGCAAGTACGCCGTGCTGTAGCCGCGGCCGTCGCGGAACACCGGGAAATCGACGCCGATCAACGTGATTTTGTCGAAATCGGCGACGATGTCGGCCGGTTCGCTGTCCGGGGCGAGCCAGACGCCAAGCTCAGCCTTGCTCTTGGTCGCGACCAGCGTGTCGCGCGCGGCTTGCCACAAGGCGAGCGGCACGAGCACCTTGCCGGCCGGCAGCGCGTCCACGCCGGGCAGCGCGCCATCTTCGGCTGCACGCACAACGGTCCAGTCGTCGCTGACAACCGAGCGGTTCTTGATAATCGAAGTCATCTGCAAAATCCTTAGCTCAGTCGCGCGTCAAGCGTGCGCCGGTTGACGCGATGCGTACACGCGTTCCTTGAACGGTGCGACGCCGATGCGGTTGTACGTGTCGATGAAGCGCTCGCTGTCGATGCGGTTCTCGACGAAGGTATCGATCACCTTCGACAGCACGTCCGGCATTTCCTCAGCCGAGAACGACGGGCCGATCACGCGGCCGAGATGCGCGCCCGTGGCGCCCGTGCCCTGCTCGCCGCCGAGCGTCACCTGGTACCACTCGGAGCCGTCCTTGTCGACACCGAGAATGCCGATGTTGCCGACGTGGTGGTGGCCGCACGAGTTGATGCAACCCGAGATGTTCAGCGACAGGTCGCCGAGGTCGTACACGTAGTC
This sequence comes from Trinickia camelliae, assembly GCF_053525655.1. Classification (NCBI taxonomy): domain Bacteria; kingdom Pseudomonadati; phylum Pseudomonadota; class Betaproteobacteria; order Burkholderiales; family Burkholderiaceae; genus Trinickia; species Trinickia camelliae. The sequence continues at coordinate 301,641 of NZ_JBCHAA010000006.1, forward strand.
GAGATCGCTGAAGCGGTCCTGGATCGCCTGCGCGATCGGCAGCGACTTCGCATTCGCCAGCGAGCAGAAGTCACCGCCCGGGCACGCGATGATGTCCGTCAGAAGGCCGATGTTCGGCGTCGCGAACCCTTGCTTCTTCGCTTCTTCCCACAAGGCGAACAGGTCGCGCTTCTTCACGTTCGCGAGAATCAGGTTCTGCTCGTGCGACACGCGGATTTCGCCAAGCGAGTACTGGTCCGCCCAGTCGGCCACGGCTTCCATTTGGACGTCGGTGGCGTCGCCAGGCGCGCCCACGGCCGGCTTCAGCGACAGCGTCACCGCCGCGTAGCCCGGCACCTTGTGCGGATGCAGGTTGCGCTCGATCCAGCGCGCGAACGGCTTGCTTTCGAGCAGATGCTTCTCGAACGAGGCGTCGGTATCCGACAGCTTCTCGTATTGCGGCGGCTGGAAGTATTGCGCGACGCGGTCGTACTCTTCCTGCGTGAGCGTCGACGGGCCGTCCTTCAGGTGCTGCCACTCCTCTTCGACTTGCTGCGCGAACTTCTCGGCCCCAAGCGCCTTCACGAGAATCTTGATGCGCGCCTTGTACATGTTGTCGCGGCGGCCGAAGCGGTTATACACGCGCAGCACGGCTTCGCAATACGTGAGCAGGTGCTGCCACGGCAGGTTTTCGCGGATCACCGAGCCGATGACCGGCGTACGACCCAGGCCGCCGCCCGCGAGAATCGCGCAGACGACTTCGCCCGCTTCGTTCTTCGACAGATAGACGCCCAAATCGTGGATCTGCACCGCGACGCGGTCTTCCTTCGTGCCCGACACCGCGATCTTGAACTTGCGCGGCAGCCAGTTGAATTCGGGGTGGAACGTCGACCATTGGCGCAGAATCTCGGCCCACGGGCGCGGATCGACGATTTCGTCGGGTGCGACGCCGGCGAACTGGTCGGCCGTGATGTTGCGGATGTCGTTGCCCGACGTCTGGATGCCGTGCATCTGCACCGACGCCAGCTTCGCGAGCAGTTCCGGCGTTTCCTCGAGCTTGATCCAGTTGTACTGGATGTTCGTGCGCGTCGAGAAATGGCCGTAGCCGCGGTCATGCTCACGTGCGATGCGGGCCAGCATGCGCAACTGGTCGCTGCGCAGGTTGCCGTAAGGAATCGCGATGCGGTGCATGTACGCGTGGCGCTGCATGTACAAGCCGTTTTGCAGGCGCAGCGGACGGAACTCTTCCTCGCTCAATTCGCCCGACAGGCGGCGTCGAACCTGGTCGCGGTACTGCGCGACGCGCTCGTCGACGAGTGTCTGGTCGTACTGATCGTATTGGTACATTCGGGGACCCCAGTGTCTATGTGCCACGCTGCGTCCTAGCCACGCAGCGTCCGAAACAGCTTGTCGATTCGCAAAAGCGCCGGTCGTTTAGACCGTCTGCTCATTTGCTAATGACAAATACAGATATCGATATTGAAAAACCTGCGGTGATCGTAATAAACTGGCCTTATATTTCAAACGACTAAAAACTTGTTTGCATATGCGGAAGGGTTATAAATGAACCTGCACCAGTTTCGCTTCGTCCGCGAGGCCGTCCGCCAGAACTTCAATCTGACTGAAGCGGCCAAGGCCCTGTATACGTCGCAGCCGGGGGTTTCAAAGGCGATCATCGAGCTGGAGGACGAGCTGGGCGTCGAAATCTTCACGCGGCACGGCAAGCGCGTGCGCTCGCTGACGGAGCCGGGGCGGATCATCCTGGCGTCGGTCGAGCGCATTCTTCAGGAGGTTGAGAGCCTGAAACGCGTCGGCAAGGATTTCGCCGCGCAGGACCAGGGCAATCTCGTGATCGCCGCAACCCACACGCAGGCTCGCTACTCGCTGCCTGCCGCGATCGCCGAGTTCAAGAAGCGCTTCCCAAAGGTCCACCTTTCAATTCTGCAAGGCAGCCCGACCCAGGTCGCCGAAATGGTGATGCACGACCAGGCCGACCTCGCGATCGCGACCGAGGCGATTGCGGGCTACAAAGAGTTGGTGTCGCTGCCCTGCTTCCAATGGCACCACGTGGCGGTCATGCCCGCCGACCACCCGCTGCTCGAGCGCAAGACACTGTCGCTGAACGATCTCGCGCAATATCCGCTGATTACGTACGACAACGCGTTTGCCGGCCGCACGAAGATCAATCACGCGTTTCAACTGCGCGGCCTCGTGCCGGACATCGTGCTCGAAGCGATCGATGCCGACGTCATCAAGACTTACGTCGAGCTCGGGCTCGGCGTCGGCATCATGGCCGACATCGCGTTCAACGCCGAGCGCGACCGGCACCTGCGGGCGATGCCGGTCGGCCACCTGTTCGGCAGCAACGTGACGCGCGTCGCCCTCAAACAGGGTGCGTATTTGCGCAGCTATGTGTATACGCTCGTCGAGCTGCTGTCGCCGACGCTCAATCGCAAGTTGATCGAGCAAGCGTTGAAGGGCGAGCACGAAAGTTACGAGCTTTAATTCCACACCGGGGACCCAGATGACGTTGTCCAAGAAAATGCGCTGTGCGCTCGCGCTGGCCGCGCTCGCACTGAGCGCTGCCGCCCACGCCGATATCAAAGTCGGCATCGACCTGTCCACCACCGGCCCCGCCGCCACGATCGGCATCACGAGCAAGAACGCGATGCTGATGTGGCCGAAGACGATCGCCGGCCAGAACGCGCAGTACCTCATCCTCGACGACGGCTCGGACCCGGGCGCCGCCGTGCGCAACATCCGCAAGTTCGTGGCTGAGGACAAGGTCGACGTGATCGTCGGGCCCAACGTCACGCCGGCGGCACTCGCGGCGCTCGATCCGGTCTCCGAATACCAGACGCCGATGATCACGCTGATCGGCTCGGCGTCGGTGGTGGAGCCGCAGGAAGGCAAGCGCGTGTGGGCGTTCAAGATGGCGCAGACCGACAGCGCGATGGCCGATGTGATGACGCGCTACATGTCGAACCACAACGTGAAGACGGTGGGCTTCATCGGTTTTGCCGACAGCTATGGCGATAGCTGGCTCAACGAGTTTTCGAAGTTCGCAGAGTTGCGGCACATCAAGATCGTCGGGACCGAGCGCTTCAATCGCACCGATACGAGCGTGACCGGCCAGGTGCTCAAGCTGATGGCGGCGAAGCCCGACGCAATCCTGATCGCGGGCGCGGGCACGCCGACTGTGCTGCCGCAGCGCACGCTCGTCGAGCGCGGCTTCAAGGGGCCGATATATCAGACGCACGGCATCGCGACGCCCGAGTTCATCAAGCTGGGCGGCAAGGATGTCGAAGGGACGCTGTTTCCGACGCAGCCGGTCGTGGTCGCGCGCACGCTGCCGGCCGATCATCCGGCGAAGAAGGCGGCGCTCGCATTCGTCGATGCCTACGAGGCGAAGTACGGGCCGGGCACCGTGACGCAGTTCGCCGGGGATGCCGCGGGCGTCTATCCGCGGCTTCAGGACGCCGTCGCCCGGGCGCTGAAAACCGCGCAGCCCGGCACGCCCGAGTTTCGCGTCGCGTTGCGCCGGGAACTCGAGAACGCACATGAGCTCGTGGTGCCGAACGGCGTCGTCAATACGAGCGCGAAGGACCACGTCGGGCTCGATCAGCGCTCTAGCGTGATGGGCGTCATCAAGAACGGGAAGTTTGTCTACTTGAGCCAGTAAGCCAGAACGCCCTTCGGCCCCGTGCTGGAGGGGGTGAAACCGGTAAACTTGCTCGTTTCGCTGTTTTCCGCCATAATCGCTGTCTTCCGTCATGCGCGACCGTACGCGTGACGATCGAGATAAGCCCAGGTGGTGAAATTGGTAGACGCAGGGGACTCAAAATCCCCCGCCGCAAGGCGTGCCGGTTCGATTCCGGCCCTGGGCACCAACAGTTGTTCCGGCATGAGCCGAAGTATTCCAGGAAACCCCGTAAGACCAAGGTCTTACGGGGTTTTTCTTTTCTTGGCGATCTTGCTCGATTCGTGGACAGCCGTTGGTATCGGGCGACATTTATGGTGGTCGCTGGTCTGCTTCGCCCCCCTCCGCTCGGAGAGACCTCGATGCCGCTCGCCGATCCCCGGTAAGGAATGCGCGAACCGCCTCGTTGCAAGTGTTTAATGGCGGGCGTACGATAAAACCGTATATACGGTTGACTCCCATACGAGAAAAACAAGGCTCGACAATCATGGGAGCAAGGCGCCGAATTGACCCTAAAGGGTGGCTGCCTGACCGCGAAGTTACGGGGAGCGGGATCCATGTCAGAAAAACATCTTTCCAGCGGTTTTGATGCCGACCTCAGTCTCGTATCGACGAGGCTGCTCGAGATGGGCGGACTTGTGGAATCACAGATTGCACTCGCGCTCGAGTTGCTCAACGCGTTTGATTCGGCAACCGTCAGCGCGGTCCGTGCGAGCGAGCAGCGCGTCAATCGGATGGAGCTCGAAATCGACGAGGAGGTGAGTAACGTCATCGCACGCCGACAGCCTGCGGCTCGCGATCTTCGACTCCTCTTGGCCATCTCGAAGTGCATCACCAACCTCGAACGTGCCGGTGATGAAGCGCGGAAAGTTGCAAAGCGCTTACGGCGCATTCACGAGAACGGCGGGGCGCCGGCCATCGGTATTGCCGAAATCAGGTCTTCTGGAGAGATGGCCTTGAACATTCTGCGCAGAGCGCTCGATGCCTTCGCGCGTATGGATACCATCGCCGCTGCGCAGATTGTCCGAGATGACGCAGCCATCGATAACGAGTTTCGAGCGTTCACGCGCAAGCTCGTCACGAAGATGACGGATGACCCCCGGGTCATTTCGAATGGCCTGGAGTACATGTTCATCGCGAAAGCCATCGAGCGCATCGGGGACCACGCAACCAATATTGCTGAGTTCGTCGTCTATATTGTCAAAGGAACCGATGTTCGCCATGTGACGATGGACCAGCTCGAGCATGAGGTCCTGTCCTAAATGCCCGAGACCGACGAACGGCCGTAAAGGCTAATGTCGGTTCCAACGACCGGCTTATGAGGAGATCATCGTGGAGCGCTCCGAATTCCTCGCAGCCACCCGGCAATTGTCAGCAGCCGCCGAGATACTAGCTAAAAGCGGTCCCCAAGACTGGCGGTTCGATGCGTTCCAAATGCTCGCGTTCTTCCGCCGATTCGACCAACTTGGGCTCGGTTTGAATGCAGTCGAGACGTCCGACGACGAGCTTTTCGCGCGCACCGGTGAAGCCGCACTGACTATGGCTGGACGTAGCGAGTTTGCCGCGTCGCACGCGCTTCTTCAGCAGGCCCAGTCGCTTTTACCCGCCACATAAAAGGGCGCTGTTGAGAGCTGCAACTGCAATCTGCTCATCTATCTGCGCAGCGACACGCGCACGAAAGCTGATGATTCAAGAGAGACAACCGAAGCCGCCCCTTTGTCGCAAACGCGTATGCTGACGCGTGTTACCAGGAGACGACCATGAGCCTTGCCGGCAAGACCCTATTCATGTCAGGGGGCAGTCGCGGTATCGGACTTGCCATCGCGTTAAGAGCGGCACGTGACGGCGCGAACGTCGTGATTGCAGCGAAGACGGCGGACCCGGACCCGAGGCTTGAAGGTACGATTCATACGGCAGCCGCTGCCGTGGAAGCTGCTGGCGGCAAGGCGCTTCCACTTGTCGTCGACATACGCGACGAGGAACGCGTAAAGGACGCAGTTGCCAAAACTGTAGAGGCGTTTGGCGGTATCGACATCCTTGTGAACAATGCCAGCGCCATTCGATTGACCGGAACGCTGGATACGCCCGTTAAGCGATACGACCTCATGCACGGGGTCAACGGCAGAGGCACGTTTGTCTGCGCACAGGCCTGCCTGCCTCACCTTCTCAATGCGCCGAATCCACACATCCTCACGCTGTCGCCACCGCTGGTCACGGACCCGAAGTGGTTCAAGGATTTTCCGGCATACACCATCGCTAAATATACGATGAGCCTGTTCACTTTGGCGCTGGCTGGCGAATTCAAGGACCGTGGCGTCGCTGTGAATTCGCTGTGGCCAAGAACCGCGATTGCGACGGCTGCCGTGAAAAACGAAATTGGCGGCGCGGCCATGATTGCTGCGTGCCGCACGCCGGAGATAGTCGCCGACGCGGCCCGCTATATCTTGACGCGCCCATCCAGGGAGTGTTCGGGAAATTTCTTTCTAGACGACGAAGTGCTGTTGGCGGCAGGCGTTCGGGACTTCGCTCAGTATGACGTGCAGGCTGGGGCCGCACTACAGGCGGACTTCTTTGTAGAGGCATTGCCGGGCATGCTGCCGGCGGACAATATGACGAAGCGCACCAAGGTCCCGTGAGATTCGCGGGCAACACTCGACCCGGCACTCAACCTGATACGGCGAACCTAGCGCAGTGATGGAGACTCATGAACGCTTTATGGCAATGGCAGGTGCGAATCCGGTTCAGTGACGACTTCGCAATGATGGTGCGGCGAGAGCCATCAAATGAGGCGCTGAAATCCCTCAACAATGTTCTCGCGAAATTTGGGGCGACGCTGACGTGTCAGTTCGACGCGTTTTTCGACTACGTGACTGAGGCGGAAGAAAAGGGCGTCCACCTTTATCCGCTCTATCAGTGGACAAAAACGACGATCGAGGACCCCTTGAAGAAGGCAAAACACCTTCAGGTCTACACGGTGTACGTGCGCGGCCAGGAGGTGTACTCGAAAGAAGTTGCAGACGCTCTGGAGGCTGGCCTCTCAATTCTCGTGGACGAACTGCGCATCAAAGGGATATCGAAATACGACACGAACCCAGCAAACAATCCGCAGCCCCCTACGCGCGAGAACTGACCGACAACAGCCCATCGTTCTGGCCCCGTCGGCAGTTCCTGTGAAGATGCCAGCCTTCGGTTACAATACAGGGTCTACTCCTCTTCGCACGGCGCCGGCAAGACGCGCGCTGGTTCACCGCGAATCATCCTTTGACTGATCGCCCAGTAAGGCCGGCGATAGAAGCTCCCGTTGCACTGCACGCCCCGACGCCCATCGGACCAGGATTGCGGACCGCCGTGTCTTACCCAGTCCCCTCGCGTGCATGACTCGCCGCCCGGACAGGGTGTGGCCCATGACTTCCAAGACGCGGGGCTACCCACCAAACCCCGTGCTTCCCACGATCGAGCGGGCGTGAGCCAATCGACGCTCGCGGCTTCTCCCTCAGCGATGCATCGCGCGCCGATGCCCCGCCAATTAATTAGGAACCTTGAATGGCAAAGGAAGAACTGCTGGAACTCGACGGTATCGTTGACGAAGTGCTGCCGGACAGCCGCTACCGCGTCACGCTCGACAATGGCGTGGTGGTAGGGGCATACGCATCCGGCCGCATACGCAAGAATCACATTCGTATCCTCGCCGGTGATCGGGTAACGCTGGAACTCTCGGTGTATGACTTGACGAAAGGAAGAATCAACTTTCGACACAAGGACGAACGGGCCAGTGGCGCAACGCAAAGAGCCGCGTTTCGCCGTCGTTAATTTTGCGTCTTTACGCGGCGGCATGCGAACGTCGGCTGCGGCCCCGCCTGCGTCATGACACGATGCGCATGCCCGCGGTCGATTCACTTCGCCGCTTCGCGACCGATGCTGGAGTCAGAAAACTTTCTCTGTACAAATCCGGCAATGGGCGTAGCATCAAATCGTTGACAGTCCCACGACCGCTCCCGGCGCCTCCCCCGTCGCCCTTCCCAACGGAATCGGGCCGCTCACTTTCATCGCAGGCCGAACAACTCGGCCGATCGTGTGGCGACTAATTTCAGTCGCTCGCGCTCCTTCTCCGTTCCGCCGCGTAGTGATGCGGTCTTAAAGGTTTCCCATGACAACAGGTTTCCGTCTCTACCGTGGACTGGAAGTGTATCCACTGGTCTATCCGCATCGTGCCACCGAGCCAGGGCGCGGGCGTAACTACGACGAAGGGTTCGACGCTGCCGTGCGCATACAGCAGCCCGGAAGCTCGGAGGAGATGCCGCGCAGCCGAGTATTCAGGCTTGCGATGGCCAAGCCCTTCCAAAACGCCGGCGACGCGCGGCGCGCATCGACTGCTTATGCGGAACACCTCATCGACACCTGCTCTCAGGACACAAACGTTCTCGATCTGGAGTTGTGATTCGCGGCTCGCTCCACGCCGGACCCGATCGGCACGCGTTTGCGATCGGGCACGCAGGCAACATTGGAGGTTTGATATGGATACGAGCGACCTGTTGAAGTGGATTCGACGCGATGGTTCCGGCATTGTCGACAGGTTTCTGCCCTTGGGGGCACCTGCCGAGCTGGAGGACGTCATCCGCGACGGTCGTCACGAGGTCGATTCGGATGCCTATCTGATGTTCGTGTCAATTCGCGCACTGCTACGCAAGGACGGCATGGCGAGCTGTGAGTCGGACCGTCAGGCCGGCCAAATCATGGCCCTTCTGAACGCGTGACGCGGCTCTTCCCATCCACAAGACGCTCCGCAACGATCATGGCCGCGCGGCAACCCAGCAAGGAAAGAAAATGCAATTCAATTCAACCCGATTCGTCATCGACCCCACGCCACGCAGGGCCGACGACGAGTACATCGCCCATGCCCGCATCAGCACCAGCCGTGCGGATGGCAGCGAGTACGACATTCATCTGAGTGGGGATCTGGAGGGTTTTGACGTCCGCGAGGACGCAATAGCCTATGCGAAAAACTGGGGGCAGGAGTGGCTGGACACGCGCTTTGGTTGACCAGACGGTGAGCAGACGGCCGAACCGCATAACCGCGATATTGACTGGCGAGAGGAATTTGCGTGGTTACCAGTGGAATTGAAATGGATGCGGTACTCCACCGCCTCTCGTCCATTGTTGATGGAGAAATGTCGTTACCCAGCGGGGCATCACGCGTATAGTGGCCGCTCGCAGACCGCTGTGTTTCAGGCTCTTCGATCGGGAATTCGCAAACTCACAACCAGGAAAAGAATTGACTACCGTAACCCCCAAGCTGAACGAACCGTTGGAAGTTGCATTGCGCCGCTTCCGACGTTCGATCGAGAACACTGGCCTGATAAAGGAACTACGGGCCAGGATGGCTTATGAAACACCGACTGCGAAGCGCAAGCGGAAAAAAGCAGCAGCTGTGTCTCGATTGCGAAAACAGATTAGACGCTCGTTGCCGCCGAAAAAGCAGTACTGACCGGAAGCTGTCGCGCGGGCACACCGACGCGCCTGTCGAATGCCCAATCAAATTTCGCTCATCATCCGATGCAATCGGAGACGCAAGATGTGCAGCTAGTGAGCCGTCAAGACCATCAGAATATCCGCATACCATGCGCTGTTCAGTCCGAGCGACTCATCCAGATGCACATCCCTGCCGCTCATATCGATGCTCGAAGAATGGACACCCAAAAGCAGCCACGGCAGTTCATCAGGCATCCTACCTTCAGATGGTGCTCTCAGAACAACCGGCGCTCCGCTGGTGCCGCGGTGGGTTCGTGCGTCCGTGACGAAACAGCCCTTCCCCTGAAAACGCAGGCCAAATGCCGACGCCAGCACGCCTTGCCGAACGACGGGCAAATGGTGCAGCGAATCGTGGAATCCAAGCGGAAAACCGACGATCAGCAGGGACGCCCCAATCGGCATCGCATCCCCCGGACGCGGCAGATGACCGGGGCCGAATGCGTGAAATATCGCGCCCGGCGGCAACGCAGCCCTATCGAGCTCCACTACGGCGACATCGACCTCGCCACCATCATCCATTCCCTGACGCCAGAGAGCCCTCCCTGCGGCGTATAACGGAACGGCCATCCACGTGGCGGCGGCCAGGTTCTCCGCGTCGACATGAAACTCGATCTCCAGCCGATCGGGGAAATGCTCACCCGACTCGTCAATCATGACGTGCCGGCTGGTGACGAGAAACAGGCGCTCCCCCTGCTGGAAAAAAAAGCCGCTCGCATTGGTCAACCGACGTCCCTGCACAAACGTACATACGCGCGTCACGGCGAGAAGCAGCGCGTCCGCTGCCTCTGGGGGATGGGACTCCAGAAGCCGCGCAGTGCGTAGCCGAGACTCCTCAGGCGCGCCGTGTGGCCGCACAGGGTCCCCGCTAGGCGAAATTAGTTCAGAGAGCAGGTCAACCAAGGCATTGTGCTCGGGTCCGCACCTCTCGGACGAGAGAAACGCCGCGACCGCAAGTTCCGATACGATGCCCGCCGACGCCGCGTTCGGCACGTGGCGCACGACAGTAGCTTTGTGCGCGCCGTGGCACAGAAGCCATCTATCACCGTTAGAACTGCGATGGAATTCAAGTGCATCCTCGCTCATTCCAGTTCCGTGATCTGGCTCGGTCACGTAAGAATTCATAGACACTCCTGATGTGACCGTGATCTCGATGTCCGATGGAATCGCGAGCCTCGCCTTACGTTCGCGTCATCATAAGGGCCGCATCGGTCGCTTGTGCGACGAAGCCGGCATCTTGGAGCCGCCTCATAGCGCGGCAAGCAGGCGTGGTTGTCGGTGGATGTTCTTGAAGAGGTCGCCACGTACAGTGGAGAAGGAACGAGGCTGATAACCGTCGTCATGTGCGGACAGCGATCCGCTCTGCAGACCTCGCAATTCAACATACGCGCGAGGGCACCTACGGTCAATTTAATTCTGGTAACAGTCTCGGCGCCGCCCTACGTTGCTCGTTCCCGGGTATAGTGAGTCGTCCCCTGTGGAGTGAAAATCATGTCGACACACCCGCTTCTTCTCTACAAGGGGTACGAACTTCATCCCCTCGTCTTCGCCCGCAAATTCAATCGCTTTGACGGACATTCCCGTTATGCCGAAGGATATGACATTGCGGTACGGATATGTCGTCCGGGCGCGATAGCAACCTCCGCCGCAAGCCGCGTTTTCAGGCTGAACCAAGCGCATACATTTTCCGACTTCGGTATGGCAAGGCGTGCCGCCCGGCAGCAAGGAATGGACATCATCGATGGAAAGGTGAGCGGCGCTTCGGTCATCGACATGTGAAAAGACTGCTGGCGGAGAGCATCCTTCGGCGCAATTCTTCGATCGGTCAAACGCATCGGTCGGCCACGGCGATGCGAGAAACCGAACGCACGCATTCTTCCGAACTGGTCTCGCCTACATGCAAAGTGATCGCAATGTGCTTCCGTACTACCTCGTTTTACGCAATGGCTGTCCGCCGTATGTTCTGAACGCTGACCGTTATGTCCTGCGTCGAGAGGCAAGCCTTCTCCTTCGAACGTTCGCGAGAGCCCGGGGCGCGCCGACCTCGATCGCGGACGACGCGTGGAACGACTTTTCCGGATCGGAATCCATTTCGCTCCTTGAGCGCATGGAGATTCGGGCCTACGCACTGGTTCGCGGGGCCGAAAGCGAACATCAACTCCGGTTACTAGCCGCTCTCTGACTGCACCAACGTGCGTGTTCCTTGCGGACGGTGAACGATACGGTGCATCACCGCAGTCGATGCGGCAAGCTGGAGTCCCCGGCTGAAAAAGTGTTACGAGAATTGCCTTGACCGTGCCCTGCGCGGTGCCTACCGTGAATTCTGTGGGCAAAGTTCTTGGATTGCCGCCAGTCGGTCCGGCGCTATTACCGCAGCATTGGCTGACTTCGAATTTCGATCCTCTTACCCATTGCCCGAACAGAAAACGATCAGCCTCGTTAAGGAAGTTATATGAATTCCTTCGTTATCCTTCTTTATCACCATGACGATGATTTTTTCTTCTCATCGCATTTACGATACGGCGATTCATCGTGAGCACAGAACGACAGGAGTTGCTTTGTCTGTTGCGCAACGCCTATACGGGCGAACAAGGCGCAGCGGCGTTACTCATAGCGTTTCTCGAACGTCACCCCCAGTGCGGACAAATATCTGCCGCGATAGAAGCTTTTCTGGAGCAGACGCTTGAACATCAACGTCTGCTCGCCGAGTGTCTTGGGCGGATCGAGGAAAATTCCGAAGTGCAGGAACCGCAGCGAAGCGATTTTTCGACGAGCCAACGCCTGGAAGACCCGCCCGAGGATGACGTGCTTCGCGAATTAGCGCATTTGCTCGCATTCATACTTCAGGAAATAGAACTCTATTCCTCAGTGATCGCCACAGCCGAGGCCAGCGGCCTATTCGAAACGAGGTCTGTGTGCGAAGGCGTGCAGTCAGACAAATCGTCGATGGCGGCGTGGCTGGAGGTACGTACCTCTTCGAAGGATCAACTACGCGGGCATGGCTATGGCAGCCTCATCCTGAGCGGCAAATCAACCTCTATGGTTACGCCCCTCGCGAACGCCTCCTGAGACGCATCGATCACTTCCCGGATCCGCCCGATCTGCGCCACCATCTCGATCCATTCGCAGGCTTTTGGAGCACGGACAGCGGTGCGTTCAAAGGGGTTCCCCTCCGCCTGTGAGTCTCAGCAAGTCACGGATCACATCGACAAGGTGCGTTATCGGTGCCGGCTTGCTCAGCAGCGCGTTCCAGAGGGCTTCCGCCGACGCTGGCGGCACCGCAGCCGTGAGCATTACGACGGGAATGCGAGCAGTGGCCGTGTTTTCCTTAAGACGTCGGCAGAAGGCGACGCCGTCGAGCACCGGCATCATCCAGTCGGTAACGATCAGATCGGGATGTTCAATATCCGTCACGTTGACAGCCGCCTCCCCATCCAGGGCAAGAAGGACACGGTAGCCTTCCGCTTCCAGCAGCAACTGCAGGGGTGCAAGGATTCTCGCGTCATCATCAACCAGCAGGATCGTTTCCACATCTGTGGCCAAGCGGGGGCGTAACTTGAAGATCGTGCAAGTATCGTTCCCGGCAGTCAAGATAGGCTCCCTTGCTGGCTCTGAACTGTCGATTCGGGCACCCCGGAGCCCCGACTACCAGGCCGAGGCAAACGCCCTCGCACCAAACACATCAACACCCACCGACCCGCGATAGCGCAAAGCTTCGCGGGTTTTTGCTTTTCGACTCTGCGTTCCGCCCCCTTTCCGCCTTTCTCGGCCCCAAAACGCTTCAGCGCGGTCGATTCCCTCCGATCGACGTCATTCAATTTCCCTCAGCACACGCCCCGGGAATACGCCCTCATGAATCTGTGTTTACCCACGAAACAGCGCATTTCCGGAAAAAGAGAGTTTCAGGATGCGCCATATCTCTAACCCGTCCGCCGCTGTCAAATAGCGGAGACGATTCATAAGGAGCACGTCATGAAGATTCGAAACCTCACTTGCGCACTGCTGGGCGTCGCCGCTTTCTGGGCAGCCGACACGATGGCCGCGCAACCCGCCTACGCCTATCAGACGACCGTTCAGCTTGCCGGCAAGACGCTGCAATGCGCCGTCAACGAGCCGCTGCCGAGCGGCGACACCCCCGCGGCCCTCACCCGCCGCCAGCAAACGAAAGCCGACGTCCTCGCGACGCAGCGCCTGCGCCTCCTGAGCGGCCCGACATCCGACTATCCGACGCCCTACACGGCGCCGAACATCACCTGTGCGGACGTCGGCTGAAGCTAACCGCTTCGCGCCGTCCAGCGCTCGCGGCGGCTTACGAGGTGCGATGCGGAACGTCGTCCGGGAACGGATACGGCGCGTGCGGCCCCGGCCACTCGAGGGCGGGCGGTCCGCTCAACGCGTCGCATCCCGCGACGCTCGTCAGTGCGCAAAGGCACAGGACGGTGCATAGCCAGCAGAGGACTGTTAGCTTGTCCATTGCACGCCTCCTCGTCGCAAAGCCAGGCTACTGGTTTTGACAGCCGAGAACGGGCATCGGTTGCGCGCGGACGGCTCGCCGCGTCAGGTGCTCTGCGCCTTCCCGCTCTGCCCGGCGTCGCCACGCGACTCGATACGCACCTCGACCGGCAGCTCGTTATCGCGCGCAAAGCGGATGACGAAATCGAACGCATCGGGGCAGGCGCGCCGCAGCTCGCCCGAAACGATCAGACATTTGACGCCGCCCTCGACGACCGGCATTGCAAGGCGCGTCGACGCCACGTGCGTCCCAGGCCGCCGCTCGCCGACGTAAAGCGTGATCACGCCCATCAGACGCTCGCCCCAATCGCCGGGACGAAACGTCTTGCCGTGATGCGTGATGCCCTTGATCAAGAACGACTCGACGCTGTCGTGGGCTTGCGTCATGCGTAGGCGGCCGATGGGTCCAGCGTTGCGCCGTGCCCGTTCACGAGTGCGTCGGCGGTCGCCAAAGCACCATCTGGCTCGTGCAGCCGGAACACCGCCACCGCATCGTCGAGCGCACGCGCCTGTTCGTCGAGCGACGCGGCCGCCGCAGCCGCCTCTTCGACGAGCGCCGCGTTCTGCTGAGTCGCGTTATCCATCTGCGAGACCGCGCGGTTGATCTGGTCGATGCCGCGCGACTGCTCCTCGGACGCGACGCTGATTTCGCTGACGATGCCCGTCACGCTGCGCGCGGCGCTGACGATTTCCGCCATCGTCGCGCCAGCGCGCGCCGCGAGTTCGGTGCCGTTTCGCACCTTCGCGACGGAATCCCCGATCAGCTCGCGGATTTCCTTCGCCGCCGCGGCCGAACGCTGCGCGAGCGCACGCACCTCGCCCGCGACCACGGCGAAACCGCGCCCCTCCTCGCCCGCGCGCGCCGCCTCGACGGCCGCGTTCAGCGCGAGGATGTTGGTTTGGAACGCGATGCCTTCGATCGCGCCGATGATGTCGACGATGCGGCTCGAACCGGACGACATATCCGCGATCACCTCGACGACCTGGCCGACCACGTCGCCGCCGCGCGCTGCGATCTGCGCGGCGTTCTCGGCCAGCGCGCTCGCGTGCCGGGCGTTATCGGCGTTCTGCCTGACCGTCGCGGTCAGCTCTTCCATGCTGGAGGCGGTTTCCTCGAGCGTCGCCGCCTGCTGTTCGGTGCGCGTCGACAAATCGGCATTGCCGCTCGCGATTTCCCGCACGCCGTGCGTGATCGCCGCCGTGCCATGACGCACCTGCGCCACCGCGGCGGCGAGGCCGGCCTGCATGCGTGCAAGCGCGGCCAAGAGCCGGCCCATTTCGTTCGAACGCTGTGCATCGATGGAAGCCGTGAGATCGCCCGCGGCGATGCGCTCGAAGTGATGAATCGCCGCATTGATCGGCTGAACGATCGACGCCGTCAACACGTAACGCGCAAAGAGACCCAGCGCGATGGCCGCGCAGCCGATGGCCGCAAAAAGCCAAAGCAGCCGCGTGAAATTCTGCTGCGCCGCTTCGAAGCGCGCCTTTTGATGCTGCACCTGAAAGTCTTCGAGCGCGAGCGACGCCTGCTTGAAATCGGCGAACACGGCGTCCGGCGCTTGCCGCTCCGTCGTGCGGAAGGTCATGAAGTCGTCTTGGTCGAGTGCCGCGATCTCAGGCGTCAGCACCTCTTTCAATAGACGGTCGCGCTTCGCTCGCAGCGTATCGGCGAGCGCCTTCTCCGTCTCGCTCGACCGTTGCTGCGCCGTGTAGCCGGCAAGCTCACGATTGCTGTCGGTCAATTCGGCATGCACGCGCGCGAGCACGGGCGCCGTCGGCTTACCCTGCGCGACCAGCATTTCGTACGCGCCTAGATCAACCCGCACTTGCTGCAGCGCTTCGCTGCTTGCCGCGAGATGGCGCAGCGCGGCGGTCTCTTCGGTGTACATCCTTTCGAGCGCGTGATTGGCGCTTTGCAAGCCGGCAATCGATGCCGCGATCACGAGCATCAGCGCCGCCGTGAAGCCGGCGATCGTCATCGTCAGCGCCACGCGGACGGTAGCGTTCCTGAACATGGTTGCCCTCTAGGACACGAGTTGCGTCGACCAGAAAAAAGCGGCGAGCGGACAAGTCCGCCGCCGCAATTCGGAGCCCCTTTGATGAGGAGGGGGTACTGCGAGGAGATGAGCCTCGGATCAGAAGCGCGTACGGATGCCCGTGGTCGCCTCGAGCTGGTTGGTCGCACCGAACGTGCTGCCCACCGTGTAGCCGCCGTGCAGCTTCATATAGTCGGCAGCCAGATAGACTTCCGTGCGCTTCGACAGGTGATAGAAGATCGAGCCGTACAGCGTTTCCTTGTAGCCGTTGTGCGTGCCTTGCGTCGGATCGAACGCGCCGATGTTCGCGTTCGCGATATCGCCGCTGCTGTTGTAGGCAGCGTTATGCACGCGCATCTGCTGATAGCCGAGCTCGTAGTCGAGCGCGCCCTTCGGCGAGAGCTTGAACGACACCGTCCACGAGTTGTCCTGACGCTGGCCGAGCGCGCCCTGGTTGCCCCAATAGCGGAAGTAGCCCGCGTTCGCGCGCAAGATGCCGAACGTATAGTTGCCGCCGACCGAGTACGTCTGGTTCGTGAAGCCGTCGCGGTTCACGTGGTTGTAGAACGTCGACGCGTTGAACGGGCCGCCGTCGTAGCCAAGGGCGAACTGGTAGTTGGCGTTGTTGCCGAAGCTCGTCGAGTTGCCGAACGCGTAGCCCGCGCTCGCGAAGAGGCCGTTGTTGAACAGCTTCTTCCACGCGAGGCCGTTCTCGTAGCGGGTGCCCGTGGCGCTCGCTGCGTAGAAGATCATCTGCTTGAAGTTGTTGGCGTTGGTCCAGCCGCCTTCTTCGGTCGTGAGCTGCGCAGTGCCGTACGGGTCGCCGTAGATCGCGGCTGCATCGCGCGCGATCGTGTTCTGGAAGCCCGCCGTGAACTTGCCGATCGTGTCGTTCTGGATGCCTACCCAGGCGTCACGGTCGAAGATCTGGTTCGGGTCTTCCATGTTGCCGTCGCTCACGCGGTATTCGCTTTCCAAGCGGAAGATGATCTTCGTGCCGGCACCGATGTCTTCGGCGCCCTTCAAGCCCCAGCGGCTGCCGCTGAACCACGGCTCGCCGCCAAGGCCCATGCCGATCACGTGATTGCCGTTCGCGTCGGCGTGGGATTGATACGTGGGCACGCTCAGGTCGATGAGGCCGTAAAGCTGGACGCTGGATTGCGCGTGCGCGCTGGACGCTGCCACGGCGCCGGCTGCGACGGCGAACGCGAGGTACTTTTGCTTCAAGATTGTCTCCTCAGATTGCTGCGTTGAATTTCTGATTTGTCCGCTGCCGGTTACTGCCTGCCGGTTGCCCGGTCGCCACGACGAACAACGGATGAGACGAATCCTAGTTACCTCAATCCTTCACGCTCCTTTCGCGTCTGATTCGCACAACTTAGTGATATCACTGATACAGGATATGAAATCCTGCATACGCTTAAGACGCATCCTTCGTTCGAAGGATGTAGCCAAGGCCCCGCAGCGTCATGATCTGCGCGCTCGAGCTCGCGAGATGCTTGCGCAATCGATGGATGTAGATGTCGATGGCGTCCGCGCTCGGCTCGTCGTCGAGGCCGTAGACGCTATCCATCAGCGTCGTCTTCGAAACGGTCTTGCCCTGCCGCAGCATCAGCGTCTCCAGGATCGCGTGCTCGCGGCGGCGCAGATTCAGCGGCACGTCGTTGTGGCGGAACTCGCGCGTGTCGGAGATGTATTGCAGATCGCCGCACATGAGCCAGCCCGATCGGTCGCTCAACTGCCGGCGGATCAGCGCCTTGATGCGCGCCACCAGCTCGCGGCCGTCGAAGGGCTTGACGACGTAGTCGTCCGCGCCCGCGCTGAAGCAATCGACCTTGTCGTCGATCGAGCCGTGCGCGGTCAGCATCAGCACCGGCACGTTGTCGCGCCGGCGGCGCAGCCGCGCGAGCACGTCCTTGCCGCTCATGCGCGGCAAACGCATGTCGAGCAGCACGACGTCATAGCGTTGGGTCGTCAGCACCGAGTCCGCGGATTCGCCGTCGGGAACACAATCGACGGCGAAATTCTCCGCGCGCAGCAGGTTGACGATCCAATGCGAAAGTTCGACGTTGTCTTCGACGAGCAACAGCTTCATACCTTTTCCTCAGTCCTCCATGCAGGCAAGCGGACCGTCATGACGAGCCCGATCCGCCCCGCTCCAGGCGTCATGGTAACCGTGCCGCCGTGCGAGAGCGCAATCTGATGCACGATCGCAAGCCCCAGCCCCGAACCTTCGACATCGCTCGACACACGGTAGAAACGCTCGAACACATGCGCGCGCGCTTCGGCCGGAATGCCGGGGCCGTTGTCCACCACCTGCAGCACCACCTCGCCGCCGTCACGCCGGCACAGCGCGGTCACGCTCCCCCCTTCGTGCGTATAGCGGATGGCGTTGTCGACCAGATTCGACACGAGCGCCGCGAGCAGGCTTTCGCTGCCCGCCACGTAGAGGCCGTCGTCGAGCTCGGCGCCGAGATCGATTTGCCGCTGCTGCGCGGCCACCACCAGCTCCTCCAGCACCGACGACACTACCGCCGCGAGATCCACCCTCGCCTGCATGCGCGGCAACGACACCGACTCGGCCTGCGCAAGCAGCAGCAATTGACTTGTCATATCCGCCATCTTCTGGCTCGTGCGGCGAATGCCCGTCAACGCTTCTGTCAACGCCGGATCGCGCAGATCGCATTGGCTCGCGCATTGCACCTGCGTGTCGAGCAATGTCAACGGCGTGCGCAATTGGTGTGCCGCGTCGGCGATGAATTGGCGCTGCGTCGTCGTATGCAGTTTCAGGCGCGCGATGCATTGGTTGATCGCATCGACGATCGGCCGCAGCTCCGACGGCAAATGATGCACGCGGATCGGTTCGAGCTCCATTGGCTCGCGGTCGGCGACGTCGTCCTTGAGCTTCATCAGCGGCCGCAATTCCATCGTCAGGCCGAACGGCACGAGCACCACCACCAACGCCAGCATCAACCACTGCCGAACCAGCTGAGGACGCCACAAATCTTCGATCATCGCCTGCCGCGACGCCTGCGTCTTGCCGACGATCACGGTGACCTGCTCGGCCCTGCCCGAGTCGTACAGTTGCCGCTCGTAGGCGACCGCGCGAATCGGCAACTCGCCGAGCGTGGTGTTGTAGAACACCGGAAACCTGGCGTGGCCCGCAGGCAGCGCGAGATCGGGACTGCCGCCGAGCAGCCGGTCGCGCCCCACGATCACCTTATAGAACACCTGATCCTGATACGGCGACTCGAAGATCTCGAGCGCGGCGGGCGGGATATTCGCGGTCAGCGCACCGTTCTCCCAATCGACGTCTTCGATGATGGTGCGCGCCGAAGACAGCAATGCGTTGTCTTGCAGCAGGTCGGCGGTCTGGCGCGCCGCGTCATACGACATCCTGCCCGTCACGAAGACAAAGAGCGCGAGCGGCAGCAGCAGCCACAACAGCAGACGCGCACGCAAGCTAAGCAACATCGCACACTCTCCAACGTGATCCGGCCGAAGCGTTAATCGGGCAACTAATCCAGCGAATAAGCCGACCGGCAAAACACGACACCGTCCTTGCCTGTGCCGGCAAGGACGGTTGTCTTTGACTGATGAGCCTCAGAATGCGGCGGGCCTCCACTTCAGCAAGCGCTTTTCCAATGTGGTGAGCAGATAGTCCGTAGCGAGCGCGACCACTGCGAGCACGATCATCGCCGCGAACACGCCGCTCGCGTTGAATGCCCCCTGCGCGGTCGAAATCAGCAAGCCGATACCTTGCTTCGAGCCGAGGAATTCGCCGACCACCGCACCGACCAGCGCAAAACCGAAGCTCACGTGCAGGCTCGCGAGAATCCACGACAGCGCCGACGGAATCACCACGTAGGTCGTCAACTGGCGCTTCGAGGCGCCGAGGATCTGCGCGTTCGCGATCATATAGCGGTCCGCTTCGCGCACACCTTGGAAGGCATTGCCGAATACGACGAAAAATACCATGACCACTGCGAGCGCGACCTTGGAGGCCATGCCGAGGCCCAGCGCAATCACGAACACCGAGCCGAGCACCACGCGCGGAATCGAGTTGGCGATCTTGATGTAAATGTCGAACACATCGGCGAGCAGCTTATTGCGGCCCAGCACGACGCCGCACACGATGCCGGCGATCGAGCCGATAAAGAAGCCGAGCAAGGTTTCTTCGAGCGTGACCCACACCTGCACGAGCAGCGGCCCCTGCGATGTGCCGTTCTGGAACCAGTCGACGATCTGCAGGAAGATCAGCGAAGGCATCGAGAAAAAGAACGGGTCGATCCATTTTTGGCGCCCGGAGAGTTCCCAGCCGCCGAGCACGACCACGAGCACGAGGAGCCGCAAACCGATGATCAACGCGTGGCGCTGCCGAATCTTGCGTTGAGCGGCCTGTTCGATCTTGGCGGCCGATTCGCCGTCGAACTCCATCTTCATTGAGCTATCACGAGATGCCATGAGTGTATTCCGTTGTGCGGGCGTGTTAAGCAATTTGTACTTCCTCGCGCAAGTCGTGCCAGATGTCGCGCGAAATTTCGATAAAGCGCGGGTCGTAGCGAATTTCCGACGTCACACGCGGACGCGGCAAGTCGATCTCGTACACCTTCTTGAGCGTCGCCGGGCGCGCGGTCAGCACGAACACGCGATCGGCGAGCGCGATCGCTTCTTCGAGATCGTGCGTGACGAACACCACCGAGCCCGCGTTCGCCGACCACAACTGCAGCAGCTCGTCCTGCATGAGCGTGCGGGTCTGCATGTCGAGCGCGGAGAACGGCTCGTCCATCAGCAGGATTTCCGGCTTGTTGATGAAGGTCTGCGCGAGCGCGACACGCTTTCTCATGCCGCCCGACAGCTGATGCGGATAGTGCTTGCCGAACTTCTCGAGACCGACGCGGCGCAGCCACTGGTTCGCCTCGTCGTAGGCCGCCGATTTCGAGCGGCCCCGAAACAACGGGCCCGCCGCGACGTTGTCGAGCACCGAGCGCCACGGGAACACCGCGTCCGCCTGAAACACGAAGCCGATGCGCGGATCGATGCCGTTGACCGGCGCGCCCATCACGCGCACCTCGCCGGCCGTAGGCTTCAAGAGCCCCGTGATCATGCTGAGCGTGGTGGACTTGCCGCAACCCGTGGGGCCGACGATTGCGATGAATTCGCCCTGCGCAACCGACATGCTGAAATCGCGCAGTGCGACGGTGGCCTTGCCGTCGGGAGAGATGAAACGGCACGACACGGACCGGAATTCGATAACCGGTGCGTCTTTGGATAGAACTGGGCTCATCGGAGACATTCCTGGATTAAACCGGGGCCGCGCGAAGCGGCTCCGGAGGCGCAATGAATTCAGGCAGTGCCTGACGCATCAACGCGATCGGCTGCAGCCGATTTATTTGGCGCTGACGAATTCGTTCGTGTAGGTCTTCGACAGGTCCACGTGCTTGCCCTTGACCGACGGGTTGAACGCGGACAGCACCTTCAACACCGTGGCCGGGCCGTCGGCCGGCATCTTGCCGTCCGCCGTGTACATCGGCAGCGACGCCTTCAGCGCGCTCACGTAGAGCGTTTTGTCCTTCTGGTAGTCGTCGGGCATCTTCGCCGCGATTTCTTCCGCGCTGTGCGTGTGGATGAACTGCATCGTGCGCACGAACGCGTGCGCGAGCTTGGCGGCTTCCGCCTTGTGCGAGTCGGCCCACGCCGCTTGCACGTAAAGGCTCGACGCCGGGTAGGTGCCGCCGAGCGCGGCCTTCGTGCCTTCGACCGAGCGCATGTCGACGAGCACCTTCGCGTCGCCCGATTTCTGCAGTGCGGAAACGGTCGGCTCGGTGGTCATGCCCGCGTCGATGCGGTTTTGCTTGATCGCGGCGATGAAGCTCGCGTCGGCGCCGACGGGCAGCATCGTGTATTCGGTCGACTGGATGCCGTGCTGGCCAGCGAGGTATTGCGTGAGGAAGCTCGTCGACGAGCCGAGGCCCGTCACGCCGAGCGTCTTGCCTTTGACGTCGGCCATCGACTTGATCGCGTCGGCCGATTTCGTCGACACCATCTCGACTTCGCCCGGCACCTGCCCGAACACGACGATCGCCTTGACTTCCTTGCCCTTGGTTTGCAGATCGATGGTGTGATCGTAGAAGCCGACGACGCCCTGGACGGCGCCCGCGAGCAGTTCGTTCTCGGCGTCGACGCCGGCCGGCTGCGACAGCAGTTCGACGTCGAGCCCTTCATCCTTGAAATAGCCGAGTTGCTCGGTCAAGCGTGCCGGCAGATAAATCAGCTTGGTGATTCCGCCCACCATGATCGTGATCTTCCCCGCGTCGTCGGCCATCGCGTGTTGCGATGCAATGCCGAACAACAGGCTGGAAGCGAGAGCGATATGGCGAAACGCGCGGATGGTGGGTCGCATCGATTGTCTCCGTTATTGTCGGGAGCCGGCCCAATGCCGGCTATCTATATCGATGGCGTGATTCTAGAGACGCGAACCCTTCTTCATGCTTTCACGAAGAGGTACCTTGCGTACGGGATTTCCATGAGGGCGCGGCCTGGCGGGTTTCTGACCGCCAGGCCGCGCCAGAGCTTTACTTCACCGTGAACGTGTAGTGCCCTTGCGTGCGATGCCCGTCGTCGGCGACAGCGACCCAGGCCACCGTATAGACGCCCGGCGTCAACGCATTGAGCGCAACCGACATGTGCTTCTTGTTCGACGCGTCGACCACGGACTTGCCGTTCGCGACCGACTTGCCCGACGCATCCGTCACCGAGATCGAGCTGAATGCAGGCTCGAGGCCATCGTCGAAGTCGATCGCGACGTCTTTCTGCGAAGTCGTGACGGTCGCGCCGGCGCCCGGCACTTGCTTGGTCGGATAGGCATGCGCGAACGCGAACTGCGCGAGCGTCAATGTGAGCGCGGCGGCCGCGCCGCGCATCGAAAGCGAGATCAGAGACGTTTTCATGGTCAGAAGAGCGGTTTGCCCACGGAGTTGGGGAGGATGTCGTCGAAATAGATATGGGCTTGCACCAAGATACCCGTGTGCGTGCCGGTCCTGCTATTGACGGGAATCTGTGCTTCCACGCCGAATTGGCCATAGCGGTTCAGCCAAATCAGCCCTGGGTTGATCGTGCCCGTCGTCTGTCCGGCGCACGCGCCTGCCGTGCAGGTGCTCATCGGAAATTCGACGACCGGGATCAGATTGGCGAGCGGCTGCGGTAGCCCGAGATCCTTCACCTGCTGCTGCAGGTACGGGATGCTGTATTGCAGCGTCAAGCCCCAGCCAAGCGAGTTCGGTCCCTGGTCCGACGACGCGGTCGTCAAGTTCGGGCCGATCGTGCCGGTGATGGCGAGCGGCCGCAGGTAGCCAAGCGACGCCGGCAGGTCGCCGAAGCCCTTGCCGAAATAAACGGTCGGGGTGAATGTCGAAAACGAACTTCCGATCGCTTTCGACCCGGTGCCGCCGAGAGTTGCGAGGAGCCCGACCGACGCCATGAACTCGTGCCGTGCATTCGCGTAGACGAGATATTTCGCGCCGAGCGTGAAATCATCCCAGCCTTTCGCGCTCCCGTCTGGCGAGTTCTGGCTCGTGTAGTTGCTCGCGATGCTGAACGCGAGGTTCTTCGTGATCAGCTTGTCCCACTCGTACGAAACGGTGTTGACGTTGACGTCGCCACTGTCGCCGGGCGCCTTGATATGGCCGTACTGCAGGTTGAATTCGTCGCCGACGCCAGGATCGTCGACGGCCATCGTCGCGGGAAAGACCCGGTCGCCGACGACCGCATGAGCGTCGGCCGCGGGCGAACCCGCGAGGCAGGCCGCCGCGCCGACGGCCGAGCAGACGGCCGTGGAGAGACGCGCCGGCCTCCGTTTGAGAAACGTGCGCATGATGTTCCTTTCGAACCATATGACGTATCGCCGCTCACTCGCGCGACGATACCGCAACGCCATCAGGCGTTGCGAGATTTATCGGTGAATTGGATAGATTCGAATCAGGAACGCACGGGCGGCGCGCGCGGCTGGGCGGCCGTGAAGAGAGGCGCGGCGCGCACTTCCTCGCGCTGGGAAAAGACCGGCGCGCGCGTAGCGGTGAGCGTGGGTGAGAACGTGGCGGCCACGCCCGGCAGCACCGGCACGTGAGCCAGCAAGCCGCAATATGCGCAGGCTTGCCAATGCAGCAGCGCATGCGAGTCGGGCGACTGGCCGTCGCCGGTATCACCCGATGCTGGTTGCGCCGTGCAATACGCGGCGAGCGCGAGATCGACGCGATCGCGCGAAGCCAGCGCCTGCGACACCGTCGGCGCGAGCGTGCTCATCAGGATTGCGAGCAATCCGAGGAGGCTTCCGATCTTCTGCAGACGGCGGCGGAACATGCTGGCGGCGAGCGCTAAGGGTCAACTAAGGGACAACGGGAGTCAATGTCGACGGGCGACGATGAGGCTCGGATTATGTGATACGCGCCCCGCCCCGCACAAGTGGCCTAGACGGATGTTGCGGATCAGCCGCGATCGCACCCGGCTTATTGTGGAGTACGCAACTGACCGGCTTCGTATTCCCGGCGGCCAGTGAAACATCCGCCCGCTCGCGCCGTCAGGGCGTATAAGGCGCTGCCACTTCGCCTTCGAGCCCATGCTCGAGCGTCGCGCGAATGATCGACAGCCCGCGCGTGAGCGCCGCGATCGAACGCGCCCCCGTCATGCAGATCCGCACCGCATGCGGCGCCGCATTGCGGCCGATGACGAAGCTGTCGGCCGTCTTCACGAGCACGCCCTCCTGCCGCAACGCCGCGGCGAATTCGGCCGCGCGCCACGGCTCGGGCAACGGCAACCACAGATGCGAACTCGTCTCCGCGCACCGATAGGGAACACCCGCGAGCACCTCGCGCGCGACCGTCTGCTGCGTCTCGATGTACGCGCGCTGCAGGCCGTCGAGCCGCTCGATCTCGCCGTTGCCGATCCAGCGCGCCGCAATCTCGGCGAGCAGCGGCGCCGTCATCCAGCAGTCGCTGCGCAGCACGGCGGCGATCTTCGAGCACCACGCCTGCGGCGCCTGCACGTAGCCCACGCGCAAGCCCGGCGCCACTGATTTCGCGAGCCCCGTGATCAGAAACGACTGTTCGGGCAATCGCGCCGAGATCGGCGCGGGCGGCGCTTCGAGAAGCATGGCCGGGACGATGTCCTCGATCAGCAGCACGCCGTAGTGGCTGAGGATCGACGCGACCGCATCGCGCCGCTCGGCCGACATCGTCGCGGTGGTCGGATTGTGGATCGTCGGCACGCAGAAGATCGCGCGCGGATGCAGCGACTTGCACGCGAGGTCGAGCGCGGCGGGCACGATCCCTTCGTGATCGACCTCGACGCCGACGAGATGCAGCCGCAACTGCCGCGCTAGTCCGATGATGCCGGGGTAGCTGACGATCTCGGCGAGCACGGTGTCGCCGGGGCGCGTCACCGCACGCAGCACCGATGCCAACGCGTGCTGCGCGCCCTGCGTGACCAGCACGCGCGCGGGGTTCGCGGCCGCCATGCCGGCGCGCGCTAGCAGCGTTGCGCCCGCCTCGCGATGGCGCATGAGTCCGGCCTCGGGCACGTATTGCAGCAATTCGGAGGCGAGCGCCTCGTCGCCCGCGATCTCGCGCAAGGCCGTAACGAGCACCTGCGCTTCTGCAGTCGGTTGCGGCACGTTTTGTCCGAGATCGATCAGCGCCGACGACGCAGGCGCCGAGCCGCGCGCCACAGACGGCGCCGCGGCAGCCGACGCCTCTCTCGCGCGGGCCTGCGCGACATAGGTGCCGTCGCCGACGCGCGCATTCGCGAGGCCCTGCCGCTCCAGCTCGGCGTAGGCCCGACTGATCGTGCCGGTCGTCACGCGCAACTCGCTCGCGAGCGACCGGTGCGGCGGCAGCTTTTCGCCGGCGGGTAACTGGCCGTTGAGGATGGCCTGTGCAAACGCACGCGCGATCACCTGATATTTAGGGTCGCTTCCTGTCTCCAGTTTCGGCAGCCACGTGTTCATTGCCATGGGCAGCTCCTTATGTATTGACGCATTATGCGCGTGCCCCTGGCCGGAATGAATGCAGTCATTTACTTCGATTGACGCGATTGAGTTGCGGCTTTAGCCCTCATAGGATGCACTCAATACACATATTGAAGCGTCGCCCGACGACTTCCCGCCTTGGAGACAGGCAGAGATGACGGACACCCCCCGCATCACCCGGATCGACATCACGCACCACCAGCTCGAACTCGACCCGCCGTTCCCGGCGTCCTGGGATAGCCAGCCGCGCCGCAAATTTCCCGCCACGATCGTGCGCGTCCACGACGACGCTGGCCATGTCGGCATCGGCTCCGGCGACGCGATGTACGGCTTCGCCGACTACGAGCAGTTGTTCATCGGCGCCGATCCGCTCGATCTCCCCCGCCACAGCGCCGTGCTCGACAACATCGGTTTTCATGCGGGCCGCCCCTGGCCGCTCGATATCGCGCTGTGGGACCTCGCCGGCAAGATTCGTGGCGAGCCGTGCTGGAAGATGATGGGCGGCCGCGCGAATCGCGTGCGCGCGTATGCGTCGAGCGGCGTGCACCGCCACCCCGACGACATGGCGAAGATGGCGCGCCACGTGATCGAACGCGGCTTTCCGGCGCTCAAGATCCGCTTCGGCCGCACGCGCCTTGCCGACGATCTCGACACGCTCGCCGCCGTGCGCGACGCCGTCGGCGACAAGCTCGAGCTGATGGTCGACTGCAACCAGGGCTGGCGCATGCCGTGGGACACCAAGGCGCCGTGGACCGTCGACGAAGCGCTCGCCGTCGCCCGCGAACTCGAAAAGCAAAACGTCTACTGGATGGAGGAGCCGCTGCACCGCGGCGACTACGACGGCTACGCGAAGCTGCGCCAGCAAACGCCGGTGCGCATCGCGGGCGGCGAGCTCACGCGCGAACGTTACGAGTTCGACCAGCTGCTTGCGCGCGAATGTCTCGACGTCGTGCAACCGGACGTCGCCTGCACGCTCGGCATGGAAGGCCTGCGCAAGCTCGCGCAGGCCGTGGAATCGCACGGCAAGGTGTTCACGCCGCACACCTGGGGCAACGGCATCGGCCTTGCCGCCAACCTGCATCTGACGGCGGGCGCCGCGTCCGCGCCGTTCATCGAGTTTCCGTATGACCCGCCCGAATGGTCGATCGAGCGCCGCGACTTCATGTTGAAAGACCCTATCGACATCGACCGCGAAGGGTGGCTGAATTTGTCGGATGCACCAGGATTGGGCCTGGCGATCGACGAAGCCGCGCTCGACGCCACGCTCGCCAAGCGCAGCACCTACGCCTGAAAAGGCGCCCCCCGTATAAACACACCACCAGGAGACAAGCATGCAAATCAAACAATGGATGCGCGCATCGTGCATCGCGCTGGCAGCGGGCGCATTGATGCCCGCCGTCGCGCACGCCGGTACGTGGTGCTCGGCCGGCAAGCCGGTGCGCTTTGCGGGCGTCACGTGGGAAAGCGGCTCGTTCACGACGGAAGTGCTGCGCTTCATCACCGAAAAGGGCTACGGCTGCAAGACCGACACCGTGCCGGGCAGCACCGCGGCCACTGAAACCGCGCTCGCGCGCAACGATCTCCAAGTGTGGGCCGAACAGTGGACCGGCCGTTCCGAAATCATCTCGAAGGCCGTCAAGGACGGCAACGTGAAGCTGCTCGGCGATACGCTGCCCGGCGGCACGAACGAAGGCTGGTTCGTGCCCGAGTACGTGATCAAGGGTGACCCTGCGCGCAACATCAAGCCGGTCGCGGCGAACCTCGCGTCGGTGTCCGATCTGCCGAAATACAAGGACGTCTTCCCCGATGACGAAGAACCGGGCAAGGGCCGTTTCCTGAACTGCCCGTCCGGCTGGGATTGCGAGCGCGTGAACACGCGTCTCTTGAAGGTGCTCAAGCTCGACGACAGCTACACCGACTTCCGCCCCGGCACGGGCGCGGCGCTCGACGCGGCGATCGCGTCGGCTTACGAGCGCGGCAAGCCGATCGTCTTCTACTACTGGGAGCCGGCCGCGCTGATGGCGAAGTACAAGTTCGTGCAGTTGAAGATGCCGCCGTTTGACCAGAAGTGCTGGGAAACGCTGCGCGCGGACAATAGCGCGTCGCAATGCGCGTCGTCCTACCTGGTCTCGCACTTGAAGGTCGGTGTGTCGACGCCGTTCTATCAAGCCGAGCCGGAACTGATGACGGCCTACTCGAAGGTCAGCTTCTCGATGGACTTCCTCAACAAGACCATCCTCGAAATGACCAGCAAGAAGATCGACGGCCCGACGATGGCGCGCCAGTTCCTGAAGGATCACCCTGAGATGTGGAAGCAGTGGGTGCCGGCCGACGTCGCCCAGAAGGTGCAGGCTGGGCTCGCCAGTTCGTCGTAAGCGAGTTGGCATCGAGCAGCCGTTGAGCATCGGCGCGGGCCTGCCGTCCATCGCATTGATGGGGCAGGCCTGCGTGTCCGGGAGGTAACACCATGAATTCGATCTTTCTTCACCTGTCGATTGCCGACTGGGTGAACGACAAAGTGCAGTCGTTCGTCTCGGCGTACGGAGACAGCTTCCACAACTTCAGCGTCACGATCCTGCGCTACCTGCTGGTGCCGATCGAAATGGCGCTGCGCTCCGTGCCGCCGTGGCTGATCCTGATCGCGGTCGGGCTGCTCGCATGGAATGCGACGCGGCGCATCGGCATCGCCGCGTTTTTCGTGCTGCTGCTCTACGTGATCGGCTGCTTCGGGCTGTGGGAAAAGCTGATGCAGACGCTCGCGATCATGCTGGTGGCGACCGTGCTGTCGGTCGCGCTCGGCGTGCCGCTCGGCATTCTGACGTCGCGCAGCGCGTGGCTCAGGCGCATCCTGCTGCCGATCCTCGACATCATGCAGACGCTGCCGAGCTTCGTGTACTTGATTCCGGTGCTGATGTTGTTCGGCCTCGGCAAAGTGCCGGCGATCTTCGCGACGATCATCTATGCCCTGCCGCCTTTGATCCGCTTGACCGATCTCGGCATCCGGCACGTGGACGCCGAAGTCGTCGAGGCGGCTCGCGCGTTCGGCACGACACGCTGGCAATTGCTGATCAATGTGCAAATGCCGCTGGCGCGGCCAAGCATCATGGCCGGTATCAATCAGACGACGATGATGGCGTTGTCGATGGTCGTGATCGCATCGATGATCGGTGCGCGCGGGCTCGGTGAAGACGTGCTCGCTGGCATTCAAACGCTCGACGTCGGCAAGGGCATGCAGGCCGGCATCGCAATCGTAATTCTCGCGATCGTCATCGACCGCATCAGCCAGGGCTACGGCCAGGACCGTCGCACGCGCCGTTTGCTTGCGATGAAGAAGCGCTCGAAAGCGGCCTCGCGCGTGCCGTATCACAACGCGGCGGCCGGCGCGAACATCGATGCGGCCGAGACCTCGGCAAGCAGCGAAGAAGGCGCCGATACGGAAGCGACGAGCGGCTACACGACGAAACCCGCGAAATAAGCGGGTGGCAAGCAGTCAGGCAGAAAAGCGGCCCCTACGTCATTACGCCGCAAGCAATCGGAAGCAAAGGAGTTCCTTATGGCAGCGATCGAAGTCAAGCACGTCTACAAGCTCTTCGGCCACGAAAGCGGTCACGCGCGCGTGCTCGACCTGCTAAGAAGCGGCAAAGGCAAGGCCGAAGTGCTCGCGCAAACCGGCTGCAACGTCGGCCTGAACGACGTGAGCCTGCATATCGGGTCCGGCGAGA
>NZ_JBCHAA010000007.1:0-315708 GCF_053525655.1 Trinickia camelliae
TATCGATGCCTTGGTTGACCGCTTCTTCGTTGGTGACGTCCATCGCGACGCCGACCGCCTTGCCGCCCTTTTGCTTGATCTCGTCGGCCACGGCTTGTGCGCCGGCCAGGTTCAAGTCGGCGATCGCCACCGCGGCGCCTTGTGCCGCGAGCACCAATGCGATTTCCTTGCCGATGCCGCTTGCTGCGCCCGTCACAACCGCGGTCTTGCCGTTGAGTGTCGTCATGTTCGTGTCGTCCTGATTGTTGAGTTGTCGATATTTGCGTTAAGCAAGTTTTGCTGAATCAGCGAGCGAGATAGTCGTGCACGACGGTGCCGAGGCCGAGCGTCAGGTCGGCGACCAGATGCCTTGCTTCGACGATCTCGAGCACAGGCAGATCGGCCACCGGCGCGAGCGCGTGATGCGCGAGCTGCAGCGATGCCGGGCCCGTCCATGCGCCCTTGAGCTTGATGTCTTCCAGGTAGTAACGCACGAGCTCGCAAACGCGCGGCGAGCCGTCGACGTGAGGAATGATCTTCAGCAGGTAGTTCGGAGCGGCCATGCGCTTCGTTTGTTCCGCAATATCGAGTTCTTTGTGCTTGTAGCCCATCGTGCCCGTGGCGACGCGCACCGAACCGTAGTTGAGCGTGCCGAGCAGGTGGTCGGTGTCGACGTGCAGCGTCGGCTTGGCGAGCTTCTTCGGAAAGCCCCACAGCTCGCGGCCGCCGGCGATCGGCGGATGGTCGTCGAGATACATCGCGAGCGTGTAGCTGCCGGGCTTGCCTTCGTAGGTAACCGGAATCACCTGTCCGCTTTCGGTGTAGTCGCCGAAGCCGGTCGAGTCGGCCATGCGGATGAATTCGTAGTGAACGTACGGATCGGTGACTTGGAGGGGCTCGGGGACGATCTCGCGGAGCAGGTCGAGATCGGTGCGGTAGGTGATGATGAGGAACTCACGGCCGTAGAACTTGTACGGACCCATCGGAAATGCCGGGCTGGTGAGCGGCATGGCAAATGCTTTCGAAACCACGCGGTCGGGACTCATAGGTACTCCTTTAAAAAGCGTTGGCCAAGGAAAACGTGTCGATATCCTATATGGAGGTTATGTCTTTCGCGAGTCGAGAGTAGGGAACAGATTGTTGCGTTTACTGCGGCAAATGACGAGTCAAGGATGTTCACACCGTCTCATTAATGAGCCTAATCGAATAATCTGAGGCGAAAATTAAAGTGCGTGGACGGTGATCGGTGGCGACGTGCAACACACTGTTGCCGCTGTGCCGCGAGCCATTATGTCGTGAGTGTGCCCAGGCGCA
Source organism: Trinickia camelliae (assembly GCF_053525655.1). Lineage (NCBI taxonomy): Bacteria > Pseudomonadati > Pseudomonadota > Betaproteobacteria > Burkholderiales > Burkholderiaceae > Trinickia > Trinickia camelliae. The sequence continues at coordinate 1,294 of NZ_JBCHAA010000007.1, forward strand.
ACGCCAAAGGTGAGCGTTTTCGGGAGGCTGCGCGGAAGGCTGAATTGGCGGCGCGTTTTTGCGGAGGCCGGATGCTTGCGCGTGGAAAAATTCACGCGGCGTGCCTATTTTCGCGGGGAAAACGACTGGAATTGAAGCGCTCAGGTGAGCGGCGTTGGCGCCAAGGCTCACCATCGAAGCGGGCGCGCGAGCACAAAGGTGAGTGTTTTCGGGAGCCTTCGCGCGGGGGAGGCGGTGCCCGTTGCGGTTCCGCCCCGTGCGGCGGAGCCGGCTAGCCGGCGTAGATGCTCATGTCGAATTCGCCTTGCGTATCTGTTGCGCGTTTCTGGCGTTCGCTCTTGATCGGCTGGTCGGGCGAGGACGTGGGCGGCTCGGGCTCGCTGGCCTCGGCGGCCAGCGCCGCCAATTCGGCGGCTTGGCGGGCATCGCGCAGCGCGGTGCAGCGCTGGGCCCGCCGGATGTCGGAGAGTGTGCGAACCAGGCGCATCGTCCTTTTCGACATGGCTTTCTCCTTCCGTTGCAGTCGCAACTTGATAAAGCACTTTAAGTTTACTGCGCGGAGGACTGATAGATAAGGCTCTTTGTGATTATGGCAACAGTTTGACGGGAAAATTTTGAGGTTTTTTGGGGAACGACTGGGCGTTCGGACCGGCGGACCTCGTGATGGGCACTCGGACACGATGAGGAATTTGCTGAAACGGCACCGTTAATAGTCCCAACCAATCTTTCTATTAAATTAAATCAATCAATCTATAAGCTTTCAATATCTAATGCGGATTCCTATTTTCCTTAGGTAAATACTTGAATTTACTGCATCGAAAGCAATCAGAAAGAAATTTCTCGAAATAAAAATCTAAAGAATCCCTCGAGGCTGTCGAAAACATCATAAGAATGCGCGCGTGCATAGGCACTCGCCCAAACAAACAAGACCAATTGAGAACCCGTAGCGCACCCGGCGCCGGGTCATATTCGAATGAATAACCGGTATCGAGGCCGGCGCACAAGCAATGGGGGCTTGCGCGCCTTGCGGCGTTTTGCCCTCCTGTTTTCGGCGTTGCCCGCTACGGTATTGGCCGCAGGGATCGTCCCCGATGGCGGGACGGCAACGTCCGTTTCAACGGCCGCAAATGGCCGGCAAACGGTCAATATTGCGCCGGCATTTTCCGGGGTATCACAGAACACATATAGCTCATTCAATGTCGGCGCTGCCGGTGCGACGCTGAATAACACCGGCATTAATGCCCGGACCATCGTCAATCAAGTCACCAGCACCAATCCGAGCTTGATTGAAGGGCAAATCAGCGTGAGCGGCCCGAACGCCAATGTGGTGCTCGCGAATCCGAACGGCATTACCGTCAACGGTGGCTCGTTTCAGAACATCGGGCACGTCGCTTTGACGACGGGCCAAGTCAGTTTCAACGATTTGCAAATCGCCCCCGGTGTCGTTCAGCGCAATGTCGTTCTGAATACGACGTCCGGCACGATTGTGGTCGGCCCGCAGGGCCTTTCGGGCGCGCTCGTCGGCCTGGACCTGATCGCGAAGAATATTTCCGTCAACGGTCCGCTGACCAACAGCTTCACCTCGCCAACCGCCTACGTGCGCCTCGTGGGCGGCACCGAGCAGGCGACGCTGAACACCGGCCTGTCGCCGACCGATAACGCCAACGATTGGCTGACCGTCCAAGCGCCCGCGACGCCCTCAACGGCGAACTCCGTCGCCGTCGACATCACGGCGGCCGGCAGCGTGACGAGCGGCCGGGTCGTGCTGATCGTGACGGACCGAGGCCCCGGCGTGGCAAGCGCCGGCCCGCTCAACGCAACGCTCGGCAATTTCACGCTGACTTCGAACGGCAGCGTGCAAATCTCGAACACGACGGTCTCAGTAGCGCAAAACGCCAATCTGCAGGTGCAGGACGCGATCACGTTGACCGATACGCAATTCAACGTCAGCAACGGCACGGCAACGCTCGCGGCAACGCTCCCCGTCACGCTGATCGGCAGCGGCCTGATCGCGAGCGGCGGCATCTCGGTGACCGGCGGCGGCATCACGCTGCAGCCGGACAGCAACCAGACGGGCTCGACCATCGCCTCGGCGAACTCGGGGGTCGTGCTGACGAGCACGGGCGACATCACGAACATCGGCTCTCTCGTGCAAGGGCAGACGCGAATCGCCAACGATTCCGCGTCCCTGGGCGCCGTCACGCTCAACGCGGCGGGCGACGTGCTGAATCAATCCAAGACGAACACGGGCTTGGGCATCCTGTTCGGTGTCAATGACGACGTCTCGGTGACGGCCGGCGGCAACGTGACCAACGAAAACGCTCGCATTCTGTCGAACCAGAACGTGGCGGTCGCGGCAGCCGGCGACGTGAACAACATCGTCGACCACTCGACAGGCGTCGACAACGGCGCAGTGTCGAGCTATTCGAACCGCGGCTGGAGCTTGCTGTTCTTCACGCATCGCAACGACGGCTTCTCGATCGATTACGGTGAGCTAAACGATCCGCAGAAGCTGTCGTACGTCACGGCGGCTGGGGGCAACGTCACGATTCACGGCAACAACGTGTCGAACGTCGGCGGCTCGATTCTCGCGGACTCAGGCAACGCCTCCAACACCGGCAACATCTCGATCACCGCAAACAATTCGCTGCTCACGCAAGCGGTCTTCACGGGCCAGGCGAACTACAACCAGTCGTGCTTCATCTTCTGCCACTCGAGCGCATCGAGCACGGTTCAGGCCTATGGCGGCGTGATCGAAGCGAACACGAACATCGATCTGAAGGCCGGCACGCAGATCACGAACACGGGCGGCATGGTGCTCGCGCTTGGCACGCTGACGCTCGATGCGCCTAAAACGCTCGCGCAGGGCGTGCTCGGCTATAGCGCGATCAATCGCGACAACGACCTCAAGGCGTGGTTCGGCAACGCGTGGGCGACCATTTACGCATCCGACACTGGCGGCATCTTCAGCGGCGGCTCCGGGCAGGTGCAACTCAGCGGCGAGGGCGTGATCGACGGCGGCGCGTTCAGTGCGCCTGGCGGCGTGAACGCGGCAGGCGGCATCGTCACGATCAGCAAGCCGTACACGCAGCCGGTGACGGTCGGCGCTCACAATCACATCGGGCTCGTCTCATGGCTCGGCCTGTGAGGCGCCGTCTGCCCGGCGTGGCGAAGTGCGCGCTCGCGCTGCTCGCGGGCGCGGCTGCGGCACGGGCCTTGGCGCAGACGCCACCCGGCGCGCCTCCGCTGCCGGGTGGCGGCGCATTGCCGTTCAGGCCCGAGCAGGACCCGGGGCAACGTCTTCTGCAAGAACAGCGCGACCAGCAGCGCCAGCAGCAACTGCAACAAGCGCCCGCGCAGATTGCCGTGCCGGCGCAGCCCACGCTGCCGAACCTGCCCGAAGGCGCGGACATCGACACGCTGCCGGACGTCGAGCCGATGTTCGACATTGAGCACATTGATTTCATCGGCGACAAGGTGTTGAGCCAGCGCGAGCTGACCGCCGTCGCCAAGCCGTTCATCGGCAAGCGCCTCGGACGCAACCGCATCAACTTGTTGCTCCGGCGCGTGACCGAGGCGTTCATCGCGCACGGCTACATCACGACGCGCGCCTACTTGGGCCCGCAGAACCTCGCATCCGGCACCCTCAAAATCAACATCGTGGCGGGCCGCGTCGCGGCGTTCACGCTGAACGGCAAGCCGCTGCGTCCGCGCGACCCCGAAGCGCCACTGCTCGAAACGCACGGCGGCGGCCTGCTGACCGACGCCGGCACGGCATGGGCGTTCGGCGATAGTCAGGGCGACGTGTTGCGCTTGCCGGACCTGGAGCAAGGCGTCGACCAGATCAACCGGCTGCGACGCAACCAGGCCGAGATTCAGATCATGCCGGGACAGTCCCCCGGCGATTCGATCGTGGCGATCACGAACCACTACGGCGACCGCTTCTACTACGACGCCGGCATCGACAACTACGGCAGCTCGTCGACCGGTACGCTGCGCTATCGCGCCGACGCCGAAGCCGACAACCTGCTCGGCCTGCAGGAATCGCTCTCGCTCAACTACGTCGGCACCGAGGACACCAACGCGCTCGTGTTCTCGGCGGCGGTGCCGTACGGCTACCAGACCTTCAGCTACACGACGTCGCTCTCCGAGTATCAGCAGCAGATCGGCGACACCGCGCTGCTCGAAGGCCGCACGTTCAGCCAGATGCTCGGGTGGAACGACGTGCTCACGCGCTCGCGCACCGGCAACATCAGCGTCGACGTGACGCTCAACAAAATGCGCATCGAGCGCAACTTGAACGGCTTCTTCTTGACGCCGCAGGATTTGACGGTGCTGCGCGTGGGCGTCAATGGCTTGTATCGATTCGTCTCGCGCGATCAGGGCGCGGCGGCCACCTGGGACGTCGGCATCTCGCAGGGCCTGCCGTGGCTCGGCGCAAGCCATGACGCGTCGGACATCGGCAGTACCGACGCGCACAGCCAATTCACCAAGGCCGACGCCACCGGCACGCTGCAAATCGCACTCGGCACGCTCGGCAAAACCGCGTGGACGTATCGCGGCACGCTGCGCGGCCAATTCAGCCCGGTCGCGATGTTCGGCAACGAGCAGATCTTCCTCGGCGGCATGGACTCCGTGCGCGGCTTCACCGAGGGCGGGATCAGCGGCGACAGCGGCATCTATCTGCGCAACGAAGCGGCCTGGCAGAACGCGCCCGCGTGGCGCGACGCGCGCATCGAGCCGTACGTGTTTCTCGACGGCGGCAAGGCGCATCTGGTCGCGCAAGGCGGCTGGCCGACGCTGCTCGGCACGGGCGTCGGCGCCCGCGCGCAATGGCGCATCGGCAAACAAACGATTTCGAGCGAGGTGCTGCTCGGGCAGGCCCTCATTCAGCCGGCCGCACTCGGCAGGAAAGCGACCGTGCTGCTCGCCACTCTCAACTGGTCCGAATAAGAGCAAAGGAGAACCCCATGAACCATCGATTGAATCCGCGGTTGACGACTTTCGCAAGCACGCTGTGTCTCGCGCTTGCCGCGACGCTCGCACCGGCTGCTCACGCGGCGAACACGTCTTCGAAAACGGACAAAGCCGCCGCGCCGCAAAGCGCATCGGCCCCATTGCCCGCCAACGCGATTGCCCGCGTGAACAACGTGCTGATCACGCAGGACGAACTCGACCAGGCCGTCCACGCGACGAACGCGCCCGATACGCCCCAGCTGCGCGCCGGCTTGAAGAACCAGCTGATCGCGCGCGAGCTGTTCCGCCAAGCGGCGGCCAAGGCGCACTACGACACGCGTCCGCAAGTGGTCGCCGCAGTCGAGCAGGCCAAGACGATCGCGATGACGCAGGCGTATCTGCGCGACCAAGTGAAGCCCGCGCCCGTCACCGATGCCGACGTGAAGGCGAAGTACGACGCGATCGTCGCGACGCTCGGCGAGAACGAATACAAGCCGAGCGTGATCGCGGTGAAGGACGCCGATACCGCGAACAAGATCCTCGACCAATTGAAGAAGGGCACGGATTTCGCGCAGCTCGCCAAACAGTACAGCCAGGGCCCCGGCGCTGTGCAAGGCGGCGCGCTGAACTGGATCTCGTTCAAGACGCCGATTCAGCCGGGCAACACGCAGAACTGGCCGCAGCCGCTGGCCGAAGCACTCGTGAAGCTGCCGCAAGGCGCGGTATCGAGCGCGCCGGTGCAAGTGGGCGACGTCTACTGGATCTTGCGCGTCGATGAAAAGCGTCCGACGCAGGTGCCGCAGCTCGATCAGGCGCAGGGCGAACTGCGCAAGCAGCTCGAACAGATCGCGCTTGAGAAAGCGACGGCACAGGTTGTCGGGGATCTCGTGAAGAACGCACAAATTCAGCAGTAACTGAGCAGCAACTAAGCAGCAACAGCAGTCTCGAGAAGCCACACCGCACGGCGCGCAATAACGGGCACATAAGCCCGGACGCGCCGTGCGCCGCCGGCTGGCCGGCCGGCGAGCGATCGCATGAAACGCAGCGAATAACAACGAAGAACGATCGAGAACGATATGAAAACGACCACGCGGGGTAGTTTGCGACAGCTCGTGCGCGCTCAAGCGGCGCGGGACTTTGCACGCCGTCGGGCGCTCGACGCATTGCGCGCATCGACGCGTCTGCTATCGCGTGCAGGCGGGACGCCTCGCGCATACACGTGGTGGCAGCGCGCGATCAGCGCTGTCGTGGCCGCGACGCTGTTCGTCGGGCCGATCACCGTGACGGTCGAACAAGGGCGCGCGGCGGCGGGTGTTCTCGCCGCAGGCAGCCATCGTCTGGACGACGAAGCTTGGCAAGTCATTCAAGACCTCGCCGCGCTACGCATCCGTTTCGCGATGCAACTTGCCGAGGCGGCGCCGATCGTCGACCCCACCGCACCGATCACGTTCCAGCCGAAGATCACGCAATCGACCGGCGCGAACGGCGGCGTGCCTGTCGTCAACATCACTGCGCCGAACGGCGCTGGTATCTCGCTCAATCAGTACCAGAGTTTCAACGTCGATCCGGTCGGGCTGATCCTCAACAACAGCTTGATGTCGGGCACGTCGCTCACAGGCGGCAACGTCGCGGCGAATCCGAATTTGAACGGACGCACGGCGAGCGTCATCGTCAATCAGGTGACCTCCACCGGCACGGCGTTCGCCACGCTGCTCAACGGCCCGCTCGAAGTGTTCGGCGCGCCCGCGACGGTCATCATCGCGAACCCGAACGGCGTCGCGACGCAGGGCGCGGGCTTTACGAACACGATCGGCGTCACGCTGACGACGGGTACGCCGCAGTTCCTGACGAGCGTCGGCGGCACGGCCACCGGTTTCGCGAACGCGCAGGCGCTTGGCTACAACGTGACGGGCGGGCACATCCAGATCGAAGGCAATGCTGGCGTCAACGGACCGGGGTCCGGGATCGAAGGCACGGTCGGCACGATCGACTTGATCGCCGAGACGATCGGCGTCAATGCGCCGCTGTACGCGGGTAACCGCATCAACGTGATCGCGGGGCGGCAGTTCGTGGCGCCGCAAGCGGTGGACAGCAACGGCACGACGACCTACGCGACGTCCTCGAACGGCGCGACGAACACGGCCGCGGCGATTAACGCGGGCAACGGCAATGCGAACAACGGCTACGCCGTCGACGCGACCGCATACGGCGCGATGACGGCGGGGCAGATTCAAGTGATCGGCACGGCGGCCGGCATGGGCGTGCGCACCGATGCGCAGCTTGCGGCCAATGCGGGGGACTTGTCGCTGTCGGCAAACGGCGATGTGCAGATGGCGGGCAGCGCGGCGCAGCAGCAGGCGAACGTGCAATCGGCCGGCAGCGTGACGCTGACGGGCGCGCATATCGGCATCGGCAGCTACACGATCAATGCGAACGGCGACGTGACGTCGAGCGGCACGCTGCAATCGGGCGGCAATCTGTCCGTCAACGCGGGCGGCAACATCAACATCGCGAACGCGCAGTCGACGGGCGACACGGCGATGACCGCCGGCGCGAACGTGACGACCGGCGCCGTGCAAAGCGGCGGCAACCTCTCGCTCACGGCGCTTGGCAACGACGGAACCGGCGACGTCTCGCTGACCGGCACGACGATCGTCACCAACGCGACGACGCTCACGGCGGCGCGCGACGTCAACGTCAATGGACAGACCAGCAGCGGCACGCTGCAAGCGACGGCACGGCGCAACGTCAACGTGAATGCCGCGACGCAGACATCCGGCGATCTCGCGCTCACGGCAACGAACGGGAGCATCACGACGAGCGCGAACGTCAACAGCGACGGCAATCTCGCGCTGAGCTCAGGGCAAACGACCACGATCGCCGCGCAGGCGACCGCGAAAAAAGCCGTCACGTTGACGGCGGGACAGAGCGTCTCGGTGACCGGCTCGCTCGCCAGCGGCACGACGCTGACAGCGAATACGCCGGGCGCGTTCAGCGTCGCAGGCTCGACCTTCGTCGGCACGGACGCGACGATCAACGGCGGCAGCATCGACGTGCCCGGCGTGCTGATCGTGCAGAACAACGGCACGCTGAATGCGCAGGGCGATCTCACCGGCAGCGGTTCCATCGCGTTCGGACAAAGCGGCACGCTCACGACGGGCAACGACGTATCGCTGACCGGCAAGCTGCTGGCCAACGGCTTGCAAGTGAACGCGGGCAACAGCGCTGCCTTCGCGCAAGTGCAGGCGGGGGGTGCGTTCGATGTCGTCGCCAACGGTGCGGCGGGCGGCGGCGACGTCACGTTCAACGGCAACGCGGCGGTGGTTGGCGCGACGTCGGTGCAGGCGGCGCGCGACGTGCTCGTCAATGGCACGCTCGCGGGAGGCGCGCAGGTCGGGATCACTGCGCAGCGCAACGTGACGGTCGCTTCGAGCGGAACCGCGCAGTCGGTCGGCGATATGTCGATCGCGGCGAAGACGGGCAACGTCACGTCGACGGGCACGATCAACAGCGGCGCGGCGCTCGGCGCGCAGGCGGCTCAGAATGTTTCGCTCACCGGCTCGACGAGCGCGACGGGCGACATGACGCTCACGGCGGGCAACGACCTGACGATCGGCGGCTCGCTCGCGGGCCAAGGCAACGCGACGCTCAGCGCGGGCCACGACGCGAACCTCGGCGGCAACAGCGGCATCGCGAAGGACGTGACCGTCACGACCGGCAACGACATCGCGATGACCGGCGCGCTGCAGGGCAATCACGTTTCGATGACCGCGGGCAACTCCGCGACGCTCGACAACATCCAGGCCAACGACACGCTCACCGTGACCGCCAAGGGCGCAGCGGGCGGCGGCGACATCACCGTGAACGGCCTCGTCGCGTCGCTGACGAGCGGCACGCTTAGCGCCGCGCAAAACGTCAATGTGAACGGCACGCTGCAGACGGCATCGGGGCTCGGCATCACGGCGGGGGCGAATACGTCGGTGGCGGGCACCGTGCAGTCGAACGGCAACGTCACGGTCACGAACAACAGCGGGTCGCTCGCAAGCACGGGCAACATCGCGGCGGGCGGCAACCTCATCGCCAACGCATCGCAGTCGATCAATCTCGGTACGCAGAGCACGTCCGCGCTCGGCGACATGACGTTGACTGCCGGCCAGAACATTCAGATGGACGGCACCGTCGTCAGCCAAGGCAACGGCATGCTGACGGCGGGCGGCAACATTGCTGGCGCGGCATCGGCGGCGTTCGGCCTGGCCGCGAACCTCACCTCGGGTGGTGACACGACGCTCACCGGATCGCTTCACGCCGCGACGGTGCAGACCAAAGCGGGCGGCAACGCGACGCTCAACAACGTCCAGGCCGGTTCGACGATTTCGCTCAATGCGCAGAACAGCCTCGCCGTGACGGGGGCGGTGGCGGGCGGCTCGACGGTTGCGCTCAACGCGGGCCAGGACATCAACATCAGCGGCTCGATTCAATCGACGAGCGATACAAACCTGACCGCGCTGAACGGCAGCGTCGGCTTGAACGGTGCGTCCGCAACGATTGCGAGCAGCGGCGCGCTGAACGTGCAGGCGGGCACCGACATCAACCTCGGCGGCACGACCACGGTCGCGCTCGACACGACGCTCAACGCCGCGCGCGACGTCAACGTGACCGGCTCGATCAGCGGGCAGGGCAATGGCCTCGTCACGTCGGGCCGCGATATCGGCGGCGCGGGGTCGATCAGCTTCACACAGGCGGCGACGCTGCTTGCTGGACGCAGCGTCGCCCAAGGTGGGTTGATTCAGGGCAACACGGTGCGGGTGTCGGCGGCGAACGATGCGACGGTCAACAACGTCGAGTCCGCGACGACGATTGCGCTGACCTCGGGCACATCGGGCGCGGGCAACCTCACGATGACTGGCGGTGCGGCCTCGACGGGCGCGATCACGGCGACCTCGGCGGGCGACGTGACGATCGCGAGCACTGGCAAGCTCGCGAGCGGCTCGACGATCGGCGTGACGGCCGCGAACGACATCAACGTGGCAGGCGCGATCGAATCGAATGGCGACACGACGCTCAAAGCGCTGCAAGGCAGCCTGAACGCGACGGGCGGCATCAACAGCGGCGGCAAGCTGACGGTGACGACCGGCCTCGACTTGTCGCTTGGCGCGAGCACGAGCGCCGTGGGCGACGTCACGCTCAACGCGGGCCGCGACGCCGTGCTGAACGGCACGCTCGTCGGGCAGGCGAACGGCTATGTGACGGCGGGCCGCGACATCTACGGGCCGGGCACGCAGTCGTTCACGAACGCGGCGGCGGTGCTCAATGCGCAGCGCGATATCGCGCTGACGGGGTCCTTGCAGGCCAACGTCGTGCAGGCGACGGGCGGCGACAACGCGGCGCTGAACAACGTCACCTCGGCCACGACGCTCACGCTTACCGCGAACGGCAACGCAGGCAACGGCGACGCGTCGATCACCGGCACGGCGACGGCGCCAGGCGTGGTCTCGCTCACGGCTGCACGCGACGTGCTCGTGAGCGGCTCGCTCACGGGCGGCAGCACCGTCACGCTGAACGGACAGCGCAACGTGACCATGAGCGGCGGCGTGCAATCGCAGAGCGACCTCGACGTGATCGCGACGACGGGCAGCGCCTCGCTGACCGGGACGACGACATCGAACGGCGCGTTGAACGTGACGTCGGGCCTCGATACGCAGCTCGGCGGCCAGATCGCCGCGACGAACCAAGTCACGGTGAAGGCGGGCCGCGACATCATGCTGACCGGCGCGCTCGCCGGACAGGCGGGTGGCACGTTCACGGCGGCGCAGGACATCAACGGCGCGGGAGCGGCGGCGTTCGCGCAAGCGGTGAGCGTGAATGCATCGCATGACGTTGCGTTGACCGGCTCGCTGCAAGGCACGACGGTCACGGTGACCGGCGCGAACAACGCCGGCCTCGGCAGCGTACAGGCGACGACCGGCAACCTCACGGTGACCGCGAACGGCAATGCGGGCGGCGGCGACGTTACGTTCGGCGGCACGGCGAATGCGTTCGGCAACATCGCGCTGCAGGCGGCGAACAATGTCAACGTGGCGGGCGCGATGAACGCGGGCGGCACGACGAACATCACCGCGCCGGGCAGCGTGACGCTCGCGAGCGCGAACTCGACCGGAGACCTGACGATCAACGCGGGCGCGGGGATCACCGCGAGCGGCAGCGTCACGACCAACGGCAATCTGCTCGCGACGGCGGGCAACGATATTTCGATGGGCGCCGCGCTCGCGAGCGGCACCGCCAATCTGCAAGCGCAGGGCTTGAACGGCGCGGGCGACGTCAGCGTGACCGGCACGCTCGGCTCGGGCGGCGCGACGAGCGTCTCGGCGGCGCGCGACGCGACGGTAGGCGGCAACGTGTCGAGCGGCGACAAAGTCACGATTACGGCGGGGCGGAACCTGAGCGTCGGCGGCAATATCGGCGCGGGTGCGGATACGGCGCTGACGGCGACGACCGGCAATCTCGCCGTGACGGGCACGACGACGGGCACCGGCAACCTGACCGCGAAAGCAGGCGGCACGCTCTCGTTGGGCGGCGAACTCGTCAACGGCGATACGACGCTGACCTCGGCCGGTACGGCGACGCTGACCGGCGCCTTCTATGGCTTGGGCGCGGCGACCGTCAACGCGGGCGCGATTGCGGGTGGTGGCGCGCTGACGTTCGGCAAGGACATCAATCTCACGGCAAGCACGGGCGGCATTACGCTCGGCGCGATTCAAGGCGCGGGACAGTTGATCGCGACGTCGAGCGGCGATATGTCGTTCGGCGCGTCGACGGCGGTCGGCAATGTCACTGCGACTTCGAAGAACGGCAGCGTGACGTTCAACGGCGAATTGCAGACGGGCGGCAACGCGCTGATTCAGGCGGCTGCGAATGCGGCGGTGACGGGCGGCATCTCTTCGATGGGGACGGTGAACGTCACCGGGACGAACGGGAATGTGACGGTGGCGGGCGTGTCGTCGAACGGCGATACGACGATGACGGCGGGACAGACGCTGACGCTTTCGGGTACGAGCGTCGTGGCCGGCCAATTCCAGCTGACGGGCGGGAACGTGACGCTGAGCGGTAACGCGAGCGGCTCCAAGAACGTGACGGTGACGGCGCAGAACACGCTCGACGCGAGCCAGGCGACGCTGGTGTCGTCGCAGAACACACAAGTGTCCGGGGCGAACGTGACGCTCGGGAATCTGGTGGTCGGCGGGACGTTGACGGCGAACGCTTCGAATCAACTGTCGATTGCATCGGGTAGCGCGGTGGACGTGGTGGGTGCGACGACGCTCACCTCGAAGAACGGCTTGACCAACGCGGGCCAGGTGCTCGCGGGCGGGCCGCTGAATGTGTCGGCGGTGAACCTGACCAACGCGGCGAACGCGTCGCTCGCGTCGACCGGCACGACGACGATCAACGCGACGAACTTCACGAACGCGGGGCTCGTGAACGGTCAGACGACCACGGTCACCGTGACGGGCGGGCTGACGAACGTCGGCGGGTCGCTGATGGGCGTGGACGCGCTGACGATCAATACCGGTTCGCTGAACAACCAGAGCGGGGTGATTTTTGCGGGGAACCCGAATACGCCGAACGGACCGACGACGGGGGATTTGTCGCTGACGATCAACGGCGGCAATGGGTCGTTCTATAACGCGGGCGGGCAGCTGCTCGCCCAGCGCAACATGGGGATCAGCGCGGTCAACCTGGCGTTCGACCCGTCGCAAGGGACGATCAGCCAAGGCGGGCAGCTCTCGATTACGGCAGGGACGATCAGCAATAGCGGGACGTGGAATTACGGCGGGCAGGGTGTAACGATCGATGGTCTCTACGGGATCTATAACGGCGGGACGATGACCGGCACCGCGCCGCTCACGATTTCGACGGGCGGGACGTTCACGAATGTCGGGAGCGTGATTGGTAACGACGTCACGTTTAACGGGACGTTGTACAACGCTGCGGGCGCGCTGATGCATGCGGGCGATGCGCTGACGTTGAATGGCAATACGACCAATCGCGGCACGGTCGAATCGGGGAACTCGCTTACGGTCAGCGGCGGCAATTACGACAACCAAGGGGCGACGACGCAGACGCGAGGCAACGCGACGTTCAATCTGGGCGGTACGTTGCGGAACACGGGTGGGTCGATTTCCGCGGGGAACAACCTCACGATCAATGCGGCTGCGGTCGTGAACGATCAGACCGCGCCGAGCGGGGCCACGACGACCACCACGACAGTGGTTGATTCGTCGTTGCTTCTATCGGCGATGGTGGGTACCGAGACGTATGAGTACGAGCACAAATACGGCGGCGAAAACGGCTTTTTAGAAGAAGAGTCCGCCAGTTTCAACGCGTCGTTGGGCGACTTGCTTTCTCCCACGGGCATACAGTCGTCGGACGAGGCTGCGGGAGGTTCCTGCTATCCCTGCGGGTTCACAACGTCGCAACCCGTCACGGGCTCGGGAACCGTCACCTTCAACGAATACAACGTGCACGTGGGGGAAGATCGGAACGGCAACGCGACTTACGCAAATCTTTGGTTCGTCGGCACTGGCGTTGACCCGAGCGCTCTCGCCTCTCGAACGTTCGCCTTGCCGACGGTCACCGAGACGACGACGAGCCAGGCGCCCGGCACGTCCGGTGTGATTTCTGCCGGTGGATCGATTTCACTCACCGCGAACTCGCTTTCCAATCAGGGCGGGCAAATCGCGGCGCAGGGCAATGTCACGCTCAACTTGCAATCGTTGAGCAACGGCGCCGTCGCGCCGACGATGACCAGTCAAACGACCGATAGCGTGAATCAAGGCCAGCTATCGAGCTTCCTGGCCCAAGTGAACGCACTGGGAACCGTTGCAATCCAGGGCTCCGGCAATCCTTCAGGGACGACCTGCGATTCGCAGAACTATTGCTCGATTGGCGATGTGCTCGCGCCGACGATGTTTACTTTTTCGTCGGGCTCGGCTCCTTCGTCGAGCGGCACCACGACGACCTCCACGCCGACAGGCATGATCGCGGCAGGTGCGAACCTCGCAGTGGACGGGGGCTACCTCATTAACGCCGGCTTGCTGTACGCGGGCAACAACGTGTACGTCGGGGCGCAATACCTTGGCAATCAAGGTGGCAATCAACAGAATTATTCGTCGCAGGTTGGCTGCGCGTCTGGCGTTCCGAACTATGACTGCGGCGGATTTGGCCACCCGCGCGGCGAAAACCCGAATACGACGACTTTCAGCTACTCGCAAAACGACGCGACGATCTACGCCGGCAACGATCTGGTGATCGCCGCAGGGCAAGTCAACAACACCTACGGCAACCTGCTTGCCGGTCACAACGTCGTCATTGGGGGCGTAGGCACGACGGCGACATCGACGACGCCGGCGCAAAGCCTGAACAACACGTCGGGCAACATCGTTGCAGGCAACAACATCACGCTGAACGTATCGGGCGCGATTACGAATAATTTGCCTCCGCCGGTACTGGTCCACCAGAACTACGGCAGCAAGGAGGAATACAGCGGTTGCATGACCGCAGGCGGCTATAAGGAAAGCTACTGCGAGGGGTACGTTGAACAGCAATCAGGCAGCTCGTCGGTGATCAGCGCGGGCAACAACCTGCAGATCAACGCCGGCAGCCTGACCAACATCGGCAGCCTGATCGCGGCAGGCACGAGTGCGACCATCAACGTGGCCGGGCCGGTCGTGAATCAAGCGCAGACGCTGAACGCCTATTGGCACTCGCACTGGGTGCAGGAAACCGGCATGTTCAGCAGCGACAAGCGCCACGACATCTGGGCGTGCGGTTCGGTCGCTGAGTGCACGGCGCTGTATGGCAGCGCCTATACGAGCGTTGGCGGCTCGATCGATCCGCCCACACCGGTCGGCAACATCGCCGCGACGATTCAGGCGCCGAACCTGACGGTCACGTCCGGTGGTCAGATCGTGAACGTGGGCAACATCATCGGCACGTCGGTGACGCTCACCGGCCAGAAGCTGATCAACGGCATCACAACGGCGAATACGTATACGCCGCGCGTGAACGCGCCCTCGCAAGTCATCTCACTGAGCCCGTTGGATCTGCCCGGTCTGAACCTGTCGATGCCGCGGTCGGTGGGCAGCGGCTCAATTCCGACTCTGGTGGCTGGGCAGGCTTCCTACTTCGAGCAGGCGCTCGGCACGTCGCAGACCTCGATGCTCGGGCCGCAGCAATTGCTCAACGCGTTGCCTGCGAATCTGCAACCGAGCACGACGCTCTTTTACTACAACCCGCAGGAAGAGGATTTGGTGTTGCAGCAGGCCGCGTTGCAGCAGACGGGGCAGGCGAGCTTCATCAACGGGTTGACGTACGACAGCACAAACGGCGTGTCGGTGACCGACCAGGAGAAGGCGGTTCTGTATCAGAACGCGCTGAACTACGCGCAGCAGAACGATCTTCAACTGGGCGATGCGCTGTCGCAGACGCAGATCAATGCGTTGACGCAGCCGATGCTGTGGTACGTGCAGCAGACGGTGCCCGACCCGAGCTGCACGGCGACAGGCACCGCGACTTGTCCGACCGTGACCGCGCTGATGCCGCAGGTGTACCTGCCGCAGAACTGGAGTGCGATGTCGGCGGGCGGGAACATCGAGGGCACCAATGTCACGCTGAACTTCAACCAAGGCGGTCAAGGCAGCATCCTGAATACGGGGAACATCACCGCGTCGAACACGCTGACGGTGAACACGCAGTCGCTGACGAACGAGGCGAATCAGGTCAACGTCGGCAACATTTGGAGCAGCGTGAAGGGCGGGTACGTCGATACGACAGGTACGGAAGTGCAGCCGGGCGGGTTCATGAGCGCGGCGAACATGAACCTGAACGTGCAGACGCTGCAGCAGATCGGTGGGGCGCTGCAGGAGTTGAATGCTGACGGCACGGTGAATCAGGCCGGTACGCAGCAGATGCTGGCGGCGTTGCAGCAGCAGTTGGGCGGGAATTTTACGCAGACGTCGGTTAGCGACAACCTACATACCAATTTTGTGCAGCAAGGAGGTGGGCTGCCGACGTTTGTGGTGGCGGCGATCGCGATTGCTGCTTCGATTGTGACGGCGGGTGCCGCGGCGGCGGCCGCTGGCGTCGTGATGACGGAACTATCGGTCGGATCAGTGCTGATCGGCGCGCTAGGCGGGATGGTTGGCAGTGCCGTAAGCCAGGTGGCATCCGGTCAGGGACTGAATTTTGGCCAGATTATGCAGGCAGGCGTGCTCGGCGCCTTGACGGCAGGCGTGTTTGCGGCAAGCGGCCTGGGCAATCTTCAAACCCTCCAGACATTAGGGAAAGCCATTGGGACGGGTGCGACGGTCACGGCATCGCAAGTCGGCGACGCCTTGGCGACGATTGCCGAACGCGGCGTCGTGACTGCTGGGCTGGACACTGCTGTGGAGGGGGGCAGTTTCGGCAGCGCCCTCGAGAACAGCATTATCGGCGACGTAGGGGCTGTCGGCGCGACTGCCATTGGCGCTACAGCGGGTGATAGCAACTCGTGGTTGGCTGAAGGCAGCGCCGGGAATGTGCTGGCTCATGCGGGGTTGGGATGTGCGCTGTCGGCGGCGGAGGGCACGGGATGTGCGGGCGGGGCAATTGGCGCTGCGGCTAGTGCGATCGTCTCTCCGTACGTGCGGGACGCCCTATACGACGGCACGCAGACAGTCACGACGTCGGACAACGGCAACGGCACGTCTACGCAAGTCACGACCTACCAAAACGGGCTTTACAACGCTGTGACGGAAGGCGTTGCTGCGCTGACTGGCGGGCTGGCTAGCGGGGTGATTGGCACGAACGGACAGGCCGGCGCCACGTGGGCGGTCAATGAGGCCACGTATAACACCAACAGCGCGAAAGTAACCACGTCGGCCAACGGTACTGGAAGCGGCGTAAACGGTACGGGCACGCAATATGCCTTCACGATGCCGAGCACCGGTAGTCCTAGTGCTTCGTCATCGACATCCGGGGATGAATCGACTTGGCAGCGGCTGAAGGACGCGGTTGTAACCACGGTTACGCATCCGCTGAGCTCGTTCGAATATGCCTGGGATAGTACGATTCAAGACTTGAAGTCGGCTGCTATCAGCCAGGACCCGTTTCACCACACGGTGTACGATCCGACCGATCTTGAGAGCCTTGGTGGCGGAGGAGGCGGCAACACGTCTGGTACTGCAGGTGCGGTTGTGACTACCGGACCGATGTTCATTCCGGTTGGTGGGACGCTCGTTGTTGTACCAGGCATGGCGGGATATGTTCCGTCGACGGCAACATTTTCCACAGCGAGCAGCGGGAATGATAGCGGGGAATCGTCGAGCACAGCCGCAAGCGGCAGTGCGCAACAGGCACTTGGTTCAATTTCCAATTCGTCTGCGGCAACGCCGTCGAACGGTGGTTTTGTTAACAGCACTAAGGTGAGTCAAAGCGGGTACGTTGTTCAGAACTTGAACTCAAGTCAACAAGCGCTTGTGCAAAACATTATGCAGAATGGGGATCAATCTGGCGGCACGACGGAGGCTCTGGTTACATCGGTTTCCGAAAGTGCGGGCTATGCCGATTTGCCAGGTGGAAAATACGGCTCTAATAACGGCTTCGATCACGTGCTGGAGGCGCCAGATGGTAGCGTTACGATCGTGATCGATTCCAAGCAGATCAATAACGGAAGTTTTACTTTAGGGAGTAGTCAGGCGGGGATGCAATTGAGCCCGGGCTGGATAGACGCAACGCTGAACAATCTGCCCAATAGCTCTCCGGCAAAGAGCGCTATTTTGAGTGCTCAAAGCAAGGGGACCTTATATACCGCGGTCGCCGGGGTGGATAAGTCGACGGGGGCGCTGACTATTGTTCCCGTGAAAGTCAAATGATAGGGGTGAGATGTATGACGGAAATGCCAATTACTGAAGAAGCTGCGAACCGATTTGCACACATTATCGATCAGCGCGATGCCAATCTCGCCGGGGAACTATTGGGTCAATGTGTTTCAAATATCGAAAATAACACGGGTAGTCCTTCTGGAAGTTTGCGTATCCTCATTAGTCACGCCGAAGTATCGGCGATGGCAAGTTGGTATCAGAATGGCGATCTTGCGGCTTTTAAGAATTGGCTTTACGCTCGCGGTAAGTTGGAATATATCTTGATGCACGAGCCATATAACGAAACGGGTGGCGTGCAGGCGTATGAGAGTTGGGCGTTGCGCGGATTGTTTTATTTGGTATCTGGCCATTCTGGTTTGATCGAATGGTATGCCGGGGTCGATGAAATGTTTGATGCGCGTCGCACCAATGACGTTAGAGTATTTGATTTTTGGACCAAGCAATTTTTCATTGCGTTGAGGGGTGAGTGGGACATTCTGGTCTCGCGCTGCGAGCGCATCATCGCAAATCCGCCAAAGGGAAGCCGAGAAAAAAAATTTTTGATTGATCATCAGTATTACCTCGCGTTGGCAAAGGGCGATGTCGATGGGATGGTATCGATTATCAAGGAATTGACCTCCCAAAAACTTATTGCTCGACGCATTTCTTTGGAGGGAGGGTTTAGCGCTAATTTGATCTGTACCCCTGCCGTGCTTTATAGCAAACTCGCGTGGATGCGCGGTTATCAAATTATTGTCGATAGTCCCTATATTCCAAAAGACTGGTTGCCTATTTCTCCGCTTACCGAGTACACGGATCCATATGATTTCATGAGGAAACGAGAAATCGTAAAGTAACGCTGTCGTTGAGTGGGATTGCCTCTAGGCAACTGGATTCACGTAAATCATGTAGCGATGTGCCTCGGCAGTTGACAGGTGCATCGCTAGCGTCTGTTTGCAGTCAGAATGTACGAAGAGGCCCTAAGAGCCGCAGTGAGTTTGTACCGGTTTCCAAATGGCAGCAATTAGACGAATTCAGCCGCGTGTGAACTGCTGCACCCCAAAGGTTTGATCGGTTCCAATATTTCGTATGCAGCTTGCGTACCCGGTTTGTGCTTTAGTCAAAATGACCGCGTTCGAGCGTCCCCCAAAGCCGCCGACCCAATCGCACCAAATCACCCCCCAAAACCTAAAGAATTTCCACCCCCCGACGATATCCCTATAAGCGATACCGTCTCAATCCCTGCGCGCCGAGCACCCACTACCCGCCGAGCCCGCAGTTTCAAACAGATTAAATAACAATGACCTTAATTCGAGCCATTCGGAGAAAGGCCGTCATAGCGGCCGCTTGCCTTTCAGTCATGCTTACCGCCTGCGTCACGGCATATCAGCCCCACGGCGCAACGGGTGGCTATACCGACCGGCGCATCGACGATGAAACCTACTACGTGAAATTCCAGGGCAACGGCTACACCTCGCGCGAGCTGGTCCAGCGCTACTTCCTGTTCCGTTGCGCCGAGTTGACCGAGCTGTCCGGTTTCAAGTACTTCGTCATCCTGCCGCCCGCCGCATCGCTCAGTTCGGCGCCGCATTACGACGACTCTGTGCACATGGCCTCGATCGATCGAAACATGCTGCACAAGACCCACGCGGCCCCGATCTTTATCTACACGGGCGGCGGCGGTGGTGCGACGCGTTGGCGATACGAAGGCACGATCCGGATGTTCAACGACGGCGCAACGATGCACGCGCGAATCATCGGCTGGGATGCGCAAGAGCTGCTCGATGCGCTCGGCGCGTATGTCCAAAGCAGCGGTAAATCTCCGGCCGTGGTGCCGTCGGCGTGGGTCTTCGATCCAGGGCACGAAAAGATGCGCTACTTGGACGTCTTCCCCACGAGCACGCACGCGGCGACACCGCCTGCGCCGGCTGCCGCGGCAAGTGGCGCGATCGTCGATGCGCCGACGCACGGCACCCATGCCGATGCTGTTGCCGTTCCGGACAGCGGCGCGGCGGCTGCATTGGCGCAATAGCCGACATCAACCACGGGGGGCCGCATCCTGACTTCTATCTCACCGACTCAATGAGCGTTACGACGTTAGGCCGGAACGGCGGGTCGTCCGACCCGTCACGGGCCTAGATTCTTCATCAACATAAAAACTTACTCAGTCAATGAAAACAGTCTCGAGAGCCACACTGGGCACATGCTTCCTGATGATCGCGCTTCTGTCGGGTTGCGCATCCCTGCCGAAAACCGACCTGAATGCCGAGAACCGCGAGAAGCTCCATTCGATCGCCGTTCTCCAAGTCAAGGAGCCGGAGAAGGAAGGCGTCGTCAACACGGGCGGCGCGGCGGCTGCGTTCGGTCTGATCGGCGCATTAACGCAAGTGGCAGTCAACAACAGCCACACGAACACGTACAGCAAGCGCGTCGCAGACGAAAAGATCGTGTTTGCGCCGGTGGTGGTCGACGGCGTCGTCGATCGGCTCACCGCGGACGGATATCAGGTCGTCAAACTGGGAGACGACCAGAAGGTGCAAATGTCATCGGACGGCAAGTCGGATGACTACTCCGGCGTCCATACCGACGCCGATGGCATCCTGAGCATGTGGTTCACTTCGTTTGGCTATCTATCACCGCCCGAATCCGCCGAATTCATGCCGGCAGTGGTCTTGCGTGCGCGCGTTCTCGATGCGAAGACGAAGCAGGACATGTACAACAAGACGTTCGCCTGTGGCTACGACATGAAGGCAAACAGCGTCCACATCGAAAGCGATGCGACCTACCGATACGGTACCTTCGGCACGCTCGAGGACAAGTTCGACGAGTCGGTTGAGGGCATCAAGGCCTGCGAGCAAGCGATCGTGGCGATGATCGGCAAGGATCTGGCGCGAGTCCAGTAAGAGGTCAATGTGCGGCGCTCCGGCGTGACAAGCCGAAGCGCCGCTATCGCCGTAGATTTCACGGACATTGGCGGAAGGAACCACGAAGCCTTTCCGTCTATTCCCCCTGCCCCCGCTCCCGCAACAAATCCGCCAGACTCCGCCTCGCAGGCTCAAGCGGCATCCGATACCGCGTCCACCCCATCTGCCTCGCCGGCGTCAACGCACGCAACCTCGTCGCCGCCCACCGAAACACCCGATACACGCGCGGATGCCCAAACGCTCCACTCCAAAACCGCCAAATCAACTGTTCCCCGCGACTGAACTTCGCCCCTTGCCCACGCAACGGATGCTCGACTGCTTCATGCGGATTCCGATTCGCCTCTGTCCTCAACCGAATCAGCAATTGCGGTATCGGAATCCGCACCGGACACACCTCCCCACAAGCCCCGCACAAACTCGACGCCGTCGGCAAATCCGCCGTTGCCTCAAGCCCAAGCAAATGCGGCGAGATGATCTTGCCGATCGGCCCCGGGTAGGTCGTGCCATAAGCATGCCCACCGATACGCGCATAAACCGGACAGTGATTCATACACGCCCCGCACCGGATACATTGCAGCGTCGCGCGTAATTGCTCGTCCGCATACGCCTGCGTGCGCCCGTTGTCGAGCAGCACGAGATGCACCTCGCGCGGCCCATCGAGCTCACCGGCCCGCCGCGGCCCTGAAATCAGATTGAAGTAAGTCGTGATCGCCTGCCCGGTGGCCGATCGCGTCAAGAGGCTCGCGAGCGGCACGATATGTTCGAGCTTCTCAACGACCTTCTCGATGCCCATGATCGCGATGTGCACGTCCGGCACGGTCGTCACGAGGCGGCCGTTGCCTTCGTTCTCCACGAGCCAGAGCGTGCCGGTATCCGCCGCCGCGAAGTTGACGCCCGAGAGCCCGATATCCGCGTCGACGAACGTCTGGCGCAGCGCGCGCCGGCCGGTCTGAATCAGTTCGTCTACGTCCTCGGTGTAATGCGCGTCGGGGATGCGTGCTTCGAACAGCTCGCCGATGTCCGCTTTGGTCTTGTGAAGCGCGGGCATCACGATATGCACGGGCTTCTCGCCGGCTAGCTGGATGATGTACTCGCCCATGTCGGCCTCGATGCAGTCGATGCCGCGCTCGGCGAGATAGTGATTCAACTCGATCTCTTCGCTCGCCATCGACTTGCCTTTGACGATGCGTCGCGCGCCGTGCGATTTCGCAATCCGTTCGATGGTGGCGTTGGCTTCGTCGGCGGTCTCGGCCCAATGGACCTGCACGCCGGCGGCAGTCAGTTTCTCTTCGAGTTGTGCGAGCAGATCGGGCAGCCGCGACAGCGCATGCTGACGCACCGCTTCGCCGAGATCGCGCAGATGCTCGAGTTCATCGGCGTCGGGAAACTGGATCGCGCGCTTGCTTTGCAGAAAATTCATCGCGCCGCGCATGCTCTTGCGCAGCTTCGGATCGTCGAGCGCCGCGCGGGCGCGCGCCTTGAAGTCTTCGGTGGGGACGAAGTGCAGCGGGTTCGTGCTCATCGGCTGTCTCCAGTCCCATGCAAAGCAGCCTCATTGGCGGTGGCGTCGTCCGTGACGATCACGACCCACAGTTCGCGCGGCCCGTGCGCGCCGTAGGCGACGGTTTGCTGGATGTCGCTCGTCTTCGACGGGCCGGAGATCAGTACGAGGTTCGTCGGCATGCCGTCGCGCCAGCGTTCGGCCTTGGCTGCCGCGTGCATGTCGGGAAAGAGCGTGTGGGCATGGACGAGCGCGATATGCAGCGGCGGCGCGAGCGACACGCTGCGCGGCGATCCCGTATCGGGTTCGACGATCAGCGTACCTGTCGAGGCGATGCCGGAACGGGCGACGGTAAAGCCAGCGTCCACCGTGTCGAAGAGTTCGGCCTTCCAGTTTTCGATCGGCGTTGCGAAGCGCCGCGCTTCAATCGATGCCGGTAGCGCGCGCGTCAGAGCGGCGCCTTCCGCGCACGCGTCGTCGACAAGCAAGCGCCGCACGCCTGTCGCAGCCATCCGTTGCGCTACGAGGGCCGGCCACGATGCGGTGTCGGCGCACCAGACTTCGGCGTGTGAGGCGGTGAGCGCCGTTTGCATCGATTGCACGAGTTGTTGTGCCGATAAAGCAGCCCCTCGACGCTGTTGCTCGTAATGAGCATCGATGCGCGCATCGATATCGCGCGTATTCGACGCCGCCGAGGGCGCGGCGGCGCGCAGCCGTCCGAGTATGCGTTCGCGTGCGCTAAGCGTGCTCATGCCGATTCCCCCGCATCGTTCACGTTGCCGCCGGTGCGCCGCCACAGAAACGATGCAAGGTGTTCGACCGGCAGCGGCGCGCCTTGCTTCGCGGCGGCGTGGCCGATGTTCAACAGACATCCGCAATCGGCTGAAACCAATCGATCGCAGCCAGTCGCACAGGCCGACGCGATCTTGTCCTGCACTATCGCACCTGAAATGTCGGGGTGCTTCAATGCAAACGTACCGCCGAAACCGCAGCATTCCGATTCGCGCTCATGCTCGATGCGCGTCACGCCGGGCAGCGCATCGACGAGTTCGACGCCGTGCGCGCGCGTCCCCATTTCGCGGCGTGCCGCGCACGATGTGTGCAGCGCGACCCGCTCGGGGGCGAGTCCTTCCGAGCATTCGTCGGCGTACTGAACCTTGAGCACGCGCAGCAGAAATTCACCGAGTTCGTAGACGCGCTCGGCCAGCGCACGCGCTTTCGCCTGAGCGGCCGGATCGTTCTCGAAGAGCGTCGGCCAATGGTGTCGCATCATGCCCGCGCAAGATCCCGAGGGCACGACGACCGGCCAGGGCTCGCGGAACAGATCGAGTTGCGCCCGCGCTACCTCGCGCGCTTGCTCGGGATTGCCGCTGCTGTACGCGGGCTGGCCGCAGCAGCTTTGCGCACGCGGGAAGTGGACGGTCAGGCCCTCGCGTTCGAGGAGGCGTATCGCATCGAGACCGGCCTGCGGTACGAACAGATCCACCAGACAGGTGGCGAATAAGTAGACGTGCGTGGGGCGCGTGGCGGGGTATTGCCGTTCGATCATGTCTCGCTCGCTGATGTCGTGTGCCGCTTTCCCGCTGCGTAAGCCTTGACGATTCCAACGTGTCGGCGCGGTTTTTGCGGCCTTCGGCGCATAATTCCCGCTTACATGCGCGGGCTCAAATTGGTTGGACCAGTTCTGGCGGCAAGCGGCCGCGAAGCGAGACGAAGGGCGAGGACGTTGATGACGACAACTAGAAAGATATCGGCAAGAGGCGCCGCGCGCGGACGCGTCGAAGGCGTCATGCGCCAAATGGAGACTGCGCTGATCGACGGCACTTGGCGCGCCGGCTCGCGCCTGCCGGCCGAGCGCGCGCTGGCGGAACAGTACGACGTATCGCGCAACACGATACGCGAGGCCATCCAGCGGCTTGCGGCGCGCGGCTTGGTGCAAAGTCGCCGCGGCTCGGGCGTATTCGTCACCGATCAACTGCGCACGGGCATTGCATCGCCGTGGGGGCAACTGGTCGCCGATCACCCGGCGCTGCGCGAAGACATTCTGGAGTTCCGCCGCGTGCTCGAAGGAGCGACGGCGTACTTCGCCGCGCAGCGCGCCAGCGCGGAAGACCGCAAGCGGATTCGCGCGCTGCTAGGCGAACTCGAACGCTCGCATGCCGCCGACGACAAGCCCGCCGAAGCGCGAGCGGACGCCCGACTGCACGAAGCGATTGCGCAGGCGTCGCACAACGCGATGTTCCTGCACTTGCATACGAGCGTGATCGGCATGCTGCGCGAGCACATCACGACGAGCGGAACGGGTTTGCGGAAACAGGACGCGAACGCGTCCGATCAGTTGCTGATGCAGCACCGCACGTTATGTGAGGCGATTTGCGCGCGACAGCCGGAGGAGGCGCGCACGGCGATGCAGTCGCATATCGACTTCGTGCGCGCGAGGATCGAGCCGTAGGCGGTGGGAGGGAAGCTTGAGGATCAGCGGCCTGAGCTGCCAATAGCTCAAGCCGCTGTTGCAAGAAGCGAACGGTGCAGGACCGTTCGCGTTCGGCGCCTAAGCGCCGATAAACAACTGAAGTCACTTACGCCTGCTTAGCCGCGAGCGCTTCCGCGCGCCCCGCATCGCGCTGCTGTTCAGCGCCCTTATGATGCTGACGCGAGAGCTTGCCCATGAACGGCAGCAGCAGGAACGCGAGCAGCGCGCCACCTGCGGCAAGCCAGCCGAGGCCAAAGAAAAGCTTCGTATACATCGGCAGCGACTGCAGCGGGCTCAACTCGTTCGACGGCATCTGCGCAAAGTTCGCGACCACGCTGCCGAGGTATTGCGACACGCCCGTCGCGACGAAATACGCGCCCATCATGAAGCCGCTCATGCGCGTCGGCACGTAGCGCGCGATCATCGCGAGACCGAGGCCGCTCACGAGCAATTCGCCGAGCGAGTAGAGGCCATAGCCCCACACCATGAACCACGACGACACGCGTCCGTCGACGGCATAGCGTCCGCTGATCGCATAGACGAAGAAGCCTGCCGCAACCACCACGAAGCCCATCGCGAACTTGCCGGCCACCGGCACGTCGTTGCCGCTGGTGGCAAGGCGCGTATAGAGCATCGCGAGGAACGGGCTCAGCAGCATGATCCAGATCGGATTGAGCGCCTGGAACTGCGCGGCGCTCCACGAGAATAGATGCACGCCGAACACGGAGAAGCCCGGATCGACGTTGCGCAGCGCGAACAGCGTGAGCGACGTCGACATCTGCTGATAGAAGATGAAGAAGAGGATCGATTGCAGCGTCAGCACGAGCGCGGCGATCAGGCCCGCGCGCTCGGAGCTTTCGCACTTGGCGAGCATGTAGGCGAAGATCGCGAGAATCGCGACGCCCGCCGCATACACGCACGCGACGGCCACGGCCTTGTGCTGCAGCACGAACATCGTCGCGAGACCGAGCACGACGCCGCCCACGGCGATCGCGCCGACACGGTTCCAGCGGATCGGCTGGTCGTCGGGCAGCGAGCCGACGCGCGACAGCGAGCGGTGCATCAGCAGGAAGTTGATCACGCCGAGCAGCATGCCGGCGCAGCACACGGCGAAGGCTTCGTGCCAACCCCAGTGGTCCTTGATCCACGGCGTGGCGAGCATCGATACCGTCGAGCCGATGTTGACGGCCATGTAGTAGATCGTGAACGCGCTGTCGATGCGCGCGTCGTCGCCTTCATAGATGCGACGCACGAGGTTCGCCGCGTTCGCCTTGAAGAGACCGTTGCCGACGACGATCACGCCCAGCGACGCATACATGAACGCGAGGCTGTCGTTGGGGAGCGAGAGCATCAGGTAGCCGCCGCACAGCACGAGTGCGCCGAACACCATCGTGCGGCGCGCGCCGAGCACCTTGTCGCCGATCCAGCCGCCGATCGAAGGCGATGCGTAGACGAGCGCGGTAAAGGCGCCCCATGTGAGGTTCGCGTGGCTATCGGTGAAGCCGAGCTTGTCGATCATGAACAGGACAAGCAGGGCTGCCATCCCGTAGTACCCGAAGCGTTCCCACATTTCGATCAGGAAGACCGTGGTAAACGAGCGGGTCTGCGATATTGGTTGGTTCATCGTGGACCTCTTATTTGAAACGTTTGCTGCGGCAGATACGCGGGAAACGCGCATGGCTGACCGGCGCTTGGGAAAATTCTTCCGCCCATGTCAGGCGCTGTTGCTTGCCGACGGTCGAGATTCAATGCGTGCATTCGCATCGGTCACAATTGAGATAAGCGACCCGGCATGCTGAGAATTAAGTCGCGCCATATCGGATTGGGCCGGGGTTGCGGCGGCGTTGACCAAAAGCACGCCATGATACTGGAGCAAAATCCGGGGGTTCGGCGCGCGACGAATAGCCTCTACGGAGCGAGGGCCGGATGAGAGCGAGCAGGCGGGGGAGTGGAAAGCTGAGTCATTTCTTAGGGGTGGCGACGGCCCGGTGGGGCGCGCTTTAGAAAGCCGGCGCTCAGGATCGCTGAGCGGGCATTCGTTGCGAAGGCGAATCGTAAGCTTGACGATCCGCAGGGTGCCGAGATTGTCCAGAGGAAAGTCACGGGCGTCACTACGGGAATTCACTGACGTGCCGATTTAAGACGATGTAAGCGGGGCGAAAACGTTTGCCAATAGAAAGCCTGCACCGGCCCCTTTGTATCTTGATATCGTTGATTCCCCGATTGCTGAAGCTTGGATATACGCCTTACGATTTGCCTCTGGCAAGATAGAGTGTTTTCTCTAAATTGCGCGTCCCCTTCGCCTCGGCTGCCCCGCACCGGGCACCCCGCATTCATCTAACAAAATCAACCAGCATTAACCTGTTTGGGCTGGCGAACTACGGACTGGTATGGTCTCTACACTTGAAAACGTCCACTCCTCCTCGGAGCTGGGCAGCAAGATCCGCGCGCTCAGGCAGCGTCTGAAGCGCACGCTCGACGAAACCGCAACCGCAGCCGGTATTTCGAAGCCGTTCTTGTCGCAAGTCGAGCGCGGGCTCGCTTCGCCGTCGCTGACGTCGCTGAAGGGTATCGCTGGCGCCCTCGGCGTGACGATGCAGTATTTCGTCGAGACGCCGAGCGAGGAGCGTTCGGTGTGCCGCGGCGATCAATTGAAGTTCTTCAGCTTTGCGAATTCGGCGAATCTCTTCGCCCGGTTGACGAATTCGACCGGCGGCCGCCAGTTGGAAAGCATTCTCGTGCGCTTGCCGCCGGGGCAGCGGCGTTCCGAAGTCACCACGCATGCGGGCGAAGAGTTTCTGTACGTGGTCTCGGGTCAGATGGTGCTGACGCTCGAAGGCAAGACGTTCGAGCTGCACGCCGGAGACAGCGCGCACTACGAATCGACGGTTCCGCATGCCTGGATGAACACCGGCAACATCGAAACGATGGTGGTCTGGGTGGGTACGCCTAGGCTGTTCTAGTATCTACGGCCGGCGCGATCAGCGCCTAGGCTGCGCAATCCACGTCCAGCGTGGATTGCTTGTTGGCGAATTATTTAGGGATACGAAAATAATAAAAAAATCAAAATGGACTGGAGCGGTCTGAAATGAGACCGTAGTCCCTATGCGCGGCTTGGAGACCTGCCGCGTTTTGTTCCCTTTCGCTACCTTCTTTGTTACCCGTCCCGCATACAACTCGACGTTGCGAAAACCACGCGTTGCATTGCCATTCGCGTGGATAGAGCGCGGCGTTTAAGCGTTTCGGGATAGGCGTCGCCTGTATTCAAGTAGGCGAAGGTCGGCGCGAGAGAGCCTGCCAAATCCGTAGTGATGGTTCACAACGACGCAGTCCAGGCTGCGCCGAGGGAGGCGTTCGTCCTCAATGCAGCGAGGGCGAACGAAAGACGTCCGCTGGCTTCGAGTCGGCGGATGCACTTTTATTTCAACAATAAAGAGTTTCGGATGAGAAAGCAGAGATCGATTTCGACAACCTCACATGCATTGCTGGCCGCAGGCGTGTTGGCAATGACTGCCGCGAGCGGCGCCTATGCCGAAGATGCGCCGTCGCCGAAAACCCCGAGTACGGCGGCGACCTCGCAGGCCGCGGGCGACTCGGCAAAGGCAACGGCGAATGCGAGCGCATCGGCGCAGAAGACGCCCCACGCTCAAAAGGGGCCGGCGGCTTCGACGCCGGACGGGCGCGTCGACGTCGAAGCGACGCAGGCGGTGCTGCCGCCCGAGCCGATGTCGAGCCAGGCGCAGAGCCACGGCCTGATCGCCGATAGCCATCTGAATTTCGAATTTCGCAACTACTCGGACTACCAGCACGTCGACGGCTCCAGCGACTCCAATTCGACCAACCGGCATGCGTGGGTGCAGGGCGTGCAGGCAAATTTCGAATCGGGCTTCACGCAAGGGCTGATCGGTCTGGGCTTCGACGCGTCGCTGTTCGGCGCTTTCAAGCTCGATGGCGGTCAAGGTGCGGGCAACATGGTTCATGTTGCGAAGGGCGGCGGTGGATACGATCAGTTCGCCTGGGCCTACCCCGGCATCTACGACGTCAAGGCGCGGATCTCTGAAACGGTCATCAAGTACGGCCTGCAGATCGTCGACAACAATCCGTTCATGGAGCCGCACGACAATCGCGCACTGCCGCCGACGTTTCTCGGCACGTCGCTCGTCAGCGACGAATTCAAGAACCTCTCGCTGCAGGCTGGCAGCTTCACGAAGGTCGATGCGCGCGGGCGCACATTTCTGACGGACATGACGACCGCCTATGGCGGAACCGCCTTCAAGCGCTTGAGCTATATCGGCGGCACGTGGAACTACTCGGAAAACGGTTCAGCGTCGCTGTTCGCGAATCAAGCCGACGACGTCTGGCGCCAATACTATGCGTCGATTCAGCACAGCATCGGCAGCGTCGACACGCTCAAGTGGACGGGTTTCGGCAACGTCTATTCGACGCATAGTTACGGCTCGGCCAATCAAGGCTCGATCGATAACAACGCGTATAGCTTGTCGCTCTCGGCGCAGCATGGGCCGCACAGCATTCTCGTCGGCTACCAGCAAATTCTTGGCGACCAGTTCTTCGACTACGTGAACGAAACCAGCGGCATCTACCTCGTGAACTCGATGGACGTCGACTACAACGCGCCGCACGAAAAGTCATTGCAGCTGCGTTATACGTTCGACGGCAAATACGCGGGCCTGCCGGGCTTTAAGACGATGCTGTGGGGCGTGACGGGCTGGGGCGCGGATGCGTCGGCAACGGCCAATCAGTATGGGTCGAACGGGCCCGGGTTCAGCAACGTCTACTGGAGAAACGGCCAGCCTGTGCAGGGACGCCATCACGAATTCGGCATCATTCCGTCCTACACGCTGCAAAGCGGCCGCTTCAAGAATTCGAAAGTCACGTTGATCGCGATGTGGCACCAGGGGTCGGCGTACTACTCCGATAGCAGCAACTACGAGTATCGGATGGTCGTCACGGTGCCGATGAAGGTGTTCTGAGAACTAGCACGCTCCTTCCACCGCCTCCCCGGCGTGCGCGGCCAGCATCTTGTGAATCTGCGCGACCACCGCCGCGCCTTCGCCCACGGCCGCGGCCACCCGCTTGGTCGATCCCGCGCGCGCATCGCCGATCGCGAACACGCCTTCGACGGTCGTCGTCAGGCTCGAGCTGAGCGCTGCCCCCGGCGCGTTGCCGCTCGCTTCGTTCGGGCCATCCGAGCCGGTCAGCACGAAGCCCTTGGCGTCGAGCTCGACATTGCAGGTGCGCAGCCAATCGGTGTTCGGATCGGCGCCCGTGAACAAGAACAGATGCCGCACGTCGAAGCGCGCCGTGCCGTTGGGGAGCGGCTCTTTCAATATGACCGCGCCGAGTCCGCTCTCGTCACCTTCGAGGCTGCCGATTTCCGAATGCGTATGCACGGTCACGTTCGGCAGGGACTCGATCCGGTCGATCAGATAGCGCGACATCGTCGCTTCAAAACCGCTCCTGCGGATCAGCACGTGCACGTGCTTCGCGTGCGACGCGAGATAGACGATGGCTTGCCCGGCGGAATTGCCGCCGCCCACCAGCACGACTTCCGCATGCTTGCACAAGCGTGCCTCCACGGGCGAAGCCCAGTAGTACACGCCGCGCCCGTCGAACTTGTCGAGTCCTTGGATATTCGGCCGCCGATACACCGCGCCGCTTGCGATCACCACTGAGCGCGAGGAGATCGAACCGCCGCATCCCGTCTCCAGCCGGTATGGCCGCTCGCCGCAATGGAGCGCCGTGATCCTCACCGGGATTGCCACGTGCGCGCCGAATTTCTGCGCCTGGACGAAAGCGCGCCCTGCCAGCGCTTGGCCCGAAATGCCGGTCGGAAAGCCAAGATAGTTTTCGATTCGTGCGCTCGCGCCGGCTTGGCCGCCCGGTGCGCGCGAATCGCACACGATCACCGATAGCCCTTCCGATGCCGCATAGACCGCCGTCGCCAGCCCGGCCGGTCCGGCGCCGACGATGGCGACGTCGTACACGCAGGAGTCGTCGAGATCCGGCAGCAGGCCGAGTTTCGACGCCAGCAGCCCGTCGCTCGGACGGCGCAGCACGGTGCCGTCGGGGCACATCACGAGCGGCAAATCGTCGGGCTCGGCCGAAAAGTTTTCGACGAGCGTGCGCGCATCGTTGTCGGCGCCCATGTCGAGGACCGTGTGCGGATGGCCGTTGCGCGACAGAAACCCTTGCAGCGCGACGAGCCTTGCCTCGTTGCTGTTGCCGATCAGCACCGGGCCGCCCGCGCCGTGCTCGATCAGCGCGACGCGCCGCAGGATCAGCGAACGCATGATCCGCTCGCCGAGCTCCGCTTCGGCGATGATCAACGCGCGCAATTGGTCGGGCGGAATGAGGAGGACGTCGACGGGGCCAACCGCCACGCCATCGACGAGCGAATGCCGTCCCGAGAGCTGGCCGACTTCGGCCATGAAGCCGCCTGCGTGATGTTCGACGACCAGATGCTCGTTTCCGAAGGCGTCGCGCTGCAGGACGCGCACGGTGCCGCTCAGCAGGACGAACATGCCTGCACCGGGGCGGCCGGTCTGGAACAGCAGCTCGCCCGATTCGCAGTGCTTCTCCGTGCCGAAGCGGCGCATCCGCTTGATTTCCTCGGGCGTGAGCTGCGGATGCAACTGATGGAGCCGCGTATGCAGCGACGAGTACGGTGCTTCGACTACCGGTTGTCCTTCGACATCGCTTGACGCAGGCATTCGGAAGACTCCTTGGGGGAAATAGGGGACCGGCGACACGCGGCGCCCGGCGGATTTGGCGAACCCGCCGGTGCATGCGCCGCTTGGTGAACGGCGGAGATGAACAGGCGGCTTAAACGGCCTTCGGCGTTGGCTCCGCCGCGCCGTCCGGCATCGACGTTGTCGCCCCCGGCAGCGGCGACAACGGGCGACCGGCGTCGCGCCACGCATCGATGCCGCCGAGCAGCGGCACCACGTCGTTGAAGCCGGCCTCGGTCAGTTGCTTCGCCATCCACGCGGCCGACACCTCGTTCGGACACGAGCAATAGATGACGAGCTTCTGCTCGGGACGGTAGGTTTTGACGATGTCCTCGAGATGACGCTCGTCGGCGAACACCGCGCCGGGAATCACGTACGGATCGAGCACGCGCTTTTCGTCCGAGCGGATGTCGAACACGATCGGCGTTTGCTCCTCGCGCATCAGGTCGTACAGTTCGTCGACCTTGATGCGCGCGGCTGCGAGCTTCTTGATCAGTGCGCGGCGGCGCGTCCAGCGATAGGCTGCGTAAAGCAGCAGCAGCACAACGGCGATGAGCGCCGCGGCTTTGCCGAGGCGGTTGATGCCCGCGAACAGCATGTCGATCTGCTGCGAAAAGACTGCGCCGACGATGAGCCCGACGCCCGCCCAGATCGCCGCGCCGATACCGTCGTACAAAAGGAAGTTGCGGTAGGGCGTGTTCATCGCGCCGGCCATCGGGATGGAGACGATCGACAGCCCCGGCACGAACTTCGCCACTGCCAATACGCGCACGCCCCAGCGGCCGAAGAAGCGCTCCGTTTTCTTGACGCACGTATCGCGCGACAACGAGAGCTTACAAATGGTTTTCAGCGTGTTGCCGCCGTAAATGCGGCCAGCGAGGAACCAGGCGCTATCGCCGATGAGCGTAGCGAATACCGAAAGCACCAGCACGGGCGCGAGCTGTGCCCCCACCGATTCAGGATGGAGCGCGGCCATGGCTCCGAATAGAACGAGCGTCGGCAGCGCGGGGACAGGCAAACCCAGCGACGCGGCTAGCACGTTGGCAAATACGAGCGCTGGGCCATAGCGCACGACGAGGTCATGTAGCATCGGCTTACTTCCTCGGCCTTGGAATAGGTCTGTGAGGCGGTTTGGAAACCTTAGGATTATCACGCATTTCAGTGAACGGCGAGTGCCGCTCACGCAATGCCCATGCGCGTAATGACGTCTTCCAGTTTATTCAAAATCGCGCAGACGGCGCAGTCCAAAACTCGGGGCCGAGTGGAAAAAAG
This sequence comes from Trinickia camelliae, assembly GCF_053525655.1. Classification (NCBI taxonomy): domain Bacteria; kingdom Pseudomonadati; phylum Pseudomonadota; class Betaproteobacteria; order Burkholderiales; family Burkholderiaceae; genus Trinickia; species Trinickia camelliae. The sequence continues at coordinate 34,065 of NZ_JBCHAA010000007.1, forward strand.
CAAGGCTTGAAGCGCCGCTCAGGCGTTGCTCAGGAGGTAGCGCCGCGACGTGCGAAGGTGCCGGCCGCTGGTTGGCCGGCCGGGACGTGCAATTGAATGTGAGGCTTTCGGTTCGGCCGGTTCAGCGCGCGTGATGCTCGCCGGGCAGCTCGGCCCCATGTGCGCGGATCGCCGCGATCAGCTCTGCAGGCGTGATTTCGTAGCGCACTTCCCGATGGATGCCGGGCTTGCGTTCATCGATATCGATCAGAAGAATGCCTTTACCGTCCGCGGTTGCTTCGAGCCGCAGCGAACGGACTTCGCGGTTGCTCGCGTCGTCGAATTCGGTGAGCAGGGTCATTGCTCCGGATGAGCCGGTAGTGCGCATCGAACGTATCCTCGAGTCGTTGTTGGATGTGATTTACGGACTGAGTGTAACGCGATCTCGGATTTTGGCCGTGGCCTTTTTAAAGCACAAGATCAGTGCGCCGCGACGGGCGTCGCGTCCGGCTTGCCGCTCCCGGCCCGAGCGGCGCGGGCTCCCGAATGTTCTCACCGCAGGCGGGCCGCAACGGCTGGCGCGGCCCGCCTGTGGTGCATCAGGCAACTTGCAGGCGTTCGCTTTCGATGAGGGCTGCGGCAATCTCCCACGCATCGAGCGCGGCGTCTTGGCGGCCGCTGACCTGCGCGGCAATCGTCGCGCCGTCTAGCAGCATGACGCAACGGCGCGCGGCTTTCTCCGCGTTTTCGGCATCGAGGACGTCGGCGAGAATACCCACGAGCGTGCGGACAAATCCCTCTTTTTGCACCGATGCTGCCGCGAGAATTTCGTTTTCCTCGGCATGGAATTCGGCGGCGGCATTGGTGAACATGCAGCCGGTGAAACTATCCGAATTGATCCATGTGTTATGCCAAAGGAAAACCGCATGCAGTTTCTCCAATGGATCGGAATGCGGCGCGACCGCAGCAGCGATTTCGGCGGCGCGTGCCGCGCTCTGTGTATTCAGTACTTCGACGACGAGCTTGCTCTTCGACGGAAAGTACTTATACATCGTCATCTTTGCGACTTGGGACTCGGCGATAATGCGATCGATCCCCACAGCGTGATAGCCGTGTTGCGCAAATAACCGCGTAGCGGTGTCGACTAGCGCTTTCTTTTTCTCGCTCATACTCGTTTCCCGGGGGTTGTGTGCGAATGTGCTTCGTATTGCGTCGGGGGGGCGGCGCACTGAGAACATTTTTGAAACAATCCGGCGGATTAAAGCTCTCGGATGAAATTAATCCCTTTAGTTCGCCGGCGAATCTATTCAAAACGCATGACAGTCCGAGAAACGTCATTCAAATCCAATTGAGCGGCAAAATCAAGCATTAGTTTTCATTACCCAAATCGTTAATTTATTCATTCATTGTTTTATTGGGCAGTACGTGCTGAGTGCGGCTTTGCATGGGATCCGAGTAATGCTCTGCATGGGGCCGGAATAAGTGCAAATGCACTAACTCCGGCCGACACGCTAAAGCGATAACTTCAATCGACAAAAAAAAGCCCGCCCCGTAAAGGGCGGGCGCTTAACGCCGTTATTGCTCGGATCAGCCGTCCGCTTTCGCGGGACACTGACGCATCCATGCTATCCGGCCGTAATTCCATGTCCAGCCAGGGGATACGCCAATACGTGGGATGGCATTGAAGTTCGCGGCTCTCGACTGTTTCAAGCGCGTGAACGAAACCCAATGAAAGCCGGGTGGGCGCGCTGGGCCCGAACTTATCCCCATTTTTTGTTGGCAAGGCTGTGGGTAACTTGGGCACAGGCCGGCCAAGTGTTTGAGCCGCAAGCGTTCTTTGCCGGGGGCGCGCGCCTGGGCAGGTGCGTGCCGGAGGTTCAGATCGAGGTGGTCAGCGCGGTCAGCCAGTCGGGGCTCAGCGCGAGCAGCGCCGATTCGAGCTGACGATCGAGGCCGGTCACGATCAAGACGCCGAACGCGACGAACAGCGTGCCGAGCGCAATCCGTCCAGCCGCGCCAATCGCGCCGACACGGCCTCGAAACTTGACGAGCGCCGCGCGCGAGAACGAGCCCAAAAGCATCAGCGGCAGCGCGGCGCCGATGCCGAAGCACGCCATCAGCGCCGCGATGTCGCCGAGGTGCTTGCCTTGCGCCGCGAGCGTCGTCGCCGCGCCGAGCGTCGGACCGACACACGGCGCCCACACCGCGCCGAGCAACAGGCCGATGCCGAACTGGCCGAGCACCGTATCGCCTTTCAGCTTGGCGAGCCACCCTTGGGCACGGTCGGCGAGCGGAGACACGCCGCTCGCGAAACGCGTCTGCAAGCGGCGCGACAGCATGACGACGCCGAACACGATCAGCAGCACCGCCGCGATTTTGCGCAGCACGTCGTCATCGAGGCCGAGCGACGCGCCGGCGGCCGCCAGAAAAATGCCGATCGCGGCAAACGAAAGCCCGAGCCCGGCCGCGAGCGCGAGCGGACCCAGGCGGTGCGCGGCGAGCGCCGAAGCCATCAGGATCGGGATCAGCGGCAGCACGCACGGCGAGAGCGTCGACAGCGAGCCGGCCAGCAGGCCGAGACCGTAGGTGCTCCAGGTGAAGGCGCCGCCCAAGTCCATCACAGGGCCTTCTCGAGCGTGCTCTTGATCGCCGGCTCGGCGGTTTCGCCGGTTGAACGGGCGACTTCGTGTCCGTTCTTGAAGACGACGAACGTCGACTGCTGCGTCACGTGCAACGCACGCTTGAGCGCGACCTCCTTGTCGTAGTCGGCTTCGAAGAGCGTCACGTCTTTCAGGTCGGCCGACGCGCTGAGCCGGTCGACGATCGGCTGCTGGATCTTGCAGGTAGGACACCACGTCGCGTGGAAGTAGACCACGACGGGCTTGCCTTCGGCCTTCAGATGGTCAAAGGCAGCCTGGTCGAACGGTCGTTCGCCGGCCCCCGGTTGGCCGGCCCCCGCGATTCCGGACGCGAGCAACAGGCCCACGAGCACGAAATATCTGCCGATACGTTTCAACATGGCGGTTCTCCAAATACGGGCAAAACGGCTAGGCCGATGGGGCCAGGAACCCTAAATACTCATACGCGGCGGGCTGCGATTCGGATGCGGCGTCGACAAATTCGCCGAGCGCGCCGACCGACACCAACACATCCACCGTCTTGCGCTGGTTCGATACGAACGACCAGGGCGTCTCCGTGCGCGCATCGTTCGGCAAATCGGCCGAGGCGCGGGCCTGCGCCTGCGTCAATGCCGCGTGCAGCGCCGCCGCTTGCGGCGCGTGCGCGACGAAGCCTTCGTTGGAAACCGCGGCCTTGTCGATGCCGAGCGCGGCGCAAACGGCCCGTTTCATCGGTGCTTCAAGCTCGTCCGCGCTGCGCGAGCGCGCGATCAATTCGCGCAGCGCCGCGTCGACGATCACGCCGTGCCGGACGTAAGGCGTCGACGGCGCCCACGCTTCGGGCGGACAGCCCTTGTGGCTCGGCACGAGCGGCACGAACGGATTGATCTCGGCGGGATAGACCCGGCAGACGAGCGGGCGGCTCTCGTAAATTCCGCAGCGCATGTCGGGCCCGAGATTCGGACACGGACCGGCGAACGTTCCCGCCAACACGACGATGACGCGCGCGGGCAGCGTACCGCTCGTCGCGGCAAACGAGCGCCTGCGCTTGTGCTGGGCCTGCAGATCGTCCGCACCGGGCTCCTCGAGCCAGGGCAGCGCTTCGCACAGCACTTGAACCTGCCCGCCGCGCTCGATCCAAGCCGTCGCTTCGGCGACGGTCAATGGCAGGCGCAGGTCATGGCAGCAGTTGCCGCACATCGTGCAGGTGAAATCGATATCGTCCATGGTGGCGTCTTCGTTTTGTATTCGGTTCGTGGGGCGAGACCCGATTGAGTCGTTCGAAGACGAAAATTCTTACAGGCGAATGGGATATTGTTTTCTGGCGAAACAACGGCGGAATAGGGCGGCGGCGTTGCCGGCGAGGCGCTTGGCGCTATGCTACGCGTCCGCGCGGGACGGTGCTTGGGCGTCCCGGGGCTGCCATGCGTGCGTGCTACGATGGCCCGGCATGCAACTTGAATCGAGCAATGGATGGCGACGCTATATGACACGCTGGGTGTGCGCGAGGACGCCACCGTCGACGAAATCAAGGCCGCGTATCGCAAGGCCGTGATGAAGTGGCACCCCGATCGCAACGTTGGCCGCGAGGAGCAGGCTCGGGCGGCGTTTCTGGAGATCAAGGAGGCTTACACGATCCTGTCGGACCCTTTGCAGCGCAAGGTGTACGACGCCGTGTACGCGGACGAGATGCGGCGCCACGGCCATCAGCGAGAACAGGAAAAGCGCGCGAAGTCCGAGCGCGAGGCGCAGGCCCGGGACGCCGCCGAGGCGTCGTACGCGGCGCTCGTGAAAGTGGCGATGCGCTTCGCGGAGGAAGGGCACAACCGCGATGTGCTGTTCGGCGTCCTGCTCGGCCGCGATTGCGACGTCCCGCTCGCGACGCGCATTGCCAACAGCGTCTGGGCGCTGCATGAATCGCGCAAAGCGCCGGCCAGCGCTCCGGCGAATGCCGCCGAGGCCGAAGCGCCGGCTGAGGAGCCGACAGCCGCATCGGCCGCCAAATCCGCCTCCGCGGCCGAGCCGGAGCCGTCCAGTAGCGAAACCGCAAACGAAACAGCAGACGCAGCAGCGGGCAAACAAGCGGACGAACCATCGACGCAAGACCAGCGTCACGCCGGCGTATTCAATTCGCTGTGGCATAGTTTTTTCGGCATCCGCTCGTAGCGCAAAGTAGCGCAAGCGTTTCGAGTGCAAACTTAGTTGCGTACGCAACAATTAAGTGCGCCGGCATCAAGAGTGCGCCGAGCCGGCCGTTAACCAGTTCGTGTAACTACGTTGCGGAGTGTTGGCGGCACCTTTTCCCGCGCGCCTATGCTATTCAGCCCAGTCAGTATTCTTGCCGTCACGGTTCTCTCCGGCCTCATGAGCATGGCGGTGCTCGGTTCAATGCGCTCCGCCGCGATTCCGGGGGTGACGTACTGGATCAGCGCCAACGCCATATCAATCGTCTCGTTCGTGCTGTTCGCCATGCAAGGGCATGCGCCGCGCGGCATCGCGATTCTTGGCGCAAACGGTTTGCTTGGCCTTGCCGTGCTGCTGGTGCTGCACGGCTGCCGGCTGTTTTTCGGGCGGCGGCGCGCATGGTGGCCGGAATACGTCGCGCTCGCCGTCATGATGCTGGCAATCGCGTACTGGACTTACGTCGCGCCCGACATCTCCGTGCGCATCGCAGCGGTCTCGGCCTTTCACGCGTACATCTACCTGGCGGTGGGATGGTTGGCGAGCCGGGCGCGTCCGCCGCAGCGGCCGAAATACGCCTACCGTTTCGTGACGATCGTCGCGTTTCTCGGCGGCGTGGGGCACGCGATTCGCGGGCTGACCTACGGCCTCGGGCTCATTCAGCAGCACGCGCTGCTGGAATCGACGCCGCTCAACATCGCGTTTCTCGGGCTCGGCATTCTGATGCTGCCGTGCATGTCGATCGGCATGGTGATGCTCGCGCACGACCGCATGGCCGAGCAGCTCGAACGCCTCGCGAACGTCGACGAACTGACGGGTGCGCTCGCGCGCCGCGCGTTTCTCGCGCAGGCGCATGCGATGGCGAAATCGATGAAGGGGACGAACGAGCGGATCTTCATGGCGATCGTCGACATCGATCACTTCAAGGCCATCAACGATAAATACGGCCACGCGAGCGGCGATCTCGTGCTCGCGCATTTCGCGTCCGTCATCGCCGACAATCTGCGCTCGTTCGATCTCTTCGGCCGTCTCGGCGGCGAGGAGTTTGCGGTGTTCTTTCCGGCCGACGAAGGCGAAGAGGCGGCCGCGATGATCGACCGGCTGCGCGTGGGTGTGTCGGCATCGCGTTGCAAGGTGGCGGCCGAGGCGCTGTCGTGCACGTTCAGCGCCGGCATTGACGAATACCGCGACGGCGAACCGCTCGCGGATCTCATGGCGCGCGCCGACAACGCGTTGTATGCCGCGAAGAGCCAGGGCCGCAATCGTGTCGTGCCGGCCTGGTCCCTCGACCTCGAAACCGAGGGCGCGGAGCCGCTTTGATTCGTGCGGCAATTTTGTCTGGTAATGCCGGCCGCATTCCCTATATTGATTGAAGCAGCGCGGCCTAATTCGCGTTCGCCGACTCACGAAGTCATGATGCGCAGAATTGCGTGCGCCCTTTCCGCACGTATCTGCCAGCGCTAATCCGCCGTATCGGCATTAGCGTCATGCGCTGGAAATCGGTTTCAGCTTTCCAACGCCTAACTCTCTTAGAAACCCAATAACGTCCAATTCCCGGGCCGTTGCACGCTGGTCGAATGCCGGCGCGCCAACCCGTCCAGGCTAGCGAGTTGCCGCGATTTTCAGTCGGGCAATTGGCGCAGCATGAAAGGAGTGTCGAGATGAAATCACGCTTCGTATTGCCGATAGCGGGCGCGCTGCTGCTCGCGGCGGCGGGCGCCGTGAGCGCTGCCGAAACACAGCAGCCGCAGGACCCGCAGACGCAGGGTCAGGCGCAGATGATGCAGAACGCCAATACGTCCGCGCAATCGAGCACGGATACGTCCTATGGCGGCGTGCCGGATACGCGCAGCACAGCGGGCGGCATGCGCGCGCACACGTGTTCGTCGCGCCCGCAATGCGACATTTTCTTTGGCCAGTGAATCGCGGCCACGCTTGACGCCGCTGTCGCCGATGCGGCAGCGGCTGACATCGAGCTCACGCGCCGCCAGGGTCGCGGCCATTTCAACGCAAACGCCGACGCTGCTAACCTATGGGCTTCCAGCAGCTACCGGTGAGGACCCAAGTTGACGAATCGACGATTGGAGCAAGCGCGCCGCTTGCTCGCGCTTGCGCAAACCGGCCTTCACTACACGAAGGATCAATTCGACGTCGAGCGCTATCAGGAAATCGAGAGCATCGCCCACACACAGCTCGCTGAAATCGCGAACTTCGATACGGCGGAAGTCGCGCAGCTTTTCTCAAAGGAGGAGGGCTACGCCAATCCCAAGATCGGCGTTCGATGCGCGGTGTTCAACGAAGCCGGCCACGTGCTGCTCGTGCGCGAAAAAGGGGACGGTCTTTGGTCGCTGCCGGGCGGATGGGCCGACGTGGGCGCGACGCCCGTGGAAAACGCGGTGCGTGAAGTGCAGGAGGAAAGCGGCTATACGGTGCGCGTGACGCGGCTCCTTGCGGCTTGGGATCAGCGCAAGCATGCGCATCCGCCGACGCTCTTCCATATCTGGCTGCTGGTGTTTCTCGGCGAAGTCATTACGCCGGGCACGCCGCCTGGCCTGGAAACCGATGCCGCCGAATTCTTCCCCCTCGATGCGCTGCCGCCGCTTTCGCCCGCCCGCGTGTTGCCGGAGCAAGTCCGCCGCTTGGGCGAGCTGTACGAGAGCGGCGAAATCGAGTTCGACTAGACCAACTCGCTGCTTCCGCGAGTCGCATGCCGGTTCGCCAGCGCGATGACCGCTTCGTTGTTCCCCTTGATCGACGCGAACCGGAACGTCCCTTTGCCCGCGGTCTTGGCGTCGTACAGCGCGGCGTCCGCGCGCCGCATCAGGCGTTCGAACGTATCGCCGTTGACGGCAAACGCAATGCCGATGCTCGTGCCGATGCCGACCGTTTCGCCGGTCGACAGCGAATAGGGCTCGGATAGCCGGTAAATGACGCGCTCGGCCAGCGCTTCGCTCATCGCCGGTGCGGCGTGCTCGACGATGACGGCGAATTCGTCGCCGCCGAGCCGGGCCACCAGCTCGCCGTCCCCGGAGCGCAGCATCGCGCGCAGACGCGCCGCCACGGCGGCGAGGACCTCGTCGCCGGCATGATGGCCGAGGCTGTCGTTGACCTGCTTGAAGCCGTCTAGGTCGAGATACATCACCGCGAGCGGCGCCGCTTGATTGGCCACATTACGCGCCAGCAACTGGCTGAGCCGCTCGCTCAATTCGCGGCGGTTCGGCAGGCCCGTGAGCGGGTCGTGCCGCGCGAGGTGCAGGATTTTCGCTTCGGAGAGGCGGCGCTCCGTCACGTCCTCGATGATGATCACGGCGCTGCCGTCCGGTACCGGGTTGCGCGTCATTTCGAGGCGGCGGCCGTCGTTGAGCGGCAGGTCGAGCGGCGTGCGCTCCTCCGCGAGCCACGCGGTGCATCGCTCGACGAGCTGACGTCTGAGCGTCTCCCCGAACTTCGCGAGGCCCGCGTGCCCGATGAACTCCGGCAGCGGCACGTTGAGACGCAGCATTTCGACGGTCGCGCCGAACAGCTCGGCGGTCCGGCGGTTCGCGATCACGACCTTGCCGGTGTCGTCGATCGTGCAGAGGCCGTGCGGCATGTGGGTCAGCGCCGCGTCGAAGCGCGCCGCAAGCTCCGCGTGCTTCTGCTCCGCCGTCATCAGCGCGACGAGGCTGTCGTAGTGCCGTCGGACGATCGCAGCCATGCCGCCGATATACATAAAGAGCGGCGGGATCAGAATCCACGCCGAGCTGCGCGGCGCGAGCGCGGCGCCCACGCCGATCGGCAGCGCGCCGAGGCAGATCTGCGCGATCGCAAGGCGTGGCAAGGCCGCGTTGCGCGAGGCGATGCCGCCGAGAATGCCGGCCGTTACCATCGTCGCGAGCGAGGCCAGCTCGGCGTCGGGCGACATCACGCAGCCCATCGTTCCGGCCCCGATCGCGAGGCAGTAGACGAGCGATATCGGTGCGTAGCGCGCCGCCCAGGGGCCCGGATGCACAGCTTCGACGCGATTGCGCGCGACATAGCTGCGGATGATGCCGAACCGCGCCGCGAGCAGCGCGAGATCGACGACGAGCCACCACAACGCCCATTCCGCGCGCAAGCGCACGAGCGCGACCACCGCCACGAACGCGCCGGCGGTGCCTGCCATGAGCATCGAGCGGGTGTTCTCGAATAGCGTCGAGAGCAGCGACGCGCGAATGGACGGCGTAACGTCGCTGTGGCCGGACGGCGGCGTCGCGAGAATCGAATCGAGAAGGGTCGGCTTGCCTGGCATGGTCTGACTGCGTCGTGGGCGCTGCGCTCCGCATGGCGTCGGTGGCAGCTTGTCCAATGTGTTATCGGCACAGGCAGCGGGTTGCTTGATAGGTGAAAACCGGTAGTTGGCTTGAGGTTTGCTTCTTGTAGGCAGGCGTGGCCCCGAGGCGCCGCATGCGCAGCGCCCGCCTACATCGCGCCATGCGGGTCGCCCGGCCCCGTTGCGGGCGCCGGCGGCGTGCTTGACGCAACAAAGCCGCGACCTATTCTGTAAGCCGAAGTTCTATCGCTCTGAACTCTGGAGACGACCATGGAAACCAGCGCCGTTGACGTACGCTTCGATCCCACTCATTTGTTTCTCCAGTTGTCCGACGGCCAGGAGCTCGAGTTTCCCCTGCGCTGGTTTCCGGTACTGGCGGCCGCGACTGCGGACGAACGCAGTCACTTCGCGATTTCGATCGACCGGCAAGAGCTGATTTGGCCCGATCTCGAAGAAGACATGAGCGTCAATGCGCTGATCCGGTCACTGCCGGATACGCGGCATTGAGCGAATTTCGGCGGGCGCCGCGTCATGGCGCCCGCTTCATGACGGCTAGACATTCGGCGCCAAAGCCGAAGGCGTCGTACCAGGCGCGAAGGTAGCTTCGCGCACCGCAAAGCCCTGCGTGTTCGCCGGCCGGAAATGGCCGCGCTCGGCCGCGACTTCTACTGCGAACGCGCCCGGATCAGGGTTGATCACGTAGTGGCGACGCGCCTTCGTCCCGGCGGCGAATTGCACGTCGATCAACGGCGTCGTGGTCATGGCAAGGGCTACGCCCTTCGATGCGGGCAGCAGTCCCGCGAATGCCGCGATGCCGGTTGCGCATGTCGCCGTCACGGCGACAGCGGTTGCGGCGGCGAGAACACGAATACGAGCCGACTTCGATTTCGCCGCGTTCGATGAGTGGTTCATGACAGCGTCCTCCTATTCGGTGCAGTTCAATATAACGTCCGATGGAAGCCGATTCCCCCTCGATGGCGACACATTTGTAAGTAAATGTCCGCTGTCGCGCCCGCGGTGCATCGCCTGACAATCCCGCCCATTTCCTTGCCTTAACCGCCATCTCGCGCGGGCTTACGCGAATCGCGTACGCCCGTTCGGTTGCCGCTGCGCTCCGATAGCGCGTCCGCCGCATACGACACGTCTCGTTACACACAAACACAAAGGTAATCGCCTCGATCCCTATCTTGGTTCCAGGCACCCACTCGGGAGGAATGTCATGAAAAGAATCATTGCGTTGGTCTTGATGGCGGTCTGTCTAGGAGGCGCGTTGAGCGGTTGCATCATCGTGCCGGACGGCGGCCATCACGATCACTGGCACGACCACGATTGATCGTTCGATCAACCGCTTGGACACGATGAATCCGCTCTTGGCCTTGCATGGGACCGGAGTCAATGCAAAGCCCAGCCGGCACTGAGGAGAGACACACGATGAGCAGCACCTTGCAAAAGATGGCCGTCGACGGTCGTGGCATGTACGGAAAGCCGGGCAAGAACAACGATATCGACCGGATCCCCCGTCCGCGCCCCCGATCGGAACTGGTGGAATGCGCCGCGCGCTATGAGCTCGAGCTTTCGCGCGGCGCTTCGCATCTGGCGAGCACGATGTCGTATGCGACGCTCGAAGCGGCCATGGTCGAGACGGTCGCCGAGTTCGTGAAGCAGCACGGCGACGACGATTTGTCCGTGTTTCTCGAACTGCTGTCGCGGCGCTTGTCGGAGCGCAAGAAGCCCGAGGCGGCATCGGCGATCCGCATTCTCAAGGACAGCGGCCGGCCGCCTAGCGCCGACGACCTTCGCAGGCTCTGGAGTTCGGTCGGCATGGCGATGGGCTGATCGATTCTTGAAGAGAGAAGTGAGCGCCGGGCCCCGGCGGCCTGGGCGATGTCGCCGCGCTCAGCTCCGCGTGCCGAGCGCTTCCACGAGCATGTCGACGAACGCCTTGACGCGCGCGGTCATCTGCAGGTGCTGCGGGTACACGGCATAGATGTCGGCGCCGGGCGTGCGGTAGTCGGGCAACACGTGGACGAGGCGTCCGTCGGCGAGGTACTCCGCGATATCCCATTCCGCGCGCATCAGAATGCCGTGGCCGTCGAGCGCCCATTTCACGGCGATCTCGCCGTCGTTGGTGGTCAGGTTGCCGCGCACGCGCACGGTCTCGGTTTTTTCCGCCGCGGCGCGTCCGCTCGTCAGACGCCACAGCCCGTAGGCGTCGTCGCCTTGCCGGATGCCGATGCAGTTGTGCTGCGGCAGCTCGGCCGGACTGCGCGGCAGCCGCCGGTTAGCGAAGTACGCCGGCGCTGCGCAGAGCAGGCGCCGATTCGGCGCGACCCGGCGCGCGATGACGCGCGCGTCGGGCGGCTCGCCAAAGCGCACGCAGACGTCGAACGCATCGTCGGAAAGCGGCGGCGGATCGACCGATAGCTGCAGCTGCACGTCGACTTCCGGATACTTGCGCACGAACCGCGAGATCAGCGGCGCGACGTGGCTGCGGCCGAAGCCGAGCGTCGCGTTGACTCGCAGCAGACCTTTGGGCGCGGCATGCGCGCCGCCGAGCAATTGCGCGAGGTCGTCCATCTCGCCGAGGATGCGGCGCGCTCTCACGAGATACAGCTCGCCCTCGGCAGTGAGGCTCATGCGGCGCGTCGACCGGTTGACGAGCGAGACGCCGGCGCGCGCTTCCATTTGCGCGAGATGTTTGCTGACGGCCGCCGTCGTCAAGCCGAGTTCACGCGCGGCGGCAGTCAGACTGCCGCTTGCCGCGAGCGTCGAGAAAAACGCGAGGTCCTCGGGCTGGATCGAAGCGGTCATGCGCGCCTCCCCATTGTCAACTTCAAGTTAAGAATGCTTTAAGTCTAGCGGCGTTTGCAAAGCCCGTCGCCGCCCTACCATCGTCCTCACATTCACATATTTGGAGACGACAGGTGAAGACATATCGCATTGCCACGATTCCCGGCGACGGCATCGGCAAGGAAGTGGTTCCGGCCGGGCGGCGCGTGCTGGAAGCGATCGCCGCCGGCAGCACGGACTTCGGCTTCGACTTCGAAGACTTCGATTGGGGCGGCGACTACTACCGCAAGCACGGCGTGATGATGCCGGCCGATGGGCTCGACGCGTTGCGCGACAAGGACGCGATTCTGTTCGGCTCCGCAGGCGACCCGCACATCCCCGATCACGTGACGCTCTGGGGCCTGCGCCTGAAGATCTGCCAGGGCTTCGACCAGTACGCGAACGTGCGTCCCACCCGCATCCTTCCCGGCATCGACGCGCCGTTGAAGCGCTGCGCGCCGCAGGACCTCGACTGGGTGATCGTGCGCGAGAACTCCGAAGGCGAGTACTCCGGCGTGGGCGGCCGCGCGCACCAGGGGCATCCGATCGAAGTCGCGACCGATGTGTCGGTCATGACGCGCGCGGGCGTGGAGCGCATTCTCCGCTTTGCGTTTCATCTCGCGCAGTCGCGCCCGCGCAAGCTCCTGACCGTGATCACGAAGAGCAACGCGCAGCGGCACGCGATGGTGATGTGGGATGAGATCGCGCTGCAGGTGTCGAAGGAGTTTCCCGACGTCAAATGGGACAAGGAACTCGTCGATGCGGCGACGGCGCGCATGGTCAACCGGCCCGCGACGCTCGACACCATCGTCGCCACGAATCTGCATGCCGACATCCTGAGCGATCTCGCCGCCGCGCTCGCCGGCAGCCTCGGCATCGCGCCGACGGCGAACCTCGATCCTGAGCGCCGCTATCCGTCGATGTTCGAGCCGATCCACGGGTCCGCCTTCGACATCATGGGCAAGGGCTTGGCCAATCCGGTCGGCACGTTCTGGTCGGTCGTGATGATGCTCGAGCATCTCGGCGAGCGGGGCGCGGCGCGTCAGCTGATGGACGCGATCGAACGCGTGACGGCCAACCCGGCGCTTCATACGGGCGATCTCGGCGGCAAGGCGACGACCGCGCAAGTGACCGATGCGGTTTGCTCGATGCTCGCTTCGAACGCGGCGGCGGCTTCGCAGTCGCAGGCAGCCTGAAGCGCTTAAAGCCGACCGCTAAAGCCGGCCGCGGCCGGCAACGCACATAGACGAAGACGCCCGGGCCTAAGCGATCAAGCCACGGGCATCTCGCTGGAGACGACGTTCATGAACACCGATCTGGAAACCCGCACGGTGCGCAAGCTGATTTGGCGCATCCTGCCGTTTGTCATGCTGCTTTACTTCGTCAGCTTCCTCGACCGCGTGAATGTCGGCTTTGCGGCGCTGACGATGAACAAAGACCTCGGACTCACGCCGACGATGTTCGGACTCGGCGGCGGCATCTTCTTTCTCGGCTATTTCCTGTTCGAAGTGCCGTCGAACCTGATCCTGAACAAAGTGGGCGCGCGCGTGTGGATTGCGCGCGTCATGGTGACGTGGGGGCTCGTTTCGGTGGCGTCGGCGTTCGTCACCGGAGAGAAGTCGTTCTACGCACTGCGCTTTCTGCTCGGCGTGGCGGAGGCGGGCTTCTTCCCGGGCATCATCCTCTATCTGAGCCAGTGGTTTCCCGCGCGTCAACGCGCGCTGGCCGCCGCTGCATTCATGGCGGCGGCGCCGCTCTCGACGGCGATCGGCTCGCCGATTTCCGGCGCCCTCATGCAAATGCCCGTTGTGGGCGGTCTCAAGGACTGGCAATGGCTCTTCATCATCGAGGCCATCCCCGCCATCGTGCTCGGCTTCGTCGTGCTGAAAGCGCTGACCGATTCCCCAGCCAAGGCGGCCTGGCTCGCCGATGACGAAAAGGCGTGGCTCACGGCAACGCTGCGCGAAGAGCGCCGCGGACGGGAGTCCGAAGGCGGACACGTGGCCGGCGCGCTGGGCGCATTGCGCGACCCGCGCGTGTGGGTGATGGCGATGATTTACTTCGGCACGTCGGCGGGCCTCTATACGCTCGGCTTGTGGGCCCCGCTGATCATTCGCCAGTTCGGATTCTCGTCGTTGGAGACGGGCGCGTTGAACGCAATACCGAGCGTGCTCGCCGTGATCGGCATGCTGTACTGGGCGCGCCGTTCCGATCGCACCGGCGAGCGGACCTGGCACGTCGTGATCCCCTGTGTCGCTGCGTGCGCGGGGCTCGCGTGGGCCGGCTTCGCGGATTCCGCGTTGAGCGTGGTATTGGCGCTCGTCATCGTCAACGTGGGCATCAGCGCGGCCAAGGCGCCGCTATGGGCGATGCCGAGCACGTTCCTCTCGGGCGCTGGGGCCGCCGCCGGCATCGCGATGATCAATTCGATCGGCAACCTCGGCGGCTTCGTCGGGCCGTTCGCGATCGGCTGGCTGAAGACACTGACGGGCGGATATGCGGCGGGGCTCTATGTCGTCGCAGCTACCCTCGCGCTTTCGGCGCTGCTCACGCTCTTCGTCGGGCGGCGCGGGTATCGGGTGACGCCGGTGGCGCGCTGATCAGGGATACACGCGCCAGCTCCCATCGCCGTGCCGGAAAAAATACAAAGCGCGCACGCCGCTTTGCGATTGCGCTTCGACGCAAACGTAGCGTGCGCCATCCATGCGGGTACGGCCGAACGCCGTCACGCGCACCGGCGTCGCCACCTCCGGCGTGAGCCATTTCTCGACCAGGCCACGCAAGGATGCCTCGACAGGGGTTTTCATGTTTCGCTCCGCTCGGCGAAAAGGGCGGCGTTGCGCCGTTCCCCTCCTTAACGCCTTCGCAGCGTGCGATGTTGACCCGGGTTTTCAGGGGTTACATGTGACACCTTTGGATACACAAAAACACACGCGCGTTATTCCGTCTCGATAAAGTTCGCAGCGTTGCGTCTGACACTCGAGAAAACAAATCATGCACATCACACGAAGCCGCTGGATTGCGATAACACTGATTGCGGGCGCCGCGCTGGGCGCATCGTCCGCTGCGTTCGCGCACGTCGATATCGGCGTCGACATCGGCGTTCCGGGTGTCGTGTATGCACCCCCGCCGCCGCCGGTGGTGTACGCACCGCCGCCGCCCGTGGTCTATGCGCCGGCTCCGGCGCCTGGCGTGGTTGTCGTGAGCCCGGGCTGGTATGGCCAGCGCTACTACGACGGGCGTCGCTACTGGGATCGCGATGAGTGGGAAGAGCGGCACCATGGCTGGGACCACGATCACGACCATTGGCACCATGAGCACGAGGGCGAGTGGCATCATCACGACCACGATGATTGAGCGTCGGCGTAGCCATTGACGGGCGCCTCCGACCGTCACCGCACGCTTCGCTTGAGCGTGCGGTAACCAACAAGACCTGCCTGGACGGGCAGAAAGCGCGGCAGTAAAGTTCCTCGCTCAAACACAAGAAATAGTTAAGCGATCGGGGACGCGCACGACTCACAGTTCATGGACTGTCAGAGTGCTCGCTGGGCCACGGGCAATCCGGGTGGCTTTCAGTTGCGGCGTGGCTGTGCCTCCCCGAAACCGGTCGAGGAGACAGTCATGTTCGAGATGATTCCGGCGATGGGCTTGGGCAAGCGTTTGGCGGTGTGGTGGTCATGCGCGTGGCGGCAAATGCTCGTCACTGTTCCGCTGTGGCTGGTCTTTATCGTCGTCTTGCTGGTGTGGGCATGGACGCTGCACGATAGCCTGAACCGCTATGTGCTCACCCGCCAGCTGGGGATTGCGCTGGTTTTGATGATCCCCGTTTTGCTGGTCATCTGCCTGCCCATTATGGGCTTTACCGTTCGTAGCGGCTTCGCGGCACATCTGCTGCCCGTACCTTCGGCGCTGAGTGTCGGGCAAGCGATCATGGTGGGTTTGGCAACGATGGGATGGTCGATGCTGGCGTCGCTGCCTGCAGGCCTGTTGAGCGTTCCCTTTAGACACACGGGGCACCCGGTGATGGGCGGGTTGCTCAATATGGCCGTTCAGATTCTGGTGGCCGTGTATATCGTGCTGCCGCGCCAGGCGAGGCGCCTCCGGCTCTTGGCGGATTCCGCGAGCTAGAAGGTGAAAGTGCGGCCATAAGTCTGCGACACGAGTTGCTGCGCGGTCCGGTCCTTTGCCTGACCGCGCCAGCCATTCTTCAAAATCGAAGCGTCACGGCGCACTCGCCGGTTTCTGACCGGTGGCCTTCTGCTGGGCCTTTTGCTGCGCATTCTGCAGATTCTGCGGATAGTCCGTTTGGTTCCCCGCCGGGTTGTACCCGTTCTGTTCCAACGTTTTCAACTCGGCATTCTTCTTTGCGCGACGCGCCTTGCGCTCGGCCTTCTTTTGCGCTTTCGACTCCTGCTTTGACATGGCTGCATCTGAAGCACCGGCGTCGGTTGTCGCTGCGTGAGCGGACAATGCCGAAACCGAGAGGAGACTCGAAGCCATAAGTGCCGAGACAGCAAAGACAGACAGTTGCTTGACCTTCATGCGTATCTCCGTATGGATGCGTTAGGCGACGTGAGAGTGCTCACAGACCGTTTGGACTGGTAGTCACATGAGCTTGCGTCTTTGGCGGCTTTTGTACCAGTGACAAAAATGCTTATTGCATCAATCACTTATGGCAGCTGCCCGCAACTTGTTCACAGCCTTGCCAACAAAATCTGGGGATAAGTGAGGGCCTCGCAGATGTGGTGCTCGGCCGTCGCTTCGTCCGCTACTGCGCGCGTGGCGCTTGACGTTGTGCGGCTTGCTCTTCGGCATGCTTCTTTGCCATGTGGTGTCCCACAATGCAGCCGCCGACTGCTCCGACAACCGCATGGTGTCCCGCATAGTGGCCGGCAACGCCGCCGACCACCGCGCCCTTGATACATCCCGCAGCGTTTGCTGTTCCGGCTGCCGCCAGTCCCAGCGCGGCAGCCGCCGCGAGCATCTTGAGTTGGTATTTCTTCATGGAATGACAGTCTTCGTTGGTATTCGCTGGATATGCGGCCTATCGGCGTCGCGTCAGTAACCCCGGTGGTCACGGTCGCGCCACTCTCGCTCATGCCACTCGTGTTCACGCCATTCACGACGGCGCCATTCGTGTTCACGCCACTCCCGTGCACGCCAGTCATCGTAGCCGCCATAAGCGACCGCGACGGGAGCCGGAGCGACGTAGACCGGCTGCGGAGCATAGACAACGCCAGGAACACCAACACCGATTGCCACATCAACGTGGGCGGATGCTGCAGTCGAAACTGCCAGGGCGGCGACTCCCAATACTGCGCCGAGAATTTTCTTGTTCATTTCGCTACTCCTCGCACGTCGCGTGCATTCATGGTGAACACGGCTCGGAGTGTAGGCGGTGGGTCCGGACACAGGTGAAACGGTCGTGCGAGATTGGTAACGGGCGATTACCCCCTCAGCGTTGCATCCAGCACAGCGCCTTTCATGTGGCGGGCAAAAGCGACCGAGCCTGCCTAAGAAGCGCGTGCGACGCGGCAAACTCATTACGTCCAGCCATAGTCAGTGCGGCGTCACCGGTGCGCGCGAAAAGCTCGTCGTCGGACGTGGTGACCGCACTCAGACCGAGACCTAGTTGGTCGAATCGGCGAAAGAACGCGAGCATTTGGAACGCATCGAATCGCAAGTCCTGAGGACCAGCGTTGGCGAGAATCTCGGCGGCGGCTGCATAGTTGTACCTGGAGGCGGCGGCTACTATCACCGCTACTAATCCAAGTTGCCTTTGATTGGCTGATGCCTACGAAGAAGTGCGCCGACCAACGTTCCGAATTACGGCGAGGCTTATCAAACGAGCAGACACCAGATAGCAAGAAAAGGTGTCGCACCTGACCTCATTGCGTGGACTGCGCTAGGCAAGTTATGTATTCCGCTACCGATTCCGGGGTCTCGGAAGGCTCCGTCTTCTTGTTTGAACTCGCCGGGAGTGAGTAAGACATAAGCTTCTTCTGGTGGATGGCTATGGTCGGGATACCGAACGCCTGGTGACAGTATCGAGAAGCCAAGCATGACGTCGTATCGACTTTCGGCCCCGCCGGGACCACAAATCATCCCGTGCACGTGGCCTTCGATGTAGTTTTCACTTCCGTGCAGTCCGGATGTGCGACGTGACCATCCCAAGAGAGGTTCGAGCGCTTTTAACTCCCGCGCGGCAGCACCAAAAGGTGCTGCTTCGGGGATTTGCGCGAGTGCAGAGTCGAACCAAGCACAGGCCGGATATCGGGTTGTATGTCTGACGCCATCGTCTGAGGGAGTCTGAATTCGCTCGAACACCCGGGTTGCCAGGTTCCGGGCACCGTCAGACAGTTTCTCCGACTGAAAGAGGTGAGACGCGGTTTTGATGAATGTGGTCAGACTATCAGGACGAGTCGTCATGTCGTGCTCTTCGCTCAAGGAACGCGGTTCACGTCCACTACCGTTCTTCCTCGCACGCGCCCGGCGAGAATTTGCTCGGCGGTCGCGAAGACGTCTCCCAGGCCGATGACCGTGGTTATCGCGTCGAGCTTGCGGGCATCGAAGTCGCTTGCAAGTGCATTCCAGGCGCTCGTGCGTCGTTCCATCGGGCACATCACGGAATCGATACCGATGAGCTTCACGCCTCGCAAAATGAAGGGCGCGACGCTTGCCGGAAAATCCATCCCTTGAGCCAGACCGCAGGCCGTTACGATGCCGCCGTATCGCGTCTGCGCACAAACATTCGCAAGCGTGTGCGAGCCAACCGAATCGACCACTGCCGCCCACCGCTCTTTTTGCAGCGGCTTGCCGGGTGTCGCGAGAGCCGCTCGGTCCAGGACCTCCGCTGCACCTAGCGCGCGAAGGTAGTCCGCCTCGTGCAGCTTTCCTGTCGCTGCCACGACCCGGTAGCCCCAAGAACTCAAAATGGCAACGGCAACGCTGCCGACACCCCCGCTCGCGCCGGTGACGAGGACATCGCCGGACGTCTGCGTCACGCCTTCGTTACGCACGGCGAGGCAGCAAAGCATGGCGGTGAAGCCGGCCGTTCCGACAGACATGGCGTCTGCGGTGCTGAAAGAGCCCGGCAGCGCGACGAGCCAGTCTGCTTTGAGCCTGGCGCGTTGGGCGAGACAGCCCCAGTGCGTTTCTCCCAGTCCCCAACCAGTGACGACGACACGGTCGCCTGCCTTCCATTTGGGGTCGGACGACGACTCGACGATGCCGGCGCCGTCAACGCCGGCAACCATCGGCCACACTCGCACAACCGGACTGCGGTTGGCAATCGCCAGGCCGTCCTTGTAATTGATGCAGGAGTGTTCAATGCGCACCACAACCTCGCCCTCAGATAGCGGGTTGCTGTCGAGGACGTTGTCGTCGAGATGCTTCAGTTCCGCGGAGAACTGGTCACCGTCTTTGTTCAGGTAAACCGCAGTAAAGGACATGTCGGCCTCCAGATAGCGCGCCTTCGAACGAATCCAGAACTGTAGGATAACGCCCTGCGCAAACCAGGGACGTGGCCGGGTATTCGACTGCGCCAGACGCGCGAACGAATCGCCTACCGGGCAGTCTGCTATTGTCAGCGACGAGGACCTCCCTTCGCTAGGTCCACCTCATTCGGCTCACCATGCGCTCCACATTCATCAAATGGCTGTTCATTGTCTATCTGCTCGGCAGCGGGACGCTGTACTCGATAGGGATACTGGTGCTCTTCCCTTTCGTCGGGAGGTCCGGACGCTACTGGCTGGCGGCGCAGTGGTGTCGTGCAATGGTTGTCGTGATGCGCTGGCTGCCCGGTATCACATGTTCGGTGGAAGGGCTCGAGCATCTTCCGGAGGGGCCATCGATAATCTTGTGCCGTCATGAATCGACATGGGAGACGCTGGCATTCCTCGCCGTGTTTCCACGACGCATCAGCTTTGTGTTCAAGGAAGACCTGCTGCGGATTCCATTCTTCGGATGGGTGCTGCGTGGCCTCGACATGGTCAGCTTGAATCGTGGCTCGCCGCGTCAGGCTCATCTGGCAGTGACACAGGAGTGTGCCGAGCGGCTGGCAAAGGGCGACGTCGTGGTCATATTCCCGGAAGGAACCCGAGTGCCGCACGGTGCGCCGTTGAGACTGACGTCGGGCGGTATTCGTCTGGCATGCGCAACTGGCACTCCGGTCGTTCCTGTCGTCCACAACGCCGGAAGAGTTTGGCCCGCGAAGGGGTGGCCTGACAGGGTGGGTCACATCCGGGTGGTCGTCGGCCCCGCGCTTTCACCCCAAGACACGTCGCAACAGGAATTGAGCCGGGCAGTCCACGATTGGATGAAAGCAGAATTACAGCGGCTCTGACGGCCTCCCAGCCAGGTCAGCGCGACTAACGCGAATGGCTTTCTTGCCGTGCAAGCGGGGTGCCCGCAAACGGGTCATTACGCCAATCCACGCCTGGTCTGCTCGACGGTACAGGGGGTGTCGCCTTTGGTGACAATTCAAAGTGGTCAAGGGATTGACCCGCACTAATCGCTTGTTTAAGCCACTGCGGCATTTCTCCTTCGCCGGTCCACGTGTCTCCCGTCGCACTAAGGTAACGAGCTTCTGTCTGCTCGCTTGCTAGCGCTGAAGCCAGGTCCTCTGGCTTGATGCCAAACTCATCTATGCGATGGCGGAGATAAGCAATCATGCTGTCTCGCTTACGTTCGTCCATGAAATATTCCTTCTTGAATGCAGTTGCTTGGCGGCTATTAAGCGCCGCTTGTGGAGAATCGCACCGCACGCACATTGCGCCGATGTAACGAGGTAGTCATGGTGGAGACGAGCTGCAACGCTTCGACAAGCACCGGCGTCGCAGCCTTGATTGAGGAGCCAGGAAGTTAGCTCGTCGTTATCGAATTTGGGAGCTGGATTGATACCTTCGGTGACCTATGAACCCATAGCTATAGTATGCATCCATGTGGCATAGTGCGCTCGATTAATCAAAAACAAGGGGAGTCCATATGGCAACTTTAGAGCAAATTCAGGCAAAGCTGCAGAAGCTTCAGGCGCAAGCCGATGCGCTCGCCGCAAAGAACTCGTCGGCCGTCGTCGAGAAAATCCGCGAACTAATGGCACAGCACGGCCTGTCGACAGCAGACATTGAAGCGTACACCGGTAAGGCGAAGGGCGGCGCAAAGCGTGGCGGCAAGTCGGCAGTTGCCGCGGCGAAAAAACCTGCTGCCAGCGCGACGGGCAAACTTCCCCCAAAGTACCGCAACCCCAAAACCGGCGAAACCTGGAGCGGCCATGCCCGTCCGCCGGCTTGGATTAAGAACGTCAAGGACCGGTCGAAGTTCTTGATTGATTCCGGCGCTGCGATCGCGGCCGATGCAGCTGTCGCGAGCAAGACGAAGCAAGCGACAATAAAGGCCACTCCCGTTGCAAAGAAGGCATCCACCAAGATGGTAAAGGCGACCACGGCTCGGGCGGTGAAGAAAGTTGCCACCAAGAAGTCGGTCAGTGCAAAGCGTGCCGCGCCCCAAAGCACGACGTCCAAGAAATCGGCTGGCAAGAGAGCGGCACCGACTGTAAAGAGGACTGCGGTCAAGAAGGCATCGGCGACGCAGGCTGTTGTCGCCAATGACACGGTCGCGAAAGCGGATGTAGCCGCAGCGCCGGAAAGTCTGGCTGCTCGAGCGACGGCATAACGAACCAGAGAGAAGTTGATGAGCGGTTCTATCGGTTCTTGCCAGCAGGACACGGTTGTTCTGCTGGACTCTGTTCCCAGTCCGGCCACTGACGCGTCCGAGCCGTTTGTGGTTGCGAACGAGAGACGGGTTGTCGTCGCGTATCGAATCTCCGAGGCCGACTTTGAGCGCTTCGGCCCCTTTGATGATAGTGACGACCCGTTCTGTGTCGTGGTGTTTTCGGAGGCAGATTTTCATCAGTTCGGTCCGCCCAACGCTGAGGACCTCCACGCTCACCCCTTGGCCTCACGAGGGCTGCGCGGATATTGCGCTCATGAAATAGTGAACTCGTCGCTGGTTGCAGATTCTTGGGGTCACGTTTCTTCAAGTGACAGACGGCACTTCGTGCTTACGTTTCAGGGCAGCACGTTTGAATGCGTGGCGGCAGATTGCACGGTTGCGGGCGTATACGGGAATGGCGAGATTGCCGGCAGGGAGGCTTTCTCGCTGTGTGGGTAGGGGATTTGCGGTCATCTAAATGTGACGTCTTAGCATCTGAAAAACCGCTTCGCTTGCCTGTGGTCACGTTGGGCGGCGCTTGCTGAGCGAAATCTGCTTTCATTTGCCGCGGTAACTGATGAGCCGCCACTACCTGTTGGGTCCGTCGGAAGCGCGAAGCGGCCAACTGATTGCACGACTTCCTGCTGGACTTTTATGTAGTCGCTGAAGCTGAAAGCAGTGTATCGGCGGTGTGCGCTGATCGCTAGACCGCCTTCGCTTCGGCTCAAACCAAACCGGTCAGATAGTAGACGGCGATCACAAAGAACACCGCCATCGTCTTGATGACCGTCACCGCGAAAATGTCCCGATACGATTCGCGGTGCGTCAATCCGGTGACGGCCAGGAGCGTGATCACCGCGCCGTTGTGCGGCAGCGTGTCCATGCCGCCGCTGGCCATCGCCACCACGCGATGCAGCACATCGAGCGGGATTTGCGCGGCTTGCGCGCCCTTGATGAACACGTCCGACATCGCCGCGAGCGCGATACTCATGCCGCCCGACGCCGAGCCGGTGATACCCGCGAGCGAGCTCACCGAAATGGCCGCGTTCACGAGCGGATTCGGAATGCTCTTGAGCGCATCGCTGACCACGAGAAAGCCGGGCAGCGCGGCGATCACGCCGCCGAAGCCATACTCGGACGCCGTATTCATCGCCGCCAGCAGCGCACCGCCGACCGCAGCCTTGGTGCCAGCGGCGAAACGCTCCTGCACGCGGCCAAACGCGGTGATGACGACGAGCAGAATGCCGAGCAGCAGCGCCCCTTCCACGGCCCACACGGCCACCACCGATTTGATCGTCGCCGAAACGGGCGCATGCACGCCGGGCAGCACTTCAGGCGCGACGGTATACGTGCCCGCGCCGTACCAGTTCGGAATCCATTTCGTCAGCGCGAAGTTCGCCACGCCGACGAGCACGAGCGGTGCGATCGCGAGCAGCGGATGCGGCAATGACGACGCTTCCACGCGTTCCGGCTCATTCACGAGCGACGTGCCATAGCCCTCGCCCTTGGCGACCGCGGCGCGGCGGCGCCATTCCAGGTACGACAGACCTACCACGATGATGAACACCGAGCCGATCACGCCGAGCGCAGGCGCGGCCCAGGCGGTCGTCTTGAAGAAGGTGGTCGGGATGATGTTCTGGATCTGCGGCGTGCCCGGCAGCGAATCCATCGTGAACGAGAATGCGCCGAGGGCGATCGCACCCGGCATCAGCCGCTTCGGAATATTGCTTTGGCGATACAGTTCGGCGGCAAACGGGTAGACGGCGAACACGACGACGAACAGCGACACGCCGCCATAGGTGAGCAGAGCGCATACCGCGACGATCACCGCGTTCGCTCGGGAGCGGCCGATGTAGCGGATCGCGGCGTGCACGATGGCCTCGGAGAAGCCCGACAGCTCGATCACCTTGCCGAACACCGCGCCGAGCAGGAAAACCGGAAAGTACAATTTGACGAAACCGACCATCTTCTCCATGAAGATGCCCGAGAACACGGGTGCGACGGCGGCGGGCTCGGTCAGGAGGACGGCCGCGAGCGCGGCGATCGGCGCGAACAGAATGACGCTGTAGCCGCGATAGGCGGCGAACATCAGAAACGCCAGCGCAGCGAGGACGATGACAAAGGACATTGAGTCTCCATTACTGAGTTGCTTTCCATTCACCGGACGGAGGGTGCGCGGGCGCCTGCGGTTGGCCGTATCGGCTCGCGGGCCGCGTCTCGCGTGCGGCGTGTTTCAATGCTTGCTATGTCGAAAGAAATCGCGAGCGATTGTACAGAAACACCCTTTTTCGTGCTCCGCAGCGGGCGTGTGTTCTGTCGGTTTGAATGGGCGAATGAACGTGAACGGCTGGAGGGGGTGTCATGAAGCGTTTTTTTGTCGCGAGTATGCTGGCTGTGTCGAGCGTGGCGTCTTATGCACAGGAGGCGTCGACGGCAGTCGCGCCTGAGCCGGCTGCGCCGGAAATACGGAACTGGTTCAACGATCCGTTCTTCACGCTTTCGCAAGACTTCGCCGGCTGCCCGGTGCCGCTCGGCCCGTTCACGGACCGCGCTGAAATGGAAGACGACGCGCATTACCGAGTCGAGCGCGGCACCACCTGCTGGCTCGCGCACAAGTGCACGAAACCGAATTCGTATATGTACGACGCGGATATCGCCGGCGCAGTGCGCGCTCGCTTCACCGGCGACCCAACGCTGCACGGCGCGAGTATCTGGATTACCGTGCAGCGGCGTTTCATCTACGCGGAAGGCTGCGTGCCGGCCGCGTTCGACCGTGGTGCGCTCGAAAAGCAATTGGAGGCCATTCCGGATGTCGAACAGGTTTTCATTCGCTTGAGCACCGATCCGCACGCGCCGCTGCCTTATAAGCCGTTTCCGGCACGGAAGTAACGGCGAGTCACGCACACATGGCATACTCCGGCAGACCAAAATAAGAACACTGAAGGGGTGATTCGATGAAGCACACGCAATTTTTTACGGTTCGCTTTAGCGTCGCAGCGCGCGCGATGGCGGTTGTCGCATTCGCGGCGGCGCTCGGCGGTTGCGGCGGCAGCGCGCCGCTCTTTACCGGCGACGGCCGGGTGACGACGCAAGTCCAATGTTCGTCCGCCGGCCCGTGGGATACCTGTCTGCAGAATGCGCGCGGCATATGTCAGGGTGATTTCGACGTCATTCAGCAATCGAGCAGCGGCGACACGCGTACTTTGCTGTTTGCCTGCCGGGCGAAATAACGCGCGTTTTTTTGCGCGACAAGTGGACTGGACCAGAAAGCCATAAATCGGTTAAATCGCCAAACCAGATTTACCGGATGCACAAAACTTTCATCGTGTTTCGCCAATAATCGATTGAAAGCCCGTCTTGCCGGCAGCGCCGGCGGGACGCCAAACGTCGAGGCAGCATGTGCAATCCGGGGGCGGTAAATGGATCATTGCCACGTCGAACTAGATCTTGAGCATTTAGAGCGGATCGTCGCCCGCATTTCTGCCGGCGACCGGATTCCGTTGTCATATTGGCGCAAGCGCGTGAATTCCGTTTTGGCGGCGGCGCGCTTGCCTTCGCAAATCGAGCGCGCAAAGAGATTAAGCGGCGCGCTGGAATCGCTTGAATTGAGCGCTCACTAAAGTCTGTTACTAGCGCCAACTGATCCTGGCGAGTAGTCAGTTGCGCTAATTGCCTATCATTCCGGCAATCGCATTTGCGCGGCTTGCCGAGTCGAGGCGCACCCATACCGGCACGAGCGGACCAAGTTGCGCACCCCGTGCGGCACTTTTTGTTCATGGAGCAGTCACATTGCTGTAACCAATCACGATGATCGGAGGCAGTGCTCCATGGCGACGTACAAACAGCTCACCCTGCAACTTGAAAAGCTTCAGGTCCAGGTCTCCGCGGCCCGCGAGAAGGAAATAGAGGCCACGATTGCAGAGATCAAAGAAAAGATTGCGGAATATGGCATTACGGCCGAAGAACTTGGCTTTTCCAGCAAACGCCCGGCAGCGCGCAAATCCGCGTTGCCCGCTAAATACCTCAATCCGAAAACTGGCCAGACTTGGAGCGGCCGCGGCCGCGTGCCGGCCTGGATCGGCAAGAATCGCGAGCGGTTCCTGATCGAAGGTTGAGGGCGAAGTGGCTCCCGAATCCGCTCACCTTTGGCATGACGGCTCAGTCGAGTGAGCGCGAGAGAGAGGTGCGTGTCACCGGTTCGGCAAGCATTGCTTAACGTGCTCAACCCGTCGTCGTGACGGATGCGGCGAGTCGCGCAACGTACTTCGGCAGCGCAGTGGCGCATTCAGGGCGATTCTCGGAAAGCCTTATCTGACAACGGTTTTCAGCGGATTGATCGAGCGCTTCACGCTATTTCCGGCACCGCCGGCAGCGGCTCGACGCGCAAATTCGTAGCGCTATCCATTGTCGAAGTCCTGGTCGCTACCGGTGCGTCGCCGTCCGTCGACATCCATCACCGATCACCTCTCGCGAGCCATTTTGTCCCCGCTCCCGAATTTCCTCACCTTTCCCGCCGCCGCACCCGCTTCCGCCCGTTAAAACTCCGTAAAAACCCGAACTTGAGTCGGCCTCATACCCCAGATCAAAAAACATCGCTTCATCCGCTATTCGGCCCGATAGCACAATCGTCTCACCCTCTTTAACCTCCAACGGGTTCACACACATGAGCGCAGCAACGGACAAGCAACTCTATATCGGCGAAGGCTTCGAAGGCCCGGGCGTCAATCTCGCCCACATCAACGTGCTGGTCGGTCCGCGCAACGGCCCGGCGGGTCAGGCGTTCGCCACGGCGCTCTCCACGCCGTCGGCGGGTCACGCGCCGTTCGTCGTCATCGCGCGCCCTGGCGTGCCGACCAAGCCGCTCACGCTCTATGTGAACAAGGCGCAGATCGAGGGCGATTTCCACGGCAACGCGACGTGGGGCGCATCGCAGGCGGGCATCGCGAAGGCCGTGGCCGAGTCGCTCGAAAACGGCACGCTGCCGCCCGAAGCGGAAAACGACTGGGTCGTCGTGTCGGCGAACTGGGTCAATCCGAAGACCGACGATCTCGACGCCGTCTTCGAGAACAACTACCGCGCTTGCAAGAACGCGATCCTCGCCGCGATGAAGGGCCTGCCGCACAAGGAAGAAGTCTTTGCCGCCGCGCGCGAAGTGTCGAACCCGTTCTATACCCCCAAACAACGCTAATACGAACACTGCGGCTTGGGCGTCGTTCGAACCGCCGCCGCCTTGTCTTAGGAGACATCAATGGAATACGTCCGCCTCGGCCAATCCGGTCTGAAGGTTTCGCGCCTCTGCCTCGGCACGATGAACATGGGCACGCCGCAGTGGAAGCCCTGGATTTTCGACGAAGCGCAAAGCGAGCCGATCGTGCGCCATGCGCTCGAAGCCGGCGTGAACTTCATCGACCTCGCCGACTTCTATTCGACCGGCGTGGGCGAGGAAGTGGTCGGCCGCATCTTGAAGCGCCTCGCGCGGCGTGAGGAGATCGTGGTGACGACGAAAGTCGGCTACGACATGGGCGCTTATCAGAATGCAGGCGGCCATTCGCGCAAGCACGTGATGGACGGCATCGACGGATCGCTGAAGCGCCTCGACATGGATTACGTCGACATCTTCATGCTGCACTTCTTCGACGTGAATACGCCCGTTGAAGAAACGATGGGTGCGCTCAACGATATCGTGCGCGCGGGCAAGGCGCGCTATGTCGGCGTGTCGACGATGTACACGTGGCAGCTCGCGAAGATCATGCAAGTCTGCGATCGCAACGGCTGGGCCAAGCCGATCAACATGCAGCTGCAATACAACCTCGCGTACCGCGAGGAAGAGCGCGAGATGATTCCGTACTGCCTCGATCAAGGCATCGGCGTTTCGGTGTTCAGCCCGCTCGCGCGCGGCCTGTTGACGTCCGACCCGAACTCCACGCGCAATCAGACCGACTTCTTCACCGCGCAAATGTACGGCGATAAGGCGTCGATCGAGATCGCGGCATCGGTCGCGCGTGTCGCGAAGCGGCGCGGCGTGAGCCCGGCGCAAATCGCGCAGGCGTGGGTGCTGAATCAACAGAGTGTGTCGAGCATGCTGGTCGGCGCGGATACGCCTGCGCAATTCGACAGCGCGCTCGCCGCGCTGGATACGAAACTCGACGCCGACGAGCTGTATGAGCTGGAACGCAATTACACACCGTGCGATCTAATCAACGATTACACGGCAGGCAAACGTATTGCTCGCGATGCGCGTCCCGCGCAGGGCGTGTTTGCCGACAACTTGGAAAAAGCAGCATGAGCGATTTTCTCCGTACTGGGCATTACATCAACGGCGAATGGCTTCCAGCCAAGGGCCAGGGCGAGGGCACCTACCCGGTGCTCAACCCGGCTACCGGCGAAGTCATTACCCACGTGGCGAAGGGCGGCGCAGCCGAAACGGCGCAAGCGATCGCCGCCGCCGAACGCGCATTCCCGGCCTGGCGCAAGCTGACCGCCAAGGAACGCGGCGCGCGCGTCAAGCGCTGGGGCGAGCTGATGCTCGAACACCGTGAAGCGCTCGCCGAATTGATGGTGCGCGAACAAGGCAAGCCGCTTGCCGAAGCGCGCGGCGAAGTCGGCTACGCGGCGAGCTTCCTCGAATGGTTCGCCGAGGAAGCGAAGCGCATGTACGGCGACGTGATTCCGAGCCCGAAGCCGGATTCGAAGATCATCGTCACGCGTGAGCCGATCGGTGTGGTCGCCGCGATCACGCCGTGGAATTTCCCGCTCGCGATGATCACGCGCAAGGCGGGCCCCGCGCTCGCGGCCGGTTGCACGATGGTGCTCAAACCCTCAGAGGAAACGCCGCTGTCCGCGTTTGCGCTCGCCGTGCTGGCCGAGCAAGCGGGCATCCCGGCCGGCGTGTTCAACGTCGTGTCCGGCGATGCGGTCGCGATCGGCAACGTGCTGACCGCGTCGTCCGTCGTGCGCAAGCTGTCGTTCACGGGTTCGACGCGCGTCGGCAAGCTGCTCGCGAAGCAGTCGGCCGATACGCTCAAAAAGCTCTCGCTCGAACTCGGCGGCAACGCGCCGTTCATCGTGTTCGACGATGCCGATATCGACGCCGCCGTGCAAGGCGCGATGGCGTCTAAGTTCCGCAACACCGGGCAGACCTGCGTGTGCGTGAACCGCTTCTACGTGCAGGACGGCATCTACGACGCGTTCATGCAGGCGCTCACTGTCGCTGTGAAGAAAATGCGCGTCGGCAATGGGCTCGAAGGCGAGACCGAGCAGGGACCGCTGATCAACGAAGCGGCGCTTAGGAAGGTGGAGCTCCACGTCGATGACGCGCTGAAAAAGGGCGCGCAACTGTTGACGGGCGGCAAGCGCCACGCGCTCGGCGGCACGTTCTACGAACCGACGGTGCTCGTGAATGCGTCGAAGTCGATGCTGCTCGCCGATGAAGAGACGTTCGGCCCGGTCGCGGCCGCGTTCCGCTTCAAGACCGAGGAAGAAGCGATCGCAGCGGCCAACGACTCGCCGTTCGGCTTGTCCGCGTACTTTTATACGCGCGACCTGGGCCGTGCGTGGCGCGTCGGCGAGGCGCTCGAGAGCGGCATGGTCGGCATCAACGAAGGCATCATCTCGACCGAAGTGGCGCCGTTCGGCGGCGTCAAGGAATCGGGCCTCGGCCGCGAAGGCTCGAAGTACGGCCTCGATGAATACGTCGAACTGAAGTACATGATGATGGGCGGTCTCGGCCGCTGACGCGCCAAGCGCGTAGGCCCGCGTCGCGTCGTCCAGCAGTTGGACGCGGCGCGGGCCGTTCGTTTTTTTGCCTGTCTGTTTTTGGGATCGGTTTCAATCGAGGCGTGTTGAAATAAGGCCCGCCTCAATAACAAAAAGGAGACGACTTGAGTCATCCGCCGAATCAAATGGAAGTGGTTGGTCTTTCACCCACGGCGCCACGCGCCGACGCACATTCCCCCCGCCAAGACTCGAAGAGCCACATAGCGCTCGACGATGTTCCCCTCAATTCCTTTCATATCAAGATAGCCGGGCTCACGTTCGGTGCGCACCTGACCGAAGGCTTTGCGCTCGGCACCGTTGGCTATGCGCTGGCATCGATGAACAAGCAGATGCCGCTCGACGCGTTCTGGATGGGCATGATCGGCAGCTCGGCGCTGATGGGCATCTTCTTCGGCAGCCTTGTGTTCGGCTGGCTGTCGGACCGCATGGGACGCCAGAAGATCTTCCTGACGAGCTTTTTGATCATCACCGTCGCTGCGTTTGCGCAGTTCTACGCGACCTCGCCGCTCGTGTTGTGTTTGCTGCGCGTGGCGATCGGCGTCGGCATGGGGGGCGACTTCACCGTCGGCCACGCGATCCTCGCTGAGTTTTCGCCGCGCAAGCATCGCGGCGCGCTGCTCGGTTCGTTCAGCGTCGTGTGGACAGTGGGCTATGTGGCGGCCAACGTGCTCGGCATGCTGTATGCCGACGCGTCGCCCGATGCGTGGCGGTGGCTGCTGGCGTCGGCTGGCGTGCCCGCGTTGATTGTGCTGGTGCTCCGCATCGGCACGCCGGAGTCGCCTCGGTGGTTGCTCGGCAAAGGCCGTGCGGCTGAGGCGCAGGCAATCGTGCACAAGTACTTCGGGCCGAACGTGAAGCTCGAAGTCGAGGGCGCACAGTCGCGAGCGGCTCACGCGATGCACGGCACGCAGGGTTTCGCGCGGCTGTTCGAGAGGGATCTGATTCGCCGCACGATTTTTAATTGCGCATTCTTCGTGTGTCTCGTGATTCCTTACTTCGCGGTGTACACGTTCTTGCCCAGCATCCTTAAGGTGGTCGGTCTTAGCGAAGGATTCGGCACGGATCTGCTGCTTAACGCGTTCCTTGTGCTCGGCGCATTGATCGGCATTTGGCTCACGATCAAACTGCCGCGCCGCACGTTCCTGATCGGTTCGTTCGCGGTGACGTGTGCGTCGCTCGTGGCGTTGAGCGTGTTGCCGCAATCGGCGGCGATCGCGATGATCGTCGCGTTTGGCATCTTTACGTTGACGATGTCGGCGTTCAGCAATCTCGTTGGCGTGTTTCCGCCGGAGTGCTTTCCGACCGAGGTGCGTGCGCTTGGCGTGGGGCTCGCGATTGCGTGCAGCCGGCTGGGATCGGCCGTTGGCACGTTTTTGCTACCGGTGGGAATTGCGAGTTTGGGCTTTCAAGCGACGATGATGGCGCTCGCCTTCGTGCTGTTTGCCGGGATGGTGGTGTCGATTGCGTGGGCCCCTGAAACGCGCAATTTGACGTTGAATGAGGCGAGCGGGCACTAAAGGCGCGCGAGTTTTTAAAGAGTGAGCTTGGGTAGGTTTGGCCTCTCGGTTTCGTTACCGAGAGGCTTTTTTTGCTCATGCGCTTAGGCGAGGTATGCCTGTCAGCCAGCCTCTGATTCGTTGCGCTGAAGCGTGAATCCTTCACGCATCGCCGCGGCCTCATACATCCATTCAAGCGTCTCCGCGAGCGGCGTCACCGGCACGCGTCCAATCGCCCGCTGCAGCTTGCGATTCGACCCAACCAGCCGATGCACCTCATTCGCCCGCAAAAACCGCGGATCGACGAACACCTCGATCTCGTAACCAGCGATGCGCGCAAGCATCGCGAGCACCTCGCCCAGCGAGTGCCCGACGCCTGAGCAGATGTTGAACGTCTCGCCCGCAGGCGCGGCCTCCAGCAGGCTGCCGTAAATCGCCACGACGTTGCGCACGTCGGAGAAATCGCGGCTCACGTTGAGGTTGCCTAGCGAAATCTTCGCCTCACGCCGAGCATGGTGGCCGACGATCTTCGGCAGCAAATAATCCTCGCGCTGCCCCACACCCGTGTAATTGAAAGGCCGCGCGACGATGATCGGCAAGCGGTCCGTCCAAAGCCGTGCGGCGTGTTCCATCGCCAGCTTGCTGACCGCGTAGTCGTTAGCAGGCGAGGGAGCGATGCTTTCGTCGAGCAGCTCGACGGGCGTATTGCCATAGACGTTCGCGCTGCTCGCGAGCAACACGGCGCGCGGCGGCTTATCGAGCGAGGCGAGCGCCGACAGCAAGTTGCGCGTCCCGACGATATTCACGAGGTACGTATTGCCCGCCGTGCCGTTCGCGACGTGCGCCGCGCCCGCGAGATGCACGACCACGTCGGGCCGTGCATCGGCGACCAGTGCTTTCATGCCTTCGGCGTCCAGCAGGTCGACGGAACTCACGAGATGCCGGTTCGAATCGGCATCCGTCAATTCGGGCGACACCGTGCCCCACACTTCATAGCCGGCGTCTTCGAGATAGTCGGCCATGTGCTGGCCGGTGAACCCGGCCAGCCCGGTGACGAGCGCGCGACGCCCTTGGCGCTCAGAAAGTCTCATGGTGCTGATTGCGTTCGAGATCGGCTTTGACCATCAGCTGGCACAGTTGCTCGAGCGTCGTCTCGGGCTGCCAGCCGAGCTTGTCCTTGGCCTTGTCCGCGCAGCCGATCAACAGATCGACTTCGGCGGGCCGGTAGAATTTCGGATTCACTTGCACGAGTACCTTGCCCGTCGACACGTCGAGCCCTTTCTCCTGCTCGCCTTTGCCCGTCCACTCGATCTGATAGCCGGCCGCCGAAAACGCCATGTCGACGAAGTCGCGCACCGTCTCCGTGCGATTGGTGGCGAGCACGTAGGTGTCCGGCTCGTCGGCCTGCAGCATGCGCCACATGCCTTCGACATATTCCTGCGCGAAGCCCCAGTCGCGCTTCGCATCGAGATTGCCGAGCTCGAGCTTGTCCGTTTTGCCGAGCTTGATCTTCGCGACGGTGTCGGTGATCTTGCGCGTGACGAATTCGCGTCCGCGCAGCGGCGACTCGTGATTGAACAGAATGCCGCTGCAGCCGAAGATGTTGTACGACTCTCGGTAATTGATCGTCGTCCAATGCGCGAACAGCTTGGCAACGCCATAGGGGCTGCGCGGGTAGAACGGCGTGGACTCCGATTGCGGAATCGCCTGTACCTTGCCGAACATTTCTGAGGTGGACGCCTGGTAGTAGCGCATGCGCGGATTGAGCAAGCGGATGGCTTCAAGCAGGTTCAGTGCGCCGATGCCGGTGACATCGGCCGTCGTCGCGGGCTGATCGAACGACACGCCGACGAAACTCTGCGCCGCGAGGTTGTAAAGCTCGCTCGCTTGCGCTTTTTCGAGCAGGCGCATGCTGGACCCGAGGTCGGTCAGATCGTGCTCGACGAGCGACAGGTTCGGATGCTGGCTGATGCCAAGTTCATCCATGCGCCAGAAATTCACGGAGCTGGTTCGCCGGTACGTGCCGGTGACGTGGTAGCCCTTTTCAAGCAGCAGCTTGGTGAGATACGCGCCGTCTTGTCCTGAGACACCGGTGATGATCGCTTTGCGTTGCGGGTCCATAGCGTTTCCCTAAGAGTGATGCGAGTGTTTTATTCGACGGTCAGCAGTTGGCGCGCTTCGTGGCGGGGCCCGCCGTGAATGAGCCGCTTTTCGAAGCCAAACCAGGTGAGGCTCGCGTAGGCGAGCGTGATGGCGAGCGCCGCCGCGGCCGCCGCGTAGCGGTTGTGGATGTGCGGCCAGAGCGCGTAAAGAATGCTCAAGTGAATGAGGTAGATCGTGTAGCTGATCGTGCCGATATAGACGAGCACGGGATGGCTCAAGAGGCGCTTCACGATCCCTTTGCTTTGCAGCGCGATCACGACCAGCGAGGTGCACAGAACCAGCGACACGCTATAGAGCCCGGCATTCGACAGCGGCGTATTGGCGGCGCGAAAGCGCGGATAGTGAAGATGCAGCCACGCGAGCACCGCGAGCGCTGCGAGAAAGCCGATATAGGCCACTACTTTCAAACGCGCGAGCGCATTGGCGTCTTGCCGTACCAGCACGGCCAGCAAGGCGCCTGCAGAGAGCAAGTCCATGCGAAACGGCGTGAGGTAGTAAATCGGCCAGAACGTATCGAAGAACGGCGTCGAGACCGCGCGCAGAACCGGCACGATGACGATCAAGGCCGCCGCGACGAAGAGCAGTGCGCGCTCCGACGCAAACAACACGACAAACGGCCAGAACAAATAAAACTGCTCTTCGACGGCAAGCGACCACAACACGTTGAGGCTCGGGTGGCCCGCTTGATCGAGCGCATCGCCGATGTTGGTGGCGAAGAACGTGTACCACTGCCAATGCTCGGCCCAGCCGAGACCAAACAGCAGCGACGAGACGACCATCAACAACAGATAAGGCGGCAGGATGCGGCGCGCACGACGCGCGTAGAAGTAGCTGAAATAGGACTGCCCGCGCGCTTTGCGATCGAGCAGGATGCCGGTGATCAAGAAACCGCTCAGCACGAAAAACAGGTCGACGCCCATCCATAACGGCGCTTTCAGCGCGTGCTGCGCGAATACGGCAAGCACGGCGATGGCGCGCAGGCCGTCCAATTGAACGATGCGTTCACGACGCGTAGCGGTGGGTAGTGCGCTGACAGTCATTGAGCGATCTATACGGTTTCGAGAATAAGCATGTGGCAATGGATTGGCGAAAGGGATTCGCGTATTGCCATGAGCGTGCTTGACGCTTTGCAGGCGCAATCGATTCTAGGGAAAAGAAATTGACGAAAAAACCGCTCAGTAATGAATGGGAATTAGGCCTGGCGGGCGGAATTTTCTACCTGGATGCTGCCTGGCGGGGGCGCGAATCGGTCGATATTGCGCGCAAAAAATCGCCCCGGTATATGCGTTTTTTTGTGCCGGGATCAAAAATTACGCGCATTCGCGAAACAAAATTCATTCGAAATTCTCGGAATTATTTGTCAATTCCTGCAGATATTTTTGCTTGTACTCTGAGTCGCCTTGAAAGGATTCCCCGATCAATCCCGGCTCAACTGGACCAGTGGGCCTCGAATGGAGGAACGCCTTGTTCCGCGCAATATCCTGTTCAACGCTTGCCGCCGTGCTGTGCGTCAGTTTCACGCTCGACGTGGGCGCTGTGCCTACGGAAACCGTGCTGCCTGCGTCGACGTCCTGGATCGGCAACAGCTTTGGCTATGGCGACGGCGCGTGGACGCCGATCAATATTGCCGCGATCGCTGTCGCGCCGGACGGCCGCGTCTATACGAACGCGCCCTGGGATGAAAGCGGCGCTGAAGTCAGCATCGTCAAGGACGGCAAGATGCTCGGCTTCGCGGGCGGCACGCACGGCTGGGGCAACACGGGCGGCAGCGCGATTGCGATCAACAGGCAGTATGCGTATATCGCGACTTCGGTCGGCAACGAGAAGGGTCGCCTCGTCGCGCAAGGCGTGTGGCCCGAATCCGGACAGCAATGGTTTGGTATTTCGCGCCGCGTGATCAGCGACGTCAAAGAGGTCGCGCCGCTGCGCTCCGTGAGCATGGAGCCGCGCGCGCGGCTGGCGGCGAGTTTCCTGATGATGAACCAGGTGCCCGTCGGCACGCGTGCGGAAATCGGCGGCCTGGCGGCGAACGATTCGATGCTTTACGCGGCGAATACGACGCGCGATGAGGTCGATAGCTACGACGCGGCGTCAATGCAGCCGAAGAACAAATGGACCGTGCACGAACCGGGTCGCTTGGCGATCGCTGGCGACGGCACGGTTTGGGTGTTGGCCGGCACGCTGACCGATTCGGCGCCGCATGTCGAGCACTATTCGGCAAGCGGTCAAAAGCTGGACGATACGCTGCCGCTGCCTGCCGATTCGGTTGCCGTGGACATCACCGTCGACGACAAAGGCCGCGTGCTGATCGCCGATAACGGTCCGCGCCAGCAAGTGCTCATTTTCAGCAAGCGGGATGGCCGCTACGCGCTCACCGACACGCTCGGCGAGCGCGGCGGGATCTACGCCGGAGCGCCGAGCCAGGCAGGGCGTCCCGGGCCGCTGCGCTTCAATGGCCTGACCGGCGTGGGCGTGGATGCCGCGGGAAATATCTACGTGTCGAGCAACGGCATCGGGCCGAAACTCGGCACGACAGGCGCGGGCCTCGGCGCGACGCTCGAAAGCTACGCGCCCGGTGGCCGCTTGCGCTGGCAAGTACAGGGGCTCTTGTTCGTCGACGGCGCGTGGGTGGACCCGGGCCGGCCCAACAGCGTCTTCACCGGCAACAAGCGTTTCGAACTCGACCTATCGAAGCCGGCAGGGCAGCAATGGAAGTACGCAGGCTTTCTCACGAACCGCTTCAAGTATCCGCAAGACCCCGTGCTCAGCACGGACCAATGGCCCGGCCTGCCGATGGCGCGCAAGCTCGACGGCCGCACGTTCCTGTATCTGACGGACATGTACGCGGATCACTTGAAGATCTACCGCTTCGATCCGCGGCGCGACGGCGAAACGGCGATTCCGTCGGGCTTCATCGCAGGGCGCGCGCGGCCTGTCGACAAGATTCCAAATCGTCCGCCGGGCGGCGACTGGATCTGGCGCGATACGAACGGCGACGGCAAGTTCGACAGCAGCGAATTCACGCTGAACACGACCAAGACCAAGCTCGCAGGCGGCTGGGGATGGTGGGTCGATGTGAAGGGCGATATCTGGCGCACGAGCGATCAGCGCGGCATTCACCGCTTCCGTTATGGCGGGCTCGATAGCGTCGGCAATCCGATCTATTCGTACGCGGATATGACGACGTACCCGATGCCCGCGCCGTTTTCCGAACTTCGGCGCGCGATCTACGAGCCGCAAACCGACACGCTCTACGTGACCGGCTACACGGCCGATGCGCCCGCAGGCGCGCAAGGCACGTGGAAGGAAGTCGGCCGGCTGCTGGTGCGCTACGACAAGTGGTCGACGGGTTCGCCCGTGCAGCGCTATGCGATCACGCTGCCGTGGGATACGAGCGCGAAGCCGATCCAGACGCTCATCAGCGTGACGGTCGAAGGCAAATACATCTTCGCGGTCGAACCGGCCGGCGACGTCCACGTGTACGACAAGGCGACAGGCGTGGCGATCGGCGTGATCAAGCCGGGGCCGGAAGTGGGCAACGCGTCGGGCTGGATCGACGTGCCCAACGGCATCAGCGCACACCAGCGCGACAACGGCGAATACCTGGTGTTCGTCGAAGAGGACGCGCGCGGCAAGGTGATGATGTACCGCTGGAAACCGCAATGAGCGCAGTGACCGCCATGACGTTGGCTTTCGCACGCATCAATCGATAGGGCATTCGATGGACAAGAGCATTCTCAAGAACGTCTCGATCAATTTTTTGGGGCTGATCCTGCCGACGTTCGTTTCGCTCGTGACGGTGCCGGCTTATATCAAGCTGCTCGGCGTCGAGCGTTACGGCGTGATCGCGCTCGTGTGGACCTTGATCGGCTACTTCGGGTTTCTCGATCTCGGCATGAGCATGGCCGCGCAGAATCAGATTTCGAAGGCGCGCGCGTCGAACGACGAGAGCTTGAGCGCGCGCGTGTTCTGGAGCGCGTTCTGGCTCAATCTGGCGACGGGCATTGCGGGCGGCTTGCTGATCTATTTCGGCGCGTTCATTTATACGGCCTACTTCACGAAGGTGTCGGCCGAGCTTCAGCATGAGGTGTATCGCGCGTTGCCGTGGCTTGCGGTCGCGATTCCGATTGCCAACGTGTCGTGGGTGTTCGCGGGCGCGATCAATGGCGCCGAGCGCTTCGGCGTCTACAACACCAATCAGACGATCGGCACGTTCCTCTTTCAACTGTTGCCGCTCGGCGCCGCGTGGCTGATTGCGCCGACGCTGCAGAGCGTGCTCGCCGCAGCGGTGGTCGCGCGCATTCTCGCGGCCGTGCTGCTCGCGCAGGCGAGCTTGAAAGTGCTCAATATCCGGCACATTGAGATGCCGCAACTCGGCGTCGCCAAGGGGCTCTTCAGCTTCGGCGGCTGGATGCTCATTGCGAGCATGACGAGCATGATCTCGGACACGCTGGATCGCGTGATGCTCGGCGCGGGGCTCGGCGCGCGCTTCGTCACGTACTACACAGTGCCGCAGAATCTCGTCACGCGGCTGAACATGCTGCCGAATGCGCTGATACGTACGCTGTTTCCGCGCTTGTCGGCTGTCGAGCGCGACCATGCCGACGAGCTCGTGCGGCAGTCGCTCGAATTCCTGAACGGCGTGTTCACGCCGGTCGCCATCGTCGCGATCATTGTGCTTGGGCCGTTCCTGCAAGTTTGGGTGGGCAGCGATATCGCGACCGCTTCGTCGCCGGTGGGCCGCATTCTGATCATCAGCGTCTGGCTCGTCGGGCAAGCGAGCGTGACGCGCATTCTGATCCAGTCGCAAGTCAATCCGGCGCGCGCCGCATGCGTAGGCCTCGTCGAGTTGCCGTTCTTTGTCGGGGCATTGTGGTTCGGCATCGCGCATTACGCGCTGGTCGGCGCGGCCGTTGTCGTCGCGAGCCGCGCGCTCGTCGACTATGGCGTGCTGCTGTATCTGTCCGCGATTCGCATGCGCCCGATCGTGCTCGACATGCTCGCGCACCTCGCCTTCTTGCTCGCGAGCCTCTATGCCGCGAATGCCGTGTCGAATCTCGCAACGCTCGCCGCCGTGGGGATCGTGCTGCTCGTGGCGAACGTCGGCTGGTCCATTTCGATGACGCCGGCGCTGCGCAATCTCGCGCGCGATCTGCTGCTTCGGTTGAATCTGAGGAATAGCGCATGAGCGATAACGTCTACGCAGACTATGACGAGGCCGCCGCGCGCGCGGTGGCCGTCGACGTCGATGGCGGCGCGAACCGCGTCGCACTCACCGAAACGAAAGGCCGTCCGCAGGCGGTGCCCGCCGCGCGCGCGTTGCGAGTGGCGATCGTGCACGACTGGCTCGTCACCTACGCGGGCGCGGAGAAGGTGCTCGAGCAGATCATCGCTTGCTTTCCGGACGCCGACGTATTCAGCCTCGTCGATTTTCTCGACGACAGGTCGTTCCTGCGCGGCAAGCGCGCGACGACATCGTTCATCCAAAAGCTGCCGATGGCGCGCAACAAGTACCGCTCGTACTTGCCGTTGATGCCGCTCGCGATCGAGCAGCTCGACGTCAGCGCCTACGATCTCGTCATCTCGAGCAGCCACGCGGTCGCAAAGGGCGTGCTGACCGGGCCGGACCAAGTCCACATCAGCTACGTGCATTCGCCGATTCGCTATGCGTGGGACTTGCAGCATCAATACCTCGTACAGTCGAAGCTGACTAGCGGCCTGAAATCCGCGCTTGCGCGCGTGATTCTTCACTACATCCGCAATTGGGACATTCGGACGTCGAACTCGGTCGATCACTTCGTCGCCAACTCGGCGTTCATCGCGCGCCGCATCAAGAAGGTGTATCAGCGCGACGCGCAGGTGATCTTTCCGCCGGTCGATGTCGAAGCCTTTTCGCTGAATACGCATAAGGAAGATTTCTATCTGACCGCGTCGCGCATGGTGCCGTACAAGAAGATCGATCTGATCGTCGAGGCGTTTGCGCGGATGCCGGGCAAGCGCCTCGTCGTGATCGGCGACGGCCCGGAAATGAACAAGATCCGCGCGAAAGCGGCGGGCAATGTCGAGATCATGGGCTATCAGCCGTTTGCGGTGCTGCACGACTGCATGCGTCGTGCGAAGGCGTTCGTGTTCGCGGCGGAAGAGGACTTCGGTATTTCGGTGGTCGAGGCGCAGGCGTGCGGCACGCCGGTGATCGCATTCGGCAAGGGCGGGGCGCTGGAGACGGTGCGCGATTTATCGCAGCCGCAGCCGACCGGCATGTTCTTCAACGAGCAAAGCGCGGGTGCGATCGAGGCCGCTGTCGATGCGTTCGAGCAAAACGCCGGGCGTTTCTCCGCGCAAGACTGCCGCGCCAATGCGCAGCGTTTCTCCGCGGCGCATTTCCGTCAACGCTTTACCGAGTATGTCGAGCGCGCGATGCCGGCGGTGTCGGCGCGTTCGTGGCCGGTTGCCGCGCCCTCGACGGCACGCGAGACGGTGTCGGGAGTCAAGGTGCTCGCAGTCGATCAAACGGGCTTGCTCGGCGGCGCGGAATTGTCGTTGCTCGAAATCGCGAAGAACCTCAAGGAAACGATGAACGTCGTGCTGTTTAACGACGGGCCGTTCCGGATCGCGTTGGAAGAGGCGGGCGTGAACGTCGACGTGCTCGATGCGCCCGCGTTGCACGGCATCAGCAAGGACGGCAAGGGTCTGCCGAAGATGCGTTCGCTGACCGGACTCGTCTCTTTGGTGCGAGAAACCTGCAAGCGTGCGCGCGATGCCGACATCATCTATGCGAATACGCAGCGCGCGATGGTGATCGGCGCGGTGGCGGGCGTATTTGCGCGCAAGCCGGTGGTGTGGCACTTGAGGGATATCGTCAGCGCCGAGCACTTTGGAGGCGCTCAGCGCACCATCATCAAGTGGGCGAGCAAGCTCGGCGTCGATCATGTGATCGCGAATTCGGACGCGTCGGCGCGGGAGTTCATTGCGTTGACGAAGGCCGATTCGAAGCGCGTCGATGTCGTGTTCAACGGTATCTCCGAGGGGCCGTTTGCGGAGCTCGAAGGTGTCGCGAACGGCGAGCTTCGCGCGCGCTTCAATTTGCCTTTGGACGCGTTTCTGGTCGGCGCCTACAGCCGGCTCGCGAGCTGGAAGGGACAGCACGTCTTGCTCGAAGCGATCGCGGCGAATCCCGGCATGCATGCGGTTCTCGTTGGCGCCGCGTTGTTCGGCGAGGACGAATACGAGGCTCAGCTACACGCCTATGTACAGGAACAGGGAATTGCCGACCGCGTGCATTTCCTCGGGTTCCAGCGCGATATTGCGGCGTGCATGAAGGCCGTCGACGTCGTCGCTCATACGTCGATCACGCCGGAGCCGTTCGGCCGGGTGATCGTCGAGGGCATGCTGGCGAAGCGGCCGGTGGTGGCGTCGCGTGCGGGCGGCGTAGTCGAGATCGTCGATGACGGCGTGAACGGCATGCTGTGCAAGCCGGGCGACGCGCAAGCGCTCGCCAAGACGCTTGCTGAGTTGCAAACGAATGCGCAGCTGCGTGCGCGGCTTGTCGAGAATGGCTATGCGACGGCGCGGCGCAGGTTCGGCACGCGGAACTATGTGCAAAGCGTCGAGCGGGTGCTGAGTGATGTGGCTGGGAAGAGGGGCAAGCTCAAGAAGTAGCCAAAAAACTAAAGGCGTAGCCCCGTGAGGGGTACGCCTTTAAGCGTCTTCAGCCAGCCAGCTAATGCACAGGACCTACTTCAAGACTTAAGGCATTGACGGGCGCGGGCTGATCAAGCGCCACGCCGAGACGACACGCCGCGCGGCTTGATACTCGCCGACCACTGCATCGCAGGCAATTCAACGAGCCGGTAAAACACATAGGCCACGGCGATCGCGACCAGCATGAAGCCGAACGACGGCCAGATCGAAAGTTGCAGCGTCGAACGAAACAGCACCGACGCGAGGCACACGAAAATCGGCAGGTGAATGAGGTACAGCGAATAGCTGAAATCGCCGAAGCGCCCGAGCACGCGCGCCACGAGATTGGGTTTTCCGGCACTGTCCAGCGCCTTGTACAGATAGCATGCAAAACCAAGCGCCCAAAGCTGGAACGCGCCGTATTGTCCAAAGTGGAAGGCGACGCAGCCAAGCGCGATCAGCACCGCTGCGGCGGCGTACCAAAGAAAGGTTTTGTGCGTGTCGGTTTTGGCCGTAGAGCGAATGTCGGCTATATACGCGCCGATCGTCCACGACAGCCAGTAGGACGTGAAGAACTGCAGGTCATGGCGTTCCAGCACAAGGGCCGATACGACATTCACCACCGCCACGGCGCCCAGCACCGCATTGATCCCGAACCGCCGCCGCGCGGCGAAGAGCAGCGGGTAAATGGCGTAGAACTGCACCTCGAGCGACAACGTCCAAAGCGCCCCATTCGAGCCATACGTATACCCCGCCACGCCTTGCAGCGAAAACAGGTTGACGAGAAACGGCATCAGGCCGATCTCGCGAATCTTGTGGCTGACCGGCGGGAAATGGAGGCTGATCGTATCGAGCGCGAACGTGAGCAGCAATGCGGCGAGCAACACCGGATAGATGCGTGCAAAGCGCCGCGCCCAGAAATTCCCTGCGTCGAGCCGGTATTGCGGGTTCGCGGCAAGCCGCGTCGCTGAATTGCGATGAATACAGTAGCCGCTGATGACGAAGAAGATCGGCACGCCCGCCGAGCCCCAGGCAATCGGCAGCGTCAGATAGCCGGCGATGGCGCTGAGATTCAAGGCGTGTCCGACCGTGCGGTGAAACTGCTCCATGCCGACCCACACGACTTGCCGGCAATGAAAGTACGCGACCAGGAGCGCTGCGAAGCCGCGCATCGCGTCGATGACGAAGTCTTTCGGGGCCGCCGCCGCTCTCGCCTCGGGCTGACGGATGGCGGAGAACGCGGGGTTCGCGACGGCAGTCTGCAACGCTTGGGAATCGCTCATTCGAGATCGTCGTCCGTGCTGTTGGGAAGTCTTGGCGCGGCGCGCATACCGGATCGCCAGGGAGCGCAAGCCGCCCTTCATCCTAGCGCAGCGAGAATGCGCGAAATAAGGAAATTAATTCGCAAGCTTTACTCATTTTGATAAGCCAGCTGGAAATGATTTCCGGAAAAAATCGCGCACGGGAAGCGTCAATTATTTGCCGATTTTTTCATGTTAGTTTGACGTTCGGAACGATCAGACAAGGAGTTGCGTCATGGACTTGCATTGGATTGCTGGCGTCGCGGTGCTGTTGGTCCTGGTGGCGATCTCGGCCTATCGAGACGCGCTGAAGAACGAGCCGATCGGTCATTTCGGCATGGCCCACGGCGATCTTCCGCAAATGGAAGAAATCGAATAGCAAATGAATTGTTGAAGCAGGTCAAATTTACTCGATTCATTTTCGTATATCGGTAAATTCGAATTGAAGACATGAATTGGAGACATGAGCGGGTAAAAGCGGCGGCCCGCTCATTTCATCAGCACGTTTTTACAAACCGACCGGGAATTCTCACGATGTTGAAAGTCACCAAAGCCGTGTTCCCTGTGGCGGGCCTCGGCACACGGTTCCTTCCGGCCACTAAGGCAAGCCCCAAGGAGATGCTGCCCATCGTCGACAAGCCGCTCATTCAGTACGCGGTCGAGGAGGCGATCGCGGCGGGGATTACCGAAATGATCTTCGTCACGGGGCGCAGCAAGCGCGCCATCGAAGATCACTTCGACAAGTCGTACGAGATCGAGGCAGAGCTCGAGGCGCGCGGCAAGCAGAAGCTGCTCGATCTCGTGCGCAGCATCAAGCCGAGCCATGTCGACTGCTTCTACGTGCGGCAGCCGGAGGCGCTCGGCCTCGGGCATGCCGTGCTGTGCGCCGAGAAGCTCGTCGCCGACCATCCGTTCGCGGTGATTCTCGCCGACGACTTGCTGCATGGTCCTCAGCCGGTGATGAAGCAGCTCGTCGACGTGTTCAATCACTATCACAGCTCCGTGGTCGGCGTCGAAGCGATCGCGCGCGAAGACAGCCGCTCGTACGGCGTGGTCGAAGGGCGCGAGTGGGAAGAGGACGTCATCAAGCTCTCGGGCATCGTGGAAAAGCCCGCGCCGGAAGTCGCGCCGTCGAATCTCGGCGTGGTGGGGCGCTACGTCTTGATGCCGAGCATCTTCGATCACATCAAGAAGCTGAAGCCAGGTGCGGGCGGCGAGCTGCAATT
Organism: Trinickia camelliae; assembly: GCF_053525655.1. Classification (NCBI taxonomy): domain Bacteria; kingdom Pseudomonadati; phylum Pseudomonadota; class Betaproteobacteria; order Burkholderiales; family Burkholderiaceae; genus Trinickia; species Trinickia camelliae. The sequence continues at coordinate 77,316 of NZ_JBCHAA010000007.1, forward strand.
GACGGACGCGTTGCAATCGCTACTCACCGAGGAGCAAGTGCTCGCCTACCGCTACTACGGCACGCGTTTCGACTGTGGCAGCAAGCTCGGATATCTGAAGGCGACCGTCGAGCTGGCGCTGCGTCACCCTGAAGTCAGCAAAGAATTCGAAGCGTACTTGCGTGGCTGTCTGCCGGCTTTTGCGACTGCCGCCTGAGGCCGCTTCACTTCATTGATCGCGTTCCCCGTTGGCATTGCCGCCGCAACGACGTTGCGGGGCGATGCCTTTTTTCTTTGTCTTGCGTGTTCGAAGATACTCAGAGGAAGGGCCCGCATTCGCGGTCCCTCTTCTATCGCCCGGAAGCGAATCAATATGGCTGCGGCTGCGGGCGTACGCGCACGCGGCTCCTCAGTGCAGCCTCGATCGGCTTCTTGAGCGCGAGCACGCGCTTTTCCAGCAGATGCCACGACAAGTGCGCCAGCAGGAATGACAGCTGAAATTGCAGCACGATGGGCAGCGCGTGCTGGAGCGCGATCGGCACATGCAATCGCGCGTAGAGCGCGGGCGCCTCGCCGAGCTTCGTCGGGATGAGGTTGTGAAACAGATAGAACCCGTAGCTGATCTTGCCGAGGTAGTCGAGGGCGGGTGTTTCCAGTGCGGTAACGAGCGCGCTGTCTTGCCGGCTGACGACGTGAAGAAAGACCGCGCACAGCGAAACCGAAAGGCCGAGATCGACCCATCCGAGCGCCACGGGCCCCAGCGTGGGCGCCCATAGCGGCTGCGAAACGCAGGCGCATGTTCCGGCGAGCGCGATCGCCAGCCACGACGTACGGCGCGCATGTGAGGCAACTTGGACGCCAATTCGCGCATCGTCGCGTGCCATGCCGCACATCCCGCCTAACGCGAGCAGCGCGAAATTCCACGGCGAAAGCGCGTAAATCAACGGCTGGCTTGCGCCGCGCGCGTAGAGCACGAGATGCAGCACCGCGCAGACCAGAACGATCGCCGCGCACATCCGCAAGTGCCGCGATGCGCGCGTGAGGACCAGCGCGAAAGGCGCGACGAGATAGAACTGCTGCTCGATCGCGAGGCTCCAGAAGTGCGAGACGGTCCCGGGCCACTTATCGATGACGAGGGCGATCCAGAAATTCGACAGAAACGCGAAGTGCCATAGGAGCCCAAGATGGACGCCGCGCTGATAGAAGAGGCGATGGGCGATCGTCAACGCGATCAGCAGCAGGTAGTAAACCGGAAAGATGCGCAGCGCGCGCTTGACGAAGAACACCGCAATGACGGTGCGGCCTTGCTGCGTGCCGTGCTCGATGCCGACGCGGTTGCGATGCAGCTCGCCGACGATCAGAAACCCGCTGATGAAGAAGAAGATCCAAACGCCGAGCTTGCCCGCATCGATGGCCTCGAAGTGCGCCTTGTGCGACAGGAAGACCAGTATGACCGCCAGCGCTCTGAGACCGTTCAAGCCCTTCACGTGCTTCGTACTGTTTTCCATGGCTGTTCCAGAGTACGAATGACGCGAAAGTATAGGCAGGCATTTATTCGCGATTAATTCTGAAGACTTCTACAAAGACGACATTCGTCTTTCGCGGTTGGGACGAATATTGGCGATTTGAAAGATTGTGCAAGGTTACGCGGGCCTAAGCCGTGCGGTCTTAATAAGCCGCTCTGTCATCGGCATGACACAAGCATGCGAATGCGCGCAGGCGCGGTAGCGCTTACGGCGAGCAGCAAGCGTAAATTTTCGTAACCCGAATATGCGGCGCTGTAACGTGGATGACAGCAGGTGCGGGTATGCTTCGGGCGCCCCCACCCGGGCCCCACGAACGGATTCAACCCCTACGGCGATGACACGAGACTCCGACTCCGCCAGCGGCGAGCCGCAAGCGGCCCAGCCGCCCGACGCGCTGGTGCGCGCGCTCGCCGCCGCGCCGCGAGACGCCGCGTTGCATCGCTCGATGGCGGACGCGCGGCGCACGCTTGGCGACGAGCTTGGCGCGCTCGCGCACTTGATTGCCGCGCAAACGCTCGATGCTTTTGCGGCGGGGTCGCCCGATGCGTCGGTCAGCGAGTTATGCACGGTCGCCACGGGTTACTTCATGAAGGGCGATAGCGATACGGCTGCTAACTGGTACCGCCTGGTGCTTGCCATCGATCCGCGCGCCGCGATCGCTTATCAGAATCTCGCCGCCATTCATGCGAACGAGGGCCATATTGCGGAAGCCGAAGCGTGCCGCGCCAAAGCCTATGAAATTCAGCGCGTGTTCGTCGAACGCTCGGGCGAGCCGGTTCGCGACGTGCTGATCCTTTGCACGGGCGCGAGTAGCGGCAATGTGCCGTTTGACGCGCTGCTGCCGAGCGCAAAGTGCGGCCGGATCAAATACGCGATCGACTACGCGCACGACGGCGAAGACGCGCATCTGCCGCCATACGATCTCGTCTTCAACGCGATCGGCGATCCGGATATCGCCGCTCCGCTCGCCGACAGGCTCAAGCGCTTCGCGGCGCGCTGCGAGCGCGCCTTGCTCAATCCGCCCGCCGCGATAGAGCGGACGTTTCGCGATCGGCTTCCGGGCTCGCTGAGCGATCTCGAAGGCGTTGCTACGGCCGCTTGCATTCGCTCGGAAACGCCGCCCGCGTCACGCGCCGAACTCTACGCGCGGCTGGCGGCCGGCGGGCTCGCGTTGCCGGTATTGGCGCGTCCCGCCGCGACGCATGGCGGCGAAGGTCTCTCGCGCTGCGATTCGCTCGACGCGCTCGAAGCTGGACTAAAGACGTTTAAAGGCGCGCACTATCTGACGGCGTTCTCCGACTATCGCTCGGCCGACGGCTACTACCGCAAGTACCGGATGATCTTCGTCGACCGCGAGCCTTACCCCTACCATCTCGCGATTTCGCCGCATTGGATGGTGCATTACTTTTCCGCCGAGATGGAACAGCACGCCTGGAAGCTCGCCGAAGAGCGGCGCTTTCTCGAAGACCCGCGTGCCGCGCTCGGCGGCGGCGCGATGGACGCGGTCGCGGCCATCGCGCGCAAGCTCGACTTGGACTACGGCGGCATCGATTTCACCGTGCTGCCTGATGGACGCGTCTTCGTCTTCGAAGCGAACGCGACGATGCTGGCGCACTTCGAACGCGCTGACGGTGTGCTCGCCCATAAGAATCGGCACGTGCAGCGTATCGTCGACGCGTTCGAGCGGATGCTGGCGCGTCGAACCATCACTAAGGACGGCGCGTGAACGAGCAAAAGAATTTCTCGGGCGGCCCCGGCGCACTGCCGCTTGCCGTATTGCGCCAAACGCGCGATGCGATCGAGGCGTTGCCCGAGACGGGGCTGTCCGTGCTCGGCATGAGCCACCGTTCCGCGTGGTTCCGCGCCGTGCTCGACGAAGCCGAACAGAACCTGCGCACGCTGCTCGGCATTCCAAGCCACTATCACGTGCTGTTCATGCAGGGCGGCAGCAGTCTGCAATTCTCAATGCTGCCGATGAATTTTTTGCGCGGCACGAAGCAGCGCGCCGAATACATCGTCTCCGGTTACTGGAGCGCCAAGGCGCCGCCGGAAGCGCGTCACGAAGGGCAGGTGAGCGTCGTCTGGGACGGCTATGACGGTGGCTACACGCGCTTGCCGCATGCGGACGAATTGCCGTTGTCGCGCAATGCCGCGTATCTGCATTACGTGTCGAACGAAACGGTCGAGGGCCTGGAATTTACCGAGGTGCCCGGCTTGCCCGATGTGCCGCTCGTGTGCGATATGTCGTCGAATCTGCTCGCGGGGCCGGTCGATATCGAACGCTACGCAATGATCTACGCGCATGCGCAAAAGAACCTTGGACCGTCCGGCGTCACGGTCGTCATTCTGCGTGACGACTTCGCGCGCCGCGCGCGCGGCTCGTTGCCGACGATGCTCGATTACCGCACGCATATCGACACGCGCTCGCTCTACAACACCCCGCCTGTGTTCGCGATCTACGTGCTGATGCTCGTCACGCGGTGGCTGCGCGATGATATCGGCGGCGTGGGGGCGATGGCGGAAATCAACCACGCAAAAGCGCGCGCGGTGTACGGCGCGCTCGACGCGCATCCCGGCTTTTATCGCGTGCATGCGGAGCGGCCCTACCGCTCTTCGATGAACATTGCGTTTCGCTTGCCCGATGCGGTGACCGAGACGCTCTTCCTCGATGCAGCGAAACGCGACGGCTTGCATGGGCTAGAAGGGCACCGCTCGATTGGCGGCTTGCGTGCTTCGCTGTACAACGCGGTGACGCCGGAAGCCACAGCAACGCTCGCGCAATGGATGACCGAATTCGCGCAGCGATACGGCTAATCGGCATTCGCACGCGCGTCAATCGCGAGCGGTCTATATTCCAAAAGCCACTTCTAAAGTCGCATGGAAAATACCGCTTCGCTATTTTTAAAGTGGTCTACTCCAATTCATCAATTGGACATGATCGCTTTCTATCCTTAAGCGCCAAACCGTATGGCGCCTTTCCAATTCTTGTTGCGCCGACGCTCATTTCGCGTGTGGAGAGAGATCGTGCACATCAGGTCCCGTTTCGTTTGCGTTTGCGCAGCGGCATTCGCTTGCGTAGCCGTGTCCGCTTGCGGCAATGACGACGGCTCGAGCGCGCAAGGCCAGCAGAATGCGGCCGTTCGCTCGCCCCAGTTGCCCGGTGCGTCGCTTGCAGGCGCACGCGTGAACGCGCCACAGGCTCCGCTTCTCGCGCAAGGATTCGATACACCTCAGCCGAGCGCCGCAACAGGCGCCTCGGCAGCGCGCCCGCTTCTTCCGCCCGTCTTCCACACGGCGGATTGAATTAGACGCAGCAGCCTGGTTTTATTCGCTTTGCCGTTGTCCGCTTTTTCGTGCTTTTCGCAGTTCGGTTGTCCCCCCAAAAGGCTGTATTCACCGACGCGTATCGCCCGCTCGCGTGCCGTCTTATTCCATCCTTATCTAAAAGAAACGAATATGACTTCGAATAGCCGACGTGACTTTCTGCGCGCCACCGCTCAAGCGGCTGGCGCTGCAGCCGCGATGGGTGCGTTGCCCGCTGGCATCCGCAACGCACTCGCCATTCCCGCCAACAATGCGACCAAGAGCATCGAGGACGTGCAGCACATCGTCGTCCTGATGCAGGAGAACCGTTCGTTCGACCACTACTTCGGCACGCTGCGTGGCGTGCGCGGATACGGCGACAAGCGCACGATCACGCTGCCCACGGGCAAGCCGGTCTGGTATCAGCCGCTCGCGGGCGACCTCGGGTATGTGCTGCCGTTCCGCCCGAGCGCGCCCGATCTCGGCCTGCAGTTCATCCAGGACTTGCCGCACGACTGGAACACGACGCACACGGCGTGGAACAGCGGCAACTACGACCAGTGGGTGCCGGCCAAGGGCACGACGACGATGGCCTACCTGACGCGTCAGGACATCCCGTTCCACTACCAGCTCGCCGACGCGTTCACGATTTGCGATGCGTACCACTGCTCGGGCATGACCCCGACCGATCCGAACCGCTACTACATGTGGACCGGCTGGGTGGGCAACGACGGCAGCGGCGGCGGCCCCGTGATCGACAATGCGGAAGCGGGCTATGGATGGTCGACCTATCCGGAAGTGCTTCAGAAAGCGGGCATTTCGTGGAAGATCTATCAGGACATCGGCACGGGCCTGAACGCGGCCGGTTCGTGGGGCTGGGGTAGCGACGCGTACATCGGCAACTACGGCGACAACTCGCTCCTGTACTTCAACCAGTATCGCAACGCGCAGCCGGGCAACCCGCTCTACGACAACGCGCGCACGGGCACCAACGTCGCGGTGAGCGGCGGCTATTTCGACATCCTCAAGCAAGACGTGGCGAACGGTACGCTGCCGCAAGTGTCGTGGATCGTCGCGCCGGAAGCCTATTCGGAGCATCCGAACTGGCCCGCGAACTACGGTGCGTGGTACGTCGATCAAGTGCTGCAGATCCTGACGTCGAATCCCGACGTGTGGAGCAAGACGGTGCTGCTCGTCACCTACGACGAGAACGATGGCTTCTTCGATCACGTCGCGCCGCCGTATGCGCCGTGGTCGAGCGCGGCGGGCTTGTCGACGGTCGATACGAACAACGAATACTTCCCAGGCAATTCGACGTATTCAGCGGGCCCCTATGGCCTCGGACCGCGCGTGCCGATGCTCGTGGTGTCGCCGTGGTCCAAGGGCGGCTGGGTGTGTTCGGAAACGTTCGACCACACGTCGATCATCCGCTTCATCGAGCGCCGCTTCGGCCATCATCACAACCTCTCCGAGTCGAACATCACCGCGTGGCGCCGCACGGTGTGCGGCGACCTCACGCGCGCCTTCGACTTCACGAACCCGAACGCCGCGCTTCCGACGTTGCCGAGCACGAGCGGCTACGTGCCGCCCGATCAGAATCGTCACCCGGACTACGTGCCGGTTCCGCCGCTCGTCCAGGCGATTCCACAGCAAGAGCCCGGCGTGCGTCCGGCGCGCGCGCTGCCGTACGAACTCTTCGTGCGTGGTCTGCCGCAAGCGAACCAAGGCAAGTTCAATATCGAGTTCGTCAACTCGGGCGAGGCCGGCGCCGCGTTCTCCGTCTACGCCGCGCACAGCACGGGCGCGCCGCGCGCGTACACGGTCGACGCGGGTCATCGTCTCAAGGATCAGCTCGCGTTGAACTCGGACGGCAGCTACGGCTTCGCCGTGCATGGCCCGAACGGGTTCTTCCGCCGCCTCGCCGGCAAGGCGGTGGCGATGCACTGGTGGAACGGGACGGAGACGGCGATTCCGGATGTCGCGGAAGGCTATGACGTCGCCAACGGCAATATCCAGTTGACGCTCAAGAACATGGGCAACGCGGCGTGCCAGTTCACGATCTTCAACGCGTACGACCGCGGCAATCTGATCCGCCGGTCGGTGGCGGGCGGCGACAGCGTCAACCTGTATATCGATCTGCGTGCGCAATACGGCTGGTACGACCTGCGCGTGACGGTCGATACGGATGCGTCGTTCGAGCGTTGGCTGGCCGGTCACGTCGAAACGGGCAGCGACAGCATGAGCGATCCGTCGCTGGGTCAATCGTGATCGGGTGTTGCGGTTGTTGAACTAACGACGCATCGGACCCGCGCTTGCCGCGGGTTCATGGAAGGGGGCCCGATGGGCCCCCTTCTTTTCGCCGATGCTCAGCTTTTTCTCGTCGTCTGCGCGACAAATGGCGTGGGTACGTGTTGAACCTGCTCGCTTCCGCACTTGGGGCAAGGCGGATGAGCCTTGTCATGTTCGGCGAGGTGTTCGATATGCTCGAACGTTTCGCCGCACTTTTCGCAACGATATTGGTAAGTCGGCATGGCAGTCCTCCGGCACGAGTCCTGCACGTACTTGGCCCCTACGCGCTGCGGGCGGTGTGCGGCACTCTAACGATTCATTGTAGTGCAGGAAAATGACCGGGTCGGACGGCGTCTAGTCTTAGTTAGCAGCGCGCCCGCACGCAAATAAAAGCCGGCGCGTGCGACAACTCCGCATGAAGCCGCGCCGATACGGCCTTCATTTCCGCCAGCGGCCGTGGTTCGACGAACTGGTCGAGTATCCAGCCGCTTTCGGCAAGCCCATTGAGAATGTCCGATATAGGCCGGCGATACGCTTGCACGTACGGCTTGGGCTCGCCGAACCCCGACCAATGCAGCCCGAACCGGGACGTGTCGAAATACGTGCCATGCCCTCGCGTGCGCTCGTCCATCCAGTCGCGCATCGGGTGCGCCATCGAGAACACGAGCGTGGCGCCCATCCGCGCGACTCGCTTGAACTCGCGAAATACGGGGTTCAGGTCTTTGATGTAGTCGAAAGCGAGCGAGCAAAGAATCTTGTCGAAAGAATGGTCCGGCAGCCAATCGAGCGGCGCCGTGAGATCGCCCGTGATCACCTCGACGGGCAGGTCCGCGCATCGCACGCGGGCGAGTTCGACCATCTCGGGCGTAACGTCGAATGCGTGAACGGTTGCGCCGCTGCGCGCCAAGTGCTCGCTGCAGATGCCGGGGCCGCACCCCGCATCGAGAACACGCAGGCCGCTCACATCCCCGAGCAGCGCCATCGTCGCAGGGCGCTCGTACAGCGCGTTGTGCGCCTTGGTCGGCGCAAAAGCCGCGTAGCGCTCCGCGAATTCCGAATACGCCATGCGGCCGATTTGTTCTTTCGGTTCGTTCGAGTGATTGCCGTCCGTCACGCGTCACCTTTCGCTCGAATTGCGGAGCGTGCAGTGTTGCACATTCATGACGGGACGGCAGCGCTTCCTAGTGGCTTAGGGATTGCTCTGCGGCGCGTCTTCCGCGACGCGCAGCGCCGCGTTAGCGGCGACGAGCAACATGGCGTCGTGATCGCGCAGGGAAGCGTCGACGGCGTTCAAAGCCTTATGAAGTTCGTGACGTCCTTCCTCGGTCGAATTGCCGTTGACGAAAACGAGGTCGGCTTCCTTTCTTAACCGTTTAATGAGCTTGGCGGCACAGCGGCTGTCGAGCGTACCGTTATGAACGAATGCACTGATTTGGAGCGTCAGCGCAGCTAGTGTGGCCTCGGTGGTTTGGTTCAGATTTTCTAATTCATCAGACGACGGCCGATTACTCATTGCGCTTCTCCACATTGTGGTGCGTTCGTTTGAAAAAACACGGGACCGACGCCGCCGCATTTGAAACGCCGCGGACGTGCATTGGATAGGAGCGCTCTATTCTAGTAGACGATGCTGTATTTATCGACGTCGGCGTGGGTACGCATCGAAAAGGGCCTTACCTCACTTCATCACGCTTTCGGCCTGCATCTCGCCAGCCTCGTCTTCGAGCGCAGGCACGCCGTGCGCGCACGACACCATCCCGGGCTGCAGCAGCAACGCGACCAGTCCGCTCCAGCCGGTCTGATGCGAAGCGCCGACGCCGCGCCCGTTGTCGCCATGAAAGTATTCGTGGAAGAGTACGAGGTCGTCGCAGCGCCGGTCCGCTTGCAGCTTCGGATACGCGCCCATGACCGGGCGTTTGCCGTCTTCGCCCTTCAAGAACAGCGTCGTGATGCGGCGTGCGAGGAAGAACGCGATCTCGCGCAGCGAATACTTTTGGCCGGACCCGGTCGGGTACTCGACGCGGAAATCGTCGCCGTAATAACGATGGAATTCGAACAGCGATTCGATCAGCAGGAAGTTCACCGGCATCCAGATCGGCCCGCGCCAGTTCGAATTGCCGCCGAACACGTGCGAATCGGATTCGGCAGGAAGGTATTTCACGCGGAAGCTGTCGCCGTTGTGCTGGAAAACGAAGGGATTTTCGCAATGCGCTCGCGATAGCGCACGCACGCCGAACGGCGACAGGAACTCGCTTTCGTCGAGCATGCGTCTTAGCAGGCATTTCATCCGATGGCCGCGCAACAGCGAGAGCAGCCCGCTATTGCCGACGCCCTCTTCATGCCAGCGCGATACGAGCCGCGCGAGATCTGGGCGATGCTCGAGGAACCACAAGAGACGGTCGCGCAAGCCGGGCAGGTTGCCGTGCCGGCGCTGCTCGAGCACGCGCACCGCGAACAGCGGAATCAGGCCGACGATCGAGCGCATTCTCAGCGGAATGCTGCTGCCGTCGGGCAGGCGCAGCTTGTCGTAGTAGAAGCCGTCTTCGTCGTCCCAGAGGCCCGTGTCGCAGGCGTCGTTGCAGCCCACCGCTTCCGCGATGTACAAGAAGTGCTCGAAGAACTTCACCGCGATATCGACGAACACCGCGTTTTCGATCGCCAGTTCGAGCGCGATCTGCATCAGGTCGAGTGCGTAGGCGGCGACCCATGCGGTGCCGTCGGCCTGATCGATGCGCCCGCCGGTCGGCAGGGGCGCCGAGCGGTCGAAGATGCCGACGTTGTCGAGCCCGAGAAAACCGCCTTGGAAAATGTTGTGGCCGGCGGCGTCTTTGCGGTTGACCCACCACGAGAAGTTCAGCAACAGCTTGTGGAAGATGCGCTCGAGAAACACACGGTCGCCGCGGCCCGTGAGCCGCTTGTCCATTTCATAGACACGCCACGCGGCCCACGCGTGGACTGGCGGGTTCGCGTCGGAAAACGCCCACTCGTAAGCGGGCAATTGACCGTTGGGGTGCTGGTAGCGATCCTTGATCAGCAAGACCAATTGATGCTTCGCGAACTCGGGGTCGATCATTGCGAACGCGACCGCATGAAACGCGAGATCCCACGACGCGTACCACGGGTACTCCCATTTATCCGGCATCGAGATCACATCGCAATTCGACAGATGCCGCCAGTCGGCGTTGCGCGCGTTGCGGCGCGTGCGCGGCGGCTTCGGCTGCGCGGGGTCGCCGTCGATCCAGCGCGTCACGTCGAACTGGTAGTACTGCTTGCTCCACAGCATCCCGGCAAGCGCCTGGCGCTGGACGAGCCGCGCGTCGGCATCGTCGAGGTCCTCCTGCAGCGCGGCGTAGAACTCGTCGGCTTCCGCACGGCGCATGGCGATGACGACGTTCGCGTCGACATGCGCGGAGCGTTCGGCCGAATCGGCGCGGACGCGCAGATGCACGACGCGCTTTTCGCCTGCGGCAAGCGCGAGGTGCACACGCGCCGCCGCCCGCGTGCCGTGGTCGCGCCGGATCGCGTGCTTGTCGCCGGCGACGAGGTAGTCGTTGAAGCCGTCCTTGAACGGTCCCGCACTTTCATTGCCGAACAAGCGCCGCACGTTGGTGTCGTTTTCGCAGAAGAGCCATTCGACCGGCGCGTCGGCGCTCGCTGTGACGATGAGCGTTTCGTGGCCGGCATGGCGCGCGACCACGCAGGTCTTGCCGTCGAGCGCTTCGAGCGTGAGCGCCGGTTTCGCCTGATCGGGCCACCACGACCAGAAGTTGCGCGCCCAGAGCTGCGGCAGCACGTCGAGTTCGGCGGGCTCGCTCGCGCGATTCTCGACGGTCACGCGCATCACGATGTCGTTGGGGTCGCCCTTCGCGTATTCGATCAGGATGTCGAAATACCGGTTCGAGTCGAACACGCCGGTATCGAGAATTTCATATTCGGGCTGGTCCGCGCCGCGCCGGGCGTTTTCTGCGACGAGCTCCCCGTAGGGAAACGCAGCCTGAGGATACTTATAGAGCATCCGCATGTAGGAGTGCGTCGGCGTGCCGTCGAGATAGAAATACAGCTCCTTCACGTCTTCGCCATGATTGCCTTCGGCATTGGTCAGGCCAAACAGGCGCTCCTTGAGAATCGAATCGCGTCCGTTCCAAAGCGCGACGCTCATGCACCAGTTGAGTTTTTCGTCGCCGAAGCCGCCGATGCCGTCCTCGCCCCAGCGGTAGGCGCGGCTGCGCGCCTGGTCATGCGGAAAGTAATCCCAGGCGGTGCCGTTCGCGCTGTAATCCTCGCGTACGGTGCCCCACTGGCGTTCGCTTAGATAAGGACCCCAGCGCCGCCAGCGCAGGATTTCGGGCCCATGGAGGCGGCGGCCTTCGACGGTGTCGAGGAGCTTGGAACGGCGCGGACTGAGCATGGCGACTTCCTCGGGTGAGGAGCGGAAGAGGCCAATTTAGCGCATTCGAGACGTGATGTCTTATGTGCCCGCCCGATCCCGCGGCTTACGCGCGGACCCCGGGCCCGCCGTTCGGCTGCACCGACGCCAGCAGCGCCTCGACACGCAGCAATTCGCCGAGCGACCACGCCTGGAACGGCGTGCCGCGCGGCGTGTGCGGCGCGTCGCCGTCGGCGATTTCGCAGATGTGGCCGAGGCCGTCGCGACGCAGATGCGTAAAGAGCGGCGCGAGGAAACGCCGCCGCGCTTCGGCGCGCGTATGGGGCGAGCTGCCGTGCACCTGCAGCCACGCTTCGACGAACGGCCCGATCAGCCAGGGCCAGACGGTGCCTTGGTGATACGCCGCGTCGCGCTGCCGGACGTTGCCCGTGTAAGTGCCTGCATAGTTCGAATCGGACGGCGCAAGCGTACGCAGACCAAGCGGCGTGAGCAGATGCGTTTCGACCTGCTCGACGATATGACGCGCTGTTTCGCCTGTGAGGAGCGTGAACGGCAACCCACCGGCCGCGAAGATTTGATTCGGCCGGATGCTGGCGTCGACGCGGCCCGGCACGTGATCCGCATCGACCACATCGAACAGCGCACCAGTCTCCGGATTGACGAAACGCGCTTGAAAAGCGTGGCTCGCGCGTTCTTCGAGGTTTTGCCACTGCGCGGTCCAGCCGAGCGAAATACGCAGCGCGTTGATCCACAGCGCCTGCACTTCGACCGGTTTGCCGATGCGCGGCGTCACGACCCAGCCGTCCACTTTCGCATCCATCCACGTCAACTGGACGCCAGGCACGCCCGCGCGAACGAGGCCGTCTGTATCGGCGCCGATCGCATAGCGGGTGCCGTGCGCGTAGCCGTCGAGCACTTCATCGACGGCGTTGCGCAACGCCAGGCGGGTGACGTGGCTCGCGTGGTCGGTGCGCAGGTAGTCGTGCACCGCGACGACGAACCACAACGACGCATCGACGGCGTTGTATTCCGGCTCGTTGCCGTCGTCGGGGAAGCGGTTCGGCAGCATGCCTTGCGACACCGTGTGCGACCAGTCGAGCAGAATCGCTTCGGCGTCGGCATAGCGGCGCGTGACGAGCGCGAGACCGCGCATCGCGATGAACGTGTCGCGGCCCCAATCGGTGAACCACGGGTAGCCGGCGACGAGCGTTTGGCCCGTGCCGCGCGCGACGAAATACGCGTCCGCGGATAAACGCGTGCGCGAGCGGAACGCGGCGCGCCGCGCGTGCTCGGCGCGCGCGAGTGCGGCGGCGCGCGTATCCGCGTCATCGGCGAGTTCGCCGTTCGAGCGCAGGATGATGACGGCGTGGCGCGCGCCGATGTCGAACGAAAACACGCCAGGGGTCGCGAGATCCTCGCTGTAATCAAGTCCGCGCTCGCGCTCGCGGACGTACAGGAAGTTCCGGTACCAGTCCGGCGCGTGCAGGTAGACGCCGCTCGTCAGCGCGGTTACGGCAGGCAAATCGCCGTACGGGCGCCACGAAACGTTGCTGCCCGAATTGCTACCTATCGCGCCGGCAGCTTCACGATAGGCGAAGCTGAACGCCGCGTTTTCGTGGTGCAGTGCATGATGGTCGCGGCCGGAAAGCAGCAATCGCACCTTCAACTGAAGGGATCCCGCGATGTCGTGCGCCCCTTCGAGGCGCCAGCGCAGCACCGTTTCGCCATGGCCCTTCGCGACGAACAATTCGTAAACGAGGGTGGCGTCGTCGTCGATACGGAAGCGCCAGGTGGGCCACGGCGCGACGTCGAAAGCGATCAGGCGCGACGCGAGATCGGGGTGGACGACGTCGGGAAGATAGCGCTGCGTAGAAAGCGGAACCGGGCCGTCAGGCGTTTCGAGCCATGCTTCGAGTCCGTTGACGAGCACCACGCGGCCAGTCGGCGGATGCGTGGCGGCAAGCAATAGCGCGTGATAGCGGCGCGTGCGCTCGCCGCCTGCAGTGCCCGACGCAAAGCCGCCAAAGCCGTCCGGCTCGAGCCATTCGGCGTCGGCATCGAACTGCTCGGCCAGGAAATCGGGCGTGCCGCCGGCACCTCGCGCGGTGCTGCTGCCGTCGTCCGGCAGGTGTTCCGAAGGGATCGTTCGTGTCATGTCGGAGCCTTTCCGTATCGCTCGAAACGCGCAATGAGCGCACAAAGAGCGCGCAACGTACGCATCAACGCATCGTATCGCCTCGCCGTGGAATCGGTTCGCCGACTCGGGAAAACACGGTGTCTGCCGAGAGGCTAGCGGCAGGCTGAACTCGCTTTGAACTCACTTTGACACCTGAAATAAGGCTCAAAATGCATCGGACAGTCTGCGCCGCGCAACACATCAAGCGATAAAGCAGCGAGAAAAACACAAAAGAGATGCACGAAACGTTGTGGCGCTTGTAGAATCCGCCGTTGAAGCGCACGCATACCGCGCGCTCTTCGGTTAATCACTGACCACAACAGGTAGGAGAAACATGGCGACTTCCGCAAAAAAGGTAGCCAAGAAGGCTGCCCCCGCACCGGCTAAGAAAGCAGCCGCAACGAAGGCTCCCGCGAAGAAAGTAGCGGCTAAGAAGGTCGCCGTGAAGGCGTCCGGCGCACCGTCGCCGATCAAGGACACCTTCACGAAGGCCTCGCTGGCTGCTCACCTCGCTGAGCGCGCTGCTGTCGAGCCGAAGTCCGTCAAGGCTGTGCTGGCTGCACTCGAAGACACGATCCTCGGTACGGTTCACAAGAAGGGCGCTGGCGAATTCACGCTGTCCGGCCTTCTGAAGATCGTCGTGCAAGCTGTGCCGGCGAAGAAGAAGCGCTTCGGCAAAGATCCGTTCACGGGCGAAGAGCGTTGGTTCCCGGCTAAGCCGGCAAGCGTGCGCATCAAGGCACGTGCACTGAAGAAGCTGAAGGACGCAGCAGCGGCGTAATTGCCGCACGCGTTTGCTTGACGGCGAACGCATTGCTGAGGAATCCCCGCGAGGCGCAAGCCCGCGGGGATTTTTTATTGACTGGCGAGAGGCGCGCGCGTGGGCAGGCGCGCGTAAGTGCCGGGCGTCACGCCATAGGCGCGCTTGAAAAGACGGTTCAAATGGCTTTGATCGTAGAGTCCGGCCTCGGCGGCGGCGACGGCCGGGCTGTGGCCGGCGGCAAGCATCTTCCTCGCCTCGATCAGTCGCCGCTGACTCGCATACGCATGCGGCGGAATGCCGAATTCCTTGCGAAACGCGCGCATCAGATGAAAACGACTGAGCCCGACGAGCGCCGCGAGTGCGTCGATCGAGACGTCTTCGCGGTAGTTCCAGTCTTCCCGCACGCGGCCGCTGTGATATTCGCCCGGCGCGAAAACCAAGATCGTCCCGGGGCCGGAAACGTCGCTGCCGGTGCGCGTTTCGCATCGGCCTGCGCCGCCTTCGGTCATCACGATCACCAGTTCGTCGTGGACGTGGCGCTCGAATTCATGCGCGCCGTAGCGTGCAGTCGCGAGGCAAGCGCCGGTAAGCGCCTGGTCGCGCCAGTACGACAGCTCGTTTTTTGCCGGGCGCTGCATGCTTTCCTCTATGGCTGCTCATCAGCATAGTTCGATTCGCACGCGGCGGTTACGCCGGCCCTTGTTTTCGATCTTGGCGATGCGAACCGGGCGCGATTGCGCCGTGTTGGTCAGATGCGTGCCGCCGCACGCCTGGCGGTCGAGCGCGCCGATTTCGACGATGCGGATCTTGCCGTCGGGCGTCGGCGGCGGCGCAACCGACAAGCTGCGGATCAGCCCCGGCGTGCTGCGCGCGTCGCTCGCGCTGAGGTAGGTTGCGCGCACGTCGAGGCCCTGGCGGATCACGTCGTTGAGCGGGGCCTCCAGCGCGCGCAGCAGGTCGTTGTCGGCGTCGGGCAGATCGAAGTCCATGCGGGCGGTGCCGTCGCCGTTGATCTGCGCGCCGGTGACCAGCGCTCCCGCGAATTGCTGATAGACGAGCGCGTTGAGGACATGGGTATCCGTATGAAGTTGCGCGACGGTCGAGCGCCAATCGGCATCGATCGACACGTGCACGTCGCCGCTCAATTCAAGCGCCGCGTGTTCCGAATCGAGCAGATGCCAGTAGCGCCCGTTTTCGAGCGATACGCCGACGATGCGCGCGACCCCATGCGCGTGCGTGAGCGTCGCGACATCCGACACCTGCCCGCCGCCGCCGGGGTGCAGCGCCGAGCGTGCGAGCACGATCGCGCCGGGGCGCGCGTCGATCACGCCGGTGTCGAATTCGAGCAGGTCGGGGGCTTCATGGCATAAGTAGTGCGGCATCCCGGGTTCCTTGGCGAAGTCAGCGGAAAACGCCAGTGTAGGACTGCCGCGCGGCCGGGGGATTGGTGAAAAGTGCTGTGCCGCGGGGCGGGCGCCGCATGCCCGTCCCGCGGTTTTTTTGCGAACTACTGCTTCTGGTTGGACGCCACCTTCGGATCCGGCTGATAGCCGTCCGTCAGCGTTTTCAGGAACGCGATGATGTCGCGGATATCGTCGTCGCTCATCGAAGGCTTGTCGCCAAACTTGCGGTCGAACGGCGCATCGGCATGATCGATGTTCGCGCGGTAGCGGGCGGGCAGGTCGTTGTACTTGGTGACCTTGCCGTGCGCATCGCGCGGATAGATCTTCGCCGGGTCGATGTCACGCAGGTTGTAGAACGCCATCACCTGATCGAGCGAATGGTAGACGCCGTTATGGAAGAACACCTCGCGCGTCGCCGCATTGCGCAGCGTCGGCGTGAGGAACATGCCGCAGTACTGCGTTTGCGTCTTGAGGTCGGTCCGGTACGGGCCGCAGATCCCCATGTCGTAATACTTCGGGTTCTTGTCCGCGGCGAGGCTCGTATTGCGCGGCACGCCGAGCGCTTCGTACTGGTAGTCGGTAAACATCGGCGGCAGGCCGTCCTTGCCAGGCTTCGACAAGTGGCAGCCGGCGCAATTGGCCTTGTCCGGATCGTTGAAGAGCTGCAGGCCGTGCAGCTCGGCCTGGGTCAGCCGCGCCTTGCCTTCGAGCCAGTAGTCGTACTTGCTCGTGTAAGGATGAAACGCCGAATCCTCGAACTGATAGCGCGCCACCGCGAACATCGCCTCCGACACCAGCATGTTCGGATTGTTGAAGATGCCGGCTCCGAAGAGCTGCGCGAAGGTGTTGTGGTACGCGCTGGTCTTGAGCTTGGCGGCGATCGCGTCGACGCTCGGGTTCGCCATTTCAGTCGGGTTCAGCATCGGGCCGAGCGCCTGCGCTTGCAGCGTGTCCACGCGGCCGTCCCAGAACAGTCCGCCTTGCGGCACCATCGCGGGCGCGGCCGGCGCGACGCCGGCCGTTTTCTGCGCGCGCGCGACGCCGCTCGCGGCGGTCGCGGCTTGCGTCAGGCTGGGCGCTTGTTCGTCGTCGCCCTGGTCTGGTCCGATGCTGAAATTCGGCTGCCGATAGAGATACATCAGCGACGGCGGCGGACGATCGCCCTGCAGCGTCAGATTTGGGCCGCCCATCTGCACGGACAGGCCGTTGGGCGGGCCGTACGCGTGATCGGGGCTATGGCACGAAGCGCACGACATCTTGCCCGAGCCGGATAGCGTCTGGTCATAGAAGATCTGCTTGCCGAGCTGCGCCATCACGGAGAGCTGCGCCGGCGCGGGCGGACGCAGCAGGTGCACGGGATGCGGATTCGCGCCCGTCAGTTGTTCCACCATCTTGCCGACCGTGGCCGGCGCCTGATCCGGCGCGTTCAGCGCCCAGACCGACAGGGCGGCGGCAGCGCACGCGGCGGCGATCGCGCCGCTGACGATCCAATGCGCGCGGCGGCGCGCGACGCGAGGGAAGGCGTCCGCGGACGGAGCGGCGTTCTGCGATTCGTTCATCGAAGTCGTTGTCGTTAGCGAGTATCAGAAACGGCTACAGCCCGTCTCCGGGCTGTGGGCATGCATGCACTGCGGTAGCGGTTCCTGAGCGCTCGGGCTGGTCTAGACGTTGCGCCGCAGGAACCGCGTTGGCTTCAAGCGCTCATCAGCTAGCCGGCGGCGTCGCCACTTGCGTGCCCGAGGTCGGATCCAGATAGATCACCGGGTTGTTGCCGCTGCCGCTGAAGTTGAACATGCTCATGATGCTGCCCGACGTGGAGTCGAACGCACCGCCGCCAAGACGCTGGCCGCCGAGCCAGTTGTCTTCGATGAAGCGCACGACCGACGCTTGCGTGAGCAGCGTGTGGTCGACGTAGTTCTGCTTCGCCCACGGCGAGATCACGAGGAACGGAATGCGCGTGCCCGGACCGCAGCGGCCGTTCACCGGCGTGCCGGAGAGGCCATTCGGCGCGCTACCGGTGCCGCAGATGCCCGAGCCGTTCACCTGGTCGGCGACGGAATCGAACGAAGCGCTGGTCGGCTGCGTGTACTGATGGTCATACCAGCCGTCCGAGTCGTCCCACGCCACGATGACCGCCGTGTTCTTCCAGTCCGGCTGCTGTTGGAGGAAGTTGACGACCTTCGTCACGAACGCCTGCTCGTCGAGCGGATCGGAGTAGCCGGCGTGGCCGTCCTGATACGCCGGCGCCTTCAGGAAGCTCACCGACGGGAAGTTGCCCGCCTTCACCGATGCGAAGAAGTCGTCCGTGTCGTACTGGTGGTTCGCGGGATCGACCGTCTTGTTGTCCGCCTCCAGCGTGAAGCCGATCGCGTTCGTCGAGCTCGGACGCGAGTGTTGCGGGTTGGCCGTCGAGGCGAAGTACTGGAACCAGTTGTGGTGCGGGATGTAGTCGGCCGTGCTTGCGCCCACCACGGTCGAGAGCGTGCTGCGCTTGCAGCCCGTCGTGCCGTTGGTGTTGGTGGTCGACAGGTTGAAGCCGCCCATGAAGCCGCCCCACGTGACGCCCTTGGCGTTCAGCAGGTCGCCGATGTTCTTGCCGGTCATCATCGCCTGGTCGGTCGTGCTCGAGCAGGTGTCGAAGCCCGGGTCGACGTCGTTGATCATCGTGAAGCCGCCTTGACCGTCATTCACGTAGTACGAGCCCGTCACCGACGGCTTCTTCGTGGTCTTGACCACGCTCATGCCGTTGGTCTGGCCCGAGACCACTTCGAGCGCGCCCGGCGTCGACGGACCATAGGTCGACGTGTAGGTGTTGTCGCTCATCGCGAAGTTCTGTGCGTAGTTCCACATGGCCGTGACGGTATTGCCGTCGAAGTAGCCGAGCACCTGCCACGGCGTGCCGAACGCGCCAGCGCCGCCGCTCGTGCCGTTACCCGTGTACTTCGGGAACAGGTCGGCCGCGCCGTTGTTGTAGGCCAGCTGCTCCGCGGTGTACGCGTGGTTCTGGTCGGCCGTCGCTGCCTGCGTGCGGTCTAGACGAAACGGGTTCGTCGCGCCGGTCGTCGGGTTATTCGTGTTCAGCAGGTTCGGATTCGACGTCAGGAGCGTGCCGGATAGACCAGCCGGCGTGGACGTGCCGGCGGCGGCGTTGAACGCCGGCTCGCCGGACGGGTTCGTCGCCACCGGATACGTCGCGAAGTAATGATCGAACGAGACGTTTTCGTTATAGATCACCACCACGTGCTTAATCGGCGTTGCGGTCGTTGCCGCATCTTGAACCGACGCGCCATTCGGAGTCGGACTGCTATTGCTGCCACAGGCAGCGAGTGCGATCAAACCAGCCATCGCAAGAGAAACGGGAACGAGCTTACGGCGGAACATCGACGGAACTCCTTTTGTAATTGAATTACCGAATTCCCTCTGTCCTGAGCGCTTGTCTGTCCTCTCGAGCGGACTTGAACGGGGGGCTTGGTAATGCGGTGGTTGTTTTACGGAATTGCGCGGCATTGGACCATGCGCGTGTTAAGGCTTGGAGGCATGTTGCTTTCGAATGGGTTTCAATCATTTACAGTGCATGATTTGCTAATTCGACGTGAATCTTTTGTGACGGAAAAATCAGACCACGCGATTTGTTTTCAGAATGATCTGAAAATCAGGCGCTTGTCTTAAATAACGGGCGTTCGATTTGTGTTGGGTGAATCTTCAAAATCGAAATCGCACGGAATTAAATTGATAAGGATTTCGTATTAATGAGATGTCGATCGTGTTACCGTGTTCCATCGCAGCGGGATTAATCCCGAATCACAAAATCGGCTGCACCGGCTTGAGCATTCGTGTTGGCGCAGTTCGAGGAACCAACACGTGCGGGGGTGCAAGAGATGCGATGCTTCGACGAAATGCGCGGCATAGACCAAACGGTGAGGCCGCATTACGCCCGGTTCGACCACTGGCTCGGGCAACAGAGTGCGGACGCCATCGCCCGCAAGCGCGCCGAAGCCGATCTGCTGTTCAGGCGGGTCGGCATCACGTTCGCGGTCAACGGCGACCTGTCCGGCACTGAAAGACTCATCCCCTTCGATCTCATTCCCCGCATCATTCCGCGCAGCGAATGGCACACGCTGGAAGCCGGCCTGCACCAGCGGGTGCGCGCACTGAACCTCTTCATCCGCGACGTCTATCACGAAGCCAACATCGTGCGCGCGGGCATTGTGCCGGCCGATCAGGTCTATACCAATGCGCAATATCGTCCTGAGATGCAGGGCGTGAAGGTGCCGCTCGATGTCTACGCGCACATTGCCGGCATCGACGTGGTCCGCGCCGGCGAAGCAGGCGAGTTCTACGTACTGGAAGACAACTTGCGGGTGCCGTCGGGCGTGTCGTACATGCTCGAGAACCGCAAGATGATGATGCGGCTCTTTCCCGAACTCTTCGTGCAGAACCGCATCGCGCCGGTGGCTCACTATCCGGATCTGCTGCTCGATACGCTGCGTTCGGTCGCGCCCGAGGGCGTCGATGATCCGGTCGTCGTCGTGCTCACGCCGGGCATGTACAACTCGGCCTACTTCGAGCACACGTTCCTCGCGCAGCAAATGGGCGTCGAGCTCGTCGAGGGCAAGGATCTCTTCGTCGACGACAACTACGTGTTCATGCGCACGACGCAGGGGCCGAAGCGCGTCGACGTGATCTACCGCCGCGTCGACGACGACTTCCTCGATCCGCTCGCGTTTCGCACCGATTCGGCGCTCGGCGTGCCGGGGCTCCTCACGTCGTATCGCGCGGGACGCGTCGCGCTCGCCAACGCGATGGGCACCGGCATCGCCGACGACAAATCGATCTACCCGTACGTGCCCGACATGATCGAGTTCTATCTCGGCGAGAAGCCGATCCTGAATAACGTGCCTACCTATCAATGCCGCAAGCCCGACGATCTCGCCTACGTGCTCGCGCATTTGCCCGAGCTCGTCGTCAAGGAGGTGCACGGCGCGGGCGGCTACGGCATGCTCGTCGGGCCCGCTTCGACGCGAGCCGAAATCGAAGCGTTTCGCGAGCGGCTCGTCGCGCGGCCTCATGGCTACATCGCGCAACCCACGCTGGCGCTTTCCGCGTGCCCGACGTTCGTCGAATCCGGCATCGCGCCGCGCCATATCGACCTGCGCCCGTTCGTGCTGTCCGGCAAGACCGTCAAGATGGCCTCGGGTGGACTGACGCGGGTGGCGTTGCAGGAAGGCTCGCTCGTCGTCAATTCTTCGCAAGGAGGCGGGACGAAAGACACCTGGATTGAAGAAAGCAAACCGGCGAAGGAGGGCGCGCCATGCTAAGTCGTACTGCCGATCATCTTTTCTGGATGGCTCGCTATATGGAACGCGCGGAAAACACCGCGCGGATGCTCGATATCAACCTCAAGGCGATGCTGTTGCCGCAAAGCGCCGAGCACGAGACGCGCGGGCAGCGGGCGATGCTGCGTATTTCCGAGCTCGAAGGCGCGTTCGCCGAAAAGCACGGCGAGCCGACGCGAGAGAGCGTCATCGAGTTCATGGTTGCCGATCCTTCGAATCCGTCGAGCATTCATTCGTGCCTGCAGGCCGCGCGCGAGAACGCGCGTGCTGTGCGCGGCACGCTCACAACCGAATGGTGGGAGACCATCAACGATACCTGGCTCGAGTTCAACGAGCGCACCGCGCAAGGCCAGCTCGCCGCGAATCCCGGCGCGCTGTTCGAGTGGGTGAAGTTCCGTTCGCACTTGTCGCGCGGTGTGATGATCGGCACCGCGTTGCAGGACGATGCGTTCTTCTTTTCGCGGCTCGGCACGTTTCTCGAACGCGCGGACAACACCGCGCGCATTCTCGACGTGCGCTTCGCCGATGCCGAACCGAACTCGCGTGACGCAGCGCGTCAGCTCGAAGACTTTTACTACTGGACGTCGATCCTGAGTTCGGTGTCGGCGCTCGAAATTTATCGCAAGGTGTATCGCGACGTGGTGTCGCCTTCGCGCGTCGTCGAGCTGATGATCCTCAATCCGCAGATGCCGCGTTCGCTGCTCGCGTCGCTCGAGGGCGTCTGCACGAATCTGACGATGCTGCGCACGCCGGGATCGAACGAGTGCGAGCGGTTCGCCGGCAAATTGCGGGCCGAGTTGCTCTATGCGGATATCCGCCAGATCTTCGAGGCGGGCCTCCATGCTTATCTGACGCAGTTTCTCGCGCGCGTGTTCGAGCTTGGGCAGCTCATCGCACGCACGTATCTGATGTTGCCGGTTGCTTGACTCAAGAGGGTCCCTCCATGTATCTGACGATCCGCCACCAGACCGTCTATGGCTACGAATCCCCGGTCCACTACTCGATCCAGCAATTGCGCCTGACGCCGGGAAGCGGCGGCGCGCAGCTCGTGCGGCGCTGGACCGTCGATGCCCCCGGCAAGCTCCACGCGACGCGCGACGCGTACGGCAACGTGCTCCATACCGTCGTCCTCACGAAACCGCACAGCGAGATTCGCGTGCGCGTGGAGGGCGAAGTGGAGACGACGGCGCTCGTCGACGGCCGCTTGCCCGATGGGCCCGGGCCAATCCCGCTCGAGCACTTTACGTGCGCGACGCCGCTGACCGAAGCCAATGATGCCGTGCGCGAGCTGGCGGCGCGCGTGCCGGCGCTTGAAGCGCCGCGCGATCTCATCTCGCTCGCGGACGAAATCGTGCAGCGTGTGCAGTATCAGCCGGGCGTGACGGAAGTGACGAGCACCGCCGCCGATGCGCTCGCTCTGGGCAAAGGCGTCTGCCAGGATCACGCGCATCTGTTGCTCGCTTGCTGCCGAGCGCGCGGCGTGCCGGCGCGCTATGTAAGCGGCTACCTCGAAGCCGGCGATGCGCCGCATGGCGCGAGCCACGCGTGGGCCGACGTCTGGCTCGCGAGCGAGGGCTGGGTTTCGATCGACGTGACGCACGCGGCGTTTGCGAGCGAGCGCTATTGCCGGCTGGCCGTCGCGCGCGACTACAGCGCCGCGGCGCCGGTGCGCGGCACGCGGATCGGCGGGCGTAAGGAGAGCCTCGAGGTCTCGGTGAGCGTCGCAGAGGCATCCCAGTAGGGCGGCGCGGCGCCGGGTGGGGGTCGACTGTGGTTCGAAAGCGACTCTTGCCCCGCCGAAACCGCACAAAACCCAGCAAAAGAGGCCAATGAGCGCTCAAAAAGTGGCCCAAACCACGCCCGGATATCTATCCCGCATCGCCCGCGGTTTACAATAGCGGCGTTTGGTTGGCTTCCGATTACGAGAAAAATCCATGACTTACTGTGTGGCGATGTCCGTCAACGATGGGCTCGTCTTCTTGTCCGACACGCGGACCAACGCCGGTGTCGATCACATCAGCACCGCGCGCAAGATGACGGTGTTCGAGCAGCCCGGCGAACGCGTGCTGGTTCTGTTGGGTGCAGGCAATCTCGCGCTGACCCAGTCCGTGCTGCACGAGCTGTCCGAGCCGACGAATCCCGAGCGGCCTTCACTGTGGACCGCGCCGACGATGCCCGATGCGGCACGTGTCGTCGGTCAGGCGGTGCGCGACGTGCATCAGCGCGAAGCGCGCGCGTTGCAGGAATTCGGCGTCGACTTCAATTGCAGCTTCATTCTCGGCGGGCAGATCGCCGGCGCGGCGAACGGCCAAGGCGCGAATGCCGAGGGCAACAATGGCCGCGCGCAAAATCGTCCGCGTCTGTTCATGATCTATTCGGCGGGCAACTTCATCGAATCGTCGAGCGTGAGTCCGTATTTCCAGATCGGCGAGTCCAAGTACGGCAAGCCGATCATCGATCGCGTGCTGACGCCGGCCACACCGCTCGGCGAAGCGGCGAAATGCGCGCTGGTGTCGATGGATTCGACGCTGCGCTCGAATTTGTCGGTGGGCTTGCCGCTCGATCTGCTGGTCTACGAGACGGATGCGCTGCGCGTCACGCGTTTCGCCTCGATCGATCAGGACAACGCTTATTTCGACTTGATTCACCGGACTTGGGGTGAGCGGCTGCGTCAGGTGTTTGCCGAGATTCCCGATCCGAATTGGCAGGATGGGGCCGAAGTGCCACTGCAGCGGCCCGAGCGCGCGCCCGTACTGCACCGCTCGCCGTTGGGCGGAACGGAAACGGGTCACAAGTCCGTGCCTGCACAGACGCTTGCGCAGGACGATAAGGCCAAGCCACAGCGCTGAGCGCAGGATAGGCGAGAGCGGTCCACAGCGAAAAAAAGCCCGTCACCGGCGTGAGCCGGGACGGGCTTTTTAACAGCGTGAAGCTTTAGCTGTCGATCAAGTCCAATTAGAACTTGTGACGCAGGCCAAGGGCGACCAGCTCTTGCGTGTTGGTGCCGCCATCGTAGCCGTACGAACCGATCGAAGCGACTGCGTTGACGGTTTGCGTACCGGACGCGTTAAGCGTACTGCCGCTCGCGTGCTGGTAAGCGCCAACCAGATACACGTCGGTGCGCTTCGACAGGCTGTAATCCGCGCCCAGCGAAACCTGGTGGTAGGCCGCGCTCGTGTCGCCGCGCGACTTCGTGTAGCTGTAGCCGAGGCCCAGCAGCAGCGCAGCGTTGGCTTGGTAGTTCAGGAAGCCTTGTCCGGTGTTGAACTTCTCGGTCGAGGCGAACACCGAGTAGCCGTCGTTCTTGTACTGCGAGTTGCTGTAGGCGGCGCCGAACGTGAACGGACCCGCCACGTATTGCGCTGCCACGCGGGCGATGTTGATCGACTTGGCCGACTGGTAGCCCAGGTTGACCAGCGAACCGTCGAACGTGCCGCCCGACGTCGCGCCGCTGCTCCAACCGTCGCCGGCGGCATCCGACTTGCGCGGGCCGTCGTTGTTGTCAGCGACGAAATAGCCGGCTGCCACGGAGATCGGACCATTGTTATACGCCGCAGCGAGCGACCAGGTCTGACCCGAGCCGGTCTGGCCGGCTACGCCGCCCAGCGCGTACATGCCTTCCACTTGCAGGCCGGCGTACGTCGGCGACACGTACTTGATCGCGTTGTTCGTGCGCGAGCTGTTGTCGTAGTTGTCGACGTCGCCGACGGTCGCGAACGGGCTGCCGAAGTAGTTGTCGCCCGTGATGCCTTGGACCATGTCGACGAGCGGGTCGTACTGACGGCCCAGCGTGAGCGTGCCGAACTTGTCGCTGTCGAGGCCGACGAACGCTTGACGGCCGAACTCCCGGCTGCCTTGGAGCAGCTTGCCGGTGCTCGGGTCAAAGCCGTTTTCCAATTGGAAAATCGCCTTCAGGCCACCGCCCAGGTCTTCCGTGCCCTTCAAACCCCAACGCGTGCCGGACAGGTCGCCGCCGCTGGCGTTGCCGAGCGCCCAAAGGTTCTGGCTCTGGCCTTGCGAGTTCTGCGCTGCGTTATGAACATAAGTCAGCGACGTATCGATCGTGCCGTACAGCGTGACGCTGCTTTGAGCGTGCGCTGCGCCAGCGGCGCCGAGCATGGCTAGCGAGAGGGTAGACAGTGCGATTTTTTTCATCATTTCTCCACGCGAATGAATAGTTTCTTTGTTGCGGAGGGGAGAATAGCGCAATGATGTGACCGCTTAGAACTGGAAAAAAACGACTGTCTCGAAAATGAAACATGCGTTCAAGTCGCTGATATATAAGGCAGATAAAGAATTGTTGCCGCAATCGAAATATTGAGTTGTGGCGGTCGAGATGTGTTCGCTTTAACGATGCATTTCGCCACCTTTTTGGGGCGTTTATTAATCTATTTGTAAGAAACGTGCACCGAATAATAAATTCATGTGATTAATTTGGGAGCGCGTGCACGTAAAACGGCGTTTGCATCGCAAAGTCCGGTAAGCCCTGAGCGCTAGACAGAATAGGCGCAGTGTGTTCGACGCGCCTCGGGCGGCCGTCGTCGGTTAGCGTCAACGCTCGTTGCGTGAAGTCTCGCCGTTGCCGCGCCCGACAACCGACGTGAGAAACAGCGCCGCTCCGGCAGCCAACATCACCGCCCGCCACGGGTGCTTGCGTACGTAGCGGTCCGCCGCGGCGGCGTGGCGCTCGGCTTCCAGCAGCGTCGCCGCAGTGGCGCGCGTGGCCTGGCGTTCGGCGCGCGCCACCTTGCGTCCCAATTCCAGCGCCTGTTTGGCCATGTTCAGTCGGGCGGCGTTCCGTCGGGCCGCGTTAGTCCGCGCCAAGGTGGGCGGCGCGGCATCGGCTGCGGACACGGCAGTGTCGCCATCGCGCGCATCGCCCGATCCAACCGACGTCACCGCACCGCTCGCCGCGCCGGACACCGGTGTTCCCGCGGCCCGAGGCGCGCCGGCAGAAACAGTCGAAGCGGCAAGCGCCGACGCCAGCATCGCGCGGCTGCCCGTGGGCGTGTCGTTGTCCTGCAGCCCCCAGGCGCCGCGCGGATCGTGCAAGTGACCGCGGGCCGAGGCGAACTCCGCACCGAGCAGCAGCACCGCCGCCGAGAAGTACAGCCACATCAACAGCACCGCGAGCGACCCCGCAGCGCCGAATGAGTTCGCCATGCCCGCATGGGCGAGGTACAGCGCAAAGAGTTTCTTGCCGACGGAGAACAGCACGGCGGCGACGATGCCGCCCGTGAACGCGTCACGCCAGGCAACCGGCGCATCGGGCAGGAACTTGAGCAGCGCGGCGAACGCGGTGGCGAGCACCAGCAAGCCGACGGCGAACTGCAGCACGTTGCCGATCACGATGTATGGCGTGTTGCCCCACAGCCATTGGCCGACGAACGTGATGGCCGTATCGAGCACTAGCGAGACGATCAGCAGGAACGCGACGCCGAGCACGAGCCCGAACGAAATGAGCCGCACTTTGACGAGCGCAACGACCGTCGACGTGCGTGAGCCGGTCGCGGGCCAGATGATGCTGAGCGCGGTGTTCAGCGATGAGAACGTCGCCGACGCGCCGACGGCAAGCAGTGCAAACGAAATCATCGCGGCGATGCCGCCCGCGCTGCCGCTGCGATGCGCGTTCTGGACGATGGTCTGCACGCCGGCGGCGGCCTCGTTGCCGAGCAGCCCGTGGACGTGGCTGAAGATCTGCCCGCGCGCGGCCTCGTCGCCGAAGAACCAGCCTGCCACGGCGATCACCATCACGAGCATCGGCGCGAGCGAGAACGCGGAGTAGAACGCGATGCTGGCCGCCATCGCGGCGCAGCGGTCCGCGCCGAATTGCTTGAATGCACGAAGGCCCCAGGATGCTTCCCTGCGTATCGATGCGTGCAGTTTCTGGGGGGAGAGTGTGCTCATGGCTCGGCTTTAGTGCTTCAAGAGGCCTAGATGCTACCTGAACTGAGCAAGATGCAGTTGGGTTGCGGGCAGTTGGGCGCCGTTGTTCGCTGATTCGTGTCAATAGGCGTGCCGGCCGCGATATCGCAGAAGTCTGCCGCTCGCTTGGCGCAGAACGAGTGAAGGACCGATGGCTATATCTATTTGGTGTTTTGCCGGCGCGCCCGGCGCTCCGGTCAAGCCAATAAAAAAACGCGGCATGCCCCCGAAATGGAAGCGATGCCGCGTGACAGAGAAAAAATCAGGTCAGGAAACCAGTGCCTGCCGGATGGCGGTAGCCAGATCGCCTGCCGCGAATTTCGCCACATAGCCGGTTGCGCCGGCGTTCTTCACGTGCGCTTCGTTCGCCGCGCCCGTCAGCGACGAATGAATGACGACCGGGATATCGCGTGTGCGCTCGTCGCCCTTGATGAGGCGGGTCAGCATGAAGCCGTCCATCTCGGGCATTTCGAGGTCCGTCAGCACGAGCGCGACCTTGTCGCGGGCGCGCAGGCCCTCGGCCTGCGCGTCGCGGGCGATCTTGTCGAGCATGTCCCAGGCTTCCTGCCCGGTCTTCGCCATCAGGTGATCCGCGCCGATCGCGGTCAGGCTCTGCTCGATCAGCTTGCGCGCGAATCCGGAATCGTCGGCGGCGAGAATCTTCGTGCCGGGCCGCATGCGGATCGACGTGCCGACGTCCTTCGCTTCGACGCTCGGATGCTGCGCCGGGAACACGTCGCGCAGCACTTGCTCGACGTCGACCACTTGCGCGAGGCGCGAGTCGCCGGTGTTGCCGTCGATGCGCGCAATGCTGGTCACCGAGTTGCCGCCCGTCGCCGCGCCTTCGGCGGCGAGCACCTGGTTCCATTCGAGCCGCACGATATCGTCGACTTCCTCGACCGCGAACCCTTGCGTCGTGCGCGCGAACTCGGTGACGAGCAGGATGTTGAGGCCGCGCGTCGGGTTGCAGCCCAAGAGCTTCGGCAGGTCGATGACGGGAATGATCTGGCCGCGGATATCGACCGCGCCGATCAAGTGATCCGAGGCGCCGGCGATCGGCGTGACGGCCGGCATCGTCATGATCTCGCGGACCTTGAAGACGTTGATGCCGTAGAGCTCGTGTTCGTCGCCGTCGCCAACCGTGCCAAGGCGAAACAGCAGCAGTTCGAACTTGTTCGAACTCGTCAAATTGGTGCGTTCGTCGATCGAATGATGATCTGCCATCGAAGTGTTCTGTTCCACCATTGCGCCGCCTGGCCCCGTGCCGGCCCGGCTCGCAAGCGTGCGAAACCGGTGCGCAGTTCTCAATCTCAGATATCGGCGCGGCGGGCGAAAAGTTGAATGGATTCAGGGCTTTCCCGCAATTTTTTACTCAGGGTTTGCTTACTTATGAAATATTGCCCAAGAAATTAGGGCGGGTTAAGTTTGCAGCCTTCAAGCCTTCAAGTTGAGGCATCGATTTGACGTTATCCCGTAGGTGAGACGAACGGGCGCGCTGCGACTAGGCAAGCAGCGCTGCCACTGCGCCCCGCACTTTATCGACTTCATTAAAAAACGCTTTCATGAGCGATGCGCAAAACCCCAGCCTGCCGACCATAGAGAGCGCGTTCCAGCCGATCTTTTCGCTCGCGCATCAAGCGCCCGTGGGCTACGAGGCGTTGCTGCGACCGTCGCATCGCGGCGAGGCGTGCTCGCCCGTCGCCGCGTTCGCCATCGCCCGCCGGCTCGCCTTGAGCGGCGAGTTCGAGCGAGCCTGCGCGCGCAACCACGTCGGCCGTTTTCTTGGCATGGGCGACAGCGATAGCGTGCTGTTCCTCAACGTGCATCCGGACGTGCTCGTTCACCCCGTGCACGGCCAAGGGCTGATCGACGACATCCTCGCCTGCGGGATTGCGCCGTCGCGCATCGTGATCGAGATTCTCGAAGCGCCCGAGGACACCGCGGCTTTGCTCGCGGATGCCGTCGCGCGGTTGCGTCTTGCGGGCTTTCTGATCGCGCTCGACGATTTCGGCGCCGGCCTCACGAACCTGGGCCGCGTGTGGGATTTGCGCCCCGATGTCGTGAAGCTCGACGGCGAACTGATCCGCAAGGCCGTCACCAGTTATCGCACGGCGCGCAGCCTGCTGCGGCTCATCGAATTGCTGCACGACATCGGCACGTTCGTCGTGGTGGAGGGCATCGAGACCGAATCGCAAGCGCTCTTGAGCATGGATTGCGACGCCGATTTCGTGCAGGGCTATTACTTCGGCCGACCCGAAATACTCACCGGCGGCAAACACAGCGCGCTGCCAGTGACGGAGCCGCTCGCGCGCCGCTTCATGGACGCGCGGAAGATTCCGCAGGTCGCCGACATGGAGGAGCTGACGCCCTACCGTCACGCGTTTCGCACCACGATCGAAGCGTTTATCAACGGGCAAAGTCTGAATGAGAGCGCCGCGCATTTTCTGGCGCTCGAATGGTCGATGCGCCTGTTCCTGATCGACGAGCAAGGCGTGCAAGTCGGCAACAACATTGAATCGCTGGCGCACAGCAAGCGCCGGCGCGTCACGTTTCCGTTGCTGTCGCGCCCGGCCGGCGCCAATTGGTCGAAGCGAGCCTACTTCAGGAATGCGCTGGCTCACCCGGGAACGGTCATGGTGAGCGAGCCGTATATGTCGTCGAGTTCGACGAATCTGTGCGTCACGCTTTCCGTCCACATCAAGACCGCGCAGGGCGGGCGCGTCGTGGGCGGGGATGTGTTGTTCGAGGGGTTGAGCCGGTTGCTCGAATAGCGCCTTATCGCTTGTTCGATAAGGGCTGGCAAATCTACGTTTGGTTTTGGGAATAGTCCGATAGTGAATGCTGGGCAGGTGCAGCAAATTCACGCCGGTGAACGATTCTTGTGCTTTTCAAGCAGAGATGGTCGATTGCGTCGGCTGATGACCAGCTGATTTTCCAAAGCATCGATCATTCACTTCAATCATCCAGCGGGTTGATATTTCAATCGGATAGGGGCAGCGCGGGCGAAGCGCAGGGACGACATCACACGGCAAGGCTTGAAGCCGATCCGCTCACTGAATGACGACGTGAGCGGGTTTCCGGCGAGAGCCTCGATTGACGTTGTGTTCCTGGATCCCGAATGAAAAAGAAGCCTCTCGTTTATCCGCGCTCGATCGCGGTCGCGGTTATTGCCATTTTCCTCGCAGCTTGTGGCGGCGGTTCCGTCGACACCACTCCGCCGGCAAAGGAGCCGTCCAAGTCCGATTCCGGTGGCACTGGCTCCAACTCCGATTCATCGTCTTCAGATTCCGAGACGCCACCGCCAGATTCAGGATCGAATACGACGCCCCCCGATTCAGGATCCGACACAACACCTCCCGATTCCGGATCGGACACGACGCCGGGGCTGACGTTGAACGGCGCGTCGTACTCCATCGCCGTAACGGGTGCTCCGTACGACTGGAGCAAGCAGAATGTGGCGTCGCTGGCGAAAGCCGGCGATAACTTCTTCTACCGTTACGGGGCTGCGCCGGAGATGGTGCTCCGCGAAGTACCCGGCAAGGGTTACGCAATTGCATGGAGCGATCCGAGCAACCAGTCGATCAAGGTGACGCAGGTCGATTCGACGTTTGCGAATCCGTCCACTGATGTGCATTCGGTCGCGCCGGGCATATTGGGACCTCACAAATACATGGGCGACGAGGCTTGCAAGGGGCCGGTGGTGAACGGGTTGACCGATACGCCATGCGACGTTCTGGCTGGCTTCGAGGTCGTCGACGCGAACAACTATTACCTCTCCTATTCCGACTACTCAAAGCGGTGGGAAACCGCGCCTGCTGATTCGAACTACAAGACCCGAGGGGGCCAACTGGTCGTCAAGAAAAACAATGGTTCCATTGCGTTTCAGGATGCGATGGTGGACCCGTCAAACGGAAAGGTCGATTTGCCGGTTTCCACGGAGGGTACACTCGTGTCCCCCTTGCAGATGTCGAGCATGCGCATGGTGTACGACGGTCAATATATTGCGTACATCCTCGGCCTCGAGTCGTACCTGAGCGGTAATTTCCATGAGGGCGGGTTCCTCCGGTATATCAAGGACGGCAGCACGCCATCGCTGGTCCCCAATAAAACGGCCGGCTATGTCTCAGACGGCTGGATGGCTAGCCACGACTTGGATCAGCGTGCCGCGCGCGTCGATCGCACGAAGTCCGGCAGTGGATTTGTTTTTGCCGGACTCGGCGACGCCTACCCGCGATCGGTCTTCGCGTACGACGGGCGCACGGGCTCGAGGATCAATGTCTTTGCTATTCCGGGATCGCTGGGCGCCAATTCGACCTACACCATTCTCGGCGGGCTCGACGTTCAGGAAGGGAACACGGTCGCGCTCAGCTTCGTATCCAAATACGTTTCGAACAGCACGAGCGACAACTCCGCCAATGAGCTGAACGTGGCCGTTGCGCTGGTGAGTCTCTCCGACTTCCCGGCGATTGCGAAAGCACAGGACTCGAACGCCAACGACGTTTCGAAAATCAAGTTCGTCTACTTGACGAAGCTGGGTAAGGACACGCTCGCTGTGGATCCCAAGCTGGCCGCCCTTGGCAAGGACAAATTCCTGGTGGCATGGCGTGAAGTGAGCAGCACGGCGACGACCACAGCGAATGCCGTACCGAAGTATGCGGTGATCGATGTCAACGGAAACGTCTTGATTCCGGCCACCGCGATGCCGGCGGGTTTTCAATTCCATCGCACGGATGACTTCCTGGCCGCGAGCGACGGGAACGTCTATTGGGCGGTTGGAGGCGGCGCCGACAAGCTCGTTGTCAATGCCTTGAAGCTCGCTCAGTAACGCTGCAACGAACGTTTCTCCCATCAAGCGATGTCGCGCGGGGCTAACGAGGGAGGCTAGGGCATGCGCGTGTCCGGCCACCGCCCCAGCCTCCGCGACAATCGCTGCACGGCCTCCCGCAGCCGATTCGCCGGTTCGCCGTGCGGATCGCAATCGAAACTCCCCGCCGAGCCCATCAGCGCGATGACCAGGCAAATGTCGCCGGTGTGATCGAACACGGGGGCTGCGAGCGAGTCGATGCCGGGCACCGGCTTGCTCAACGCGGTGTCGATGCCGTCGGCGCGGATTTGCGCCAAGCGAAGCTGTAGCGGCGCGAGCAGTTCGCCCTTCTTTGCCGCGCCATCCTCGAAGATCTCCGCGGGCGCCGCGCCCGCCAGCCGCAGACCATCCTGCGCCAACAGCGGCGCGAGCACGTCCGCGCTCAAATGCGCCGCGTACGTCCTGCCAATCGCGGTGTTGACGAGCGACATCACCGTACCGACCCGCAAGCTCACATGCTGCGGCGTCGACGACTCTTCGAGACGCACGACTGTCGGACCGAGCGGCCCGAGCACGGCCATCGCGACGCTCAATGCCGTGGCCGACGCGAGCTCCATGATTTCGGGTTCAGCTTCGCGCGTCGGCGACAGGCGCTGCAGCGCGATCAGACCCAATTCCAATGCGAGCGGACCGGCTTCGAAACAGCCGTTGTCGTCGCGGCTCAGCAAGCCGATCTTGAGCAAGCTCACGAGATGCGGAAACGCCTTCGCGGGCGGCATGTTCGCGGCAGCGCAGAGATCGCGCAGCGACAACCGCTCGCCCGAACCGACGAGCGCGACGAGCAATTCGCCGGTCGTGTCGAGCGAATGGATGCCGCGTTGCGGCTTCGCGCCGGACGCGGATTCATCGCGCTTGCGCGAGGTGGCGGTTGAGGAGGGCGTGGATGGCATCGCTTGGGTCAGTCAATCGTGGTCAGTCGATCAAGGCGTCGAAACATCGTCAGGACGCGGACGCGAGTTCGCGGCCGATCGCATCGCTGGCCGCTCGCATGGCGCGGGCGATGGCGCCGTCGAAGCCGACGTCGATCGCGCCCGACGAGCCGATGACGGTCAGCGCGGCGCCAAGCTCGCCGTTCGCGTCGAGCACGGGCACGCTCAAGCTGCTGACGCCGGGGCTCGGCGTATCGACCGCGCGGTCGATGCCGCGCTGGCGGATCTCGCCGAGCGTCGCTTCGAAGGCGCGTTGCTCCTCGGCCGAGGCGAACGCGTCGAGCGCTTGCTTGGTTTGTGTCGCCCACATCGCTTGCACGCGCTCGGCGGGAAGGAACGCGCAGAAGACGCGTCCCGTAGCCGTTTTTGTGAGCGACATGACCGTGCCGACGTGCAAGTTCACGTGCAGCGGAAACCCCGAGCGCTCGTAGCGCACGATGGTCGGGCCTTGCGGCCCCGCGATGCAGATCGCGACCGTATGGCCGATCGCTTCGGCGAGCGCCGCCGCATGCGGGATGGCGGCGCGATAGACCGGCTGATGTTCGAGATGCAGGAGGCCCAGGCGCAGCGACAGCGGCCCCGGCTCGTAGCGGCCCGACAGTTCGTCGCGCTTGATGAGGCCGAGGCGGGTGAGGCTGACGAGATAGGTATGCGCCTGGGCAGGCGAGAGTTCGGCGCTTTCGGCGAGATCGGTCAGCGCAAGCGGCTCGCGCGCGCGAGCGAGTGCGTGCAGCAGGCGGCCGCCGACTTCGGCGCTTTGCACGCCGCGTTGCGCTTTCTCCTTCTGCTCGCTGCCGGCGTCGCTCGCTGCCGAATTCTTCATACGCTAAACACCTGGTTGAAAAACGGCGAGTGTAATCGATCGACTTGCGATCGCCCCTGCTCACGGAACTGGCCCTGCCGCAGCCTTGCCGCCGTCGCGCGTCTCACAATATTAGCAAATAGCAACACGATTTGTTATTGACAAATAATTCGGCCACCCGCATGATTGACTCCACCCCGGCATAGCAGCCGCATACTTAGAAACGGGGCGAGACACCTGCCGTTCCCACAACCCGCGCACCTCAGTGTGCCGAGTGTCCCGCCGCCGTCTGCCCAACCTCTTGACGGAGACAACCATGGCGAAGGCATTCGCATCTCAGGCCGATCTCGAAGCGAAAAAAGTCACGTTCACGCAGCTCTCGGAGAACGCGTATGCGTACACGGCCGAGGGCGATCCGAACTCGGGCGTCATCATCGGCGATGACGGCGTGCTGATCGTCGACACCACCGCGACGCCCGCGATGGCGCAAGACCTGATCGCGAAGATCCGCACCGTCACCGACAAGCCGATCAAGTATGTCGTGCTCTCGCACTACCACGCGGTGCGCGTGCTCGGGGCGTCGGCGTATTTCGCCGAAGGCGCGCAGCAGGTGATCGCGAGCCGCGGCACGTACGAAATGATCGTCGAGCGCGGCGAGGCCGACATGAAGTCGGAAATCGAGCGCTTCCCGCGCCTCTTCGCGGGCGTCGAAACGGTGCCGGGCCTCACGTGGCCCACGCTCGTGTTCGAAAAGGAAATCACGCTGTGGCTCGGCAAGCTCGAAGTGAAGATCGCGCATCTGGGCTCGGGCCACACGAAGGGCGATACGGTGGTGTGGCTGCCGTCGCAGAAGGTGCTGTTCTCGGGCGACCTCGTCGAATACGACGCCGCGTGCTACTGCGGCGACGCGCAGCTCGAGCAATGGCCCGCCACGCTCGAAGCGCTGCGCGCGCTCAACGCCGACAAGCTCGTCCCGGGTCGCGGCCCCGCGCTCTTGAATCCAGCCGAAGTAAACCAAGGCCTCGACTACACGAAGGATTTCGTCACGACGCTGCTCGCGCAAGGCCGCAAGGCGGTCGAGCGCAAGCTCGACCTGAAGGCCGCGATGGCGCTCACGCGCGAAGCGATGGACCCGAAGTTCGGCCACGTCTTCATCTACGAGCATTGCCTGCCGTTCGACGTGTCGCGCGCATTTGACGAAGCGAGCGGCATCACGCATCCGCGCATCTGGACCGCCGAGCGGGACAAGGATATGTGGTCGGCGTTGCAGGACTGAGTGCGGCAAGCGTAGGGCGTAGTGCGGACAAAAGCTAGAGACGTTGGACGGAGACAAGGCATGAGCATCAACTACCAGACCGTGTCGTTCGAATACGGCCGCAGTGTGGAGCAGGAAGGCAAGGAGGCGCCGCTGCATCCGGTGATCGTGGTCGGGGCCGGGCCCGTGGGCCTCGCCGCCGCCATCGACGTGGCGCAGCGCGGCGTGCCGGTGGTGCTCGTCGACGACGATTGCACGCTGTCCACAGGTTCGCGCGCGATCTGCTTTTCGAAGCGCTCGCTCGACATCTTCGACCGGCTCGGCTGCGGCGAGCGCATGGTCGAGAAGGGAGTGCGCTGGCACGTCGGCAAGGTGTTCGTGCAGGACGAGCATGTGTATACGTTCGACTTGCTCCCCGAGAGCGGGCATCGCCGCCCAGCGTTCATCAACTTGCAGCAGTACTACGTCGAGGGCTTTCTCGTCGAACGCGCGCAGGAGCTGCCGAATCTGGAGATCCGCTGGAAGAGCAAGGTCACGGGCATTCGCCAGGAAGAGGGCGACGGCGGCGCGTTGGTGACGCTCACGATCGATACGCCCGATGGTTCATACGATTTGCGCGGCCGCTACGTCGTGGCGGCGGACGGTTCGAGAAGCCCGTTGCGCAGCATGCTCGGGCTCGACAGCAAGGGACGGATTTTCAAAGACCGCTTCCTGATCGCCGACGTGAAAATGAAAGCGGACTTCCCGAGCGAACGCTGGTTCTGGTTCGATCCGCCGTTTCATCCGAATCAATCGGTGCTGCTGCATCGCCAGCCCGACAACGTCTGGCGCATCGATTTCCAGCTCGGCTGGGACGCCGATCCGGTGCTCGAAAAAACGCCTGAGCGGATCATTCCACGCGTGCGGGCGCTGCTCGGTCCCGATGCCGAATTCGAGCTGGAGTGGGCGAGCGTTTATACCTTTGCTTGTGTGCGCATGGAAAGCTTTCGCCACGGCAACGTGCTGTTCGCCGGCGATTCCGCGCATGGCGTCTCGCCGTTCGGCGCGCGCGGCGCGAATAGCGGCATTCAGGACGCGGAAAATCTCGCGTGGAAGCTCGAAATGGTGCTCGCCGGCCGTGCGCCGGACGCTTTGCTCGACACCTATGGGAGCGAGCGCGAATATGCGGCCGACGAGAACATCCGCAACTCGTCGCGCTCCACCGATTTCATCACACCGAAAACGCCGGTCTCGCGCGTGTTTCGCGACGCCGTGCTCAAGCTCGCAAAACAGCATCCGTTTGCGCGGCAACTGGTGAATACAGGGCGTTTGTCGGTGCCGGCGGTACTCAGCGAATCGACGCTCAATTCGCCCGATCGCGATCGCTTCGATGGGCAGATGGTGCCGGGCGCGGCGTGCGTCGATGCGCCCATGCGATGCGGCGGCAAGGACGACTGGTTGCTCTCGCAACTGGGCGGCGAGTTCACCGCGCTGGTGTTTAGCGGGGCGGAGGGTGTCGACGCCGCGAGCGTTGCTGTTCTGAGTGCGTTGCGTGATTCGGCGCTGCCGGTGAAGCGAATCGTCGTTAGCGCCGGACCGCTCGACGCCTACCACCAGGCAGGCGCGGCGTTTGCCGATGTCACGCTGCTCGAAGATACGGAAGGCATTGCGGCGCAACGCTATGACGCGCGCCCTGGCACGCTCTATCTGATACGTCCCGATCAGCACGTCTGCGCGCGTTGGCGGCGCGCGGAGGCAGGCGATCTCGAAGCGGCGTTGAAGCGCGCGCTGGGCGTGCGAGGCGTTGCCTAAGCGCTGAAGCGCCAAGTCCGATCACAGGAGACAACCATGCCACTGAACACACAACCCAATCTGACGCGCCCCGACGACTTCTACGAGGCGCTGCTCGACATGCATCGCGATCTCGACGATGCCGCGAGCCAGTCGGCCAACGCGCAGTTGATCCTGCTGCTGGCGAACCATATCGGCGATTACGCGACGCTTGTCGAAGCGATTCGGCACGCGCGCGAAGGCGTCGTCAGCCGGCAGGAGCCGGCGTTGACGCACGCGCTGTAGTCGACGTGCTGACGGCGGCGTGCGCGCAATCCCTCTGATATTTGGCTTGCAGCGCCCGCTGCGCACGATTGAGGTTCGTGGGGTAATCGGGATCTTCCGCAGTCGGGTCGTACCCGACCGACTCCAGCTCGCCAAGCTCCTGTATCAGCTGCGCGTGCGTGACTTCACCGGAAAGGGGCTTGAAAGGGTAACTGTTGCATTCGTGCGGCGTAAGCGGCGCCGCCATGGCGGAAGCGCTGGCGAGCGACAGCGCCAAAAGCGCGATCGCAGTCGGGGTCGATCTCATGTTCGTGCTCCATCCTTCTCGTCGCGTCTTGCCGGATTCGATCCGCCGGTGGACGCGGCATCCGGCGGCAAGCTCACGATAAGCGAGCAGCCCCTCCGGAACGCTGTCATGCAAATGAAGGATGTTTCATCGAAGACTTGGGGAATAGGGCACAGCACACATGCTGCCGCGAAAATTAAAAAATCTTTAATGAAGCGGATATTCGGCGTTTAGCAATAGGCGCGTAGTCTGCATTGAGGCAATGCACGTCATGCGCCGACTACCCCTTTGAACCGCCCGGCCACACGCTGATCGCTCGAGCCAAATATGGCATCATGTCCCCCTGCTGATAACCTGTTGCGCCCGGTAAATCCGCATGCCGGGGCGCTCGACCTGATCATGTCGAGAGTCCTCACGATTGAAGACGACGAAATCACCGCGAACGATATCGTCGGCGAATTGAAAAGTCGTGGCTTCACTGTCGACTGGGTTGCGAACGGCCGCGACGGCATGGCGCGCGCAATGAGCGACGAATACGACGTCATCACGCTTGATCGCATGCTGCCCGGCGTCGATGGTCTGACGATACTCACCACGATGCGCAGCATCGGCATCCAAACCCCCGTATTGATGTTGAGTGCGCTTGGCGACGTCGACGAACGCGTGCGCGGCCTGCGCGCCGGCGGCGACGATTACCTGACCAAGCCGTTCGATCCCGAGGAAATGACCGCGCGGCTCGAAGTGCTCTTGCGCCGCCGCCAGGCCCCCACTGCACAATCCGAAACCACGCTGCGCGTCGGGCCGCTCGAACTCGACCTGATCTCGCGTAAAGTCCAGCGCGACGGCGAAGAAATCGCGCTCCTGCCCACCGAATATCGCGTGCTCGAATTCATGATGCGTCACGCGGGGCAGACCATCACGCGCACGATGCTGTTCGAAGCGGTATGGGGCTATCACTTCGACCCGGGCACGAATCTCATCGATGTCCATATGGGCAGGCTGCGCAAGAAAATCGATCCGCCGGGCGTGACCCAGATGATCCAGACGGTGCGCGGCTCAGGCTATATCCTCGCGTGAGCGCGGCGCCTTGACCGATATCACGACAACAACACCGCCCGCCGAGCTGGGCGGCCGCTGGCATTCGACCACCTTCCGGCTCCTGTCCGTCTACGCGGTCATCTTTTCGTTTTCGGTCATGCTGCTGCTCGGTTTCATCGGCTGGACGGTGACGGGCGACATGGAGCGCGAGACCGACGTCGTGATGGAGTGGCAGCTCATTTACTTCGACTCGCTGACCGACAATCAGCTCAGCGATGCGATTCACCGCCGGCTCGAACACGAGCACATGCATACGAACTACTATGGCCTGTTTGCGCCAGACGGCTCGCATCTCGCGGGCGATGTCGTGGCGCTGCCGGCCGGCGTGCCGGCGACCCGCAAAGGCGTGACGCTGAGCAATACGCTGCCGATCGAAGGCAACGTCGAAGCGCCCGTCGTGCGTGCGATGGCGCAAAAGCGCAAGGACGGCAACACGCTCGTCATCGCGCGCGACCTCACGCATATCCTGCGGATTCGCGAAACCATCATCAACGCGCTGATCGCGGGCGGGCTGCTGTGCTTGGCGGCGGGCGTCGCGGGCGGCCTGGCGCTGAGCCTGCGGCAGATGCAGCGCGCGAAGGAGATACGCCGCGTCACGCAGCGCATCGCGCAAGGCGATCTCGGGCAGCGGCTGCCGGTGGGCGGGCGCGACGAGCTCGACATGCTCGCCCACCTTGTCAATCACATGCTCGAGGAAGTCGAGCGGCTCATGAACGAAGTGAAGGGCGCGTGCGACGGCATCGCGCACGATTTGCGCACGCCGCTCGCTCACGTGCGCACGCTGCTCGCGCGCATTGCGGAGCGCACCGATCGGCTCGATGACGAATCGATCGACCTGCTCGTCGAGCGTGCGCGCACCGAAACCGATGCGCTGCTCGATCGCTTTCGCGCGATGCTGCGCATCTCCGAGATCGGCACGCTGCAGCGGCGCGGCGGCTTCGGCGAAGTCGAGCTTGATTCGCTCGTGCGCGAAGTCGGCGAACTGTATGAGCCGCTGGCGGAGAATCGCGGGATTCAATTTGCGGTGCACGCGGAGCCCACCGAATCGATTCACGGCGACCGCGCGCTGCTCTTCGAGATGTTCAGCAACTTGATCGACAACGCGATCAAGTTCACGCCGGACGGCGGCACCGTCACCATGGAGCTTAGGCAAACGCACGCGGGACCGCGCGTCGACGTCGTCGATAACGGTGCGGGCATTCCGCCGGACGAGCGCGAAGCCGTGCTGCAGCGCTTTTATCGCGGCGAGCGCACGCGCCATCTAAAGGGTTCGGGCCTGGGCTTGAGCATCGTATCGGCCGTGATTCGCGTGCACGACTTCACGATGCGTATCGACGATGCGAGGCCCGGCACTCGCGTGACCATCGAGTGCTGGTCGCGCACGCTCGCTTGATAGAGTAGGTAAAGCATGTCAGACAGCTGGTGCCATTGAATGCGCGTTCTATTCATTGCTCCCCCGCATCCCGAATCCGCGTGGCTCTTCAAGGCGCTGCAGGAAAGCGCGCACAGCCTGCAACGTGCCGATGACATGCGCGACGGCATCTTCCTCGCGGGACAAGAGCCGTTCGACGCGATCGTCGCGATGACACTCGAGCCCGCCGCCTACGGCGCGCTGCTTGGGGTGCTGCCTGAGTTGTCGGCGTCAGCGGGGGGCGCGGCGATCGTCGTCGTGCTGGGTCCCGCGGCCGCGCAGGAGCGCACGCGTGTGCTGCGTGCGGGCGCGGACGCTTGCTTTTGTCAGCCTTACTCGTTCATCGAGTTGCATGAGCGGATGCAGGCGCTGCATCGCACTGCGCAGGCGCGTGCCGTGCAGGACCAGCCTGGAGCGCCTGAGTTGCAGCTCGATGCGTTGACGCGAGAGCTCGTCGACGGCGGCCGGCGGCTTTCGGTGACGCGGCGCGAATACTTGCTGCTCGAATGCCTGATGCGCCAGTTCAACGCGCCGGTGCCGCGCGATCAGTTGATCCGCTACGCGTGGCCGGAGACGGAGGATGTCGATCCGTCGAGCGTCAATCTCGTCGTCTCGCGGCTGCGCCGCAAGCTGGGGCAGCACCTCCCCGAAGTCCGCATCGAGACGGTGAGCCGCTACGGGTATCAGATCAGCGCGTCGGCACGGTAAAGCGTGGAAACCGGCGGCGCAGCAACCCAGTACGCGCTCTAGTCAAAGACTGAAACGCTTCCCGACCGCCGACACTACGACTCGTTCCTTGAACCGTGTTGCCAGTGCGCCCATGGCTTGCCAACCGGTGCAATGCGCAGGAGCGATCAGACTAAGATCGAACTGCTCTAGCGCTTCGACAGTGTCCGGAATGATGCTCTCTGTTGCACCTGACAAATGGAAGCCGCCTAGTACCCCGTAGATCGGGACGTCAGGGAAGCGATTGCGTGCATGAGTCAATACGTTGATGAGACCGGCGTGCGAACAGGCTGTAAAAACAAACAAACCCTTGTTGGCGATATGCACGGCGACATATCGTTCATCTACGAGGAGTTCGTCCAACTCCCATTCGCCGTCAGGACCCAGCCTGTGCTGACCAGGCATGCCTCGCTCGAAGCTTGTCACGCGCGGAATTTCTCCGCTGACGTAGAACGATTTCGACAGAACCGACTGTTCGACTCTCGTAATAACGAGTTCCGCACCGTTGCCGGTAAGCACCTGCTGGCTTGGAATATCCTCCATCGGCATCATGCGGCCTAGTGGATTCTTGACCGCTCGCGAAGCGAACATGTCCGGATGCATATAGGTTGGGACAGGCTTTCCGTCGTTTGCCAACGTCATCATCTGCAGTGCCCGTGGCATCGCTGCGGCATGATCCCAGTGTCCATGTGAAAGCACCATCGCGCCGACCTTGCCGAGGTCGAGGCCGAGCTTGACGATGTTACGTTCGAATACCCACTCGTCAGGTCCCGTATCGAACAGAAGCGAGTGCGACGTGTCGCCAATTCGGGCTGTAATCAGGCAAGACAAGCCGTGAGCGGCGCAACAAAGACATTGCCCGCCAAGCCGTTTCATCCCGCGTCGCCAGGCTCCGGCAATCTCTGTTTCCACATACTTTGGATTGGATGAAAGGCTATCGGTAACATTGTCGACGATGACCGAAATCTCCAGGCTGTCGATAGGCTCGATCATATCTACCTCCCTAGTGCCGCTCAGCCCCGCAGCAAACCTTCCGCCAACAGTGATTCCCGGACTTGCGGGCGACTCGCCGCGCGTTGCTGGAACGCAGTGATAGCGGGTAGCCTCGATAAATCCAGGCCAACGTGCCTTGCCCAATTTGTGACTGTGAAGAGATAAGCGTCGGCTACCGAGAATTGCTCTCCCAGCAACCACGGCTTGGGCGTCAGGGTTCGCTCCAGTATTGCGTAATATTTGAAGAGCACTGCTTGCTTTGCGCTGCGGATCGGTTCGGGCGTCGCGGGATTGAAGAGCGGGGCGTAACCGGTGTGCAAATCAGAGTTGATGAAACCAAGCCATTCCTGCAGACGGTACCGTGCCATCGTCCCATTACGAGGAACGAGATCGCGTTCTGGCTTCAAGTCCGCGAGGTACTGCATGATGGCAGGACCTTCCGTCAGAAAACTCCCGTCGTCCAGTTCGAGCACGGGCACGTTTCCCTTTGGATTGATCGTGAGAAAGTCGATTTCGCCTTGCGTGCGCTTCGACGAAAAGTCCACCTTCTCGAGTTCAATTGCGATACCGGCTTCGCGTGCGACGATATGTGACGCAAGCGAGCACGCTCCCGGCGAGTAATAAAGCTTCATGTTGGATCCTGACAAGGCGTTAGCGCTTTCTACTGGGCGGAGGGGGGATTCAAAAGCTTGCTCAGCGGCTTCAGTGGGCCGATTGGGAGGAGCGAGAATGTCATTAAGTGCGCTTTCCCCAAGGGAAGCGCCTCGAGCATTTCATGCGCTTGATCGACGTCCGTAACGTTCAGGATGAACGCCACCCCGGCCCGGTCTTGCAGTGAATACCACTGGTCAAGCTTGCCCTCGAGGTAGAGCTGCGCCGTCTCGCGAACTTCGGTCGGAAGAATGGTTTGGACACGTTGCATGTCCGTGCCCGGCGGAAAGGTGCCAATCGCCAATATCTTCGTGGTTGGCGTGGCTGGCATCGGAGTGGTTTGCGACATGGAAACTCCAGCAGAAGCGAACAGCACAGAGGCTGTTGTCAATCTAAGAAGAAAGCGTTTCATTCAACGTTCAGCGACGTCGTATTCAGCGCTGCGGCTTCGGGTCCCGTCAGATAGCGATCGCGGAAGCGCTCATCGACGCATTCCCACATCCGCTTCGAAAACAGCAGCGCTGCGTTGAGCGGGCGATGATTGATGACCACGGAATCGGTCTCGCCCTGTTCGTTCAGATGCGCGACGACCACCGTTTCGATCGGCACGCCCTGGATCTGCGACCGATAGGATT
Source organism: Trinickia camelliae (assembly GCF_053525655.1). Taxonomy (NCBI): domain Bacteria; kingdom Pseudomonadati; phylum Pseudomonadota; class Betaproteobacteria; order Burkholderiales; family Burkholderiaceae; genus Trinickia; species Trinickia camelliae. The sequence continues at coordinate 120,084 of NZ_JBCHAA010000007.1, forward strand.
CCAGGTACAAACCGTTGCCGATTTCTCCCTTGTAGCTGTGATGCTGGAATTCGTAGAGCGAGACCGCGTGTTTGATCACCGAGAGAATATCGGCGCGTCCCTCGATCGGACGCTTCAGGACGGTGGCTTCGAGCGTCGCGTTTTCGGCGAGCCTCGCGAGCCAAAGCGGCGGACCGCCTGCGGGCGCCAGCACGGGGGCCGTGTCGTTGAATTTCATGCTGGGCGCTCCTGTGACGGATTGCTCGTCATGCCTGCGCTAGCCGCATCGAGCGCGGCTTCGAGTGTGATGCGCGCCTTTTCGCGGCGGCGTCGCGCGAGGCGTTCTTCGCCTTCGGCTCGTTCGGCTTCGCCGGCTAGCAGCGCGTGAATGTCGGGCAGCGTGTAGATCGCGCCGCGGCTGCCCCACGTGCCGTCCGGAATCTCGGTCGGGAAGACCCAGACGCGCGGAGCGACTTCGTCGAACGGCCGGCTCTCGGCACGGGAGACCGCTTCGGTCACGGCTTTGACCAGCGCGCGGCGCGATTCGTCGGTGTATTGCCCTTCGGGCGCGGATGGGATGATCCGGTAGCGTTTGGCCTGCGTACGTTCGCCGCCGACGTAGATGGCCGCCGGGCGATGAAGGTGAAGCACGGTCACGGCGCGTGCGATCGGATTGGCCGGATCATAGCCTTCGGCCTTGATCAAAATGTCGGTGAGTTCGTTGATCAGAACGGCCTCCGCCTCGGGCGTCAAGGCGTCTTCGGGCCACAGCGCATCGATCATTGGCATGGTGCTGCTCCTGCTTACAGATGATTGGATGTGGCGATGATCGGGGTTTACTCGTGCGGCCGGAAGTGGCAGCATCGCCATTATTCAAGGAATTTCAGACACGCTATGACCATCGTCCGCATCTGGGTCTATGACGGGATCCTCGCATCCGGCGTCGCGGGACCGGTTGACGTCTTCAGCGCGGCCAATCAGTTCCAAGCGCGCAAGGCTGCACCGGGCACGACATCTGCGCCCGCGTTTGCATGGCGCGTGGAATCTCTCGACGGGCAACCCGTCACGGCTGCGTCGGGCCAGACTATTCACGTCGACGGCAAGATCGACCCGCGCAAACGGGCAGACGCCGTTCTGCTGACGGCGCCGTTTTTCTCGAACATCGACGAGTTCATCGGGCACCGCGAGCAGTTGAACGCGCTGTCATCCGCGCTGCGGCGTCAACGCAAGGCAGGCGCCGTGCTGGCGGCTTATTGCACGGCCAACTACCTGCTCGCCGAGGCGGGCCTGCTGGATGGACGCGCCGCAACGACGCACTGGGCGAGAGCCGCGGACTTCGCGCGCCGCTATCCGCGTGTCGAAGTTCGCGCACAGGAACTGCTGATCGCGCAAGACGGCATCATCTCGGGCGGTTCCGTGACGTCGTATCTGAATCTCGCGGTGCGGATCGTCGAAACGTTCGCCGGCGAAGAACTCGCCGCGATGACCGCGAAGGCGCTGTTGATCGACATGAACCGGACGTCGCAGGCTTCCTTTGCAACGCTGCTCGACGAACATGGGCATACCGACACGCTCGTCGCGCGCGCTCAGCAGCAGATGGAGGCGACGTTGCAGCAGGGATTCCGGTTGAGCGATCTGGCGGCGTCGCTTGCTGTCAGCGAACGCACGCTCAATCGCCGTTTCAAGGAAGCGGTCGGGCTCGCACCGTTGACCTATCTGCAGAATCTGCGCATCGAGGTCGCGAAAAGGTTGCTGGAAACGCGCCCAATAGGGCTTGAGGCGGTGAGTCAGCGGGTCGGGTATGGCGACATCAGCACATTTCGGCAATTGTTCAAGCGCAAGACCGGGTTGTCGCCGAGTGAATATCAAATGCGGTTCTCGCGCGCCGCGGCGGAGAATATAGAAGGCTAGTCTTTTGTATCTCAACGTATCTGCAACAGATAGAGATACGCGCGCTTACACACAACCGACTTTTCGGACACGAGCGAGATACGTTCATCCGCTCAAATACGCCCATCGCGAGCAAAGCACCGCACCGCAAAAACTGGGCTTACCGAAATAGTGCATATGCATGATTGACCGACGCCTGGTACCCCGCCCCCTCATCTAGGAGTCTGTCGTGAAAGTCGTCAAAGCCGCCGCCGTCCAGTTCAGCCCGGTGCTCTATAGCCGTGAAGCCACCGTCGCCAAGGTCGTGCAGAAGATCCACGAACTCGGCCAGAAAGGCGTGCAGTTCGCCACCTTCCCCGAAACGGTCGTGCCGTATTACCCGTACTTTGCGGCCGTCCAGACGGGTATCGAGCTTCTGTCCGGCGCCGAACATCTGCGCCTGCTCGAACAGGCTGTGACGGTGCCGTCCGCCGCTACCGACGCGATCGGCGAAGCCGCGCGAAAAGCCGGCATGGTCGTTTCCATCGGCGTCAATGAGCGCGATGGCGGCACGCTGTACAACACACAATTGCTCTTCGATGCCGACGGGTCGCTGATCCAGCGCCGCCGCAAGATCACGCCGACGCATTTCGAACGCATGATCTGGGGCCAGGGGGATGGCTCGGGCTTGCGTGCAGTCGACAGCGCAGTCGGCCGCATCGGCCAGCTCGCCTGCTTCGAGCACAACAACCCGCTCGCGCGCTACGCGATGATCGCCGACGGCGAGCAGATCCATTCGGCGATGTACCCGGGTTCCGCTTTTGGCGAAGGCTTTGCCCAGCGCATGGAAATCAACATCCGCCAGCATGCGCTCGAATCCGGCGCGTTCGTCGTCAATGCGACGGCGTGGCTGGACGCGGACCAGCAGGCGCAAATCATGAAAGATACCGGCTGTGGAATCGGTCCGATCTCGGGCGGATGCTTCACCACGATCGTCTCGCCTGACGGCATGCTGATGGCCAAACCGCTGCGCTCGGGTGAAGGCGAAGTGATCGTCGATCTCGACTTCACGCACATCGACCGCCGCAAGATGCTGATGGACTCGGCCGGCCACTACAACCGCCCCGAATTGCTGAGTCTGATGATCGACCGTACGCCGACCGCGCATGTTCACGACCGCGCTTCGCACCCGACGGTCGCGAACAGCCAACTTGCCGACGATCTGCGCCCCCAAGCTGCGTGACCTGCGAACTTCGATTTGTCTCTCTATCGAAGGAGGATTTGTTTTGAAAGCAATGATCAGGACCGGCTGCGCGAGCCTCGCCGTTGCGGCGCTGATGGCGGCCGCCTCGCCCGGCTACACGCAGACGTCCGCTACGGATGCACCCGTCGCAACGCATGCGCGCAAACCCGCGGCCGCAAAGACCGACGTCTCGGACAGTACGCTGGTGAAGTCGCTGCCCGGCTTTAGAAATGGTTATGCAACCGTGAATGGCGTACGGCTGCACTATGTGGCCGGCGGCAAGGGCGAGCCGCTCGTGTTGCTGCCCGGTTGGCCCGAAACGTGGTGGACCTTCCACAAGATCATGCCGGCGCTCGCCGAGCATTACACCGTGATCGTGGTGGATCTGCGCGGCATGGGCGCGTCGTCGAAACCCGCTGACGGCTATGACAAGAAAACGATGGCCGCCGATATCCATGAACTGACGCAATCGCTTGGATACGACAAGGTTGCGATCGCGGGACACGACATCGGCTCGGCTGTGGCGTTCGCCTACGCGGAGAACTATCCGGAAGCCACCGACAAGCTGGTGATGATGGAGTTTCCGCATCCCGACGATAGTCTGCAGACGTTTCCGCTGCTGCCCGCCCAAGGCGCATACGGTGACAAGCTGGGTTCGGCGCGACCGAATCTGTGGTGGTTCGCGTTCAATCAGGTCAGAGGATTGCCGGAGCAGCTGCTGGCAGGCCGCGTCCGGCTTGAACAGGACTGGCTCTTCCACTACTTTCTTGTGAATGAGAATGCAGTCGACGCGCGCGACCGCGCCGTGTACGAGCACGCCTATAACAGCGCCGCCGCGATCCGTGCGGGCAACGCGTGGTATCAGGCCTTCCCTCAGGACATCAGCGACAACAAGAATTACGGCCAGTTGCAAATGCCCGTTCTCGTGATGGGCGGCCCCGCATACAAATGGATGAAAAAGGTCGTCGGAGAAAAGGCGGCCAATATGAGCGCCGTCGACGTCGAGAACAGCGGGCACTTTATCCAGGAGGAGCAGCCCGAACTGGTGACGAAGACGATGCTCGGCTTTCTGCAAGGCGCCCGCGAATGATGATTCGATTGTCGCGTTGATCGACGTATGCACGCGCACATCTTCATTCATAAACGTGTATATGCATGCATAAATAAAGTGAAGTCTCTCCTTGAAAGGTATGTGATATGACAACGAAACCTGCCAATGATGGGCCCATTCTTGTGACGGGCGCCGGAGGCGCGATTGGTGGAATTGGCCGCAACGTGACAACGTCATTGCTTGCGAAGGGCTATAAAGTGCGGGCGCTCGTCCGGACAGAAGACGAACGCGCCGACGAGCTGCGCCGCCTTGGCGCCGAAGTCGTAGTCGGCGATCTGACCGATCTCGCCGCGATGCACCGCGCGATCGAAGGTTGCACGCGCATCTATTTCGGCATGTCCGTCTCCGCGGCCTATCTCGAAGCAACCGTCAATTTTGCTGCCGTGGCGCGTCATCATGGCGTCGACGCCATCGTGAACATGTCGCAGATGACGGTCACGGAAATGAGCATCACGGAGACGACCGACAGCCCCCAGCATAAGCTGCACTGGCTTGCCGAGCAGGTTCTGCAGTGGTCGGGGCTGCCCGTCGTCACGGTACGGCCCACGGCATTTCTCGAGAGCTTCTTCCTGACGCTTGGCGCAGCCGGCGTGCGCGACAACGACGAACTCGCGCTGCCGCTCGGCAACAGCAAGACGTCGCCGATTTCAGCCGTTGACGTTGCGGATGCGGTATCGGTGATTCTCGAAGACCCGGCGCCGCATCTCGGCAAGATCTATAACCTGACGGGCCTCGAATCAACCGATCTGGAGCAGGCCGCGCGCGTCTTTTCGGACGCGCTCGGCCGGCCCATCCGATACCGGAATGTGCCTGTCGCGCCGTGGTCGGACAAATTGCGCGAACTCGGCATTCCCGCTCACGTCGTCGCTCATCTGGCCGTGATGGCCGACCTGCACGTTCAGGGACGATACGACCGCATGACGAACGACCTGTTCGAACTCACGGGCCGCAAACCCATGAGCATGTATGACTTCGTGAAGCTGCACATCGCCGACTTCACGCCCAACGCAACACGCTGATCCAAGGCAGGAGACCCGATCCCATGTCACAAGACACGCCCCAATCCTCATCGCGCCGGAACTTCGTCGGTATCGCCGCCGCGGCGCTCGCGGCAGGCTCGCTGAGCCGGCTCGCCTTCGCGGAAACGAGTCCGGCAATCGGCACGATCACCGAACCCGCGAACGGCGACAAAACGGCGATTCGGCCGTTCCGCGTTCACGTTCCCGAAGCACAGCTCGTCGACATGCGGCGCCGCATCAAGGCCACGCGCTGGCCGGATCGCGAGACAGTGCCCGACGAATCGCAAGGCATTCAGCTCGCCACCATCCAGGGGCTCGCACAATACTGGGCGACCGGCTACGACTGGCGCAAATGCGAAGCGCGGCTGAATTCGTATCCGCAGTTCATCACCGAGGTCGACGGCCTCGACATCCATTTCATCCATGTGCGTTCGAAGCACGAAAACGCGATGCCGTTGATCGTGACGCATGGCTGGCCCGGCTCCGTCATCGAGCAATTCAAGATCATCGACCCGCTCGTCAATCCGACCGCGTACGGCGCACCGGCTTCCGATGCGTTCCATCTCGTGATTCCGTCGTTGCCGGGCTACGGCTTTTCGGCGAGACCGACCACGACAGGCTGGGGACCGGAACGCACCGCGCGCGCGTGGGTCACGTTGATGAAGCGCCTCGGCTACGAGCGCTTTGCTTCGCAGGGCGGCGATCTCGGCGGCATTGTCACGAACATCATGGCCAAACAGGCGCCGCCCGAATTGATCGGCATTCACGTGAACTTCCCTGCGTCGGTTCCGGCCGAGATTCTGAAGTCGCTGGCGGCGGGCGATCCGATGCCTGCCGGTTTATCGGACGAGGAACAGCACGCGTATGACCAATTGAGCGCGAACTTCAAGAAGAAGCGCGGCTACGCTTTCGAAATGGGCACGCGCCCGCAGACGCTGTACGGACTCGCCGACTCGCCCGTCGCCCTTGCATCGTGGCTCCTCGACCACGGCGACGGCTACGGCCAGCCCGCGGCGGCGTTGAGTGCTGCCGTGCTCGGTCATCCCGTCAACGGTCATTCATCAGGCGCGCTGACGCGAGACGACGTGCTCGACGACATCACGCTTTACTGGCTGACCAACACCGGTATCTCGGCGGCGCGCTTCTATTGGGAGTCGCACGCGAATTTCTTCCTCGCGGCCGACGTCAACGTGCCTGCCGCCGTCAGCGCGTTTCCGGGCGAAAACTACCAGGCGCCGAAGAGCTGGACCGAAAAGGCCTATCACAACCTGATTTACTTCAACAAACCCGAAACGGGCGGGCACTTCGCGGCATGGGAAGAGCCGATGATCTTCGCGAACGAAGTGCGCACGGGGTTAAGGCCCTTGCGCGCCTAAAGCGCGAAGCGCTCCGATGCGAATGCGTCGGAGCGTTCCTCGTTCGACGCACACCGGTTCGTATGTCTGATATTCCGCGAAAGATGGCAACATTGCCACTTCCGCCCGCTTCACCAAAGCCCGATGATCAACCGACCTTTTGTTGCTGGAGCCAAAACATGACTGGAAACGCTTACTTCTCGGCCAACCTGTTGCTTGCCTATGCAGCGTATTTCGTTGGCACCGCGAGTCCAGGGCCGAGCAACCTTGCAATTATTTCCATAGCAGCCAGTCATGGCCGGAAAGCAGCGTTGATGTTCGCACTCGGTGTCATCTCTGGGTCGATGTTTTGGGCGACGGTGGCAACGCTGGGCGTGTCGGCTGCTCTGATCGCTTATTCGCAGTTCATCATTGCAGTCAAGATTTTTGGTGGTCTGTATCTCTTGTGGCTGGCCTTCAAATCCGGACGCAATGCGCTTGCGACTACAGCTGCATCTGTATTGAACGTGGAACGAACACCGACATTGACGAGCGTCTACTCCCGTGGATTGATGCTCCATCTCACCAATCCCAAAGCCATCCTCGTGTGGGTTTCAATTGTTGCTCTATCGTCGAACAGCACGGGGCCTGCGCATAGTGCTTTAGTTGCGGGCTGTGCGGCAATCGGATGTCTGGTGTTCGGCAGTTATGCAGTACTGTTTTCGACGGACTCGGCTCGCAGGTTGTACGTGCGGACGCGTCGCGCCATGGAAGGATGCCTGGCCGTAGTCTTCGGGATCGCCGGCATCCGACTTCTGGCGTCGCGTATCTAGCTGGTTTCAGTACCTTCGCTTGTCCAATGTCACCCAGCGGGAGAGTCCTTATTCGTAGAGGCATTTGGAACGACAGCCGGGATCTCGCAAGGGACTTTTGTTTCGTCCGGCTCGATGGCAACGCTGAGGCCGGTTTCCGATCTGGCGTGGCGTTGAAACAAAGCGAGAAGCTCGGGACGCAACCCATCACCGCGTTGGGCTGCAAGAGCATGAAGCGAGAGGAGTGGCAACATGATTCGACTCCATTCAAAGATGGGCCGTCGGGATTCAGCAACGATCAAAAGGTTGGCGTTGGGCGACCCAGCAAGGGTCGCCCGATAGCCGCACTCAGACCGTCTTGATCAATCCCAGTTGCGTGAGAGCCGTCACACCGTCATCGAGACCGAGCTCTTCGACAATTCGGCCGTCCTTCAGGCGTAGCACTGTGGTGCCGGTGAATCGCATCTTGCGTCCCGTCGCCGCCGGCAGCGATCCAGCGAGAAAGTCGCTGAAGGCCGGGCCCGTATGCGTGCCGCCGCCTTCCCATTGACCGACGACATAGTCGCCTTCGGCGATGAGGTCGGCTGCGCCCCAGAAATTGAGGTCCGGGAAAGCTGCGCGGAAATCGGTCATGAACGCCTTGATGTCTTCACGGCCACGGCGCGGCTCGTGCAGCGAATACTTGAGCAGCATGTCCGGCGCGGCGATCTCGTCGACGATACCTAGGTCGCACTTCTCACCCCAGAAATTCGTGAACCACCGACCTACGATCGCCTTGTTGTCTTCTTCCTTCGACATGTTCGACTCCTGCTGATCTTGATCAACGGCAAAGCGGGATTGCTCCGCCTGGAATGAACGATATCGATCGACGTATCGCGCTGCTATCCGTTTCTTGCGGTGAAATTCGGCGACCTGTTTCGCTGCTTCGGCTGGCAGCCGGAATATCTACAGAAAGCGCTACGCATGCCTACACAAAACCGCCTTTCTGACACGAGCGGGATACGCTCATCTGCTCAAATACATCCATCGCGCGCAGAACAGCGCGCCTCAAAAGACTGAGAACGCAAATGAACATGCTGATCAAGACGCTTGCCGCAGTCGCGGCGGGTACCGTGCTCGCCACGAACGCCTTCGCCCAGAGCACAGGGGAGGCCGGTGTCGCCTCGCCGTACGTCGCCATCGACAACGAGCCGCCACCCAAACTGATTGTGGACCCCACGCCGCTTCCCGCAGGACTGGCGCACGGCATCGTCTGGATCCAATATCGGGTGGAGAACGTGCATATCTTGCCGGTGTTTGGGGCAGGCGCGCTCAACATCTCTCCACGAGTCGGGCATCTGCACGTACACATCGATGACTTGCCTTGGGGTTGGGTAGAAGCGAATAACGTCAATACAATCAGCGTGGCGGGTCTGCCACCGGGTCAGCACAAGATGCTGGTCGAGTTGGTCGACGCTCAACACCACGTATTCGCTGGGTGCACAGAGTGCAGGAAGACGGTGACGTTCACGGTCCCAGAGGGCGCGTCTCACACACACTGAAGGTAATGACACGAGCATCTTCGTTAGTTCGTCTTCGTCATGAGCCGAAATACGGTACGCAAAAGTCGGGCGGGCCGACACAACCGTCTGCGGTATTCGTTGGCGTGCCCGCGCAACCGGCGAGCAGCACGCCAACTGCTGTGGCCGCCCCCGCGTACAACGCGGCACGTTTGATCCAGATACGCCATTTCATTGGGTTCGGAACGCTATGAAAGTGAGGAGAGGAGGGGCGGCGGCTTTTGCCGCCACCGCGAGTCTGTCGAGCGCGCGAGAACGCGGCGGAACCGTCGGCGCTCAGTGCGAGTACAGCGTCGAGTTCAGGTAGTCGAGCTGGCCATCCTTCTCGGCTTGAACGAGTTCGTGATAGACCTGAGCGCGCGTCTTTTCCTGCACCGGTTGGCCATACGGCGGGGTCCATTGGCCAACCGCAGCGGCCGGCACATTGGCCGAAGCTACTTGCGCGGTCGAATACGTTTGCGGTTGCTGCGGGGCCGGAGCCGGAGTCGATTGTGCGAATGCCGAAGCGGTTGCGGTGGCGCCGATCATGGCAATGACGATCATTGGGAATTTCATGTTAGCTATCCTCACAATTTCAAGTTTAAGGACCGAGGAACGAATCACGAGGGGAGTGAGCGTTTCGTGGATCGGTTCATGAGTAGGATAGTCAACCGTGGATAGCGGATTGATGGTACGAATATGAAAATAGTTTTAGACGTTTTAAAGAAAGCGATGCGGATTCTATTGGCGCGATTAAACGAATTGCGTCGCTTTTCTAAAGCGCAATTTAAGAAGCGATACGGGACGCTGGCGTTAGCGCGGATTGAGACGCGCAATGAGGTGCTGAATACGAATGGCGGCGTTCAGCGCTGTAGATCGGTGAGAACGCCGCCAACGGGTCGGTTATTGCAGTCGTGAATGCGTATGTGCGGCGGTCTGTGCCGGCCGGCAATCGGCAAGATACTTCGCGCTCAGTAGCTCCTCCGCACTTCTGATGTCGTTCGGATAATCCAGGTCATCGCCTGTGGCTGGGCGGTAGCCAACCGATTCGAGCAAGGAAAGCTCTCTTATCAGATCTTTGTGCGTGACGGGTTCCGTGGTCTGGACGAACGGATAGGCGTTGCACTGCTGCGGGGTCAGCGGGCTCGATGCCAGCGCTGAAGCGCTCGCAAAAAGCAGTGAGCTCGCGAGCAGGCACATTAGTCGAAGATTCATAACAGACTCCTATTGGAAACGCCGTAGCGAAGAGACCGGAATGGCGTTGCCGATCTCGTCGTCTACGTAACCAGCATAGTGAGCCGCAGACACGCTTTCAATGTCACGGACCTGATGATCGATTCACGAAACTTTGCGCGGGGAGATTTAATTAAAGGCCAAACGACATCTGCGGCCAGCAATCGATCGTGACGCGCGCGGCAAGCGCCGCATCATCGACGCGGATCGCGAAATCGTGGCTTCGTGCGACCGCCCACGCAATGCTGAGATGAAGCCCCATATCGTCTTCCGCCGGCGCTGGTGTATCGAGAGCGGCGTGAGCGTGAAAGGCGAAGGTTCTGTCGGCGCTGTTTTCGTGAATCTGGATGCGCGGACCTTGCGGCGTGGTGGCCAATCCTATGCGGACCTCCACCCCCGGTCGCGATACGTTGACGGCGTTGCCGATCAAGATGCCCAGCATCTCGAACAGCAGCGCACGATCCGCGTGAAGCGCGGGAACCGGGCTCGCGGCCACGGTCAGCGCGATGGCGCGGCTTTCCGCCAAGGGCGCGTAGAGATCGGCAACGTCGAGCACGAGCGCTTGCAGGTCGATCGTTTCAAATCCGCCGCGATGCTGTAGTCCCGCGATTTCGGCCACGCGCAACGTGGCCTTGAAGCGCGCGAGCAACGTATCGGTTTCCGAGCGGGCTTGGTCGAGCAATTCGGTCAGCAGCACGTCCCGCTCGACTCGCGGGTGCTCTGACGTTCTTACGATCAGCGAGCGGACATGCGCGAGCGGCGTGCGCAGGTCGTGCGCGATGCCGTCGCACGCGCCTTTGACCTCGAACATCAGCCGCTCGATCTCGCCGAGCATGCGATTGACGAGATGCGACAGCATGTCGATCTCGTCTCTTCCACCGACCGGAAATCGTTGGCTCAGGTCGCCTCGCGCGACGAGTTGCGCGGCTTCGCGGATCGCGCTGATGCGGCGGTGCTGCCGGATGCCGATCGCCACGCCGACAGCGCCGCTCGCCAGCAAGCAAAGCAATCCGCCGCCAAGCAGCGCGGTGGCGATAGCCTCGCGAACCTCCAAGACATGCGTCATGTCCTGCGCGACCAGCAGCGTGCGGCCGTCGCCGCGCATTTCGACCATGACGCGCACGGTGGGCGGATCGGGAGCGATGACCGTCAACGTACGTTTGAGCGTGAGGCCGGTTTGGCGCGGCGGCAAATGCGGCGGCAACGCAAGCATATCGCCTGCCACGGGTACGCCGTTCTTGTCGAAGAGCCCGTAATAGTTCTGGTGCAAGTGCTCGAATTCGCGCCGTCTGTTGATGGCGCGCGCCAAGTCCGCGTCGGGAATGGTCCGAAAAAAACGCAGTTTCCAGGTCAAAACTCTGTCGGTTTCGTTTGTCAGCTCGTTGAACGCCATCCAGCCGATCGACGTCAGCAGCGTCATCAGCAAAGCGGCGAACACGAGGAAATAAACCAAGAGAAGCCGCAGCGACATCATGCGGTAGAGCTGCATCCCCGTCTTTGGTCTTATCGGACGCATGCGTTCTATTGGCTGGCGGTCTCGGCCAGCGCCATACGAATTGCAGGAGACGCCGGCGCGAAGCGCAACTCTGCCTCATGCCGGCGGGGAGACATGCCCAGTGTGGCGCACATGGGCGGAATCAGTGGTGGGCGTAGAGCGTCGAATTCAAATAAGCAAGCTGACCGTCGCGCTGGGCGTGAACGAGGTCGTGATAGACATCCGCGCGAGTCAGGCCTGATGTGGAGGGAGCATCCGGAGAGACCCACTGAGCGCTGCCCACTTGCGCGACGGACAGCGTTTGGTTTTGTTGCGTATCCGCATTCTGCGCGGCGGGCGCCTGGCTCTGCGCGAAAGCCCAGCCCGGAACGGCGGCGACGGCGAGTGCAAAAATGAAAGGCAATGATTTCATATCGAACCTCATATCAACGTAAATGAAAGTGCGGCTGCACGCTTAACGTGTGTTCATCCGCTGAGGCAAACAATAAGGGGCGGCGTTTGGCGTTCCGGCCGCAACAGGATGAAGAAATGTTCACCTTTGCTTCATTCGGCGTTGACGGTTCGCTGTCTGCTTCCGCTTCAGCTGCATTACCGATGCGTTACCGCTACTTAAACAAAACTTCATTTAAAGATCGCCAGTAAGCAACATTTCGGGCCGGCCGCGCGTTCCATAATTTCCACATCGCGATCGAGAGAGGAACAGTGTGATGGCACGCCCAATGAGTATCGAACTGGTCAATGAGTACGGCGCGCATGCGGTGCGCGTCAGTGTCGACAACCGCTCGGTGTTGCTGGAGGCCGACGAGGTCGATGCGATGATCGAGCATCTCAGCTTCATTCGTGCGTCGATGCGGCCCGAGGTGCCCAAAGTGCCGTCACGTACGCATCAATACGTGATCGAGATGGACCCCTGCTGGCATGCGGAAAGAAATCCGTTGTTCGATGGGGCCGTGCTGTTTATGCGGCATACGGGCCTCGGCTGGGCCGGCTTTGCGATTCCGCAGGAGAGTCTCTTGAAGCTCAATGAGGTGCTGGCGAACCATGCCAAGGCGTCGATGGAAGCCGCCGAGCGGGAACATGCGCCGATGCTGCCGAACTGAATCGCTGCTTTAGCGTGAGCCGAACGAATAGCGGCCGGCACGTCGGGATGACGTGCCGGCCGCCTGCGTGTTGCTCCGCGCGCTTTACACGCGCGTCGCATTCACGTTGAAACGTGGCTTAGAAGCGATGCCGCATGCCGATTGCCACAGCCACCTGCTTGTTGGTGGTCGAGGGATCGACCCCGGTGATGTCCGCATTGCCGAGGATGGTGCCGTCGGCGCCGACAGCGCGCTGGAAGGTGCCTTCCAGGTAGACGTCGGTGCGCTTGCTGAGCGCATAGTCGCCTTGCAGGTTGAAGGTGTGGTACTTGAGCGTGGTGTCGCCCGTGGCCGTGCCGGCCTTGCCGTCGGTGAACGTATAGGCTCCCGCAACGCTCAACATCGGCGTCAGGAAGTAGCGTGCGTTGACCTCATAGTTGTCGAAGCGCAGGCTGTTCGCTGTGAGCGATTCGAAGCTGCCGGCTTGGTTCAAGCCCGACAGCTGATCGATCTTCGTGTGCGTCCAGAGCAAGCCGACCGTTGCCGGACCGAACGCATAGTTCGCACCGGCGCCGTACGTGCGTTGACGCTGGCCGAAGAAGGTGCCCTCGCCGTCGGTGCTGCTCACGGCGCCGCCCGTGTTCGTGCCGATCCCGCCGGGGTTGTCGAGCTGCAAGTAAGCCGCCGCAATATTCAGCGGACCGTTGCTATACGAAGCGCCGGCGCTGAACGCGCGGTTATCGGCAAAGGAGCCTGCCGAGTTGGAGAAGCCGTACAAGCCGCCGAAGTGGAAGCCGGCGTAATCGGCGCTTTGGTACTTCAACGCGTTATTGATGGCGAACTGGCCGTTCAGGTTGTCGTTGTCGAACGGATGCGAGGCCAAATTGCCGCCGTACTGCGTGCCGGCCGCGGACAGCGGGCCCAGGTAGTCGACCACGGAATCATATTGCTTGCCGAGCGTAACGGTGCCGTATTGATCGCTTTGCAGCCCGACCCACGCCTGACGCCCGAAGATTTCGTTCGACTGCGTCAGCGCGCCGTTGTTCAGATTGAAGCCGTTTTCCAGCTTGAAGATCGCATGCAGTCCGCCACCCAGATCTTCGCTGCCTTTCAAGCCCCACAGGGTGTTGCTTACAGCCCCGCTGCCCAAACTATAGGATCCACCCGACGTTGCGGAGCCGGGTGCGTGTGCGTTGTTCGCGTAGACGATTCCCGCATCGAGAACGCCGTAGAGCGTGACGCTGCTCTGTGCATGGGCGGCGCCTGCAAACACACTTGAGAGGCCGGCGATAAGAATCAGTTTCTTCATGTTCTACTCCTTGAGGATAGCTTTTGCTAAAGCCACGCTTAGCCATGCGCTGAGTGGCCTTAGCGGCGTGAGTCTAAGAAAGCGTACGAAGAAACCCGATGAGAAAGATCGGAATTCACTTTTTCAGGATCAGAAACAGCGCTCGCATTGACAGGTTTCTCGCTTGTCCAGCATGGCGAAGCGCGAATTTGATCTGCACGTTCGTAATCGAAGGTAAACGGAACGATGTGGCCGTCGAGCAACAAAAATCGTGCGGTGAAATACGCAGTAACGTCGCTAGTTTGTCGTTCTTTATTTCGAAACCGGCACTAATGTATTTCAGAGTGAACCAACGCGCCTAAACGCGTGAACCCTATACTTCTCATGCCGTCGAAAGCGGCACTTTTTCATCCAAATCTCTTTAGCGCGAGCCTGGCTCGCGCTTTTTTTTGGAGAAGTGCCGATAGCTTTCGAACAGAACCCACGCAGCTGACGGTTCATGAACATTGCACAAAATTAAACAAGACTTAATGGTCCTGGCAGAAGGGATTTAATCGCCATCGTCCATGATGCACGCCATTGCGCTTTTCCTTTGTCGGAAACCATATGAATCAGCTACAAGCAATGCGGGTGTTCACGCGCGTGGTGGATCTAGGCAGCTTCAATCTGGCCGCCAAGCAGCTAGGCATGTCGGCGGCAGCAGTGACGCGCAGCGTCGGCATGCTGGAAGCGCATCTGAACATGCGCCTTCTGAATCGTACGACGCGCAGCCTCTCGCTGACCGAAATCGGCAAGGACTATCTGGACGGTTGCCGCACGATCATCGAAAAGCTCGACGAGATGGAGTCCAATCTCGTTCAGGCCACGCGCGACCCGAGCGGTACGCTGCGAATCGCGGCGCCGATGACGTTTGTCGCGTCGGGTCTTGGCGCGTTGCTCGCGTCTTACCGTGCCTTGCACCCGCGCATCGATTTCGATGTGACGACGTACGACACGCATATCGATATCGTCGAAGGCGGCTTCGACGTCTGCTTCTCGGACGACCGGCGTCTTGCCAGCTCCACACTGGTTAGCCGCCGCTTGACGAGCGTCGAGGAAGTGGTGGTCGCCTCGCCCACGTATCTCGCGCGGCACGGCGCACCGCGCGATCCGTCCGCGCTGAGCGGCCATAGTCTGCTGTGCGTGTCGGACGGCTCATCTCGCATGTGGGAGTTCAGCGACGCGAACGGCGTCTACCGCGTCTGCACCGGGCGCGGCGTCAGCGCGACGAGCAGCTCGATGGTTCGCATGGCGGCGCTCAATCATATCGGTATCGCCATGCTGGCCGCGCCGCTCGTCGCGGATGACATTGCGCGCGGCACGCTCGTGCCGTTGCTCGAGCAGTTCGAGGTGAACGGCGGGCCGCGCCAGATTTCAATTCTCTATTCGGGGCGCAGCAACCTGCCGAGAAAAATCCGCAGCTTCATCGATTTCACCGTGAGCCAGTATCGTGCGCCCGACAAGCCGGTCGCGTTGCGTGCGGTCGCCTGAAGAAGCATCGAAGAAACATGGCAAAGGTATTGACGATAGAAGACGACGAGCTGATCGCGCGGGACGTCGTGCGCACGCTCACCGCGAGCGGATTGACGGTCGACGTCGCGCACACGGGCCGTGAGGGCTTGGCGAAAGTCATGGTGGGCGACTACGACGTGGTGACGCTCGACCGCATCCTGCCCGATCTCGACGGTCTGACGATCGTCGCGACGATGCGCGGTGTGGGCATGGAAACGCCGGTGCTGGTGATGAGCGCGATGTCGGAGGTCGAGCAGCGTATTCAGGGCTTGCGCGCCGGCGGCGACGACTATTTGACGAAGCCGTTTTCCTCCGAAGAGATGTCCGCGCGCGTGGAAGTGCTGTTGCGTCGACGTCCGCGCACGCCCAAAGCTGAAACCATCTTGCGCCAAGGCGCGTTGGAACTCGATCTCCTGCGGCGCAAAGTCAAATACCGCGAAAGCGAACTCGACTTGCAGCCGACCGAATTGCGCGTGCTCGAGTTCATGATGCGGCACGCGGGCCAGATCCTGACGCGCACGATGATCTTCGAAGCCGTATGGGGTTGCCGTTTCGATCCCGGTACGAACTTGATCGACGTGCACGTCGGGCGCTTGCGCAAGAAGGTCGATGTGCCCGGCGAGCGGCCGATGATTCGCACGATTCGCGGATCGGGCTATATGTTCGGCTGACGTGTCGCGTAAGCGAAGTCCGCGAAAGACGCGCGCTTGCTAAGGCGCGCGTCTTTGCTTCAATGCGCGAAGTCCTTAAGCATCACGCGCAGCACTAAGAAAAGCTAAAACTTCTTTCATCCATTTAGTCGCCGGCTGTTAGGCCGTGCTCCTCAGAATGCTGACTCAGGTATCGCGCATGAGAGGCGATACCGCAGATCCAAGCCTGCGCTTCCATCGTGAGCGCCCCTGAACGGAGCAGTCGTAGATGTTGAAAATCGTCCGGTTGGCTTTGACCCGGCCCTACACGTTCATCGTGCTTGCGTTGCTGATCTTGCTGGCCGGTCCGCTCGCCGCGTTGCGCACGCCTACCGATATCTTTCCCGACATTCGCATTCCGGTCATCAGCGTGGTCTGGAGCTATGCGGGGCTTCAGCCCGACGACATGGCCGGGCGCATCGTGACTTACTACGAGCGCACGCTCGGCACGACCGTCAATGACGTGGCCCATATCGAATCGCAATCGTTCCGCGGTTACGGCATCGTGAAGATCTTCTTTCAACCGACGGTCGACATTCGCACGGCCACTGCGCAAGTGACGTCGGTTTCGCAGACGGTGCTCAAGCAAATGCCGCCCGGCACGACGCCGCCGCAGATCATCAACTACAACGCGTCGACCGTGCCGGTGCTGCAGCTCGCACTCAGCAGCAACACGCTCGACGAACAGAAGCTCGCCGACTACGCGGTGAACTTCATTCGACCGCAATTGCTGAGCGTGCCGGGCGTAGCGATCCCGAACCCATACGGCGGCAAGACCCGTGAAGTACAGATCGATCTCGATCCGCAGGCGCTGCAAGCGAAGAAGCTCTCGGCGCAGGACGTGGCAACCGCACTCGCCCAGCAGAACCAGATCATTCCGGCCGGCACCGAAAAGATCGGCAAATTCGAATACAACATCAAGCTCAATAACAGTCCGTTGACGATTCAGGAGTTGAACGACTTGCCGATCAAATCGGTCGACGGCACGACGATCTACATGCGCGACGTCGCACACGTGCGCGACGGCTATCCGCCGCAAACCAACGTCGTGCGTGTCGACGGACACCGCGCGGTGCTGATCAGCATCTTGAAGAATGGGTCGGCTTCGACGCTCGACGTCATCGCGGGCATCAAGGCCAAGCTGCCGCGTATCGAAGCGACGCTGCCGCCGGGACTCGAGATCGTCACGATGGGCGACCAGTCGGTGTTCGTCAAAGGCGCGGTGAGCGGTGTGGCGCGCGAAGGCATTATCGCGGCGGCGCTGACGTCGCTGATGATTCTGCTGTTCCTCGGCAGCTGGCGTTCGACGCTGATCATCGCCTCGTCGATTCCGCTGGCGGTGCTCGCGGCGATTGCGGGCTTGTCGGCGATGGGGGAAACGCTCAACGTCATGACACTCGGCGGCTTGGCGCTCGCGGTCGGCATTCTCGTCGACGACGCGACCGTGACGATCGAGAACATCAATTGGCACTTGGAGCAGGGCAAGGACGTCAAGCGCGCGATTCTCGACGGCGCCGCGCAGATCGTCACGCCGGCGTTCGTCTCGCTGCTATGCATCTGCATCGTGTTCGTGCCGATGCTGCTGTTGAACGGCATCGCACGCTATCTGTTCGTGCCGATGGCCGAGGCGGTGATCTTCGCGATGATTGCATCGTTCATTCTGTCGCGCACTTTCGTGCCGATGCTGGCGCAGTATTTGTTGCGCCCGCACGCATCGGGCGGACACGCGTCCGGCGAACTCGCCGCGATCATGTCGCCTTACGGCGCGCATGCACATGGGCACGGGGGAGGCCATCCGACGCCGCCCTCGCGCAATCCGCTCGTGAATTTTCAGCGCGCATTCGAGCGGCGCTTCGAGCGCTTTCGCGCGGTGTACCGGATTCTTCTGGGTCTAGCGCTGACAAATCGCAGGCGCTTCGTGGGCGGCTTTCTCGTGGTGGTCTGCCTATCGTTCCTGCTCGCCCCGTGGCTTGGCAGAAACTTCTTTCCGAATATCGATTCCGGTGAGATCGCGCTGCACGTTCGTGCGCCGATCGGCATGCGCATCGAAGATACCGCCGCGATGTTCGATCACATCGAGACCGCAGTGCGGCAGACGATTCCGCCCGATCAGCTCGGGAGCATCATCGATAACATCGGCCTGCCCAACAGCGGCACCAACCTGACCTACAGCAACAGCGGCACGACGGGCCCGCAAGACGGCGACATCCTGATCGCGCTGAAGGAAGATCACAGCCCGACTGCGGACTACGTCAAGACGCTGCGCGAAAAGCTGCCGCGCGAATTCCCCGGCACGACGTTTTCATTTTTGCCTGCGGACGTCGTCAGCCAGATCCTGAACTTCGGCGCGCCCGCGCCGGTGGATGTGCAAGTTGCCGGTCCCGATCAGGATGCGAACCGCCGCTATGCGACGGAATTGCTGCGCCGCGTGCGGATGATTTCCGGCATCGCAGACCCGCGCATTCAGCAAGACGCGACCTATCCGGAGTTCACGATCCACGTCGACCGCTCGCGCGCCGATCAGCTCGGCATTACGGAGCAGGACGTGACGAACTCTGTGGTCGCGAGCCTTTCGGGCACGAGTCAGGTTTCACCGACTTACTGGCTCAATCCGAAGAATGGCGTGTCGTATCCGATCGTCGCGCAGACGCCGCAGTACCGGATGACATCGCTCTCGAGCCTGAACAACTTGCTGGTGACGGGCAAGAGCGGTTCCGATCAGATCCTCGGTGGCATCGCGACGATTACGCGCGGCGTCGGCGATACGGTCGTCTCGCACTACAACATCGAGCCGCTCTACGACATCTACGCGACGACGCAAGGCCGCGATCTCGGCGCCGTGGCGGCGGACATCAACCACATCGTCAAAGCGACTGCGAAGGACGTGCCCAAGGGTTCAACCGTCACCGTGCGAGGCCAGGTGCAGACGATGAATAGCGCGTTCGTCGGCCTGCTGCTCGGCCTCATGGGCGCGATCCTGCTGATCTATCTCTTGATCGTCGTGAACTTCCATTCGTGGAGCGACGCGTTCGTGATCGTGAGCGCGTTGCCCGCGGCGCTCGCCGGCATCGTCTGGATGTTGTTCACGACGCACACGTCGCTCTCCGTGCCCGCGCTGACGGGCGCGATCCTATGCATGGGCGTGGCGACCGCGAACAGCATTCTCGTGGTGAGCTTTGCGCGCGAGCGTCTGGCGGTGACCGGCAACGCGCTCGTCGCCGCGATGGAAGCGGGCTTCACGCGTTTTCGCCCCGTGCTGATGACGGCGCTCGCGA
This sequence comes from Trinickia camelliae, assembly GCF_053525655.1. Classification (NCBI taxonomy): domain Bacteria; kingdom Pseudomonadati; phylum Pseudomonadota; class Betaproteobacteria; order Burkholderiales; family Burkholderiaceae; genus Trinickia; species Trinickia camelliae. The sequence goes on from NZ_JBCHAA010000007.1 coordinate 139,599, forward strand.
TGATCATCGGCATGCTGCCGATGGCGCTCGGCATGGGCGACGGCGGCGAGCAGAACGCGCCGCTCGGCCGCGCGGTGATCGGCGGCCTGATCTGCGCGACGTTCGCCACCTTGCTCTTCGTTCCCGTCATATTCAGTCTCGTGCATCGGCGCGATGTGGCGATCGGGGCCGTGGGCGAGTCAACTCATTCCGAATCCGAAGACTCTGGAGCCCTCCATGTCAACTGAAATCGACCTCGTCGCATCGCCGAAACGATTGCGCCATTTGAGGCTCGCCGGCCTCGCCGTGTTGCTGGCGGCTGCCGGCATCGTGACGAGCGGCGTCGTGAGCCGCGTGCACGCGAAGCAGGAGATGACCACGTGGTCCGCCGACGAGGCGATCCCGACGGTCACGACCTTCGTGCCGAGCCAGACCGCGCCGACGCAATCGCTCGTGCTGCCGGGCCATCTCGCGGCCTATGTGAACGCGCCGATCTACGCGCGCGTGTCTGGCTATCTGCATGCGTGGTACGCGGATATCGGCACGCACGTGAAGGCGGGGCAGCTGCTCGGCGTGATCGATACGCCCGATCTCGACGAGCAATTGCAACAGGCGAAAGCCGACTTGGCGAACTCGACCGCGACGGAAAAGCTCGCGGAAACCACGGCGCAACGCTGGACGAAGATGTTGCAGCAAGACTCGGTCTCCGAGCAGGCCGCCGATGAGAAGACCGGCGATCTCGCCGCGAAGCAAGCGACGGTCGCAGCCAACGAAGCGAATGTGCGCCGCCTCGAAGCGCTCGAATCGTTCAAGCGGATTACCGCGCCCTTCGACGGCATCGTGACCGCGCGCAAGACCGACGTCGGCCAATTGATCGACGCGGGCAGCGGCACGGGGCCGGAGCTGTTCACGGTATCGGACGCGCATCAATTGCGTGTCTACGTGAGCGTGCCGCAGGACGAAGCGGCCGCGATCAAGCCGGGCATGACCGCCACGCTGACGGTGCCCGAGCGTCCCGGCATGAAGTTCGACGCGAAGCTCGTCGATACCGACGATTCGATTGCTGCGTCGTCGGGCACGCTGCTGGTGCAATTGTCGGTGGACAACAGCAGCGGCTTGCTGATTCCCGGCGAATACACGGAGGTGCATTTCGCGCTGCCGACGAACGCGCATTCGCTGCTGATTCCCGCGAGCGCGCTGATCTTCCGGCAAAACGGCTTGCAGGTCGCCGTCGTCGGCAAGGACAACCGTGCGGTGCTGAAACCCGTGAGCATCGCGACGGACCTCGGCACACAGGTGGAAATCGCATCGGGTCTGAACACGGACGAACGCGTGATCGACAATCCGCCCGATTCGCTGGCGTCGGGCGATCAGGTGCGATTGGCGTCCGGCGCGGCATCGTCCGCGCCGGATACCGCTCTCGCAGATCACCGCGATGCGGAGCAAGCGCATGGTTAAACGCAGTATCTGCATGGCGCTCGCGGCGACGGTATTGACGAGCGCCTGTTCGTTCGCACCGACGTATCAGGTGCCGCCGACCGCCATGCCAACGGCATTCAAGGAAACGGGCAACTGGCAATTGGCGAAACCCGCCGACCGGATTCCGCGCGACGCGTGGTGGAGCGTCTATCGAGATCCCGTGCTCGACAAGCTCGAGACGCAGGTGGCTTTGGCGAACCCGGATGTGGCGGCGGCCGTCGCGCGCCACGACGAGGCCATCGCCTATCTCGACCAGCAGCGCTCGGGCCTGTATCCGACGATCGGCGCAGGCGCGCAAGTGTTGCGCGAGCGCCAATCGGACAACCGTCCGCTGCGCGGCAGCGGTGAGCCGTCGGCATACGACTCGAATACGCTCGATGTGGGCATCAACTACGACCTCGACCTATGGGGCAAGGTGCGCAACGAAGTCGCCGCGGGCAAGGCGGAAGCGCAAGCGAGCGCCGACGATCTCGCGTCGGTTCGCCTCAGCTTGCAGGCGAGCTTAGCGAACGCCTATTTCACTCTGCGCGGTCTCGACGAACAGCAGCGGCTGCTTACCGATACGATCAACACCTATCAGCGTGCGCTGCAGTTGACCGAAAGCCGCCACGCGGGCGGCATTGCATCGGACCTCGATGTGTCGCGCGCGCAGACGCAGCTCGAATCGGCGCAAGCGCAAGCGGAGGACGTGAAGGCGCACCGCGCTCTGTATGAGCACACGATCGCGACACTGACCGGCGTGCCGGCATCGAATTTCTCGCTTGCTCCCGCAGTAGCGGCGACGTATCTGCCATCGGTACCGGCCGGCATTCCGGCCACACTGTTGCAGCGGCGCCCCGATATCGCCGCAGCGGAGCGGCGCGTGGCGGCAGCGAACGCAAGGATCGGCGTGGCTAAGGCGGCGTTCTTCCCCGACCTCTCGCTGGGACTCGATGGAGGTTACCAAAGCGATGCGTTTTCGCCTTGGCTCATGGCGCCGAATGAAATCTGGTCGATCGGACCGACTCTCGTGGCGACGATTTTCGACGGCGGACGGCGCGAGGCGATCACGCAGCAAGCACGTGCCAAGCTCGCGGAGAACGGTGCGCAATACAAGCAGACGGTGCTGCAGGCATTCCAGCAAGTCGAAGACAATCTCGCGCTCGAACATCACTTGGGTGACGAGGCGGCTCGAGAAAACGAAGCGCTCGATTCCGCGCGGCGCACGCTGAAGCTTTCGATGTCGCGCTATCGCGATGGTGTCGTCAGCTACCTCGAAGTCGTGACCGCGCAGACCACGGAGCTTCATACCGAGATCGTCGATCTCAATCTTCATACGCAGCGACTAGCGGCTTCGGTCGGCCTAATTGAGGCGCTGGGCGGGGGATGGGAAGCCGACCAGCCTTCCAGTACAGCGCGGCAGCATGTCAGTCCGATGAACGCGTTGCCCGCCTGAAACGCAAAATCTGAAATTCTGACTTTCATGTTGGCCGCCCTCGGGCGGCCTCTATATTTGTGGAGTTCGAATCATCGGCAGATCGCGAAAGCGGAAGCTGCCGAGCCGTTCAGCCGCGCGTCGCCGGTCTCGTATGGGCGTCGCGCCGCGGCTTCGCGCCACGATTCGACGGTAGGAATGCATGTCAAACATGCTACGAAAACCATCACACACGCCTCGTCAATCCAGCAAGGTAGAAACACCATGAAGAAACAGATTATCGCCACGGCGATTTTCAGCTCGCTCGTCGCCAGCGCCGCGCATGCGCAAAGCAGTGTGACGCTGTTCGGCTTGATCGATACGGGCATTGTCTATAGCAGCGACACCCGCGTGAATGCTGCGAAGCCGTCGGCAGGCGGCGGCAATGCCTGGCAGGAGTTCGCCGGCAACGTCTATACGCCGCGCTGGGGCTTGCGTGGCACCGAGGATCTCGGCGGCGGACTGAGCGCCGTATTCTGGTTGGAAAACGGCTTCAACTCGACTAATGGAACGTTTAAGAACGGCGGCGATCTCTTCGGCCGCCAAGCATGGGTCGGTCTGAGCTCGGCTCAGTACGGCACGCTGACGCTGGGCCGCCAATACGACTTCATGGTCAGCTACCTTGCGCCATTGAGCGCGACGGGTTCGGGTTTCGGCGGCAACCTCGCCGAGCACCCGTACGACAATGACAACCTGAACAACGACATGCGTCTGAACAACTCGGTGAAGTTCAGCAGCGCTTCGTTCGGCGGGCTGAAGGCCGGCGCGATGTACGCGTTCTCGAACCAAGCCGGCAACGTGTCCAACAACAATGCCTACAGCGCGGGCCTCAGCTACGCATTCGGCCCGATCAACCTGGCGGCGGCATATCTGCAGATCAATCGCGACCCGAATGCGCAGAATGCGAGCGGCGCGGTCAGCACGGGCGATGGCGATGCCCTGACGACCGGCGGGTTGCAACGGATGTTCGGCTTGGGCGCGCAGTACATGTTCGGCAAGTCCTCGATCGGCCTCGTCTGGACGCATACGTCGACCGAGAGCGTGTCGAGCCTCTGGTTCGGCGGCAGCACGAGCAACGGCGCGCTGCCCGGCCCGTCGAACGGCGCCGGCAACTACATCAAGTTCGACAACTTCGAGATCAACGGCCGCTATTTCGTGCGACCCGACTTTAGCCTTGGTGGGTCGTACACGTACACGATGGCCTCGTTCGAGTCGTCGACGGGCAATGCCCATCCGCACTGGAACCAGTTGATGGCGCAGGCCGACTATCTGTTCTCACCGCGCACCGATGTGTACCTGGAAGGGGTCTACCAGCGTGTCGGTGGGGGCAACAACATCTCGGCGTTCGACGCGGGTGTCTACACGCTGACCCCGGCCACGGGCAACCGGCAGGTGGTCGTGGCTGTCGGCCTCAAACACCGCTTCTAGCGGACCCGTTGCCTGCGCCGTCGCTTCACGGTGTGACGGCACAGGCAGTGTGGGAAGAAAAAAAGCAGCGCCACGGCGCTGCTTTTTTTTGCGTGGCACATCCGAAGACAAAAGTGGGGAATCTGTTGTTGCGTTGCGCTGAAAGACTGAGTTTCAGGGAAATTCCGCCTCGCGGAAAAGTGACTTCTTACACTCTCAACTCAATCGCGTTTCGTCGTCCGCTGAGGCGAACCGGTACCTGTTCGTAGTCTTCAGTCAAAACCACACAGGCAATATACCCATGAAAATGAAATGGAAGGTTTGGATTCCTGCGCTTCTCGTTTGCAGCGGCGCTCACGCGCAAAGCAGTGTCACACTGTACGGCTTGATCGATGAAGGCTTGAACTTCACAAACAACGCCGGCAACGGGCAGAACTATCAGCTCAAGAGCGGCGACACGGCAGGCAGCCGCTTCGGCATCAAAGGTACGGAAGACTTAGGTGGCGGCCTCAAGGCGATTTTCCAATTGGAAAGCGGCTATAACGTGAGCAACGGCGAGCAAGGCCAGGATCAGCGCATGTTCGGCCGTCAAGCGTTCGTCGGTCTGTCGTCGAACCAATACGGCACGATCACGCTGGGTCGCCAGTACGATCCGACGATCGACATGTTCAGCGACCTGACCGCCGCAGGCAACTGGGCCGGCGACGTCGGCGCGACGCCGTTCGACAACGACAACACGGACTGGGATTTTCGCGCCAATAACTCGGTCAAGTACGTCTCGCCGACGATTGCCGGCTTCACCGGCGAAGCGATGTACGGCTTCAGCAGCACGGCAGGCGGCTTCGCCGACAACCGCCTGATGAGCGCGGCCGGCCAGTACCAGATGGGCGGACTGACGGCGGTGGTGGCGTACATGAAGATCGACAACCCCGGCATGGGCAGCTCGGGCGCGGTGACGAACGACACGGTTTTCACCGCATCATCTCAGCAGAACATCGATGCGGCCGTCGCGTACAAGTTCGACAAGGCGATGCTCGCGTTCGCCTACTCGCATACGAGCATCGACGATCCGACCGCCAACGCCTATCTGAGCGGCTCGATTACGCCGGTCAACGGCGGCGCATGGACGAACTGGAAATTCGACAACTTCCAATTGAACGGCCAGTACTATTTCACGCCGGCCTTCTGGCTCGGCGCGTCGTACACGTACACGCTGGGCAAGCTCGATGCGACCGCCGGCAACTACAGCCCGAAGTGGCACACCGTTGCGCTGATGCTCGACTATGACCTGAGCCGCCGCACGTCGGTGTACGTGCAGGGCGCGTATCAGCATGTCCAAAGCGCGAACACGGGCACGCAATTCGACAATGCGCAGATCCTCGCCAGCTCGGGCCCGTCGTCGACCAACAATCAGATGGTGTATCGCGTCGCGCTGATGCATCGCTTCTGATTTTCGCGACGTAGCGTAGGTTTGTCGCCCCGCATTGGGCCCTTGCCGGCCTGATGCGGGGCGATGTCGTTTTAACGGGCGATGCCAACGAGACACACTGCCGCTTGCTTTCCAAAGCAAATCGCGAACCGGACGCCGCTTCATGAAGTCGTCTTGCGCGGATTTGCCGCACGCGGATACTCGAACTACACAGCCGATGCAGTGCCAGAATTTCATACACCGAGGGCCTTTTTATTTTGTGTCTCATTATTAGGAGTATGGAATGTTTCCTGAATTTCGCGATTTGATTTCTCGTCTCAAAACCGAAGACGCTCACTTTTCGAAGCTTTTTCATCGACACAACGAGCTGGATCAAGAGATCATCAACATGGAGTCGGGTATCAAGCCGGCCACCAGCGTTGCGATCGATACGCTCAAGAAAGAAAAGCTGAAGCTCAAAGACGCGCTGTATGTGCTGCTGAAAAAGGCGGAAACAGCTGCCTAAGCGACATGCGGCGCACACGCCGCTTTCATTCGACATGCGATGGAAGCGGCGCGAACCCTTCGACGTGGGCAACTCGTTACAGGAGACCATGAGCTTTGACATCCGAGCAGCAGAAAAATAATCGTGGCGCGTTCTCCGAACCGCCGGCCCGGCGTACGGCACAAGGCGACGTGATACCGGGCGACTCTCCCCGCTCGGCCGAGTTCAACCAAACGCGCGACGCGATCGATGCCGCCAATGCGCTCATCGCCAACGGCATGGAGGACATTCTGTCCAAGGGCGCCGCGCCCCATGCCGACACCCTGATCGATACCGTCAAGGCCTTGATGGACGGCCTCTCGCCCGACGAAGTCCGCGCGCTGCGCACGCTGCTGCTGCAAGGCGATCCGTCATCGTGGCACGCGCATGAAACCCGTCACCCGGACGCGGAACTCTCGCCGGACTTTCGCGAAGGCGGCTACCCCTATCGCAATCTGATGTCGAGGCGTGCCTACGAGAAGCAGAAGTACCGCCTGCAAGTGGAGTTATTGAAGCTGCAGGCATGGGTGCGGGACACGGGGCAGCGCGTTGTCATTCTGTTCGAGGGGCGTGACGCCGCGGGCAAGGGCGGCACGATCAAGCGCTTCATGGAGCACCTGAACCCGCGCGGCGCGCGTGTCGTGGCGCTCGAAAAGCCCAGCGATTCCGAGCGCGGGCAATGGTATTTTCAGCGCTATGTGCAGCATTTGCCCACCGCCGGCGAGATCGTGTTGTTCGATCGGTCGTGGTACAACCGCGCGGGCGTCGAGCGCGTGATGGGGTTTTGCACGGAGCACGAGTACGACGACTTCATCGAACAGGCTCCGCAGTTCGAGCGGCATCTGGCGCGCAGCGGCATTCACTTGATCAAGTTCTGGTTCTCCGTGAGCCGGGAAGAGCAGCGCCGCCGTTTTCGCGAGCGGGAAGTCCATCCGCTCAAGCACTGGAAGCTGAGTCCAGTCGATCTCGCGTCGCTCGACAAGTGGGACGAGTACACGCAGGCCAAGGAAGCGATGTTCACGCGAACGGATACGGCGGACGCGCCTTGGATCGTGGTCCGTTCCGATTGCAAGAAGCGCGCGCGGCTCAATGCCATGCGCTTCGTGCTGCACAAGCTGCCGTACGCGAACCGTGACCTTGAGAGCATCGGTGTCGTCGATCCGCTGATTGTCGGGCGGGCGATGTAGCGAGCGCGTGCGGCGGATCGCGATTGCGGATCAAGGCGACGCTAAAGCGATTGATTGGCCGCTTCATTGACCAAGCCACGCGTAGCCGTTAGCATCATCTCCATGACCGCCTATCTCCGCTCCCTGATCCTCCTCACGCACGCGTGCTGTCGCCGCCTGCCATGGGAAGCGTGCGTGTTGAGCCGATAGTCTTTCATTTCGCTTCCTAATGGCCGCCCGTTGAAAAACCGGCGGCCATTTTGTTTTTCGAGCCGCTTATTGCGCTGCTTACCGTTTCGCCACCCGAGCGCCACCCGAGGTATCCCGATGACACTCGCCTTGTACGACACATGGACGCGCTCCGTGCGCCCTTTCGAACCGCTCCAGCCAGGCCACGTCGGCCTTTATTGCTGCGGCCCGACCGTGTACGACTACGCGCACATCGGCAACTTGCGCACCTACGTATTCGAAGACGTACTGCGGCGCGTGCTGGCGGAGAACGGCTACGAAGTGCGTCATGTCGTGAACATCACCGACGTCGGCCACCTCGTCTCCGATGCCGACGACGGCGAAGACAAGATGGAAAAGGGCAGCCGCCGCACGGGCGAATCGGCGTGGACGATCGCCGAGCGCTACACAGCCGCGTTCATGGACGACTGGCGCGCGCTGAACCTGCTCGAACCGGCGCTCTGGTGCCGCGCGACCGACCACCTCGCCGAGCAGATCGACTTCATCGCCACGATCGAACGAAACGGCTACGCGTACCGCACCGCCGACGGCATCTACTTCGACACCAGCAAACAGGACGACTACGGCTACCTGGCGCGTCTTGACCACGCCGGCTTGCAAAGCGGCAAGCGCGTGGCCATGGGCGAAAAGCGGCACGCCACCGATTTCGCGCTATGGAAGTTCAGCCCGCCCGATGCCAAGCGGCAGATGGAATGGGAGAGCCCTTGGGGCCGTGGCTTCCCAGGTTGGCATATCGAGTGCTCGGCGATGTCGGCGAAGTACTTGAGCCCTTGGTTCGATATCCATTGCGGCGGCGAGGACCACATCGCCGTGCATCACAGTAACGAGATCGCGCAGACGCAGGCGTGCCACGGCACGCGTCTCGCGAACTTCTGGATGCATGGTCGGTTCTTGACGACTGGGGACGACGCGAAGATGTCCAAATCGGCGGGCGATTTCCTGCGCATGCAGAGCTTGATCGACCGCGGCATTGATCCGCTTGCGTATCGGTATCTGTGCCTGACGGCGCACTATCGCAGCGAGCTGCGCTTTACGTTCGATGCGCTCGACGCGGCACAGGCCGCGCTTAACCGCTTGCGTAGCGCGTATGCGAGTTGGCCGGAAGGTAGCAAGGCCGATGAAGGCTATGTTGCGCGCTTTCGCGTGGAGATCGACCAGGACCTCAACATGCCGCGCGCTTTGGCCGTGCTCTGGGAATTGGTGAGAAGCGATTTGCCGCTCGCCGTGCGGCGCGCGACGGTCGATCGATTCGATGTCGTGCTTGGGTTGCGGCTCGCGGAATGGAAGGCGGACGATGCACCGGTGCCGGTAGAGATCGCCGAGCTGCTCTCCCAACGTGAGGCGGCACGGAGCGCAAAAAACTGGGCGCTTGCGGACGCATTGCGCGAGACCTTGAAGCAATTGGGCTGGCGCGTCGAAGATGGGGCGGATGGGCAGCGCGCTACGCGCGGCGGGGCGTAGCCGCCGCGCGTGCGGCTGATCGAAGCGTAGCGCGTCTAGCTACAGGCGTGGACGCGCCGCAAGCAGCCTGTCCCACTTGGAGGGCGGTATGCTGATGCTCCCATCATTGTCGAGCGCGTCCCCGCTAGAAAACGAAACGGACTTTCCTTCGTAGTCGCTCCAAGAAAGTTCTGGAACGGGAGTTCTTAGCGTAAGTTCGGCAAGCAGCTTGTCATTTTTTGAGTCGAATAGCCTGCCAACATACTCCGAGTTGCCACCACCAGGAGCCCGCTTTAGCAGACACCGCTCGGCGATGTAATTGCCGTCCGGCGAAGTGGAACGCTCGCATTCCGTGCCTTGCGAAGTATGGTTAAACAAGACGAGATAAAGCACCCCGATAGCGGCTAATGTTGCAATCTGCCTTGGGAACCTGAACAGGATCCGGCCCATCCAATCGATCCAGAAACGAGGCATTGTAAGAATGAGAAGCAAGGCAAATATTGGCCCAAAGAAAATCACGAAGGCATCGCCAAATTCGAACCTCATAGATCCACCTTGATAGGTGGGACGACTGGCACGTAACGGCGATCGGTAAATACGGTGAAGTCGCCGCGTCGCGGATTCGGCAGCCTGCTAAGGAAGCCTCGCCGTCATTCGGTCATAAAGTGACGGTGGCAGACTTATCGAGCCCAAGTCTTGGTCTTCCGGATAAAGCAGCACATCTTTCCTCCAATAGAGTTCCACAGGAACGCCAGAAGTATCCCGATAAGTTCGCTCGGCAAGCAATTGCATCTCGTCGTTTTCGTATAGTCGCAGAACGATCGTGTCCTTGAATTGGCAATAGCGGACAAGATAGAGGCCATCCGGGGATCGCTTGTTGTTGCGATCCATTGGATGACAGAGCGACCGCACTCGGGCATCTCGCCAAAAATTCCACGTATAGAATAGGACAATCGAGCTAATTAAAACGACTACTACACGCTTGATCGAAACCCGAGCTATCCGACGTGTACGTTGTTGCCGTCCATCTTTATCAATGAATATGACTCTCAGAGATCGCACTATCGAGATTACAATTATCCCAAGGAGAGCGAATGCAATCAAAAGCACCAATGTTGCAATGCCGACTCCGTCTGCTGAAATGCTCATAGAAATCGAATCTCGATCGGTTGGTGCAATTTTATGAAGCGGTAGTCAGAGTAAGCAACGAAGTCGCCTCCGCGATGATGGCGTCGCTGCCACTCACGGAACGAGCTATTTCTGACTGGATAGTAAACGTTGTCACGTACCCGCACGTCGCCAATCGCAACCGGATAATCTATCCAGCGTATGCCGGCAATACCGGCCGCGCCCGTTGCGGGGACAATAATGACACCCCTGCGGTTCCAGTGTCCGAGATATTGAGAGGGATCTCCTTTCTTATCCGTAAATGTATAGTTATCCTTTACGTAAGTAATTATTGTCGAGATTGTCGCCCGGCTGGCATCACGGTTGAAATTTGCATTGCCAATTGCCGCATAAAAATTGAATGAACCAAGCGCTCCGGTTAGATCGTCGGGTACTCCATTGCTATGAAAATACCGAGTGATATATTGCTCAAATTTTTGAGTGAGGGTGCTTTCAACCCCAGCGAACTGAAACTGGAAATTCTTGTGTAACGCCTTCATATCCCCATTGCAAAGCGTCATTGCATCCACCGTTCCGTATGAAGACCTGTGCGGCGCCAACTTACTCCGCAGTGCCTCGATAGCTCTTGGCGTAGTCAAGCGCTCGATACGTTGTAAAGCGTCGTATTGCGCGCTTGCCCTTTCGTGTCTCAGCACCCAATCGAGTTTGACTGTCGTCATGTCGTACATATCGGGCGGGTACGGCTTGCCCTCCTGATCGATTTCTAAACTTTCTTCATCATCCGTCGGCGAATAGTTCAACCTCCCCGCAAACCACCGCTCCATGAGCTTCGCGGACACCGGCATCAACTCTTTGCGCATGGCCCCCGGGATCTCCTGAATGTCGAACGGCGGCACTGTCTCAACTTTCTTGGCGGGTTTCGGCGGAGGCGGCGGCTTCGGCGGTTCGGGCGTGTTGAGCCATGTCTTGAAGCGCGAGAACGTGTTCGCCATGCTTTCGATGTTATCGAGAACGTTGACGAGAGGATCGGGCTTCGGTGGCGTGGGGTTTGGGGCTTTGGTTACCGGAGGTTCAGGCGGCGCGGGCAAAGGCGGTGGCGCTTTGTCCATGGACAGCGACGCCTCGCGCACGACCCGAGCGCCGTCTTTGCGCTTCCATCGCCACAGCAATTTGTTGATCTTGTGGTACGGGACTGCTTCGTTCCCCGAATCCATTTCAATTGTCTCCCTGTCTTGTCGGCTGAAAATGAATCAACCGACGCCAGGCTAGCCCGGACAGGGAAATCGGGTCAATTGGACGAACGCAAGGATTCGGGGCCTTTTCTATTCTTGTGCCGTTGATTTGACGGACATCAACGCGCCGCGTAGCAGGTGAGACGTTTGAAGGCAGGCGGGTTCAAGCGCGATTTAATTGATCCGCATAGTCGTAAATGCTTCGAAGATCTCTATCGCCGCAGCATCATTTCAAACCGATACGGATCCAATACGCCTTACTTCGCTTCCCCCGCGCTCTGCACAATATGCAATTCCCGCGTGCGAATCGGCAACCCACACTGCGCATCTGCGAGCGTCTGGCGCACCTTGCGCGCGAGATCCCAGCGCATGTTCCAGAACTCGTCGGTGCTGGACCAGACTCGAATGTTGAGCACGGCCGTGCTGTCGTCGAAGCGGATCACCATGACTTGCGGCGCGGGGTCCTTCAACGCGGCGGGCTCGCTCTCGGCGAGCTCGCGCAACGCTTCGAGCGCGCGATTGACATCGTCGCGCACCGACACTTCCACTTCGAGATCGAGGCGGCGAGTGGGGTTGCGCGTGTAGTTGCGAATCGAATTGCTCCATAGCGCGCTGTTCGGCACGTATTCGCAGATGCCGTCGGGTTTCGTGAGGCGAGTCGTAAAGAGGCTGATCTCCTCGACGGTACCTGCCACCGCTCCGCCGCCGCCATCGATGTAATCGCCGACCTTGAACGGACGCAGAAGCAGCAGCATGATGCCGGCCGCGATGTTCTGCATCGTGCCTTGCAGGCCCAGGCCGATTGCCAGGCCGGCCGCGCCGAGCACCGCGACGATGCTGGCGGTCTGGATGCCGAGCTGCGACAGCGCGCCGACAATCGCGACAACGCGGATGGTCCAGATGCTCGTATCGCAGACGATGGGGCGCAGCGTGGTGTCCACGCGTGCGCCGTTGGTCAGCACGCGGTTGAGCCAGCGGCCGACGCGTGTCGAAATCCACCATCCGACGACGAGCACGAGGATAGCGGTACACGCATTGATCGAGAACGTCGAGAGCGCGTTCCAGAGGAATGACCAGTTGTCCGGATGAATATGGGTGAGAAGGTCTTGCACGAAAATCGCCTCCTGGTGCGGTAGCTCCGCGGACGGCAAGCGTCCGCGGAATTCAAGAAAGGCGGGAATTCTAATCGATCTCGCCGGCCTTTTTAGAGACGCCGCCGAACGCGGCCCTATTGGACATCCCTCTCCTTCACAAACGCACGCAACGTCGCATCGCGAATCTCGAAGACATCGAAGAGACCGAGCGCGCGAAGCGCGGGCAGCAAATCGACGATATCGCGTTCGGCAAGCGCGCGCGCTGCGTCGGATACATCGGGGTCGGCGAGGGTCTTCGCATTCGCGAGAAAGGCGCCGACCGAGCCTTTGCGGACGACGACGCCATTGAATTCGCCGGCATTCTTGTCGTCGGGAAGCAGTTCTTCAGCACGCATGGTACGTCTCCGTGAGGGTCAGGGGTGAGACGAGTGTAGCCAGCGTGCGCTGGCTCAGATACGCTATTAAGGCCATTCGATACCGTGTTCAGGCCATGTCAGATCCCCTTATTTCTCCGTCGCGCGCCGAATCCGCCGGTGGGCCGCTCGTCGTCGCAGCCCAAAGGCTCGGCAAGATGGCCCGCTCGACGGCCGCGCACAGCCACGCGCGCGGGCAGTTGCTCGGCGCGTCGCGCGGGCTGCTGACAGTCGGCACGGCGAGCGGCCAATGGGTCGTGCCCGCGATCCACGCGGTTTGGATTCCGCCGCATCACGTTCATTCGCTGCGCTCGCACGGCGCCTTCGCGGGCTGGAGCGTCTATGTCGCGCCGCACGCGTGCGACGCGCTGCCCGACGCGCCTTGCACGATGCGAAGCTCGGGCTTGCTGCGCGAAGCGGTGATGCGCGCGGCGACCTGGAGCGACGCGCCGCACGACGAGGCGCAGACGCGCATTGCCGGCGTGATCCTCGACGAGATCCGCGCGTTGCCGCGCGAGCCGCTCGGCTTGCCGCTGCCGCGCGACCGACGCCTCGTGCGCATCGCGCAGGCGTTCACCGACAATCTCGCGGACAACCGTCGCATCGACGACTGGGCCGAGTGGGCCGCGATACCGGTGCGCACGCTCACACGACGCTTCGCCTCCGAAACGGGCTTCAGCTTCACCGAGTGGCGGCAGCGCGCACGGCTGATGCGCGCGCTCGAAATGCTCGCGGCCGAAACGCCGGTGACCCACATCGCGCTCGACCTCGGCTACGACAGCATCAGCGCGTTCATCGCCATGTTCCGCCGCACGTTCGGCGTGACGCCGACTCAGTACTTCTCTGCTTCGAACGTTTGACGACGCGCAATCTGCACGGGCGCGCGGCGCTCATTGGTGTGCGTATGCACGCCGATTAGAGAAAACCCGCACTCGATGAAAATAATTTTTTCTCAGGAATTTTTTGTGTAAATATATTTTCATTACAAGATGAAAGTTCTTCGTTACCGCTTCAACCGCGACAACCTTTTGATCCACATGTCCCGTCACGCTTCCACGCAGTCGCCGCCCGTCGAACAGACGATCTCCGCGCGCATTTCCGCGGCGATGCCCAGCCTCACGCCGATTCACCGGCGCATGGGCGAGTACGTGCAGGGCAACCTGTTTCGCGCGGCGACGATGCGTATCGACGAACTGGCCAACGCCACCGGCGCGTCGGTCGCGAGCGCCAACCGCTTTGCGCGCTCGCTCGGCTTCGATGGCTATCCCGCCTTTCGCGAAGCGCTCGTGCGCGGCTTCGAGGCCACGCTCGCGCCGGTCGAGCGCTTGCGCAGCGCGCAGGAGTCTCCTGCGGGCGGCGGCGAATTGCTCGACGCGTCGCTCGAGCAGACCATCGCCAACCTGCACGCGACCCAAAGCGCGATCGATGCGGCGAGCGCCGAGGCCGCCGTCGAAGCGATCCTCGCCGCGCGCCGCGTGTTCGTGCTCGGCTACGGCTCGAGCGCGTTCCTGGCGGGGCTGATGGAGCACGGCCTCGCGCCTTATCACCAGAACGTCGAATCGCTCGCGCTCGCTGGCGGTCCCACGCACGCGGCGCGGCGCCTCTTCAATGCGAGCGCCGACGATCTCGTGATCGCGATCGCGTTTCCGCGCTACGTCGACGACACGATCGCACTCGCTTCGCGCGCCGCCGGGCTCGGCGCGCGCGTGCTCGCACTGACCGACAGCGTCGATTCGCCGCTCGCACAGTTCGCTCACCTCGCGCTCTATGTGCGGGCCGAGCGGCGCCTCGCGGCGAACTGCGACGCCTCGGTGCTCGCGGTGATCGAGGCGCTTTGCGATGCGGTCGCGCACCGCACCAAGCGCTCCGCCAAGGCCGCCGCCGAGATGACCGAATTCGTGCTGCCGTGGCTCACGAAACCCCACGCGGCGACCGAACCGATGGCGGCCGGCGCGCCACCGAAAACTCGTCTTTCCAAACGATCGAAAACACCATGACTCGCACCGCCGTTCTCGCCATCCATGGAGGCGCAGGCACGATCCTGCGCGCCGCGATGGACCCCGCAGCCGAACAGTCGTATCACGCGGCGCTGAGCGACGTGCTTGCCGCCGGCCAGCGCGTGCTCGCCGATGGCGGCAGCGCGCTCGACGCGGTCAGCGTTGCCGTGCGCCTGCTCGAAGACTGCCCGCTCTTCAATGCCGGACACGGCGCGGTGTTCACGTCCGACGGCACGCATGAACTCGACGCGTCGATCATGGACGGCCGCACGCTCGAAGCGGGTGCCGTGTGCGGCGTGAAGCGCGTGAAAAATCCGATCCTCGCCGCGCGCCGCGTGATGGAGCAGAGCGAGCACGTGATGTTCGCGGGCGCCGGCGCCGAAGCGTTCGCCGAGAAGCAGGGGCTCGACATCGTCGACCCTTCGTACTTCCATACCGATGCGCGCTACCAGCAGTTGCTGAAGGCGCGTGAAGCCGGCAAGGCGCTGCTCGATCACGATGCTGCCGCGCTTGCCGGCGCGAAAGACATCCCCCATGAACCGATTGATCCGAACCGCAAGTTCGGCACGGTCGGCGCGGTCGCGCTCGATCTGCACGGCCACCTTGCCGCCGCGACCTCGACGGGCGGCATCACGAACAAGGAGCCGGGGCGCGTCGGCGATACGCCGCTGATCGGCGCGGGCTGCTACGCGAACGACGCCACCTGCGCCGTCTCGACCACGGGCAGCGGCGAAATGTTCATGCGGATGGTGGTTGCGTACGACGTCAGCGCGCAGATGGAATATCGCGGTGCCGCGCTGGAAGCCGCCGCGCAAGACGTCGTGATGAACAAGCTGCCGCGCATCGACGGACGCGGCGGCCTCGTCGCCGTCGACAAGCACGGCAACGTCACGCTGCCGTTCAACACCGAAGGGATGTACCGCGGATACGCGCGCGTGGGCGAGGCGCCCGTGACCGCGATCTATCGTTGAGCGCGGCTTTTGCTTCGCGCACCCAACCCAAGCGTCAAATCAGCGCTAAACGACGAGGATTCGATCGTGGTGACTTCATCGAATGCAACGGGGCCGCTTGCCGATTTGCTACCGGAGCCGCGCGTGATCGCGGTGGACGATCTGTCGGTCGCGTTCAGGCGCGATGCGCGCACGTTCGAAGCGGTGCGGCATCTGTCGTTCTCCGTCGATCGCGGCGAGACGCTCGCGATCGTCGGCGAATCGGGGTCGGGCAAATCGGTGACGTCGCTTGCGCTGATGCGTCTCATCGAGAACGGCGGCGGGCGGCTCACGAGCGGACGCATCGCGTTCAAGCGCCGCAACGGACGCGTGCTCGATCTCGCGCAGGCGTCGAACGCGACGATGCGCTCGATTCGCGGCGCGGACATCGCGATGATCTTCCAGGAGCCGATGACGTCGCTGAATCCGGTGTTTACGGTCGGCGATCAGATCGCCGAGGCGATCGCGCTGCATCAACACAAGAGCCGTTCGGAGGCGCGCGCCGAAGCGCTGCGCTTGCTGGACCTGGTGCGCATTCCGCAGTCGCGCCGCGTGTTCGCGCGCTATCCGCACCAGCTTTCGGGCGGGATGCGGCAGCGCGTGATGATCGCGATGGCGCTCTCGTGCAAGCCGTCGCTCCTGATTGCCGACGAGCCGACCACTGCGCTCGACGTCACGATCCAGGCGCAGATTCTGCAATTGATCCGCGGCTTGCAGGACGAGATGAACATGGGCGTGATCTTCATCACGCACGATATGGGTGTGGTCGCGGAGGTCGCCGATCGCGTGCTCGTGATGTATCGCGGCGAGAAGGTGGAAGAAGGGCGCTCGGATAGGATTTTCGCGGCGCCGTCGCATGCCTATACGAAGGCGCTGCTTGCCGCCGTGCCGCGCTTGGGATCGATGCAGGGCACGGAGCGGCCCGCGAAGTTTCCGATTCTCCAGGTGCAGACGGATTTAGCTGCGGGTGCCGCCGCGAATATTGTTGCGGGCGCAACGAACGCGAATTCCAACTCTGAATCGGCAGCGGTTCCCAGCGTGGACGCACAGCAACCGGAAGTGCATGAAAGCACGCCGCCGATCCTGCGCGTGCGCGATCTCGTCACGCGCTTCCCCGTAAAAAGCGGCTTGTTCGGACGCGTGTCGCAGAACGTGCATGCGGTCGAACGCGTGAGCTTCGATCTGCGTCCCGGCGAGACGCTTGCGCTCGTCGGCGAATCGGGCTGCGGCAAGTCGACGACGGGCCGTTCGCTCTTGAGGCTCGTCGAAAGCCAGAGCGGCACGATCGAGTTCGACGGGCGCGATATCAGCTCGCTGACGGGCGCGGACCTGCAAGCACTGCGCCGCAATATCCAGTTCATTTTCCAGGACCCGTTCGCGTCGCTCAATCCGCGCTTGACGGTCGGCTTCTCGATCATGGAGCCGCTGCTCGTGCACGGCGTCATGCGCGGCGAACAAGCGCAAGCGCGCGTCACGTGGCTGCTCGAGAAAGTCGGCTTGCCGGCCGACGCCGCGCGCCGCTATCCGCACGAATTCTCCGGCGGCCAGCGTCAGCGCATCGCCATCGCACGGGCACTCGCGCTGAACCCGAAAGTCGTGATCGCGGACGAATCCGTCTCCGCGCTCGATGTGTCCGTGCAGGCGCAGATCGTCAACCTGATGCTCGATCTGCAGCGCGAGCTGGGCGTCGCGTACCTGTTCATCTCGCACGACATGGCAGTCGTGGAGCGCGTGAGCCATCGCGTGGCGGTGATGTATCTCGGTCAGATCGTCGAGATCGGGCCGCGCCGCGCGGTGTTCGAATCGCCGCGCCATCCGTACACGAAGAAGCTGATGAGCGCGGTGCCGGTCGCCGACCCGGCGCGCCGGCACGCGAAGCGGATGCTCGCCGCCGATGAAATCCCGAACCCGATTCGCGCGATCGGCGACGAGCCGATCGTGGCGCCGCTCGTCGCGGTCGGGCCGGATCACTACGTCGCCGAGCATCGCATCGGCGGCGCGTATTAAGACCTCAAATCTGAGACCTCAATCGGACCACTAAGGAGCCCAAGGCATGACGTCGTCTCTCTTCTCTTCCCAGTTTCGCTTGCGAGCCCTGATCGCCGGCGGCGTGTGCGCGTTCGCGCTGGCAGCGGGCGGCACGGCGCATGCCGAACAGCAGGCCGTGATGGCGGTTGCGTCGACGTTCACGACGCTCGATCCGTACGATGCGAACGATACGCTCTCGATGGCGGTCTCGAAGTCGTTCTATCAGGGCCTGTTCGGCTTCGACAAGGACATGAAGCTCGTCAACGTGCTCGCGACGAGCTACGAGGCGAGCCCCGACGCGCGCGTCTACACGTTCAAGCTGCGCCAAGGCGTCAAGTTCCAGGACGGCACGGATTTCAATGCGGCAGCCGTGAAGGCGAACTTCGACCGCGTCACTGATCCGGCGAACAAGTTGAAGCGCTACAACATGTTCAACCGCATTGACAAGACCGAAGTGGTCGATCCGTACACCGTGCGCGTGACCCTGAAAACGCCGTTCTCGGCGTTCATCAACGTGCTCGCGCATCCGTCGGCGGTGATGATCTCGCCGACCGCGTTGACGAAGTGGGGCAAGGACATCGCGTTCCATCCGGTCGGCACGGGTCCGTTCGAGCTCGTCGAATGGAAGCAGACCGACGACCTGAAAGTGAAGAAGTTCGATGGCTATTGGAAGAAGGGCTACCCGAAGATCGATGCGATCGACTGGAAGCCGGTGGTCGACAACAACACGCGCGCCGCGCTGATGCAGACGGGCGAGGCCGATTTCGCGTTCCAGATTCCGTACGAGCAGGCGGGCGTGCTGAAGGCGAGTCCGAAGGTCGATCTGATTTCGGTGCCCTCGATCATCAATCGCTACGTGAGCCTGAACACGCAGCAAAAGCCGTTCGACAACCCGAAAGTGCGTGAGGCGCTGAACTACGCGATCAACAAGGACGCGCTCGCGAAGGTCGCGTTCTCGGGCTTCGCGACGCCCGAGGACGGTGTCGTGCCGCAGGGCGTCGATTACGCGGTGAAACTCGGACCGTGGCCGTACGATCCCGCGAAGGCGCGCGCGCTGTTGAAGGAAGCGGGCTATCCGAACGGCTTCGAGACGACGCTCTGGTCGGCGTACAACAACACGACATCGCAGAAGGCAATCCAATTCGTCCAGCAGCAGCTCGCGCAAGTGGGCGTGAAGGCGCAGGTGCAGGCGCTCGAAGCGGGGCAGCGCGTCGCCAAGGTCGAGAGCGCGCCGGACCCGGCGACCGCGCCGGTGCGGATGTACTACGCCGGCTGGTCGTCGTCGACCGGTGAAGCCGATTGGGCGATCACGCCGCTGCTCGCGTCCCCGTCGTTCCCGCCGAAGCTCGTGAACACCGCTTACTACAAGAACGCGGATGTGGATCAGGCGTTGTCGAAGGCGCTCGAAACAACCGATCGCACGCAAAAGGCCGCGCTGTACGGCGACGCGCAAAAGCGCATCTGGGCGGACGCCCCGTGGCTCTTCCTCGTGCAGGAGAAGATCGTCTATGCGCGCAGCAAGCGCCTGTCCGGCGCGTATGTGATGCCGGACGGCTCGTTCAACTTCGACGAAATCGCCATCAAGTAAGAGTGGCTTGGCGGTTTGGTTGCGCGCACAACGAGCGTGCAAGCAAACCGCGTTTCGACACGGACCCGCTCGTATGCTGAATTTTCTCGTCAAGCGTCTCTTCGGCCTGCTGCCGACGCTCTTGATCGTCGCCGTGCTGGTGTTTCTGTTCGTGCACATGCTGCCCGGCGACCCGGCCCGTCTTGCCGCTGGCCCCGAGGCCGACGACGCCACGGTCGCGCTCGTGCGCGCCGACCTCGGGCTCGACAAGCCGCTGCCCACGCAGTTCGCGAACTTCTTCGTCCGCATCGCGCACGGCGACTTCGGCGTTTCGACGCGCAGCAAGCGCCCGGTCGCGACGGAGATCGGCGAGCGCTTCATGCCGACGATGATGCTCACGCTCGTGAGCATGGTGTGGGCGACGGTGTTCGGGATGGCGATCGGCATCGTGTCGGCGGTGTGGCGCAACCGCTGGCCGGACCGGATCGGCATGACGCTCGCCGTCTCCGGCATTTCGTTTCCGGCCTTCGCGCTCGGCATGCTGCTGATGGAGATCTTTTCGGTGAAGCTCGGCTGGCTGCCGATCGTCGGCGACGGCACGTGGAAGAGCTACGTGCTGCCGTCGATCACGCTCGGCGCCGCGGTGGCGGCGGTGATGGCGCGCTTTACGCGCGCCTCGTTCGTCGAGGTGATGAACGAAGACTTCGTGCGGACCGCGCGCGCGAAGGGCGTGCGCGAACCGATCGTCGTCGTGAAGCACTGCCTGCGCAACGCGCTGATTCCTGTCGTCACGATGATGGGCCTGCAGTTCGGCTTTCTGCTCGGCGGCTCGATCGTCGTCGAGGCGGTGTTCAATTGGCCGGGGCTCGGGCGGCTGCTCGTCGATGCCGTTTCGATGCGCGACTATCCCGTGATTCAGGCCGAAGTGCTGCTGTTCTCGCTCGAATTCATCGTCATCAATCTGGTCGTCGACGTGCTCTATGCCGTCATCAATCCGACCATCCGCTTCAAGTGAGGTCTTGCATGAATGCGACTGCCAATGAGGACGGCGCAGTGAAGTCCTCGATGCCCACGTCGGCCGCCGTGCCTGAACCGCGCGCGATTCGCACGCCGTGGAGCGAGTTCTGGCGCAAGTTCAAGAAGCAGCCCGTGGCGCTCGCGGCCGGCGTGTTCGTGCTGCTGCTCGTGGTTTGCGCGATCGTGGCGCCGCATCTGGTGCCGTACGATCCCGAGAATTATTTCGACTACGACGCGCTGAACGCAGGCCCTTCCGCCGCGCACTGGTTCGGCGTCGATTCGCTGGGTCGCGATATCTTCAGCCGCATTCTCGCGGGCACGCGCATTTCGCTCGCGGCGGGGTTCTTCTCGGTGGCGATCGGCGCGGTGATCGGCACCTTCTTCGGTCTGCTCGCCGGCTACTACGAAGGCTGGTGGGACCGCATCACGATGCGCGTCGCCGATGTGTTGTTCGCGTTCCCCGGCATTCTGCTCGCGATCGGCGTGGTCGCGATTCTCGGCAACGGCATGGTCAATGTGATTTGCGCGGTGGCTGTGTTCAGCGTCCCGGCCTTCGCGCGGCTCGTGCGCGGCAATACGCTGATGCTCAAGCACCTCACGTATGTGGAGGCGGCGCGCAGCATCGGCGCGTCCGACTGGACGATCATCGTGCGGCACATCCTGCCGGGGACGATCTCGTCGGTGGTCGTGTACTTCACGATGCGCATCGGCACCTCGATCATCACAGCGGCGAGCTTGTCGTTCCTTGGCCTCGGCGCGCAGCCGCCGACCCCCGAGTGGGGCGCGATGCTCAACGAAGCGCGCGCCGACATGGTGACCGCGCCGCATATCGCGCTCTTTCCGAGCCTCGCGATTTTTCTGACCGTGCTGGCGTTTAATCTGCTCGGCGACGGGCTGCGCGATGCGCTCGATCCGAAGCTGGACCGGGCATGAGCGGCACGATCACCGATGTGCAAGGCGTCAGCGTCGGGCATTGCACGCTCGACGAGGGAGCGATTCAAACAGGCGTGACCGTCGTACGCCCGCATGGCGGCAATCTCTATCGCGACAAAGTCCCGGCGGCGGCAACGGTCATCAATGGCTTCGGCAAGAGCATCGGCCTGGTGCAAGTCGATGAACTGGGCGTGCTAGAGACGCCGATCGCGTTGACGAATACGTTCGGCGTCGGCGCGATCGCGCAGGCGCAGATTCGTGCGGCGATCGCGGAGAATCCGCTGATCGGCCGCGAATGGCCGACGGTCAATCCGCTCGTGTTCGAATGCAACGATGGGTATTTGAACGATATTCAAGCGCTGGCCGTTAAGGAGGCGCACTACCAAGCCGCGTTGGCGGCGGCGAGCGAGACGTTCGCGCGCGGCGCCGTTGGCGCGGGACGCGGGATGTCGTGCTTCGATCTGAAAGGCGGGATTGGATCGGCTTCGTGCGTGGCGTCAGTCGCGGGTGCTTCGTACACCGTCGGCGCACTCGTGCTCGCCAACTTCGGACGTCTGCCGATGCTGACGATCGGCGGCGTGCCGGTTGGGCGCGCGCTCGCCGAGCGGGCAGCCTTGGAGCAGGGCGCAAGCGCGCACGTAGCCAAACCCGAGCAAGGCTCGATCATCATGCTGATCGCAACCGATGCGCCACTCGACGCGCGCCAGTTGAAGCGTCTCTCGATGCGCGCAGCGGCAGGGCTCGCCCGCACCGGCTCGACCTATGGCCACGGCAGCGGCGATATCTCGCTGGCGTTCTCGACGGCTTACACGGTGCCGCACGAAGCGGACTTCGTTGCGGTGCCGCCGTGCGTGGCCGATGCGCGGCTCGATCCGCTCTTTCACGCGGCGGCCGACAACGTCGAACAAGCGATCATTGACGCGCTCTTTCAGGCGACGACAGTCACGGGCCGCAACGGTCATCGGCGCATGTCGCTCGCCGACGCGGCGCCCGATCTCACGCAAATCCTCGCTCAACCCACACGATGAAAGTCCTGATTTCAACCGATATCGAAGGCGTCGCCGGCGTCTTTCACGCCGAACAGACACGCGCCGGCAACGGAGAATACGAACGCGCGCGGCGCTGGATGACCGAAGAGGCGAACGCGGCGATCGAAGGCGCGTTCGCGGGCGGGGCGACCGAAGTGTGGGTCAACGATTCGCACGGCGGTTTTCGCAATCTGCTGCCCGATCTGCTGGATGAGCGCGCGCAAGTGGTGCTTGGCAAGCCGCGCACGCTTGGGATGATGGCGGGGGTCGAGTACGGCGCGGAGTTGGTGTTCATGATCGGCTATCACGCGAAGGCGCAAAGCCGCGGGATTCTCGCGCATACGATCAACAGCTTTGCGTTTGCGCGCGTGTCGATGAACGGCGTGGAAGTGGGCGAGGCGGGGTTATATGGAGCGGTGGCTGCGGAATATGGCGCACGTGTAGCGCTTTTGACCGGCGACGATGTGTTCGTCGAGGAGACGCGCGAGACATTTCCGGAGGCGGATTTCGTCGCGGTGAAGACGGCGTCGGGGTATGCGAGCGGCGTCACGCAGACGCCGGCGGCAGCGTGTGCCGCGATTCGTGCGGCGGCGCAAGAGGCGATGGCGCGGCGAGTGGGTGGTGGTGCCAGCCGATCTGTTCGATCAGGCATGACGCAACGGCCCACTCAATGCGAACTCCGCGTCCAATCAACCGCGCTCGCTGACTTGTTCTGCCAATGGCCCACGCTCACGCGTATCGACGGCGTGACGCTGCGCTTCGAAACGCCTTCAGTCGAACACGCGGTAAGGACGCTGAACTGCCTATCGGCGATGTCGTTTATGTTGCGGTGACTTTTCCGCCCAAATCATTGCGGTTATATTTGCCGGTCCTGGCATCCGCAACGAGACGAGGGTATGAAAAAGCAACCCGCAAAGAAAGACAAATCCACCAAGACAGAAAAAAGCACAAAGAAAGAAAAATCCGCAAAGAAAAGCCGATCCGCGACGAATGGCTCGTCCAAAATTCAGACTGCGCTGCCCTATGTCGTGAACGTCGACAACGTCAGGGAAATCGAGCGCTTGAACGGCGAGCACTGGGGCAGCGCCTGGAAGCCGCTGACGCCGACGCTCGACTCGATCCCTGGCCGCCTCGGCGCCAACCTGACACGTTTGCCGCCGGGCCGCACCGCCTGTCCGTTTCATGCGCATGCGCGCGAGGATGAGGTGTTTTTCGTGCTGTCAGGACGCGGGGTGCTGCGTTACGGCAATGCGCTCCAGGAAATTCGCGCGGGGGACTGCATCTCGTGCCCGGCCGGTATGGGCGTCGCTCACCAACTCGCTAATCCGTTCGACGAGGATTTGTTCTTTTTCGCCGTGGGCTTGAACGATCCTCACGAGGTCTGTACGTATCCCGATACCGGCAAGGTCATGATCCGCAGCTTGAACAAGGTTGGCCGGCTGGCAGAGACGCCGTACATGGACGGCGAGCCGGATACGCCGCGCGTGCTGGATATGGCGCGACCGATCGCGGATGTGTCCGTGGGGAAATCGAAAAGCAAAAGTAAGAAGCGCAAGCGCTGAGTCGCGGCGATGTCGTTTATGTTGCGGTGACGAGCGGGGACGACATAAAGCCATCGCGAAACGCGGCGAGAATCATATCGGAGCCATCCGCGAAATCGTCGAGTCTTTGCACGGCGGCGCGTTTCAGCATGTCGCTCCTGAGCGTGTCGTAGGTGCTCTCGTCGGCAAGAATCGCAATGACGGCGTCGAGGGTGGCGGGAAGTGCAATCTGCCTCGCCTGACGTCCGAGCAAGGCCGTCGAGGCGAGATCGACGTCAAAGTCATGTGCTTCGAGCAGATCGACTCCCATCTCCCAGATGCGCGCTTCGTTTCCGGCCTTGAAGTAATTGCGAAGAATTAAGAGCAGGTCGGACGCGTCGGTGTTCTTGCTCGTGCGGCGGTCGCGCCATGCAAGGAGTTTCAGCAGCGCGAGCGCCGGCAGCGAGGTGACCGGCACGGAGAAATTCTCCCCAATGTCGATATCGATAGACGTATCGACGGCCTCCCGGAATCCGAGCACGTTCATCACAAAGTCGCCTTTCGGCGGCCATGCGATGGAACCGTCGGGCGCTTCGAGCGGGCCAAACGGAACCAGATCGAGGGGCACGGACTTGCCGATGTTCGCGCCGTTGAAGATCAGCGACTGCTGCGACTTTCCTACCGTCGTGAAGCGCCCCGTTGCCTCTAGCGCGTCGACGAGATCTCCATGAGCTTCCCAACTGACCGCACACACCGCGACGTCGACGTCTCGCGTGGCACGCTCTGCGCGAATGCCGTGGACGTGCCACAAGACGATATCGCGCGCGGTCGCGCCTGCTACGACAAACTCGCTATTCAAGCTGCGCACGGCATGGCTGACGTGTCTCAACAGTGCGATCGTGTCTGAATCGACAAGGCGATCGTTGCCGACTTTAAGGCTGGAGCGGGGCGAGATGCTTGTCATAGATTTGCTGTGCTGCGGAGAGATTGCGGCTGTCGCCCGAAGCGAGCAGGTCGGCGTAGGTGAGGAGCGGGTGAACCAGCGGCGGATCTTGACTCGGCCACGCCGTCGCGGACTCGGCCGGCCAGAAGGCATCGAGGATCTCGACATCGCCATTTGCATCCGGCCTTAAACGTCCCTTAAGCATGAAATCACTCGTTATCCCAGCCTGAGCGTAGAGCGTGACGTTTGCCGCCTTCAGATCGTGCGTCAGGAGGTCGGCGGCGGCTTCCCCGCCGAGCCGCGCGTCGAATTCGGCGAAGTCGAACGAGCGCCACCAATCGGGCGAGGCGCTGGAATAGCGCCGTGCGCCGAGTTTGACGCGTAGCCGGGACGGATAGAGATTGACCCACTCCTGCACGAGTTTCGACCAGTCGGGCAGTATCCGCTCGCCATTGCGTTTGGTCGCGACCAGTCCGCGTGCGATCAGGTCGTCGACGACTTGATTGACGGTATTCAATGCCACGCCGGAAACGTCGGCGATGGTGCGATAAGCCTGCGCCACCAGTGCGGGCTGGCTCGCGAGGGCGAATGTCACCTGCATGCCCTTGCGGGTCGTGGCTCGCGCGCTTGGCTTGGTCAGATTGACCGATGGCTCCGGGCGGCCGGTGATCATGATCGTGAACCCGGGCTCATTGATGAAGACGTTGCCGGCTGCATCAAGGAACGGCTCGTTTTGCTCGATGAGCATGTCGGCGAGTTTCGACCCGATGTAAGGAGCGACGAATAGGTGCGGCCGACGGGGTCCATCGACTTCGCCGCCGCCGCGGCTAAGACGCGCGCGAATCGACTCGGCCGCCGTGTTGATTTGCGCACGAAGTAAGGCAGAAACCGTGTCGTACACCAGCGCCTGCATCTCGAGGGTCTTGCCGTCTGCTTCGATGCGGATTGCACGGCCCGGTTGCCCGGCGCGCGCGCGAGCGGGCTTCGCCTTGTAGTGGCGAGTGGCACGCTGGAATGCGTCGCATGCTTCGTCGAGAAGCTGCGTTTCCGAGAACGAGAGCGGCATGGAGAGGCCTGTGTACGATTTTATATGAGTGTACGAAAAAAACGTACGGCAGT
This sequence comes from Trinickia camelliae, assembly GCF_053525655.1. Classification (NCBI taxonomy): domain Bacteria; kingdom Pseudomonadati; phylum Pseudomonadota; class Betaproteobacteria; order Burkholderiales; family Burkholderiaceae; genus Trinickia; species Trinickia camelliae. Next base: position 165,732 of record NZ_JBCHAA010000007.1, read on the forward strand.
CAAAAAACGTACAAAATAAACTTAAGCATTTGATTTATATGGATTAATTTTGCGGCGACATCCCGCGACATAATTCCCAAATTGCCTTCCAAGCCTCCGTGGCCAAGAATTCGCCCTGTCGTCGAACGCATCGCAGCACACCGCCAGCGACGCTCGACACCCAACCCACGGAGAACCCCATGAACGCCATCCACAAGATGATCGCCATCCAAGCGCTGTGCCTTGCTTCGACCTGCGCTTTCGCTCAAACCGCGCCGCAACCCGGCATGGGCAACATGAGCCCGCAGAAGATGGAGCGCATGGCTCAGCAGCTGCAGACCCGCTTCGCGAACGCGAACACGACCCACGACGGCAAGCTCACGCGCGAACAGGCGGCGTCCGGCATGCCGATGGTCGCCAAGCACTTCGACGAGATCGATACGCAGAAGCTCGGCTACGTGACGCTGCCGCAGATCGCCGCATTCGTCCAACAACGCGGGGTAGCGAACTGAATCGCGCAAACATCGGAGGGATCGTAGGCGTGTCGCGCGCCGTGCCTCGCCGCGTGCGGGACATTGCGTGTGGAGCGGCTGTCGGCCGCCTGGATCCGTGTATCGACTTGGCCTTAGCGAATCAACGCAATGAAACCTGTCACGTCACGTCGGTTGTGGCTCGCTTGTGCGCTGTGCACGGCGCTCGCCGGCTGCGTGACGGTCGGCCCCGACTTCAAGCAGCCTGACGTCACACTCGAGGATCAATGGTTCGAGAGCTTGCCGCCATCGGCGCAAGCCACGCCCGCCGCCGAAGCAGCCTGGTGGAAAGCGTTCAACGATCCGGTTCTAACCGCGCTCGAACAGCGCGCGTATGAGCGCAACATCTCGATTCAATCCGCAGGGCTTAACGTTCTCAAGGCGCGCGCGCAACTGTCGATCAGCGACGAAAACCTGCTGCCGCAGCAGGGCGGCGTGTCGGTGGGCGCGAACCACATCAACAGCAGCGGCGTCGGCCCGATTCCGCCAGCGCACTTGTGGGCTCAACATGCCAAGTCCAACGTAAGTTGGGAAATCGACTTCTGGGGCAAGTATCGCCGGCAGATCGAGTCGGACACGGCCGCGCTGCGCAGTTCCGAAGCCGCGTATGACAACGCGCTCGTCTCTCTGTTCGGCAACGTGGCCAATGCCTATATCGACCTGCGAGCGCTCGAGCGGCGCATCGTCGTCGCGCAACAGAACCTGGATTCGCAGCAAAAAAGCCTCGATTTGACCAAGGCGCGCTTCAAGTACGGCTCGGCGAGCCAGCTCGATGTCGAGCAGGCCGCGACGCTCGTCGCCGAAACGCAAGCGCAGATTCCGCCACTGATCAAAGGCCGTGCGCAGGATCGCGACACGCTCGCCTTGCTGCTCGCCGATACGCCCGAAGCGATCGAAGCAATGCTCAAAGATTCGAGCGGCATTCCCGTCGCGCCGACTCAGATCGATGCCGGCATTCCCGCCGATCTGCTGCGCCGCCGTCCCGATGTCCGTGAGGCCGCGCTCAATGCGGCGTCGCAATCGGCGCTGATCGGCGTCAACAAGGCGAAGCTGTATCCGTCGCTGTCGTTGACCGGACTCTTGGCGGCGTCCGGGGGCGAGCAGCACGGGCTCGGCTTGACGTCGTGGGGGACCAAGACGATCGGGCTCTTCTCGGCGAGCGTTTCGATGCCGATTTTCAATCGCGGACAACTGAAGAACGCCGTGCGCATTCAAGACGCTTCGTTCCAGGGTGCGGTACTCAATTACCAGAACACCGTGCTGCAGGCGCAAAAGGACGTGGAGGACGCGATCGTCAACCTGCGCACGACGCTCGATGCACTCGACGCCACCGCGCGCGCGGCCGATGCGTCCCAGCGCGCGCTGCGTCTGGCGAACGCGCAGTACCGCGCGGGCAAGGTGACCTACGACACCGTGCTCGATTCGGCCCGCTCGCTGCTGAAAGACGACGATTCGCTCGCGCAGTACCAAGGGCAGGCCTCGCTCGCGGTCGTGCAGCTCTATATCGCGCTCGGCGGCGGATGGGAAGTCGCCAAGGACCAGCCGGTCGTGAGCGAGCGCATAGCAAAGGAAATGGCGCAACGCACCGATTGGGGACGGCTCATCGCGCCGCCCGAAGGCTCGTCGCTTGCGCGTACCAGTGGAGACCCGCGTGAAACCGGAAAATAAATTCGTCGGGGCGCGCTCGCGGACGGCGTTGACGGCCATCGCGTTCGCGTTGCCGTTGCTGGCCGCGCTGAGCGCGTGCAGCGGCCGCGACTCGGCAAGCACCGCGGCGGCAGCCGAGAAGCCGACTGCAGCGGCCCTGGCTCGTGTCACCGTCATCCACCCCATCGCACGCGAAGTGCATCCGCAGATCGATCTGGCGGGCACCGTCGCGCCATCCGCGACCGTCACGCTCGTGGCGCGCGTGCAGGGCGCGCTCAAGGAAATCGGCTTTACCGATGGCTCCAACGTGAAGCAAGGTCAGTTGCTCTTCCGCATCGAGCCCGACTCGTATCGTGCGCAATTGGCTTACGACCAGTCCGTGCTCGACAACGCGGAGCAAAACCTCACGCGCGAAAAGCAGCTGTCAACCGACCAGGCGACCTCCGTATCGTCGCTGCAAAACGCAGAGGCGACACGCGACCAAGCCCGCGCCAAACGCGATATGTCGCGCATCAATCTCGGCTATACCGAGATTCGCGCGCCGTTTGCAGGCCGCATCGGCGCGCGCGCGTTCGATGTCGGCAACGTGGTCGGCGCGTCGGCGGACACGACCAAGCTCGCGACGCTCGATCGCATTCAACCCGTCTACGTGAACTTCACGCTGAACGAACGCGACGCGAACCGGATCGGTCTTTTTACGAAGCCGCCGCGCACGGTGCGCGTCAACGTATTGGGCGCACCGGCGGCGAAAGGCGACGACGCGGCGCTCGAATTCGTCGATACGCGCATCGATTCAGGAAGCGGCACGATCTCGTTGCGCGCGGACGTCGCCAATCTCGATTCGCATTTGATCCCCGGCATGTCCGTCGAAATCCACATTCCCGCAGGCCCGCCGCAAAACGTGCTGCTCGTGCCCGATGCCGCGTTGCTGCGCGATCAAACCGGCGCTTCGGTATACGTCGTGAATGCCGCGGACGAACTCGAAAAGCGCGCGATCGTGACGGCTGGACTCTACGACAAGCTCCGCGCCGTCACCTCCGGCCTCGAGCCCGGCGATCGCGTGGTGACGAGCGGCGCGCTCGCCGTCGCACCCGGCGCCAAGGTGCAAGCGGTGGACGCGCAGGGGCAGTCATGATTCGCTTCTTTGTCGAACGCCCGGTGCTGGCTAACGTCATCGCCGTGATCGTGATGCTGCTCGGCGCGGTCGCGATGATCAACCTGCCGATTTCGCAGTACCCGCCGATCACGCCGCCTACCGTGCAAGTGGTCGCGCGCTATCCGGGCGCGAGCGCGGCGACGCTGATCGACCGCGTCGCGCTGCCGATCGAAACGCAGGTGAACGGTGTCGAGAACGCGCTCTACATGCTGTCGACGAGCACCAACGACGGCACCTATACGCTCACGATCACGTTCGCCGTCGGCACCGATGTCGACAAAGCGCAGGTGCTCGTGCAGAACCGCGTGTCGGCCGCCACCGCGCAACTGCCGCAAGCGGTGCAGCAGCAGGGCGTAACCGTGAAGAAGAAGTCGACTGCGATCCTCCAGCTCTACACGCTGCAATCGAACGACCCGAAATACGATTCGCTGTTTCTCGGCAATTACGCGGTCATCAGTCTCAAGGACGCGCTCGCGCGCATTCCCGGCGTTGGCGACGTGACGGTGTTCGGCACGGGGCAATACAGCATGCGCGTGTGGCTCGATCCGCAGCGCCTCGCTGAGCGCAACCTGACCGCCGCCGACGTGATGAATGCGATCCAGAGTCAGAATCAGGACGTGAGCGCGGGTCAGCTCGGCTCGGAGCCGGGCGCGGGCGGCCAGGCGTTTCAACTGACGCTGACGATGAAAGGCGGCCTCTCCGATCCTCACGAGTTCGACGACATCATCATCAAGGCGGACCCGTCCGGCGGCGGGCGTTTCATCCGCATCCGCGATGTCGGTCATACCGAACTCGGCTCGTCGAGCTACAGCCAGTTCTTCAACATCGACGGCAAGTCGGCGGCCGGCATCGCGATCTATCAATTGCCGGAGGCGAATGCGCTGGAAGTCGGCAACGCGGTGAAGGACACGATGGCGCGCCTTGGTGCGCAGATGCCAAAGGGGATCACGTATTCGTTGCCGTTCGATACGACGACTTTCGTCCGGCAATCGGTGAACGACGTCTACAAGACACTCTTCGAAGCCGCCGCGCTCGTGCTTGTCGTGATCCTGCTGTTTCTGCAGAACTGGCGCGCGATGCTGGTGCCCGCGACGACGATTCCCGTGACGATCCTCGGCACGTTCGGCGCGATCTACGTGATGGGCTTTTCGATCAACCTGCTCACGCTGTTTGCGATCGTGCTGGCGATCGGGATCGTGGTCGACGACGCGATCGTCGTGGTCGAAGGCATTACGCAGCACATCGAGCGAGGCAAATCGCCGAAGCAAGCGGCGATCGACGCGATGCACGAACTGCTCGGGCCGATTATCGGCATCACGCTGGTGCTCGTGGCGGTGTTCCTGCCGTCGGCGTTTCTTGGCGGCGTGACGGGGCAGATGTACCGGCAATTCGCGCTCGTCGTCGTGACGACCACGATCATCAGCGCGATCAACGCCGTCACCTTGAAGCCCGTGCAGAGCGCGAAGTGGCTGAGGCATAAGCCGCCCGGCAGGCCCAATGTGGTGTATCGCGTGTTCGAAGCGGGCTATGGGCGGATGGAACGGTTCTACGTGCGCGTGGTGTCGTGGCTCGTGCATCGCAGCATGCTCGCGCTCGTCGTGGCGCTCGCGCTCGCGGCCGGCTCCGGGTATTTGCTCACGCGCGTGCCGACCAGCTTTATTCCGCTCGAAGACCAGGGCTACATGCTGATCGCCGCGCAACTGCCCGATGCGGCGTCGCTCTCGCGCACCCGCGAGGTGAGCCATGAGATCGAGCAGCGTATCGGGCCGATTCCCGGGGTCGATCATGTGGTGTCGATCGGCGGCATCTCGGCTCTCGACAATAACGCCTCGCTGCCGAACTCGGTGCTCGTGTACGTGACGCTCAAAGATTGGAGCGTGCGCGGCAAGGGCGAGGACTTGCGTTCGCTGTACGAGCGCATGAACGGCGAACTCGCGAAGTTGAGCGACGTGAATTCGATCGTCATCGTGCCGCCACCCATTCAAGGTCTGGGCAACAGCGGCGGCGTGCAGATGCAGGTGTTCCTCACCGATGGCTCACAGGACTATCAACGCCTGCAGGACGCGACCAATGCGCTGATCGCGAACGTCGAAAAGCGCCCCGAGCTGCAGCGCGTGTTCACGCCGTACCGCGCCTCGGTGCCCACTGTCGAGCTGACGCTCGACCGGGCAAAGGCCGAGTCGCTGCAAGTGCAAGTCGGCGACGTGTTCGGGATGCTGCAGGACTATGTCGGGTCGAGCTACGTGAACCAGTTCACGGCGTTCAATCATACGTTCCCGGTCTTCGTGCAGGCCGATGGGCAATACCGCCGCGAGACCGACGACATCCGCCGTCTCAAGATCCGCAACAACAGCGGCAGCATGGTCGAACTCGGCACCTTCATCGACGCGCATCCGAGCATCGGCCCCGCAGTCGCGACGCTGTACAACCTCACGCCGTCGGCGACGGTCAACGGCAATCCGGCGGCCGGCTACAGCACCGGCCAGGCGATCACGGCGTTCGAACAGGAAGCGAAGCGCGTGCTGCCGCCGGGCGTCGGCTACGACTGGACCGCGATGTCGTACCAGGAGAAGCTCGTCGGCAACTCGGCGTACTGGGTGTTCGCGATCGGCGTGCTGCTCGTGTTCTGCGTGCTCGCCGCGCAATACGAAAGCTGGCTGCTGCCGATCGCCGTCGTGCTGGCCGTGCCGCTCGCGCTGCTGGGCACCGCGACGACGCTCGCCGCGCTTGGCGTCGCCAACAACTTGTACACGCAGATCGGCCTCGTGCTGCTGATCGCGCTCTCGGCGAAGAACGCGATCCTGATCGTCGAGTTCGCGCGGCAGCGGCGCAAAGACGGGGTGAGCATCGTCGATGCCGCGATCGAAGCCGCGCGCCTGCGCCTGCGGCCGATCATGATGACCTCGTTTGCGTTCATACTCGGCGTCGTGCCGCTGGTGGTCGCAACGGGCGCCAGTGCGAGTGCGCGCCGCTCGCTCGGGATCGCCGTGTTCTCCGGTATGCTGGCTTCCACCTGCATCGCCGTGCTGTTCATTCCGTCGTTCTATGTGTTGCTGCAGCGGCTCGCCGAGCGCTGGGACAAACGTCACCCGGCGCACGATTGAGCCATGGAGGGACTTGTCATGGACCGCCCCGCAAAGATCATCGTGCTCGACGACGAAGCCGAGCTGCGCAACATGCTGCAGCGCTTTCTGACGCAGCACGGCTTCGAAGTGCGCGTCGTGGAGGACAGCCGGCGACTCGATCGCTATTTGCAGCGCGAGCCGTACGACCTGCTCGTGCTCGATCTGATGATCGGCGAAGAAAACGGCCTCGAAATCTGCGGCCGCTTGCGCGCCGAAGGGCAGACGCTGCCGATCCTGATGCTGACGGCCAAGGGCGATCCGCTCGACAAAGTGGTCGGCCTCGAGACCGGCGCCGACGATTACCTCGCGAAACCGTTTCTGCCGCGCGAACTGGTCGCGCGGATCAAGGCGCTGCTGCGCCGCCAGAAGATCGCGTCGGGCGACCCCACGGTGACGACGCAAACGGTGCGCTTCGGCGATTTCAGTCTCGATGTCGGCAAGCAGGAACTGTCGCGCGCGGGCGAGCCGGTCGAGATGCACTCCGCGCAGATGCAATTGCTCGTCGCGCTGGCGTCGTCGCCGAACCGGCCCGTGAGCCGCGACAACCTGATGGCGCGCGCTCGCGGTCGCGAGCACGAAGCGCTCGACCGCAGCATCGACGTGCAGGTGCTGCGCCTGCGGCAGATGGTGGAAGCCGATCCGTCGAAGCCGCGTTTCATCAAGACCGTCTGGGGCGTGGGCTACATGCTGATCGCGGACGTCGAATCATGAGACGCCGCTTGCTGCCGAAATCGGTGCTCGCGCGCAATATCGCGTTGCTGATCGTGCTCGTGATGCTGAGTCAGGTGTGTTCGCTGGTGGTGCTCGTGCATTACGTGCAAAAGCCGCGCGTGGAGCGTGCGGCGACGGTGTTCGCGACCTACGTCGCGCTGCTCGACTCGCTGCTCGATGTCGTTCCGGACCACGAACGCGATGCGGTGATTGCGCGCTTCGATGGTCGCAAGAACCCGCCGGAAGAGGCCGCATCCGCGCCGACGCCGAATCCCTTGATGCTCTATCACTCGTATCAGCGCGATGTGTTCCTCGACAGCCTGCGCCAGCATCTGCCGGGCGACATGCCCGTGCGCTGGCAAAGCGAAGGCGGCACGCGCTTGTGGATACGCATGCATGCGATGAACTCGTCGTATTGGATTGCGCTGCCGCTGCCCGAGGATGCGCAAGGCGAAGGCCTCGAAGTGGCGATCCTGCTTTCGCTCGGTCTTGCCGCTGTGGCCGCGTTCACGGGCTATTTGCTCCAGCGCCACCTCAACCGGCCGCTGCAAGACCTCGCGAGCGCCGCGCGCCACGTGAGCGCGGGCGACACGCCTGCACCGTTGCCGACCGACGGCCCCACGGAAATCGCCGAAGTCAGCACCGCGTTCAATCAAATGACGGCCGCGCTGCGGGAAGCCGAAGCGACACGCGCCGTGATGCTCGCGGGCATTTCGCACGACATCCGCACGCCGCTCACGAAATTGCGGCTCGCCATGGCGATGGCGCCCACGGATCACGGCGACGACAGCTTCACCATCGCGGCCGAATCCTATCTCGACCAGATCGACACGATCGTGCAGCAGTTCATGGACTTTGCGGGCAGCAGCGAGCGCGAAGCGCCGCAGCTTGGCGACGTGAACGCGCTGGTGAATCGGCTCGCGGGAGACTTTGCCGGGTTGGGCCACGAGTTCGAATTGAAGCTGGGCGACGTACCCCAGTTTCCGTTTCGTCCGATCAGCATCATGCGCTTGCTGATGAATCTGATGCAGAACGCGGTCGTGTACGGGCGCGTCGGCCTTTCAGTGCGGACGTGGTTCGATGCGGGGACGGCTTATGTCGCGGTGGGCGATCGCGGCGAAGGGCTGACGGTGCAGGAACTCGAGGCGCTGAAGGCGCCATTTCAGCGCGGACGCAATGCGCGTACGCACAGCGGCGGGACGGGTCTCGGGCTTGCGATCGTCGAGCGGATCGCGAAGCTGCACGGCGGCGCATTGCAGTTTCATGCGCGCGAAGGCGGAGGGCTGGAAGTCTGGGCCGTGCTGCCTGTAGACCCTGCTGCAAGCGCTGCCAAGCATCGTTGAGCCGGTGACATTGCACGACACAATTCACGAATGGTCATGCGCGGGGCGCGCGAGCATACTTCGTTCCGCGTGCAGGAGCCTTGTTAAAACCACATCAGAGCAGGCGCATCACGCATCGGTGAGATCTGCGATGACTGAAGCAATGGAGCGGTATTTCCAGTCCTCGGCTGATACGTATGAGCTAACGGCGGCACGCCACTGTTGATGACAAGGCTGAACATTGTGCTTACTTCATTCGAATTCGTAGGAAAAAAGGCGGCGCGCTGCGCCACGTTTGCGCTGACGTTCGGTGCGTTGCTGCTGGGCGGTTGCGCCTCCGGCATCACCAACAAGGCGCAATACAGCGCGCAGCCGCAACTGCATCCCGATAGCGTCTACGTCTACACCTTCAGGGTGATGCCCGATCAGGTGAAGATCGATACGAACGGCGTTGCGCAGAAACTCAAGGCGCAAATGAGCGGCGAGTCGCCGGAAGCGGTACAGGCCGAGGCGGCCATGGAAGTGCGCGAAGCCGTGACGAGCGAAGTCGTGGAGAAGCTGCAAGCGATGGGGCTGCGTGTGATTCGCTCCGACTCGCCGCCGCCCGCCGATCAAAACGTCCTGATCGTGCAGGGCAGCGTCGTGAAGGCCGATGAAGGGAATCGGCGGCGCCGCGTCGTGATCGGGCTGGGCGCCGGCAAGAGCGAAGTCACTGCATCGGTGCAGGTGCTCTACAAGCAGGTGGGCGGCGCCCCGATGTTCGTACAGAGCTTCGATGCCAGCGCGGATAGCGGCAAGATGCCGGGCATCGCGGAAACGGCTGGCGTCGGCGCGGCGGCGGGCCATGTGGGGACTTCGGCCGCGGTGGGCGCCGGCTTGCACGGCGTTGGCGAAGTGAAGCACGCCACGCTGGTGGCCGTTTCCAAGAAGCTCGCGGACAACGTCGCCAAGCAAGTCGGCGAGATCGGCGTGAGCCAGGGCTGGATGTCGGCGGATCGGGTCAAGTGATGGGGCGAAGGACGAACGCGAGACGCGGCCCGTCGCAATGTCTGACCCAAGCACATTCGTCTGGCACTTGCCACGCTTCGCTCAATCCACGCAACACGGCTGCTTTACCATGCGAAGTGTGCCGGCCGATGCGCAGGCACGCTTCACAAAATTCGACGATCTTCAATCGAAGCGACGCATCCTGTATCTCTGCCGCGAGTTCGTGAAGCAGGCGCGGTTCCATGCGGCACGCGATCTTCCAGTTCGAATAGGCGGTCGACGCGAGATCGTCGCGCGTCGACTGCATCACCACGAGCAGTTCGCTCGGGCGCAGCGCAAGCAACGCGCACATTCCATCTTTTTCCAGCGTATTGAGTTCTCTGCGGCCGACGTAACCGTCCGCGAGAAGGCAAATCTCGATGATGCGAGCCGCTGCATACGAACTGTCGTTTCGATACTGCCGCATGTTCCCTCCTTTCATGGCACGAACCTGGATGTACCGACCGCGCGGGACTTCGCTCGAATCGGGGAATCCATCGTAGGGATCGAGAATTAGGCGGGAATGAGGTTTAGCGTCTATACCTGAGGAGTGCGTCCACGAAAGAGAAACGAATAAGCACAGGGGGGCAAAGAGGAATCGAGATGTCTCATGAACTCTACGTCCAGGCGCTGAGCGCGATGTTCCTGTTCTGGAACGGCGCGCGTGTTCTTACCTACTTGCCCACCATCGGCAAGCTGCTGGCAAGGGAAACCGATGTGCGCAGCTACAGCCTCCTGAGCTGGGGGAGCTGGGTGCTCAGCAACGGGACGTTCGCGCTCATGCTGCTCGAAATGAGCCGAGGGGTGCCGAATCAGATGTTCTGGATGAATGCCGCGAACACGCTGATGTGCCTCGTGGTGTCCTTCATCATCGTTCGCCGGCGTTACCTGCAATTGCGCGCGTGCGTGAACGGGCAGGGCGAAGCGCAGGTGCAGCGCAGGCGTCTGGCGGTTTGGGGAGCGACGACGGGCATCTTGTCCCTTGGGCTGGCAAGCGCCGTCGCGTATGGGGTATGGGCCGGGCAGGATCAGCGCGGTCTTGTTGTTGAGAGGGTGGACGCGCGCCCAACGCGCGAAGCTGCGGGCCCGGTCGCTGCAACGCCATTGGCTTCGGCGCCTCAGCGTTCGTCGGTCTCATCGACGGCCACGACGGCAGCCGCCGGTGCGCAGCCCGCGTCAAATGCGTCCGTTGTTCAGTCCGACCGCGGCGCGGCGGCACCCGCAAATTCCGCGGCCCCGAAGCTGGCCGCTGTGCAGCCCGTGCATGCAAGCAAAGGCATCGAGCCGAATCGCCGTCGTGTTGCTGCACGCGGCGTCAGAGCGGACGACAACGTGTTCACGCGCGTGAGTTTGCTTTTTCGTCACGTGATCTATCGAGGGCACGGCACGAGAGGCCGCCGCCCTGATTACGATCATCCGTGAGCGGCACCTCCGTAGGCGGCATCCCCGTAAGCGGCATCACACGCTCAACGCATCAAATGATCAATGGTAGCCGGGAGGCATCACAGGGCCGTCCGGCATGTCGGGACCCGGGCCCGCCGGCAACTGCATCGCGCCGGAATCGACGATCGAACGCTGGACCATCGCCTTCGCTTCCGCACTGCTGCTGTCGACCGCGAGCGCTTTGCCCGCGTTGTGCCACGCACAGCGCCATTGATGCTGCGCGGCGCAGCTGCGCGCGGCGATCAGCGCGTCGTCGCGGGCCTGTTCCCGCGACATCAGGTCCTGACGCAGCATGAACGCTTCGCTGTTGTTGGGGTCCGCCGCAAGGGCGCGATCCAGTGACCCCTGAGCGCTTTTCAGATCGTTCTTCTGCATGCTCTGCCATGCGGCAGCGAGTTCATGCGGCACCGCCGCTCTGCGTTGCGAATCACGCAATTCGCGCGACGATGGAGCGGGCGGGGACGGGATTCTTGGGCGTGTGTTCGCGTACATCGGTGGCGAAGGCGCTGGCGCGGAATTGGCCTTCCACATCGAAGAAGGCGGTTGCGGCGCTGGAGCGACGTATGCCTGAGCAGTCGGCGGATGGGGTACCGAAGTCGGTTGCGTCCGCGCGATTGCCGCTTGTGCAGGCGCGGGTGATGGCTCGGTGGGTGCGGGCGCCACCGCAGTCGGTGCCGGAGCGGGCGCTGTTACGGTGGGCGCAGCCGGGACCGGTGCCGTTGCGACTTGTGCCGGCGCGGACGGTGCGGCCGGTGCTGGAGCCGGAGCGGCCGCGACGGGCGCAGGGGCGCTCGGCTTCGGCGCAACCGGAGCCGGTTGTGAGGCACGTGGAGTCACCGCCGGTTGCTGCGAGGGTGCCGGCGAGGTCATGGCCAACGCTTGAGGCGCGGGCAAATTTTTCGCGGCAGGCGGCGTTGCTTGAGCGTGATCCTCGGCTCCGGGTGCCACGGCGCCCACTGTCGTGTGCATCAACACATCGCGCGCGTGTTGTTCGGTTTTATCGCTGTGCTGGCTGAGCAATATCGAGCCGCCGAACAGCACGACGAAAGCCAGCAGCGTGATTCCCGTGCCAGTTTTCAGGCCCCATTGACGCGTGTTGCCATACGCCGCCGTGCTCGAACCGCCACCACCACCGCCACCGCCGTGCGCAGCCGCGCCTGCCGGCATGAAAAGCGGGACGGGACGTGGCGGACGAATCGAATCGCCGAGCGGCGCATCGGCACGCTCGGTTTTTGCCCATGACTTCGCATTGGCGAATGCCAGCATCGCATTGGCGCCGCAATGCGGACAGAACGTGACGGGTCTCGACACGCGGCCGCCGCAGTTGCGGCACGTCGCGGAAAAAGTTGAATTGGTGGCGGTTGGACTACTCATCGCTGATTCTGTCCCTTGAAAAGCTGCGGGCGTTCTTGCTGGCCTAGGCGATGTGTAGATTGCGCAATCGCCGTGCCTCTCAGGTCCTATACCGAAGTAAGCGATTGGTACGCTTTATTGAGCCGTGCGTGACGACAATAGAGCCGAACCAATGACCAATATGTGTCGGTTTACTCGGAGCGTCAAGAAACGTAGCACCTTGAAACGTAGCACTATCGCGCCAGCAAAATCCGCCATAAATGTAAGATTTCGTTAGTTACTTCGGACGCCGGAATAATGTTTCTTGAGAGATGACTTTGTCTTTCGGCTCGAAGTGATTGATGTGCTGCTGGTTTTTTTATCGTCCGAAAAGTGCTCGATCAATGCGATTCTGGCCGGTCTTTGAAGTAGCGGCTCGGCGGTGCGCCGAGCACACGCTGAAATAGCGCCGTGAATGCACTTGGGCTGCTGTAGCCAAGATCCAACGCAACATTGGTGATGCTCTCGCCGTCGCCAAGCCGCGTGATGGCGGCGAGCAGGCACGCTTGCTGACGCCATTCGGCAAAGCCAATGCCGGTTTGCGCCCTGAAAAAGCGGGTAAACGTGCGCCGGCTCATGTTGAGCGCGTGGGCCATGTCGTCGATGTCGACTTGCAAGGAGGGCTGATCGAGCAGTGCGCGGCACAGTTTTGCGAGCGCGGGATCGGCGGGCAGCGGAGCAGTGAGGGACAGCTTCGGCATCACCGCGATTTCTTCGACGAGCAGCCCCATGATCTTGCCTTCCCGTCCATCGATGTCGTAGTGCGCGGGAAGATCGACGGCCTCGGCAATGAGGTTGTGCAAAAGAGGCGATACGCCCATCACGCAGCACTCATCGGGAAGAGCTTTCTCATCGGCGGCCTCTGAGGCGACGAACGTGTTCAGCATGGTCACCGGACCGCGGATACGCATTTCGTGCACGACGCCTGCCGGTATCCAGCACGCGCGCGTCGGCGGAACGACCCAATTGCCCTGCGACGTGTACATGCTGATCGTGCCGGAGGCCGCATAGGCAAATTGTCCCCGGCGGTGCGTGTGGGCGGTAAAAATGGACGATGCGGGGTAGTCGTTTGCGGTAACGACTACGCTTCGCGGAACGTCTTCGTAGGGATTGAGCAGGGTGTCGCGCATGGCCCGAAGTCTACAGAAATTGACCCAGAGCAGAAAGCGGGCCTACGTGGGCCTCTTTACGATGAGCGCAGCCATGGCGTGACGTTGCGGCGCATGGCGTGTTTCTCTCTTCTTACGGAAGGCTAGATGATCAATACGTTTCATCGCGTGGGGACAGGCCCGCATCCTGTCATCGTCCTGCACGGCTGGTTCGGCGATGCGCGCTCGTTTGCGCCCATGGAATACGCGCTCGATCGCGACACATTCACTTACGTCTTCATGGACTACCGCGGCTACGGGCAAATGAAGTCGGCCCACGGCGACTATTCGATCGACGAAATCGCGCACGACGCGTTGGCGCTCGCCGACGCACTCGGCTTCGACACGTTCAGCCTGATCGGCCATTCGATGGGCGGCATGGCGATCGAGCGCGTGGCGATGCTGGCGCCCAAGCGTGTGCGGATGTTGATTCCCGTGGCGCCGGTGCCGTCATGCGGCGTCGAGTTCGACGATACCCGGCGCACGTTGTTCGAATCGGCGGTCGAGAGAATCGAAAGCCGTCAGGCCATCATCGATCGAAGCACGGGGCATCGCCTTCCTGCTGCATGGGTGCAGGCGAAGGCGATGTATTCGTGGACCCATTCATCAAAGCACGCGTACGGCGCGTACCTCGAGGCATGGAGCAGCGCCAACTTCAGCGACGCGATAAAGGGTGCCCCTTACCCGGTGCGCGTGTTGATCGGCGAGAACGATCCAACTTACAACGCGGCGTTGATGAACGCGACCTACCTCGCTTGGTATCCGGACTCGACGCTGGAAGTCCTGCCGAACGCCGGCCACTATCCGATGGATGAAGTGCCGCTCGCGCTGGTTGCGAGTATCGAGCGCTGCTTGCGGAGCGAAAAAGCCTAGCGCGACACGACTGCTCACTTCCCCATCGCTTCGATCAAGGCTGCCGCTACGCAAAAGACGACGACAACCAGCGGCGGCGCCTTCCAACGCGTCAACAAGCAGAACCCAATCGCCGCGATGACGGCATCGATCTTCGTCACGACTGCGCTCGTCCACACTGGCGAGTACAGCGCGGCGCCCAGCAAGCCCACGACGGCGGCGTTCGTGCCGTTGAGGACCGCGGTCAGCGGCGCACTGGCGCGAAGCCGTTGCCAATAGGGCAGCGTGCCGAGCACCAGCAGCAATCCCGGCAGGAAGATGCCTGCCGTCGCGAGCAATGCGCCGGCCCAATAATGGGGCGCAGCGAGCATTCGCCAGCCAAGAAAAGCGGCGAAAGTGAAGAGCGGGCCGGGCACCGCCTGCGCTGCGCCATATCCGGTGAGAAAGTCGCTTGGCGCGACCCAGCCTGTCGCCACGGTTTGCTGTTGAAGCAGCGGCAGGACGACATGCCCGCCGCCGAACACGAGTGCGCCGGAGCGGTAAAACGCATCGAAGACGGCGAGTGCGTGACTCGGGACAATCGCCGCGATCGCCGGCAGCGCGAAGAGAAGCGCGAAGAAGGCGGCCAAGGCGAGCAACGCGACCGTGTGCGAAACCGGAAATTCCTCCGCCCCAATGAAGCGCGAGCGTTCGGCAGTCGCGCTCGCAGGACGGCAGAGCGCGAACCCAAGCGCCGCGCCCAGGACGATGACGATCAACTGCCCATAGGCGCTGCTCGACAGGCTCGCGCACGCAAGCGCAAGGAGTGCGATAGCCGCGCGCGTGCGATCCGGGCAAAGACGCTTTGCCATGTCCCAGACGGCCTGCGCGACGACCGCGACGGCCACGAGCTTCAGACCGTGAATCAGGCCGGCGCCGAGCGTGCCGTTCAAGTCCGGCGCGATGGCGGCAAAGGCCAGCAGCAGCGCGACCGAAGGCAGCGTGAATCCGCACCACGCGGCCAGGCCGCCGAGCCATCCGGCACGCAACAGACCGATGGAGAACCCCACTTGGCTGCTCGCCGGGCCGGGAAGCAACTGACACAGCGCGACCAGATCCGTGAACGCTTCTTCATCGAGCCAGCCGAGCCGCTCGACGAACTGCCGCCGGAAGTAGCCGAGATGCGCGATGGGACCGCCGAAGCTGGTCAGCCCGAGTTTGAGAAAGACGATCAACACCGTGAGTGCCGAGCGTTGATGTTGTCGTTGTGGATACGGTATCAGCTCAGTTTGCATAGCAAGGCGCTGGAGGGCTTCGAAATCTCATCGCCGATCGGCAACGCTCAAGCTTCCGCCGTCGATGTGGTACGAGCCCGCGTCACGGCAGCGGCAGGAAAGGCAATTTCCGCACTGAGCCCCGCACCGCCGATTCCCGCGTCGAACGTCAATTGCGCGCCGAAGTATTCGACGATGCGCGCCACGATCGACAAGCCCAAGCCGCTGCCGCTCGCTTGCGTGCCCGTGCAGCGGAAGAATCGATCGGTGAGGCGCGCGCGATCCTCGGCGCTTACGCCTGGGCCGTTGTCGCGCACCGTCAGCCGCACCGCTTGGGCTTCGCGCCGTATCGCCACTTCGACACGGCCGCCTGCTTCGCCGTACTTGATGGCGTTGTCGATCAGGTTGTCGAGCAAGATGCCCATCAAGAGCGGGTCGGCGACGACTTCGCAAGGCTCGCTGTCGATCAGCTCGACGTGCATGTCCTTGCGTCGCGCGCCGGGCGCCTTGGCGGCGATTGCGTTGCGTGCGAGTGTCTCCAGCCGGACAGGCGCGGTCGGCAGCGTGGCGTCCTCGTCCAGCCGCGCGAGCAGCAGCAATTGCTCGGCGAGATGCGCGCTGCGATCGACGCCTTGCACCACCCGCTGCATCGCCAACTGTTGCGAAGCCGTGTCCGTCGCGCCGAGCGCGACCTGCGCCTGAACCTTGATCGCGGCGAGCGGCGTTTTCAGTTCGTGCGCGGCGTCGGAGGTGAACGCGCGCTCGCGCTTGATCGATGACGCTAGCCGCGAAAGCAATTGATTGAGCGCGTCGACGAGCGGGCGGACTTCCGCCGGCGTCGGTCCCATTTCGACCGGTTCGAGCTTGCTGGCATCGCGTGTGCGGATCGCGTTCGACAGCATCTTCAGCGGCGCAAGACTGTGGCCGATGCTGAGCCAGACCAGGATCGCAAGGACCGGCAGCGCGAACGCGATCGGCCGCGAGATGCGCTTTGCAGCGCCGGTCGCGAGATCGCTGCGCGTGTTGGCGGGCTCGAGCACGCGCACCGTCCGTCCGCTGGCGGTGTCGCGGAACGTGAAGGTGCGCCACAACTTGCCGCCGAGCGTCATCGTGCGCGCGCCGAGGTTGGGAGGTGTCGCTTCGTCCCACCCTTGCAGCGACGCGAGTTCCGGGCTGCTCGCCACGATGCGGCCGTCGGCGTCGTTCACTTGCAGCAGGATGTCGCGCGGCAGAGCATCTTCGTCATCCTTGGCATTGGTGTGCGTGATGTCGAATTCGTCGCGCGCATCGATGTGCGTCTTCGCCAACGTGGCGAGATCGGCGGGATTCAAGACGGCGAGGAATTGCGCGTATTCGACGAGGCGCGCGTCTTCCCATTCTTCGAGTTCGCGCGCCGCGTGCTGATAGCTCGACACCAACGCGACCGTCCATACGAGCGCGATGCTGGCGAGAATCAGACACACCAGACGGCGGCGTATCGAAGCAGCCATCAAACCTTCTCCATCACATAGCCGATACCGCGCACCGTGGTGATCAGATCCGCGCCGAGCTTCTTGCGCAGATTGGAGACGTGCACCTCGATCGCATTGCTTTCGATTTCCTCTTGCCAGCCATACAAGCTTTCTTCAAGACGCGATTTCGATTGAGGCACGCCTTGATGGGTCAGCAATTGAACGAGCACCGCGATCTCGCGCGCCGTGAGCGGCACGCGCGCGTCGTCGCGCAACACGGTTTGCCCCGCCGGGTCGACCACCAGGCCGCGATAGCGGATCAGTTCGACGCTGCGCCCTTGCGAGCGGCGCAATAGCGCGCGGCTGCGCGCGATGAGCTCGGTGAGATCGAACGGCTTGCCGATATAGTCGTCGGCGCCGGCCTCCAGTCCGTCGACGCGATCGGCGACGGTGCCTTTCGCGGTCAGCACGAGCACCGGCACGTCGTTGCCGGCGTCGCGCAGCCATCGCAGCAGCTCGTTGCCGGACATGAGCGGCAAGCCCAAGTCGAGCACGACGAGCGCATAGGCGGTGGTTTCGAGCGCGAGCATGGCCTTGCGGCCGTCGCGGGCCCAATCGACTGTGAAGCCGGCTTGCCGAAGACCCGCTTCGACGCCGCTGCCAATCAAATCATCGTCTTCAACCAGGAGTATGCGCATGAGTAAGAGGAGTAGGGCCTAGAGCTCCACGCGAGCACCAAGCTCGATCACGCGGTTGGCCGGCAGCTTGAGATATTCCGCGACGTTGCCGACGTTATGCAGCATCACCGCGAACATCTTCTCGCGCCACAGCGCCATGCCGACGTTGGAAACGGGGACCACGCTGGCGCGGCTCAGGAAGTACGACGTTTCGGTCGGGTCGAACGCGAGGCCGAGCGGCTTGCACGCTTCGAGCGCGACCGGCAGATTGACCTCGTCCTTGAAGCCGTAGTGGATCGTGACCTGGTAGCACTCGCACTCGTTGTCGAGCCGTTCCACCGTCGCGCGCTGGCTTGGCGGAACCCACGGGATCTCCTTCGTGCTGACGGTCAGGAACACCACGCGCTGATGAAACACGCGATTGTGGATCAGATTGTTCACGAGTGCATGCGGCACTGTATTGGGACTCGGCGTGAGAAAGATCGCCGTGCCGCCGACGCGCGTCGGCGAGTGCGCGAGCAGCGCGCTCAAGTACGACTTCAATGGCGTGGTGCCGGCGCGCACGCGCGCTTCGGCCAGCATCATTTCCCAGCCGCGTCCCCAGGTGGCCATCACCGTGAACATCACGAGGCCGATCGCGAGCGGGAACCAGCCGCCTTGCACGATCTTGAGCAGGTTGGCCGAGAAGAACGTCGCGTCGATGATGAAGAAGAACACGGTCGCGAACACGCACAGGAACCAGTTGTAGTTCCATGCGTAGCGGATGACGAAGAACGTGAGGCAGGTCGTGATGAGCATCGTGCCGGTCACGGCGATGCCGTAGGCGGACCCGAGCGCGGTCGACGAACCGAAGCCGATCACCGCGGCCACCACTGCGCACAGCAACGCCCAGTTGATGCCGGGCACGTAGATCTGGCCGATTTCCTGCGCCGACGTGTAGACGACGGTCATACGCGGCAGGAAGCCGAGCTGCATGGCTTGCTTCGCCATCGAATAGGTGCCGGAAATCACGGCTTGGGACGCGATGATGGTGGCGATCGTCGAGAGCACGATCATCGGAAACAGCGCCCATTGCGGGAACAGCAGATAGAACGGATTCTGCATGGCCTTGGGATTGGCGAGCAGCAGGGCGCCCTGTCCGAGGTAGTTCAAGGCGAGCGCCGGAAACACGAGACCGAACCACGTGAGGCGGATCGGGTTCGCGCCGAAGTGGCCCATGTCGGCATAGAGCGCTTCGGCGCCGGTCAGCGACAGCACCACCGCGCCGAGCGCGACGAACGCGAGCCAGCGGTGATGCAGGCAGAACGCGAGCCCATGGAATGGATCGAGCGCGGAGAGCACACCGGGTGCGTCCGCGATGTTGACGACCCCGACCACGGCGAGTACAGCGAACCAGACCACCATGATTGGCCCGAACACGGCGCCGATGCCGGCCGTGCCGTGCTTCTGCATGATGAACAACGCGATCAGCGCCGCGAGCGTGACCGGTATCACATAGGTCTTGAGCACCGGCGCGGCGACTTCGAGCCCTTCCACCGCGCTCAACACCGAGATCGCCGGGGTAATCACGCTGTCGCCGAAGAAGAGGGCGGCGCCCATGATGCCGACCATGAGCAGGGTATTGCGCAGCCGCTTGCGCGTCGCCACCGACGACGCCGCGAGCGACAGCAGCGCCATGATCCCGCCTTCGCCGTGGTTGTTCGCGCGCAGAATCAGGGCGACGTACTTGAGCGAAACGACCACCATCAGCGACCAGAAGATCAGCGAGACGATGCCGATCAAATTGAACCGGTTCAGCTCGAGGCCGTTGGCGGGGTCGAAGACGGTTTGCAGCGTGTAGAGCGGACTCGTGCCGATGTCGCCGTACACGACGCCCAGCGCGGCGAGCGCCAGGGCGGGCATGGCCGGTTTGTGCGGCCGAGGCTCGCCGACATGGCCGGCGCCGGAAGTTTCGGTTGCAGGTAGGCTCATGTCTCTCTCCAGATTGACGCTCGCGGCGCAACGGAAGACCGCCTCCGTTTGCGCTGCATGTCGGCTCTGAAAGCTGGTTGTATTGTTCGGTGCTTGGCTTTCTATCTGCAGTTGATCGAAGTATAGGGAAGCGTCGGCGTAAGAACCGTGACGCGTTAAAAAAACGTCAATGCGTCGTAAAGCCTGCGTTGGGCAGGGCGGCGCGCACGCGGCGTGCCTGCCTGGGATCGATGGCGTCTCTTGTCTTAGGAATGCGCCAAGCGCACGGAACGGTCCAGGTCCGCTTAGGCGGGCGCCTTGCGCGCGCGCTTGACCTCGTACATCGCGCGGTCCGCCTGGTCCATGAGCGCCGTCATGTCGGTGCCGTCGTCCGGAAGAATCGCGATGCCGACGCTCACGTCGAGATCGAGCGTCTGCCCCTCGAACTCGAACGGCTCGCGCACGTTCTCCGTCAGCCGCCGGCTTTGCAGCTCGGCGTCGCCGCGGCCCGAGATGCCGTGCAGGATCATCGCGAACTCGTCGCCGCCGACGCGCGCCACGGTATCGGCGCGCCGCGCGCTCTGGCTCATGCGGCGCGCCGCTTCGCAGATGGCGGCGTCGCCCGCGCGATGGCCGTAGCGATCGTTGATCGGCTTCAGGCCGTCCATGTCGAGATTGAGAATGCCGAGCGTGGCGGAACCGCGCAGCGCGACGTGGACCGCTTGCCTCAAGCGGTCATAGAACAGCGCGCGATTGGGCAGCCCGGTGAGGGCGTCGTGCGTGGCCTGCAGATAGAGCTCGCTGGTTTCGTGGCGCGCCGCATGGAACATCGCGGCCGCGATCAGTTCGGACATCAGCTCCAGCGCGCGGATGTCGTCATCGGTGAACGCGCTGACTTCGGGCGCGACCACCTTGAGCACGCCGACGGTCGTGTCGAGATGCTTGAGCGGCGTGACGATCATCGAACGCAGGCCGACCGTGCGGCACGCTTCGCGATCGACGCGCGGATCGAGTTCGGAATCGTCGCAGCGCAGGATCGTCCCTTTCTCGACGCACAGCCCCGAGAGGCTGCCCGCGCGCGAGAGCCGCAAGCCGAGCTGGCCGGCCAGGTTACCCGCCGCGGCGCGATACACCATATCGTCGCCTTCCGCGAGTTCGACGACGGCGCCTTTGGCATGGGTGAGCTTCTGGACGCGCTCGGCCACGAAGGCCATGACGCCGCCGAGGTCGAGGCCGAGCTTGGCGATTTCGGTTTGCGTCCGGACGATTTCGAGCAGGGTCTCGCTGCTGGGCAGCGTGTTGCGGGCTTCTTCGTTCACTGCGTAATCCTGGTCCTTGAGCCTGGTCCTGAATGCTCAACAATTCTCATCGGAGACTGATTGCAACGCGGGCCTTCTCGTCAGATACCGAGAAGGCCCGCGCTTTACCTCATTGAAGCCGGCAGACAGCTGCCGCGCTTATACCGCAGCGACCGTCACCGACTTGGTCACCAAGTAGGCTTCCATCGCTTCCGGTCCGCCTTCCGAGCCGTAGCCCGAATCCTTGACGCCGCCGAACGGCATTTCCGGCCAGGGCGTGGCGGGCTGGTTGATCCACAGCATGCCGACTTCGAGCTGTTGCGACAACAGGTGCACGTTCTTGAACGACTTCGTGAACGCGTAGCCCGCGAGGCCAAAGGGCAGGCGGTTGGCTTCGGCGATCGCCTCTTCGAGCGAATCGACGCCGCGCACCGCCGCGACCGGGCCGAACGGCTCGTTGTTGAAGACGTCGGCTTCGAGCGAGACGTTCGACAGCACCGTCGGCGCGAAGAAGTTGCCTTCCGTGCCGACGCGCTCGCCGCCCGTTTCGACCTTGGCGCCCGTGGCGCGCGCGTCGTCGAGCACCTTGCTCATCGCGGTGAGGCGGCGCGCGTTGGCGAGCGGCCCGAGGTTGGTGCCTTCGGCGAGACCGTCGCCGAGCTTGAGGCCTTCCGCGTGCGCGACGAGCGCCCGCACGAATTCTTCGCGGATGCTGTTGTGCACGAGAAAGCGCGTCGGCGAGATGCAGACTTGGCCCGCGTTGCGGAACTTCGCGCCGCCCGCTGCCTTGACCGCGAGCGCAACGTCGGCATCTTCCGCGACGATGACCGGCGCGTGACCGCCCAACTCCATCGTGGCGCGCTTCATGTGCGAGCCGGCGAGCGCGGCGAGCTGCTTGCCGACCGGCGTCGAGCCCGTGAACGTGACCTTGCGGATCACCGGGTGCGGAATCAGGTAGCCGGAGATTTCGGCCGGATCGCCGAACACGAGGCCGACCACGCCGGCGGGCACGCCCGCATCGACGAACGCTTTCAGCAACGCGGCCGGCGACGCCGGTGTTTCCTCGGGCGCTTTCACGAGGAACGAGCAGCCGCTCGCCAGTGCGGCGGAGAGCTTGCGCACGACTTGGTTGACCGGGAAATTCCACGGCGTGAACGCGGCGACGGGGCCGATCGGCTCCTTCTGCACCGTTTGCTGGACCGCGAGATTGCGCGGCGGCACGATGCGGCCATAGACGCGGCGGCCTTCGTCGGCGAACCATTCGATGATGTCGGCGGCCGACAGCACTTCGATGCGCGATTCGGCAAACGGCTTGCCTTGCTCCATCGTCATCAGGCGCGCCACTTCGTCGGCGCGTTCGCGGAACAGGGCGGCGGCTTTGCGCATCGTGGCCGCGCGCTCGTGGGCCGGCACCTTGCGCCACGTTTCGAAGCCGCGCTGCGCGGCGGCGAGCGCCCGGTCGAGATCGGGAATGCCGGCGTGCGCGACCTTGCCGATCGGCTTGCCAGTCGCGGGATTGATGACGTCAATCGTCTTGCCGCTCAAAGCGTCGCACCATTCGCCGTTGATCAAGAGACGGGTATCGGTGTAGCTCGATGTGACCATGCTGATTTCCTGAAAAGTGGGAGACAACAGGCTGCGTTCGCCATGGAAGCAGCCGAGGGGGGCCTGCGAACAGGACGATCTTATCTGATACGCCGGGACCCCGCGAACCAGCGCTCAATACGCGGCGCGCAACGCTTCGTTCGCGACGGCAAGCCGCGAGGCGATGACCTTGACCAGGAAGCGATGGAATTGCTGCGCGGCGACGGGGTCGTCCTGTTCGAGCGCGAGCAGCGCCGCCAGCGACAAACGCCGCACGCGCGCGGAGGTCTCGGCGAGCACGTCCGCGCTGCGCCGCTGCTGCGTGTACACCGCCATTTCGCCGACGACCGTCCCCGGGCCGAACGAGCGCAGCCGCACCGAGCGCCCGTTGTCGAGCGGCAGCGAAATGGCGACTCGTCCGCGCTCGACGATATAGAGCGCGTCACCCGGCTCGCCGCGCCGAAAGAGCGGCTCGCCTGCTGCCAAATCGCGCACCTCCAGCCGGGCGGACAGCGCGTCGAGCGCCGGGGCCGTGAAGTGCGGCGCGAGCATCGCGTGGAAATCGCCGCCGTCCCGATCGAGCCCCGGCGTGCGCGCATTCGATGCGAGCAACTGGTCTTCGACCCATTCCAGTCCGGCATCGAGCGATTCGAACTCGTGAATGCGCAGCTTGAGCGTGCCGGTTTTCACGAGCAGATCGCGCGAGCGCGACGGCAGCGCGGTCAGCACCAGGTCCGCGTCCGCCGCCGCGCAAAGCTGCCGGAGCTTGACGAAGCTGATCGACACCGAAGCGTCCATGCCATTGGTCGAAGCGAAGTCGAGGACGACGAAGCGCACCGGCGTCGAACCGCGCGCAGCGAGCCGCTCGCGGATGCGCTGCAAGATCGAATTGGCCGTGCCGAAGAACAGAAAGCCTTGCAGGCACAGTCCGCACATCTGCGTGCGGAGCCGATGGAGTTGCTGGGTCTCCTCGATGCTGCGCTCGACGGTCGAGGTGCGCGTGCCGGTGTCGAACTCCATGCGTATGCAAGTGACGCGGCCGTATAGCAGTGTGAACATCACGCATGCCGCGACGACGCCCGCCGCGACTCCTGCGATCACGCCATAGCCCGCGATCACGGCCAGGATGACCGGCACGAGCAAATATTCGTACCAATTGAGCTTCGCATAGGCGCGCACCAGCCATTCCATCAAGAGGCGCAGCCCCATGTAGACCTGCAGCCCGACCAGCACCGGCACCGGAAACAGGGCAGCCAGATCCGGCGAGACGGCCAGCACCACCAGACACGCGAGCGAGGCGAACACCCCCGCGACGCGGGTCGTCGCGCCGGCGCGCGCGTTGAGCATCGAGCGGTTGAACGATTGATAGCCGACCATGCCGCCGAGCAATCCGCTTGCGACGTTGGCGATACCCGCCGCGCGCATCTCGCGATTCAGGTCGATATCCTCGCCGGTCGCCGCGCCGATTGCCGTCGAGTTCATCAGGATCGTGATGGCCGACGCCGAGGTCACCACGAGCGTTTCCGGAAGGTGCGCGCCGATGGCCAGCCAGTCGATGCTCGCCTGCGCGAGCGGCGCCGACAGATGCCATTCGGGAAGGCGAGGCAGATGCATGGCGACGCGCGGCAGCAGCAGTCCCATGCTGCGCGCGTCGTCGGTCGAGAGGCCCGCTGCGTGAAGCAGGACATAGAAGAGCGCAATGCCAAGGGCGAGCACGAGCGGCAAGGCGGCGGCGTGCTTCCAAGTGCGCACCAGGATCGTCGCCAGCGCGCCTACCAGCAGCGCGGGCACCCAGGCGAGCCAGTGCAGATGAACCAGCAGCGCGAGCGTGCGCCAATGCGGCGACTCGCCCGTCAAGACGCGAAACGCCCCGGCCAGCAGCAGGTAGCCCGTGCCGGCCAGAAATCCGCCGACCACGGGGTAGGGGAGAAACTGCAGCGAGCGGCTGCGTTTGGTCGAACCGATCGCATACAGGACGACGCCCGTCACGATCGAGCACAGCGCGATCGCGATCAGCACGGTCAGCAGGAGAGTCTGCGGGGAGCCGCCGTCGGCGCGCACGCTGCTGGCCACGCCCGCCGCGACGCCCGCGAGAAACGCGGTGGCATTGCTGTCGGGCCCGCCGATGTTCAGGCGCATCGAGCTCGTCAAGGCGATCACGAGCGCGGTCACGACGCAGCTGACGAGCGCGGTGGGCACGCCGAGCACGGCATAGCGGGCGAGATCCGCGCTGAAGATCATCGTGCCCAGGCTCATCGCATAGCAGAGCATGACGAGCGTCGAGACCGCGCCGCCCGTCAGATCGCCGAGCAAACCGGAGAAGCGGGAGCTCGAGGGAACCTCGGAGACGGAACCGGTGGTGCCGGGCTTCATGGCGATCTCCGGTGAGAGGAGACGGCGGACGGGGGGCGCGTTTCAGTATCCGTCCGCACTTTTCAGTCTGTCAATTTCCATACGGCGGGCTTGGCGAGGTCCTACACTGGGTAGCACTGGGTGGGCGAAGGGCGTGCCGCGCGGCACCGGAGACAGGCGACGGCGATGGACATCGGGCAATGGCTGGCGGGATTGGGCCTCGAGCAATACGCACAGGCGTTCGGCGAGAACGACATCGACCTGTCGATGCTGCCGCAACTGACCGATGCGGATCTGAAAGAGCTCGGGGTCCAGTCGCTCGGCCATCGCAAGCGGATCCTCGCCGCCGCCGCGCAACGTTCGGCATTATCACCCGCCGCTACGGCTTCCGTGCCCGCCGCCGGAGTGCCGGCCACCGGAGCGCCGGCCGCCGCATCCGCTCCGCCGGTGGACGAGCGCCGGCAAGTCACCATCCTCTTTGCCGACCTCTGCGGCTACACCGCGCTTTCGCAATCGCTCGACCCGGAAGAATTGCGCGAGCTGATCGGCCGCTATACCGCGCTGGTCGACGGCATCGTGCTCGCGTATGGCGGCACCGTCGACAAGCACATCGGCGACGCCGTGATGGCGCTGTTCGGCGCGCCTCGCGCGCACGACACCGACCCGCTGCGCGCCGCGCGCGCCGCGCTCGATATCCACGAGGCGCTCGCCCAACTGAGCGCGCGCACGGAGCGGCAATTGCAGGCGCACGTGGGCATCGCGAGCGGCGAAGTGGTCGCGGGGTCGCTCGGCCGCGCCGACGCTCAGGACTACACGGTGCACGGCGATCCGGTCAATCTGGCCGCGCGGCTCGTGGCCGCCGCGCGCGGCGGAGAGACGCTGCTTTCCGACGACGTGCGGCGCGCGATCGGCGAGAGCGCGCTGTGCGAGCCAGCCGGCGACATGCGCTTCAAGGGCATCGATGAACCGGTGCACTGCTGGCGGCTTTCCAGCATTGCGACCGATGCGGCAGCGGTGAGCCGCAGCCGCTTCATCGGCCGCCATGCCGAGCTTGATCAATTCCGCGGCATCGTCCACGCGTGTCTCGAGCAGCGGGCCGGCCACGTCGTCTATGTGCGCGGCGAGGCGGGCATCGGCAAGACGCGGCTCGTCGACGAGATGCGCGGCCATGTCGAGGCGCAGGGCTTCGAAGTCCATCGCGGCCTGGTGCTGGACTTCGGCGTCGGCAAGGGGCAGGGGCCCGTGCACGCGATCGTCGAGAGTCTGCTCGGCCTGCCGCGCGCCGCGCCGAGCGAGACGCGGCAAGCGGCGGCCGAGCGCGTCGCCGCGGAGGGCGTCATCAAGCCCGAACAGCTGGTATTCCTGCACGACCTGCTCGGCCTGCCGCAAACGAGCGAATGGCGGACCCTTTACGACGCGATGGATCACGGCGCGCGCAAGCGCGGCAAGGAGGCGCTCGTCGCGCGGCTCACCGAGGACGCCTGCCGGCGCGCGGCCATCATGATCGTGGTCGAAGACGTGCATTGGGCCGACCAGCAGGTGCTCGACTTTCTGGCCGCGTTCGCCGCGGGCGTCGGCAACGGGCCGGGCCTCGTCGTCATGACCTCGCGCGTCGAAGGCGATCCGCTCGATGCGGCATGGCGCGCGCGCTGCCGCGACATCCCGTTTGCCACCCTCGATCTCGGGCCGTTGCGCAAGGAGGAGGCGCTCTCGCTCGCGGGCAACTTCATCGATGCGACCCAGCGCGTCGCGCTGGCGTGCATCGAGCGCGCGGGCGGCAATCCGCTCTTTCTCGAGCAACTGTTGCGCAATGCCGAGGAGGGCAGCGGCAAGACCGTCCCGGCTTCGATCCAGAGTCTCGTGCTCGCGCGCATGGACAGGCTGTCGCCGCGCGACCGCCTGGCATTTCAGGCAGCAGCCGTGATTGGCCAGCGCTTCGACCTTGCCTTGCTGCGGCAGCTCATTGTCGAACCGGATTACGTCTGCGATGGGCTGCTCGCCAACGCGCTCGTGTTGCCGGAGGGGGACGATTACCTGTTCGCGCACGCCTTGATTCAGGAGGGCGCGTATTCGACGCTCTTGCGAACCCGCCGGCGCGAATTGCATCTGCGCGCGGCCGACTGGTTCGCCGCGAGCGACCCGACGCTTCACGCCCAGCATCTCGACCGCGCGGAGGACGCGCGCGCCCCGCAGGCATATCTCGACGCCGCTGTCGCGCAGCGCGCGGCGCATCTTGCCGAGGCCGCTCTGCGTCTGACTGAACGGGGCCTGGAGATTGCGAAAACGGATGCGGACCGCCACGCGCTGAGCTGCTTGATGGGCGACCTGCAGCGGGACTTGGGCGCCATCGAGGCATCGATCGCCACGTATCGCGCGGCGCTTGCCGCCGCTGCCGATGACGTGAGCCGCTGTCGCTGCCAGCTCGGACTCGCGGAGGGCTTGCGCGTGAACGAGGGGCTCGACGAAGCGCTCACGCTGTTGGACGCCTCGCAACAGGTCGCCGAGCGCGAGGATCAGGTGGCGGAACTCGCGCGCCTGCATCATCTGCGCGGCAACATTCTGTTTCCCCTCGGCAGGATCGAGGATTGCGTCGCCGAGCACGAACGGGGCCTAGCTTACGCCCGGCGCCTGGGCTTGCCCGAAGCGGAGGCGCGCGCGCTCGGCGGACTCGGGGATGCCGCCTATGCGCAAGGACGCATGCGGACCGCTTTCGAGCACTTCAGCCGCTGCGTCGCCTTGAGCCGGGAACACGGCTTCGGACGGATCGAGGTCGCCAATCGTTCGATGCAAGGCTTCAGCCGCATCTATCTGAACGAGGCGCGGCAGGCGCGCGAGGACACCGCCGCGGCCTCACGCGCCGCCGAACTGATTGGCCAGCCGCGGGCGCAAATGCTGTGCGAAACGCTCGGCGTGTTCTCGTGTCACGAACTGGGGGACAGCGAGGCGACCCAAATCCATCTCGAACAGGAAATGCGTCTGATCCGGCAGCTTGGCGCGCGCCGTTTCGAGGCGCAGAACCTGGAGCTGCGAGCGCGGATGCTGCTCGATTGCGGGCGGCGGCGCGAGGCCGTTCATCTGTTGCAGGGATCGCTCGACATCTGCCGCGAAGTGGGTACGCAGTTCACCGGGCCGAAAGCCGTGGGCGCGCTTTGCCGTGCCGTCGAGGACGATGCCGAGCGCGTCCGGCTTCTTGCCGAAGGCACGGATCTGCTGCGGCGCGGCGCGGTTGGCCACAACCACCTCTGGTTCTACCGCGACGCCATCGAGGCGTCGCTATCGATGGGCGATGTGGACGGTGTGGCGCGCTACGCGCAAGGTCTCGAAGACTACACGCGCGGCGAACCGCTGCCTTGGGCGGCGCTGTTCGTGGCCCGCGGGCGCGCTCTCGCCCGCGCGCTAGAGAGGCCCGGCGACGCGGACGCGCGGTGCGAACTCGAGCGCGTGCGCGAGGCGGTGCTCGCGGCTGGATTCAAGAGCTACCTTGCTTCGATGGATGCGGCGCTCGCTGCCTGACTTCGGCTTGCCGCTGAAGGCGGGTATCCGGTCCGCGCAAAAAAAGACGGCGTAACTCGGAGAGCACCGAGTCACGCCGATCAAATCAAATGAAACACTTTTCTGCTTGGCTCAGAACGGCAGCATGCCGACCGGGCCATTGCCCCATTTAGTTGCCCTGGTCGCCCTGGTCATCCTGATCGCCCTTGCCGTGGTGACCGGACGACGCGAAGCGGAACGCGTCGAACAGATCGTCGAGCGCCGGCGAGTTGGTCGGCACATACGGATTCGACGGCAACTGCTTCGGATTCGGCAGATTGTCCCGGCTGCGCGAGGTGATCGGACCCAGCGACCAGTTGCGCTCGATGAACTTGACGAGCGAAACGTGATCCGCGTAGTCGTGCACGACACGCCCGCCGCGCGAATACGGCGACACGACGATCAGCGGGATGCGCGGGCCGTCGCCGAAGAAGTCGACCGGCTGGATGTAGCCCGAATCGTAGTAGCCGCCGCCCTCGTCGGTCGTGATGAAGATCGCCGTCGACTCCCACAGTTTCGGGTTCGACTGCACGAGATCGATGATCTGATGCACGAAGCCTTCATACAGGCCGAACTTCGACGACGACGGGTGCCCGTCGAGCAATCCGCCCGGCTTCACGAACGAAACCGCGGGCAGCGTGCCGTTCTTGATGTCCGAGTACAGGTTGGGCGTGTCCTGCAGGTGCTGCGAAACGATCGTCGGATTCGTCATGATCGCCGTTTCGTACAGGAACGGATTGCAGATATTGCAGTAGACGCTCGTCGACGGACTCGTGATGAAGGTGCCCCAGCCTTCGCCGTAGTACTTCCACGAGACGTTCTTCGCGAGCAGCGTGTCGGCGATCGTCTTCACCGGCGAAGGCGGAATCGTGAACGTGCTCGTGTTCACGGTGCCGTCGCCGTTGTAGCCCGGGTTGTAGTTGTTGAGGAGGTAGTACGTGCCCGCTGCGCAGTTCGCGTTCGGGTGATAAGGCAGCGAATCGAGGTAATGCCGAAGTGCGCCGACCCCCGGCTGGCTCGTGTCCGAGCAGTTGCTGTAGGTGCCGCCCGAATAGCCGTCCTGCGTGTACCAGTTATTCGTGCCCTTCAGCGGATGCGGATTTTCGATTTCGTTGCTCGGCGGCGTGGCCACGTGGCCGTTGCCGTCGGTGTAGTAGAGCGCGTCAGCGGTGCCGATCATGATGCTGTTGGCCCCCGTGCCGCCCATCACCGGCTGGTGATAGTTGTCGCTGATCGTGTAGTGACGCGCGAGGTCCGTGAAGTACGGCATGTCGCCGGTGTTCACGTTGTAGAAGCCGAGCGCGGTGGCCCCTTCATGGGTCGTCTCGTCGTTGAAGTTCGCCGGCAGCGGGTTGCCGTTCGAGCCCGCGCCGATCGTCGTCTCGACCCACGCGAACAAGTCCATCTTGCAGCCGCTCGGGTTGTCGAAGGTCGCATCGTTGACGTTGCAGTCCGATTGCTGCCAGTTCTGGTAGAAGCGGTGCACCGGGCTGTTCATGTACTGGTCGTAGTTGGGGCCGACCTTCGAGATTTGATACGGGCCGTTCGCCAGGTTGTGCGTGTTCGAGCCGAAGCGCGTATCGACGGAGTCGGGCGCCAGGCCCGTCGCGCCGGTCGTCAAGTGGAAGAGGTCCGGCGTTTCGAGGGCGTAGCCCTCGGCGGCTTGCGCAGCGGCAAGCGTCGCGAACGGCGGCGGGTTGGTGTCGCTTGCCGCTTGCGGCGCGCCGCCCGTGTTCGGCGCGGGCAGGTTGGGATAGGGCTTCTTGTGTCCCGGGCTCAAGTCGAAGCGCGACGGGTTCGTCGCTTCGGCCGTGTTTTGCGCGGCGAGCCAGAAGTTGGGACCCTGCGAGCCGTCGGCGTTGATGATGCCCTTCGACAGCAGGTTCGACACGGTCTGGCCATGACGCGGCTGATAGGCGCCGAAGACATGATCGAACGTGCGATTTTCGCCGACGATCACGATGACGTGCTTGATCGGCGAAACGGTGTTGGCCGATGCGTCGGCGGGCGATTGCGTCTGGGGTTGCGATTGGCTTTCCGCAAGCGATGGAAAGACGGCGCTGCTAATCGCCAGGACGGCAGCACCGCATAGCAATGCGGCATGCCTTAAAGGCACGCTGAATTGGCGTTCTCGCTTCATGAACTTCTCCGTTGACGTGGTGCGCTTGGGGGGGCACTGCGTATGCAAGCACCATTGCGGTGCCTGAGATTTCTTACGGCTTGTTACCACGGAGAAAGTTAGAGGCCGGCTGTGACGATGCGGAGACGGAAACGTGTCGAGTTCGTGGTGGTCTTGTGACGCAACTGACGATTGGCTTGGGGGTGGCTTACAGGGGGGCGTCTTGGGCGGCCGATCGTGGCGTGACTGGCGGGGTGTACAAAACGATGGGCGCAAGTGCGCATCACGTCTGACGGGGTAAAACAAATGTGCGTGAGCAATCCTGCTCAGGGGCGGCCAAGCAGAATTCGCCGGACTCCGTTAGACACTTCGCGTCCAATGGCGGCTAGTTGCGTGGCTATGAAAGGGCTTTCGGAAATGAAAAAGGCTACAGTATTTTGCCGTAGCCCTTTAATTCTTCGGGAAATTCACTGAAAAAATCTGGAGAGAGTGCTGGGATCGAATCAGTGACTCTTGCCGCGTGAAGGCTTTTATTTTAACTTGTCGTATAGGTAGTTTGCAGCCAAGCCGAGGATTAATGTCAAAACCATTGACCCAAGAATGCCAATCATTCGACGATTCAGCTTTTTCTCGACCTCAACTTTATTTTTCTCGCTTGCCTTCGAAATCAAAATGAACGATGGCGCCGGTTGAGCTATGTTAATGCCAAGGAAGGCCACAAATGCGCCAATTCCCAGGGAAATCAGAAATGAAGAGAGGAAGCCAAAGCGTTGGTCATCAATTTGGGACTCTGCGTGCATTAAAAGCATATTTAATTTTTCGTTCAAAATATCTGGACTAACCGCCTTAGAGCTCATCAGGGCAGCGGCCTTTTTAAGTATTATGGAGTCTGGGCTCGAAGTCCTCCAATTGCTGATGAACATCGATATCGCAAAGCAAAGCGGAAATAGCAGACTAGTAAACGGTAGAAATATGGATCTCAGTGTTTTCTTGATCTTGTTTTCGGCGGTTTGAACTAGTTCGAATTCTTTCGCTAGCAAATTGAGAATGTCATCTCCCCACGTCCGCTCAGTATGTCTTATTTCTAGATTTAACTCCCCAATTGGCATTTTTGTGAAGAAGCTTTCAATAAAGGAAAGCTTATTTTCGTTTGTTTTAAATACGATTGTTACTTGTTGTTTTTCTGGTGAGTTTTTGCCTGGAAACTGAATAAGCAAAGAAATATCAAGTTTCACGCTGACGCATACGACGTTTTGCGTTTCAGAGAAGTGCTCGAAGGATTTTAATGTTGAAATCTTCCGAGTCAAGCCGCCTCGATAGTCTATTGTTGCCTCAAAGGTTAGTGGCTCCGCTACATTTTGTTGTGCCACTCTTTGCGTAATAAGTGAAGTTAAATGAATTAGCCACGCATGATCAATCGAGAATGCCGACTCCGTCTTCTTTTCGAGCGTCTGCGGTTGGCCGAGTAAGCCAGAAATAAAATCACCAAGAGACTTTTTGGTCGCTTGTAGGTTGATATCCTGATTTTCCACCGAAATTTTAAGAATGTCGGTCATGATTCTTATGGTTGAGATTGAAAACGCCGCGACGGTTGCGGCCCCCTGTCTTGAGGCTATTATCGATTGGCGCTGACATAGTCGGCAACTTTCTTTTACCTGCCCTCGGCAAACAGGGCCAGTCGGAGCCTAGTAAAGTTCAAAAAGGACTTTGCTAGAAGCTGACGGACCCGAACGAAAGGGGCAGGTGAAGGATCCTCGCCTGTAATTCAGCTGGCCAAAGAGGGGTTGAATGCAAGGCGCAGACTATTGTCCGGCGTTGCTTTTGGAGTCTGGGTCCAGCTTCTAGCAACGTGTCGTGAATACGTGCTTGCGCGTGTGCTATCTGCTGTTCGCCGCTATTCCTTAGAGGACGGATCGTCGTTGTTCAGTTCGTTCGTAGCTTGACGGTGAATCCAGATGTCTTTGCAATGCACGGCCACTTCAGCTCCACATGAGGGTTCAAGTACAAACAGCGCTTCTAGCCCCTTGCCAAAGCCTTGCGCATGCCCAAGTGCGGCTTTGTCATCGATCGCCGTAGCGGTGGCGTCATCCCTGCTGCTGACCCATTGGAGCCACGAGCGGGTCTCGGTAGGCGAAAAGCGATAGAGAGGCGAAATCAATAGCCTCGAAACAACGTTCTGTTCGGCAAAGTCCACGATGCGTTGCGCCATAACGCCAGTAAAAGAAAGCGATCCGATTTCCCCATTCACTCGTCGAAAATGCAGCGTGAGTGTGTAGTCGTCTGGGCGATGTTCAATGCCGATAAGTTCTGCGTCATGAAAGCTGGGCAGGCTGGTAATGTCTTTAACGTTGGTGCGTTCGCTATGCGTCATGTTTGTTAGCTCCTGAATCACGGAAGGATCGACATCGGCAACCCTGGTCCACGCCGTGGCTTTCCGGTGAACGGATCAATGGCCCAGTTGTGAGCGTGTGGAATGCCTTGTCCGTGGTCATGATCGAAGTCGAAATCGACAACCGGTTTCCCATTGCCCCCGTAAAGCCGCATTTGGCCGCTGCCAGGGTTTGTGTACCAGGTGCCCGGTGCCCCCTCGTTGGGTGTTTTCGCTAGAGTGAACGAATCACCTAATCCGGAGGTATCTAGCGGTTGGTACTCAAACGGTTGCGCACCGCCCAGCGGCGTTTCCGAATCAATGGCCGCATTGTCTGGACCAATATCCGATAGATCCGGCACGCCGTACTTGCTGATCCAGCCCGCTTTCGAAAACAAGATCGAACTGGCGAGCGGCACGGCGCGAAACATCGCTTGCATGAAGCCGGCATTGATACCGTCCATCATGGCTTGAATCTCGGCCGAGGTGGATCGCTCGGCGTGCAGCCGCTCAAGCTGCGCAAGGTAGCGATCCTTGAGCGATACGAACGGCGTGTCGTCGTAGTTCTCCACACCCCAGAACGACGATTGCGCTGATGCTGCGGGTGCTCCAATACTACCGCCGCGAGGCGCGTCTTCGGGAATCACGATCACGCTGCCGCCGCGTACCATCTCGAACAACGTATCGACAACCTCGAGGTCGGTGCCGGATTTCGACAGCCGGTCGTGCCAGTGGAAATTCTCACCAAGGAAGGCGCGAATGCGCTTCACCAGATCTACATCGCCGGCCCACACCTCGGGATAGGCGGACATGACGAATTTCTTGCCCGAGTCCGCCGCTTGCTTGCGATCTTCCTCGGTTTCGAACCTCATGTAGCGTTCGTCGCTCTGGTACAGCATGTAGCGATGCCAGGAGTCTGTCTTGAGTTCAGTTGCCATGTGATTGCTCGCTGTAGACAACAAGCGAACCAGCCTAGCGCACGGGTGGAATCGTCAATCTCAAAATGACGGCCGCCGAGCCATCGAGCGAAATTGCTCGACTTCCTCTTCCAAGCTTCCACAGCACGTGACGCGCGACAACCTCCCTCACCCCGCCAACATCCTCTCCAACAACCAAGCCCCCGCAGCCCCCAACGGCCGCTTGCGCGACCACACCGCATCCACCAGCACACGCCTCGGCCAGCCGCGCGCACGCACCTCATGCAGCCGGCCGGCCGCGAAATGTTCGACCAGCCAGCGCGGCAGTTCAGCCCAACCGAAGCCCAGCCTGGCCATTTCAAGCAGCATCAGATAGCTTGGCGCGGACCAGCGGCGCGCACTTCCCACTCGGTGCGCGTCGCTGTTTGTGCCGCTCGGGTTGACGAAGGTGTTGAGCCGCAGCTCGCGCACGTCGCGCAGCGCGGCGTGCGGCACCTCGGCATCGCCATAGGCCGCGAGCGGATGCTGCAGGCCGACGAAGACGCCAATCTCCGATTGCTCGGCAATCGCCGCCGTGCCGATGTCAGGCGGGTAGTCCGCGCGCGCCGTCATCAGCCCGAGTTGGGCCCGGTCCTGCTGGATCAGGTCCAGCACGTCCTCATGCTCGGCGATCAGGTATTCGAGTTCGAGATCGGGAAAGCGCTGCTCGAGTGCGACCAGCGTGTCTTCGTAACGGTCGGAGTAATAGGTGTCGGAGACGGCCACGGTGAGCCGCACCTCCTGCCCGCCGGCGATCTGCGCGGCGAGGCGGTCCATCTGCTCGCTGGCGTCGAGAATGCGTCGCGCCTGGGACAGCATGGCGCGCCCGGCCTCGGTCAGGGTGGGCTGGCGCGTGGCGCGGTCGAACAGCGTCAGGCCGAGGTCGATTTCCAGCGAGGCGATCGCTTCGCTGATCGTCGATTGTCGTTTGCCGAGCTTGCGCGCCGCTGCGGAAAACGAACCGAGCGCGGCGGCCTCGGCAAAGGCCAGCAAGGCTTCGGGCGAATGGCGCATGACCCGCTCCTTCGATATATCGGAAAAACCGATGATATCGAACTGGATTGTGCCGATCAAACCGATAACATGGCACCCATTGGTTTGATGGAGCTTGTGTCATGAGTGCTTTGAGAAAATCCCCGGCCGAACGTGTCGTCCACGCGCTGGCTTTTGAAGCGATCGCGACCGTGATTTGCGCGCCCGCGCTCTCGTTGATCATGGATAAGCCGCTCGCCCAAGCGGGCGCGATGACGATCATGTTTGCGCTGGTGGCGATGACTTGGAACATCGTGTTCAACGCGGGCTTCGATCGCCTCGAAAAGCGCTTTGGTTTCCGGCGCACGATCGCCGTGCGCATCGCACACGCGTGCGCGTTCGAAGGCGGATTGATCGTGTTCCTGGTGCCGGTCGCTGCGTGGTGGATGAACGTCGGTCTGCTGGAGGCGCTGATGCTCGACATCGGCATCATGCTGTTCTTCCTGCCGTACACGTTCTTCTACAACCTGGCCTATGACCATCTGCGCGCGCGTTGGATGGCGCGGCGCATGCAAACGGTCGCTTGATGTTCGTGCGTGAGAACGCGCCGCTTGGCGGTCAGCGCGTGCGCGATGCCGAGCGGCGCCGCACGTAGAGATTGTGAAGAGCGCTGATCAGCAATTGAAATAAGACATCCTGAATGAGTCGATAGCCCGACATTCGAGCTGCCCCGGGCTGATCTGTCGCCACTCGCCGGGTTTCGATTGCAGTTAGACTATTCGTTATGAACAAGTGCCGTTACTGCGGAAAAGTCCGTGACGAATGGGACTGCCATGGGCAGGAATGCCGCACGGCCATCGCCAAGGCATTGCGGCGTCAGCGCTCGGGCCTGCCGATGGTGCACGATGTCATCCGCAACGAAATTCGTCCTGGCGCGACGACGGGCGAGGTGATCGTCGTCTTGTCGCGCCAACGCATGCGCGCTCGCCGCGGCAACGAAGAGCGGCGCGAACGCAAAGCCATCGAAGACGGCGACGGCGAGTAATTCGCGCGTCGGCCGCCCTGGCGCATGCGTGCCGCATCCACGAATAACGTATCGATCGATTCATTCCGCTTTCATTGACGGACGGAACGGTCATGTTCATTGCGTCCGCGCATTGCATCCGCTCATTGCATCGGATTAACGGCGATTTAAATAATCCGCATATCGACCGCATTGCGCATGATGCGTCGAATCTGAATATTCGCCCGTATTGCCGCGAATTCCGCGATTAGAATCATTCCAATTCATTTCCGGAGACAACGGCATGATGGTCCGATTCGCTATTTCGCCGGCTAATTGCCGCCGCATGTTGGGCGTGATCGCGAGCGCAGCGCTTTCGCTCACGTTGGTCGGCTGCGGTGTGACTCATGTGACCGGCACACAGCCCGCGACGCCGTTGCCTTGCAGCCAACTGGCGGGTGTCGCGGTGCCCGCGTCCGCGATCGGACTGCCGACCTCCGGTGCGCTCGTTACCGCCGCTACCACGGTGGCCGCTTCCGGCGTCGGCGCGAGCAAGACCCCGGAATATTGCAAAGTGCTAGGAAGCATCAAGCCAGTGGACCCAGCGGCCCCGCCGATCAACTTCGAGATCGACATGCCGACGAATTGGAACAAGAAGGTCATGATGTTCGGCGGCGGTGGCTATGACGGCGCGATTCCGGCGACTGCGGTCAACGTTCCGGCCGGGCCGCTTGATCAGCCGACACCGCTTGGCCGAGGCTACGCGGTGTTCGCAAGCGATTCGGGGCATCAATCGGCGAGCAAACTCAACATCGAAGACGGCTCGTTCGGCGTCAACGACGAGGCGCTGCGCAACTTTTCGGGCGACGCGCTCAAGAAAACGCGCGACGCCGCGATCTATCTGATCGACGCGCGCTACGCGGTCAACAAGCCGGACCGGGCCTACTTCGCCGGCGGATCGTCCGGCGGGCGCGAGGCGCTCGCGGTCGTGCAGCGCTGGCCGCAGGATTGGGATGGTGCGATCGCGCTGTATCCCGCCTGGAACGCGGCATCGCTCGATCTTCAGTTCGGGCGCATCACGCGCGCGTTTGCGGCGTCGGGCGCCTACTTGAACCCGGCCAAGCGCAAGACGCTCTACGACGCCGTGATGGCCACATGCGACGGCCTCGATGGCGTCAAGGACGGCATCATCAGCAACGTTGCCGCTTGCCGTGCGAAGTTCAATCCGCGCAAGGCGACATTGCATGGCAAGCCGCTGCGCTGTCGTGGCGGTGCGGATACCGGCGATACGTGTTTGTCCGACGCGCAGATCGCGGCATTGAACGTCTACAACACGCCGATCACGTTCGACTATCCGCTCGCGAGCGGCGAGACCCAGTATCCCGGTTTCAACGTGTACGGCGCCGATCTGGGGATGGCGGGCACGACGCCCGAGCAGACAAGAATGCGATTGCTCACGATGGGTGTCTCACAACCGGCGCATCCGATGCCGGCCGATGCGCCGTTCCTGAGCGTGTTCTGGGACCAGTGGATTCGCTACTTCGTCACGCGCGATCTGGGCTATGACTCGCTGAGCGTCGATCCTCAGCGTCCCGGTCCGCTGCAAGCGCGCATCAGCGAACTGACGGCATTGCAGGACGTGAACCAGACCGATCTGTCGGCGTTCGCCGCGAAAGGCGGCAAGCTCTTGATCGCACACGGCACGTCCGACGTGGTGGTGAGCACGCGCGCGACCGAGCAGTATTTCCAGCGTTTGCAGACGACGATGGGGGCGGCGAAGGTCCGCGAGTTCGCGCGTTACTACGAGATTCCCGGCTACGGTCACGCGGTCGGCACGGCGTTCAACGCCGCGTGGGACTCGCTGACGACGCTCGAGAACTGGGTGGAGAAAGGCGTCGCGCCGCCGCCGCAGATCGTCGCCGACACCTACGGCGTGCCGGGCCGCGCGCGGCCTCTGTGCGAATACCCGGCTTGGCCGAAATACGCAGGCTCGGGCGACGTCGACGCCGCGTCGAGCTTTGCGTGCGCGCTGCGTTGAACGAGGGGTATCAGCCTTTCGCGACGACGCCCACCGGCAGCACCGTGCGGCCATGCGCTTCGTTGATGACTTCGGCCGCCGACAGATAGAACGCGAGCACCGCGGTCACGAGACCGGCATAGCCGCCTGCGCAGTGCAGCGCGGCGAGGCCGGTCCATTCGCCCGCGGCGAGCAGGAAGAACGTGATCCACAGAGCGAGGAACACGAACTGCAATGCGCGCGGCGAGCGGAACGTCGCGACCCACATATAGAGCGTGAACACGCCCCACATGAACAGATACCAGCCTACGAACGCGGCGGGCACCTTGTCGTGAAGGAACAGCACGAAGAGCGCGAACGACCACCAGAACGCGCCATAGCTCACGAATGCCGTGGTGCCGAAGGTATTGCCGCGCGGGATTTCCGCGATCCCGGCAATCACTTGCGCGGAGCCGCCGAACGCGAGCGCGACGGCGAGCACCATGTTCATCGAGTCGCCGCTGAACCAGCCGGCGTTGATCATGCTGAGCAGCCACGTCGTCAGCGCGAAAGCGGCGAGACCTAGCGCGGCGGGGTTGGACGTCTTGGTGTTCATGAACGAAACTCTCCAAAGGAATGGGGGTGACGCAGAGTTTTGCGACACGAACGCGGAGCGGCTTAAGCCGCTATCACAAAACGCTTGATGCACATCTTGAAATGCCGTTTTGCGAATCGCTTTGGAGGTTTGTTGATGCGGATCACGGCGGGTGTCGCTGATTCTTGACGCAGGTAGGCGTGTTGGATGCGCACGCATGTTTTCCAACCGTCTCGCAGCGCGTTGCGCAATATCGTTAACGGTCCACCGAAAACCCTAGTTTGCCTGTCCACCCGCGTGAACTAAGCTCCGGCTATCAGCCCGCGGAGCGCTTCTATGAATAAGTCCCTTAACAGTGGATTGCGCCGCAAATTACTGGTCGGAGCCGGCTCCCTTGCGGCGCTCAGACCGCTGCGGATTTTGGCTGCCGATGTAGGCAGCTCGGCGGCATTGGGTTTCGCAGAGATTCCCGAAGGTGCGCTTGCCGAACAGCATCTGTACGCACTGCCGGACAAGATGCCGCTGATCAAGAAGACTTATCGGCCGCCCAACTTCGAGACGCCGATAGGCTATTTCCACACACCAATTACACCGAACGACGCGTTCTTTGTGCGCTATCACTTGGCCGGGATTGCGGAGGTGCAAGCCGCCGATTGGAGGCTCAATGTCGGCGGCGAAAGTGCCGAACGCGAACTCGCATTCACGCTGGATCAACTCAAGAAGGATTTCGAGCCGGCCGAGATTACAGCGGTGTGCCAGTGCTCGGGCAACCGCCGTGGCCTGTTCGACCCGCACGTCGCCGGTGTGCAGTGGGGCGTGGGCGCCATGGGCAACGCGGTCTGGCGCGGTGTGCGCCTGAAGGACATCCTCGCCAAGGCGGGCGTAAAGAGCGATGCGCTCGAAGTCGTGTTTGGCCCGGCAGATCATGCGGTTATCGATAAGACCCCCGCCTTCGTCAAATCGCTGCCGGTGGACGTTGCGCTCGACGAGAACACGCTGGTCGCGTTCGAAATGAACGGCAAGCCGCTGCCGCACTGGAACGGCTTCCCCGCGCGTCTCGTCGTGCCGGGGTGGACCGGCACCTACTGGGTCAAGCAATTGATGAGCGTCAGGGTGGTGTCCAAACCCGAGCAGAGCTTCTGGATGAGCACCGCGTATCGGCTGCCGCGCGGCAAGTTCAAGACGCCGAGTTTCAAATCGCAAGTGACGAGTGCAACTGAGCCGATCACCACCGTGGTAGTGAACTCGCTGATCACTTCGCTCAAGAACGGGCAGCAGATTCCGCACGGCAAGCCGATCGACGTGAGAGGAATTGCCTGGGATAGCGGTGCGGGCATCGACAGCGTCGAGGTGTCGACCGATTTTGGCGCGAGTTGGCAGCGCGCAAAACTGGGCCGAGACCTTGGCCGATTCTCGTTCCGTGAATTCACGCTCGCCGTTCCGACACGCGAGCGCGGTTCGATTGTGGTGATGGCGCGCGCCACCAGTCGCTCCGGGGAAACACAGGTCGAGCAACTCATTCAGAATCCCGGGGGCTATCACCACAATGTGATCCAGCGCTTGTATGTGGAGGTGATATGAACACGCTCACGCACGTGATTCCCGTCGCGTTGTCGCTTGTGTTCCTTTTTGTCGATGTCGCCGCGGCACAGGAATCGCAGGTTGTGCTGAAAGAAGGACCGGGCAAAGATAAAGTGATGCAATGTGCCGCCTGTCACAGCCTCGACTATATTCCGATGAACTCGCCCTTTCTGAACAAGGCGGGCTGGAGCGCGACGGTCGCCAAGATGATCAACATATATGGTGCGGCGATTCCTAAGGAAGACGTGGAGACCATCGTGAACTACCTGGCTCAGAACTACGGCAAGCCATCAACAAAAAAGGAATAACTCATGCAGGAAAAGCACACAGCGCAGCCAGACAGCACAGCGGTACGCGTTGCGCTATGGCGCGCCATGCACGTTCAAATCGATTCACAGCCGCATGTGCTCGAAGACGAGATCGGCCTGCGGCTGGCCGCGCCGGACGAAGGCTGGCGCAATCGTCCGGACATGCACCCGCAAGGCACCATGGGGTATCGGGCGGCCATCGTGGGAAGGGCGCGCGTGATCGAGGACTTGGTCGCCGAGCAAGTGGACAAGGGCGTTGCACAGTACGTCATTCTCGGCGCCGGCCTCGACAGCTTCGCTCAGCGCAAGCCGGAGATCGCATCGCGCATGCGCGTATTCGAGGTGGATCAGCCCGGCGCGCAAGCATGGAAGCGGCAACGCCTGATCGAAACGGGTTTCGCCATTCCCGATTGGCTGCGGCTCGTGCCTGTCGATTTCGAAGCGGGGCAGTCGTGGTGGGAGCAGATCGCGGCCGCCGGCTTCGATGCCGCGCAGCCGGCGGTGGTGGTGTCCACTGGCGTCTCGATGTACCTCACGCGGGACGCCAACCTCGCGACGCTGCGTCAGATCGCGAAGCTCGCGCCGGGCTCCACGCTGGCGATGACGTTCTTGCTGCCGCTGGAACTCATCGATCCGGACGACCGGGCGCAGCATCAGATGGTCTATGAACGCGCGAAAGCGGCCGGGACGCCGTTCGTCAGTTTCTTCAGCCCGCCGGAGATGCTGGCATTGGCCCGAGAGGCGGGTTTCCGCGAGGCCCAGCATGTCTCCACTAACGATCTCATTCAACGGTACTTCGCGAATCGAACCGATGGCCTTCGGCCGTCGAGCGGCGAGTCGTTTCTGATCGCGACTACCTAGAGGCATCGCAGCGCGCCGCCGCTTCGGCGGCGCGTGACGCGTATTACCGGCTAGCGATCCGAGCGTGCATCGCCTCGCAATGCCGAACGAGGTTCGGCCGCGACAGCACGTAGGCCTTCAGCGGCGTATTGATGTCGTAGTAGTAGATGTTCGCGACACAGCCATAGATCGCGGCATCGATCGTGGCCGGCTCGGGTCCGAAGACAAACCCGCTGTCGCCGAGCAGATCGGCCACGACGCGCAGATCGCCGATGCCGCGCTCATACACCTGATCCGGCTCGTAGCGGCCAATGCCCTGATAGTGATACCGCATCCGGTTGTACTCGCTTGCAGCTTCGAGCGCGCTCGCGGGGACTTCGGGATGCGCCGCCATGAACGCATGGCAGAACGCCGGGCGAAAGCGCTCGTCGCGCCAGCGCGAAAAGCTCATCGGCCAATACAGGTCGTCGAGCGTGCGCCGCACCAGGAAGTCGAGATTCGATTGTCCCGGGGATAGCTTGCTGTCGATGCGCAGATCGTACTTGCGCTTCAGGTAGGCGATGATCGTATCGCTGTCGCCGATCGATGTTTTGCCGTCGACCAGATACGGCAACTGTCCGCGCGGCGCGTCTTTCGGATCGAGGATGTGCTTGTGCTCGAAGTCGAGATCGCACAAGCGCATGAACGCATAGACCTTCAGACCAAACGGATTGTTGTCGGCGACGCCGAACAGGTCCGGATAGGAATAGAGCGTAGGCATGGGGCTCTCCCGTGATGGCGACACGATGCGGCCGGCGTCGAGAGTGTCCGGCCGGCCGCAGTGCGTGATCGTGACATATCGATGGGCGACTCGACTGTGACCCAGCGAACGCAGCCAATCATCTGAACCTTCCAACGTCCGCAACGGACGTTTCCGCCGACCGACCCCGCAAGCACATCGAAGAAGAAAGCCCGCGAGCAGGCATTCAAGCGGCGCAGCGTGTCCGCCTGCCGGACGAATCCGGAATTCGTCTTGATGGGCCATTCACCCGCTCATAGAGTGAACTCACACCACAGCCGGCGCATACGACATGACGC
The DNA here is from genome assembly GCF_053525655.1 of Trinickia camelliae. Classification (NCBI taxonomy): domain Bacteria; kingdom Pseudomonadati; phylum Pseudomonadota; class Betaproteobacteria; order Burkholderiales; family Burkholderiaceae; genus Trinickia; species Trinickia camelliae. Next base: position 207,974 of record NZ_JBCHAA010000007.1, read on the forward strand.
CAGGCGTTAAAAAAACGATCGGAGACACTCAATGAAGAAGTCCCTCGCAATTGCGATTGCGCTGGCGTTGCCGTGCCTTGCTCACGCACAAAGTGCGGTGACGCTGTACGGATTGATCGACACAGGGATCAGCTATGTGTCGAATGTCGGCGGCAAAAGCGAGGTGCTTGCGAACGACGGCATTATCCAGCCGAGTCGCTTCGGGTTTCTGGGCAAGGAGGATCTCGGCGGCGGCAACAAGGCGATTTTCCAGCTCGAAAACGGCTTCTCGCTGAATACGGGAGCCGATTCGCAAAGCGGGCTGATGTTCGGACGGCAGGCGTTCGTGGGCTTGAGCAACCCCAAGTGGGGCACGCTCACGTTCGGCCGGCAATATGACTTCGTGTGGGACTACATCACGCAGTATTCGATCGGCGCCCGAATCGGCGCCTACGCGTTCCATCCCGGCGACTACGACCACCTCGGCGGCTCGCTGCGGATCAACAACTCCGTGAAGTACGCGGTGTCGCCGTTGCCGGGCTTCAGCATGGGGGCGCTGTACGCGTTCGGCGCCGATCCGTCGAGCGCCGGCAACGGCAGAGTGATCGCGGCAGGCGCGCAATACACCGGCGGGATCGTGGCGCTGGCGTTCGCGTATAACAACGTCCACGACATGACGCTCTCGCCGGTGGCGCAAATCGGCACCTCATTGGGCTCGTCGTTTCCGTCGGGCACCTTCGTGGCGAGCAACATGCGCAACATCGAAGCGGTGGCCAGCGTGACGTTCGGCCAGTCTTCGACACGCGCGATCTTTACCGATACGACGATCTCGACGCCGAGCGCGTCGGCGACGATGCGCAGCTATGAGATGAGCGAGGTTGTCCTGATCACGCCGACCTTGGCGGCAAGCGCCGGTTATTCGCTGACGCGGATGTCGCCGTCGACCTGGCACGACGTCGCCGTCATTCTCGATTACTTCCTGTCGAAGAGAACGGATGTGTACGTCAGCGCATCGTTCCAGAGCGTCAACGGCGGCGCGCACGCCATGTTCCTCACGCTGCCCGCTTCGTCGAACGGACACGAAGCGGCGGCGCGAGTCGGCATCAGGACGTTGTTCTAAGCGGCGAAGTCGTCGTTGCTGTCGGGGATCGCGGCCAGCAACTGTTCCAGGCTATGCCATCCCATCCGCTCGGCCACGCTCGTTGCGAAACCGTAGAGCGTGCGCGTGGCGTCGCGGCGTGCAGGATCGCGTTCGCGCCGAGCGTCCAGCGTGATGCGCAGCAAAGGACACGTATGCATGCGATGGTCCCTCTCAACGGGTAACGAGGGCCGGCGTCAGCGCGGCGAACACTTCACGCGGCGTCGTCGCGCCGAAACGCCGCTCGCCGACACCCGTTTCGATATCGATTCGTCCCGCGTTCGTCGCGTCGTAGAGATCGGTGATGAGCTGCGCGTGATTCGCGTTGAGCCCTGCGCGCAGCAGCGTCGGCGTCCATTGGTCGCGTGGCAGCGCACGCGCGACGACATCGCGCTGGCTCGCTTCGCTCAACGCGTGGGCGATATCGTTCGGGCTGTAGCGCTGAGCGCTCTCGATACTCACCACGCGGGCCGCATCGGCCACATTGCGTTCGAGCAGCAATTGCGCCGCGACGACGCCGACGTCATGAGCCGACACCATGGGAAACGTCCGCTCGACAGGATGATGAAAGCTCGGCAGCACGCCCGTTGCGAGCGCGACCGGCATGACGCGCGCGAAGTTCTGCATATGTTCGGCCGAACGCAGCAGCGTGAGGTGCGGCACCACGCGCTTGAGCTGCGCTTCGAGATGGTGAAAGACCATCGTGATGCCCGTGTCCGCATCAAGTTCGGCGCCATAGTCGGATAGTGCGACGACATGCAGATGGGGATGCGCGCTCAACGCCTTGGCTGCCGTGTCGACCATGCGCTTCATCGCTTCGGCGGGTTCGGCGTCGCCGCGCACTACGGGGCACAGCATCTGCGCACTGTGCGCGCCGTCGAGTGCACGCGAGACCGAATCGCTATCGATCAGATCGCCTAGCACGACTTCACAACCGATACCCGCAAGCGGCTCGCCTTGCTCTGCATTGCGCACGACAGCACGCACCGGCTGACCTGCCTGCCGCAGCGCCGCTGCGGAGGTGCGTCCCACTTTCCCGGAAGCTCCAAAAATCACAAACATCACTCGACTCCTCGATTCATGACACGGAGCCAAGCGTAAGCCTCGCCGGAGGCGGATACGCACAGGCAAGGATGCTCGAAAGCAGATTCGGATGACGACCTACGCATGGCGGCGCATGGCGAGCGCTAAATGGCCCTCAGCAGGAAAACGTAAACCGCAGCACAATGCGCAATCCGATGATCGAAAGGCGCAAGCGATGAATGCCGTCACCTCCTCCTTGATCCCTCATTCCGCCGCCCGCGTGAGCCTGCGCTCGAGCGCATCGCTTGGCTGGTCAGGCTTTGGCGCGCAAATGCTGGGCATCGCGTCTGGTTTGCATCGCATTCCGGCGCTGCCTGTGCATCGCGTTGGCGTGCACGTGGGTGCGCCGGTCAGGGCGGACTGCCGGTGCGACGGCAAGCGCTATGTGCGCATCCAGGCGCATGGCGATACCGATGTGATTCCCGCGGGCCTCGAGGGCGAATGGAGCGATGACGCGAGCTGCACGGTGCTGCACATCTGGATGACGGACGAGTTCGTCCGCAACACCTTCGATCAACTCGGCCTGCGCGCCTCCGACGCGCAAATCCGGCATCAGTATCAGATTCGCGATCCGCGCCTCCAGCATCTGGCTTGGGCCATGCGCGCGGAACTCGAAGCCGAGGACGCATCCGATCCGCTGTATGCCGAGAGCCTGTGCACGGCGATGGTCGTGCGGCTCGCGGGCGCGTCGGTGTCACGCGATGAGCGGCGCCGCACGCTGAGCCCGCGCGCGGCGGCGCGCGTCATCGACTACATCGAAGCGCATCTCGACGAACGCTTGACGCTCACCGAGCTTGCCGCGCTCGTCGAACTGAGCGTGCCGCATTTCAAGGTGCTGTTTCGCGAGACCGTCGGTGTGCCCGTGCATCGGCATGTCGTGCAGAGGCGCGTCGAGCGCGCGAAGGCGCTCTTGATGCAAGGCCGCCTGAGCGCGAGCCAGGTCGCGCTCGAAGTCGGCTTCGCGCATCAGAGCCACATGGCGCACTGGATGAAGCGGCTGCTCGGCGTGACGCCGCGCGATATCGCACGCGAAGGCGGGGCGCCAACCGAGATGCGGCTGATCGTGTCGCGCTAGCCGTGCGCTGTCCGCTCATCGGACAAAGCGGAAATTGCCGTTGATGGGCCCCTGGCGGCCTCGTACAGTGAAATCAATTCGACGCGCTGCGCGTCAATCGATTTCAGGAATACGGCCGCTATGGAATTTGCACTCGCCAATCTTTGTACCGTGGACGGAGAACGCGCGGCCATCGCGCTGCCGCACGGCTACTTTCGGCTGGACCGGCTCGCAGCCGGCTTCGACACGAGCCTGCGCGAAGTCGTGAACCGCTGGGACACGGCTTACCCATCGATCGTCGACGCGGCGCTGCGTTGCGAAACGATGAATCCATCGTCCGACGGCTACGTATCGCACGCCGATGCCGAGCTCACCACGCCGATCCGTTTTCCGAACAAGCTCATCTGCGTCGGCGCCGTCTACAAAGACCATCTTCGCGAATTCAATTTGCCCGCAGAGCGTTGGCCGAATATGCCGATGTTTCTGCGCCCGCCGACGACCTCGATCGTCGGACCCGGCGCGAAGGTCGCGATTCCGCCCGGCACCGCGCAATTCGATTGGGAGATCGAACTGGCGGTCGTGATGGGCGCGCGGCTCACCGACGCCGATCTCGACTCGGCAAAGGCTGCCATCGCGGGCTATACGGTCGGCGTCGACCTGACCTGCCGCGATTTGTTCGACCGCGGCTCGGCCGTGGGCATCGATCTCGTGCGCGCAAAAGCGCAAGACGAGATGGCGCCCGTGGGGCCCGTGCTGGTGCCGGCTGCGTTCGTCGGCGATCCGCAGCAATTGGGCTTGCGTCTCTACGTCAACGGCGAAATCAAGCAAAGCGGCACCACGTCCGACATGCTCTATTCCGTGTACGAGCAAGTCGCCACGATCAGCCGCTTCATCACGCTCGAACCCGGCGACATCGTCTTTACCGGTTCGTGCGCGGGCTCCGGCGCTTCGATCGGCCAATTCCTGAAGCCGGGCGACCGCATTCGCGCGGAGATCGACAAGGTCGGTTATCTGGAGGTGGAAATCGCCGAAGCACGAAGGCGCCCGGCAGATTACCGGGAAGCGCTGCTCGGCTGACGCTGCACGCCTGATTGAGAGGCTGAACGACGACAGGCACGGACGAACGAACCAACAAAGCTCGTTCTGCTTCGAGCCGAATGACGAAGATGGGTGGAGACGAAGATGACTGAGCAGACAGTTTCGAGCGAGGCCGCCAAGACGGTCCCGCTGGTCGACGCGCGAGGTCGCGGCACGAAGATCGAATTTCGCGGCGCGGACGAGTTTCATCAATGCTGGTATCCGGTCGCGTTGTCGTCCGAGGTGCCTAGGGGCAGCCTGATCGGCGCGCCGTTTCTCGATGGACGCGTGATCGTCTATCGCACGTCCGACGGTGTGGCGCACGTCAAGAGCGCGTACTGCCGGCACCTCGGCGCGGACCTTTCGGTGGGGCGCCTCGTCGACGACAGAATTCAATGCCCGTTCCACTTCTGGCGCTACGACACGACCGGCGCATGCGTCGAAGTGCCGGCCGGCGACCCGCCGCCGCCCTACGCCAAGCTGTTCAGCTATCCGACGGCGGAGTCGCTCGGGATCATCTGGGCGTTCAACGGCGACACGCCGCTGCACGCGGCGCCGCACTTCGAACAAGACGAAGGCGAAACCGAGCTTGTGATCGACGCGTTTCGCAATCCGCTGCCGATGCGTGTCGACAGCTCCATCGTCTTCTTGAACAGCTTCGATCTTCAGCACTTCCGCGTCGTGCACGGCATGCCGATCGAGGTCGACCACGACTGCGTGCGCGAGCGCGAACACACGCTGTCTTACGAAGCGCGAGTCACCGCGCCGGAGTTCGGCGACGTGATGCAAAAGCGCAGGCTGTGGGGCGTCAACACCGTGACGATCGCGAGCGAGACCAAGGGACGAAAGCTCTATCTGATGCACAGCCTGTGTCCGGTCGGGCAGAACGCCACACAGGGATTCCTCGTCAACGCGACGCCTGCGGCTTCGACTGTGGAAGGCGGCAGGGAGCTGAAAGCGCTGCTCGCGCAGTCGCGCGACTACTCGCTGCGCCTCGTGAACGAAGACGCGCCGATCTTCGATACGCTGAGCTTCCGCCGCGACAACCTGACCGCGTCCGATCGTTTCCTCGCTTACGGCATTCGTTATATCCGGCAATATCCGCGCGCTCATCCGGGCCGCGAGATGATCCGCTAGCCGACGGAGAGGGGCCATGTACACGCTTAACCGCGAACAACCCGCGTGCGAGAATGATCCGGCGCAGTCAACCGTGCTGTCATCCGGATGGATAGCCATGAACTCAGACGCGAAGCCGAAGCGCTCCACCCGCTCCAACGACGAAGCGAGCCTGATGCGCGGGCCGCTCAGGACGATCGCCGTGTTGAGGGCGCTGAATGTGCGCAACGGCGCGACGGTCGCCGAACTGTCTGCCGCGACCGGCATCTCGCGGCCCGCGCTCTACCGGATTCTCGAAACGCTGCGCTCGGCGGGCTACGTGTCCATCAATCTGCGTCAGCAGCGCTATTGCCTGACGATGCTCGTGCGCACGCTCGCGCAGGGCTTTTCTGACGAAGACTGGGTGACGCAAGTCGCACGGCCGGTGTTGAGCGCGCTGCAGCGCAAGGTGCTGTGGCCGGTCGATCTCGGCACCTTCATGAACAACGCGATGTGGATTCGCGAGACGACACGTCAATCGAGTCCGCTCACGATCGATCGCGGCGTGGTCGGCCTGCGCTTTCCGATGCTGCAGGGGGCCACGGGCAGGGCGTATCTGGCGTTTTGCCCGGACAACGAACGCGAGCAGATCCTCGCCAATCTTTCGCGCCTGCCGGAGCCGGGCAACGAAATGCTCGAACGTCCCGCCGAGGTCGAAGCGCTGCTTCAGCGCACAAGAGAGCAGGGATATGGTCTGCGATACGGCGAGGCGCCCACCGAAACCGGGGCGATCGCAGTACCCATCGTCTTGGAAGACCGCGTGATCGGCTGCATCAACATGACGTTCATCGCAAGCGCGTTGAGGCCGGAAGAAGCCGCGCGGCAACACCTTGCTGCGATGCTCAAGAGCGCAAAAAAGATCGCAGCAGGCGTGCAGCAACTGGAGACAGACGTGGACGATTCATCGCCGCTGTCTGGCAAGGATCAGGCATGAGCGCATTCCTCGACGAACTCAAGAGCGGCTGGCGCGACTTGCTCGGCGCGATGATCGGCCTAGGGCTCGGCATCGGCGTCTACAACCCCGTTTCGAGTTTCTTCTTTCGTGCGCTCGAACACGAGTTCGGCTGGTCGAAGGCGGCCGCCGCGGTTTCGCTGATCGCGCTTCCTGTCACCGCCGTGGTGCTGCCTTTCGCGGGACTGTTGCTCGACCGGTTCGGGGTGCGCCGCGTGGCCGTGCTTTCGGCGCTCTGCATGTCGGCGTGCTTCGTCTGGCTCTCGGCGATGAACGGCCAGTTGTGGATGTTCTATGCGGCGTTCATCGCGCTCAATGTGCTCGGCTGTGCGACCGGGCCCGTGAGCTATACGCGGACCATCTCGACGCGCTTCAGGAAGTCGCGCGGCACCGCGCTGGCGTTTTCGCTGCTGGGTATCGGTTTGACCGCGATGATCCTGCCTCCCGTCATCGCCGCCGTTTTGAGGCATTGGGGCTGGCGAGGCGGCTATCAGTTCTTCGCCGCAGCGGTGCTCGTCGGCGGCTTGCTGGCGTTTGCACTGAGCCGTGGGCCGGTGCGCAAGCGTACAAGCGTGCCGGATACGTTGGCGGGCGACCGCCTAGTCGCCGCTGCCGCCAAGCGCGCGTTCTGGCTGCTCGGCGCGGCGATTTTCGGTTTGAGCGTCGCGTCGCTCGGGTTTGTGTCGCAGTTCCAGTCCATCGTCATCGAGAAAGGGCTCGCGCCGCACACGGCCCCCTTCTTGTTGTCAGCGCTTGCCGCATCGGTGTTGGTGAGCCGGCTGGTTATCGGCGGCGCGCTCGATGCGTTCCGTCCGGAGCGAGTCGCCGCGACCGCGCTTTGTCTTGCCGCGCTCGGCATGCTGCTCTGGATGTTCGGCGGTTCGCACGTCGCGATGGCGTTGATCGCGGTCCTGCTGATCGGATTGAGCATCGGGGCCGAGCTCGATTTCCTCTCGTTCTTCTGTGCGCGTCTCTTCGGGCTCAGGCATTACGGCGCGGTGTATGGAGGGCTCGCGGCGTTCTTCTATACGGGCATCGCGGCGGGAGGCATTGCGTACGGCGTGGTCCATGACCGCAGCGGTGCGTATGCGATGGCATTGGCGATGTCGGCGGTGTTATTCGTCGTCGCGGCCGCGATTTTTCTCATGCTCGGGCCGGCTATGCGCGACGCCGAAAACGCGGAGGGCTCGGTAAGGGCCCAAAAAGGTCCGGTGTTGTTCGCGCGGCTGAGGCAGGCACTGCACATGCGTTCGGCGCAGGCACGCATTCTCGAAAGCAACTGTTCTTGTGTAAAAGGCAAAAACCCATGAACCGCCCGTCTATCGCTGGAATTCATCACCTCAAGTTCAATGTGTCGGATTTGGACCGTAGCCTTGCTTTCTATTCGATGGCATTGGGGGCGAAGCGTATTCCCGAGCTCGACCATCGGCTTCCGAGCGGCGAGCTCTTCGCCTATATCCTCGAAGTCGAAAGCCTCGGCACGTACCTCGAATTGCGGGCGTCGCCTGAAAAAGCCGCGCGCGAGGCGGGGCTCGACCCGGTGACGTTTGCTGTCGAGACGCACGACGAACTGGTTGCGTGGCACGACTATCTGGAGTCGATGGGCGTTCCTCATTCGCCGGTCTTCACGGGTGTCACCGGCTGGCTGTTGGCGGCGGAAGACCTGGACGGGCGGCATCTGCGTTTCTATACGTTGGAAACGCATCCCGTTACGACGGAGTTTTCGTCCGACAAGTATTGGCTTGGGGTGTGAAGCCTGGAGGTTCCGCAGATATCGGTCAAAGCGGAAATTGGCGTTGATGGGCACGAAGCGAACTGTCATTTACACGCTTAGGCGTGTAAATGACAGCGAAACACCCTGACAGCATCCTCAGCGAGCTTCAGCTTCGCTTAGCGTCGGATAGTCGGTGTAAAACTTCTCTGTGCCGCCAAAGAAGCCTTCCCTGTGCGGCTCGTTCATCGGGGCATCGTTCTTGAGGCGTTCGACGAAGTCCGGGTTTGCCAACACCATGGAACCGTAGGCTTCCAAGTCGGCGATGCCCGCAGCGGTGTCGGCGCCCACCTGTTCGCGCGCTCGCCCGGGACGGTTCAGAATGAGCTTGCCTGTCCAGAGCTTGCGGATGTCCTCCAGAAGCGCCTCGTTGCCTTGGTGCATGACGTGCAGATAGGCCAGCCCCAGCTTGTCGAGTTCGCCGACGAGGTAACGGTAGAGTGCCGGTCCTTCGATGCCTTCATCGATACCCCACATCGTCGTGCCGGGCGACAGGCGGATGGCCGTTCGATCAGCGCCGATCTCCTGGGCAATCGCCTTCGCTACCTCGATGGCGAAGCGCGCGCGATTTTCAATGGAGCCGCCATATTCGTCTGTGCGCGTGTTGGCGCTTGGGGCGAAAAACTGCTGAATCAGATACGCATTCGCGCCATGAATTTCGACGCCGTCCGCACCGGCTTCAATCGCGCGGCGTGCCGCGAAGGCGAAGTCGGCGACCGTCTGGTGGATTTCCTCGGTTGTCAGCGCGCGCGGCACGGGAATGTCCTGCATGCCCTTGACGGTAAACATGCCCGTGCCCGGCGCGATCGCGGACGGCGCGACACCCGGGCGATGGTGAGGCGTGTTGTCCGGGTGGGACATGCGCCCGGCGTGCATGAGCTGAATGAACATATGGCCGCCTTTCCCGTGCACGGCGTCTGCGATGCGCTTCCAGCCGGCCACGTGCCCATCGGTGTAAATGCCAGGCGTAGTCAGGTAGCCCTGACCGTCGGCCGAGGGCTGCGTCCCTTCCGTAACGATCAGGCCGACACTGGCGCGCTGCGCGTAATACTCGACGGCCAGCTCGCCCGGCGTGCCGTCGAACATGGCGCGCGACCGCGTCATCGGCGCCATGACCAGGCGGTTTTGCAGGGTGTAGCGGCCGACACGAATGGAATCGAATAGTTTGTTCACGGTTGAATCCTTGGTTGAATTGATGGAATCGGTGACGGACGAATCATCGACTGCTTCGCATGGAAGATAAAGACGGTCTTTCGGATATCATTGCTCCATTGATGGAGCAATGCGAATGGACGATTACCTCAATGACATGGCCTTGTTCGTCGAGGTCGTCAAAGCCAAAGGCTTTCGGAACGCGGCGCAAGCGCTGGACATACCGAATTCGACGGTGTCGAGGCGAATCAGCGCACTCGAGAAAACCGTCGGGCTGCGCCTGCTGCATCGTACGACCCGCAAGATCGAGCTGACCGAGGCCGGCCTGATTTACTTTGAGCGGTGCAAGCGCATCGTCGACGAAGCCCGCCTCGCCCACGAACAGCTCGGCGACATGCTCGTCCAGCCCAGCGGTGTACTGCGAGTGTCGCTGCCGGTCGATTTCGCTGTGACCTACTTGGCGCCGCTCGTCGTGGAGTTCGCCGAACTTTATCCCGGCATCAGCTTCGATTTCGATCTCACGTCGAGGCGGATCGATCTTGTCAGTGAGCCCTACGACGTTGCGATCCGGATAGGCGAGTCCGAGGACTCTCAGTTGATAGCGCGGCCGCTGGCGTCGTTGACCCCGTACCTGTATGCGTCACCTGGCTATCTCGAACGAGCGGGGGAACCGAACAAGCCCGCCGATCTCACGCGGCACGAATGCCTGACGATCCTGAAGGCGGCCACGTGGACATTGCATGATGGAAAGCGGACGACTTCGGTGCCGGTACGCGGGCGGTTCGCGATCAACAACGTCGGCATGATTCGACGTCTCGCAGCGCTGGATAGGGGCATTGTGCTGATGCCGCAAGAAGTCGTCGCAGATGAGCTGGCCAGCGGGACGTTGCGTCCGGTTCTGCCAGGCTGGCGCGGCACGACCGTTTCGATCTATGCCATCACGGAAACCCGGCTGCTGCCCGCGAAAACGCAGCGCTTTATTGAATTCCTTCAGGGGCGGTTGGCGCGGTAGAGCGCTGAATGTCGACGTTGGCGGCGTGCGACGGATCCGTGCTTCCTTCGAACACCACGCGGTTCCGGCCACCGCGCTTCGCGGTGTACAAAGCGGCATCGGCGAGGCCGTATGCGGTGTCGAAATCGGTGCCGGCTGAATTGTCGCTGACGCCGAAACTCGCCGTGATGCAGCGGGTCACCGGCGCCGGGAACGCGTGACTGGCGATGGCCGCTCGCATGTTCTCGGCCAATTGCAACGCGCCGGTGATGTCGGAGCCCGGCAATACGACCGTAAACTCTTCACCGCCGACGCGTCCGATGATGCCCCGGTCGCCCAGAATTCCCCGAAGACAGTTCACGATGCCGAGAATCACGGCGTCACCGGCGGGATGGCCAAAATCGTCGTTGATCTTCTTGAAGTCGTCGATGTCGAGCAGGATCATCACCGCTCGATCGACGCGCAACGTCTTGACTGTCCACTCGATCACGGCGCTTCGATTGAACGCGCCGGTGAGTGCGTCGTGCGTCGCGCGATGCTGCAGTTCCTGCGTGAGCGCATGCATTTCGCGCTCGGCTCGATCGCTACGCCCGATCAGGCGGCGCGTCTCGCGCATCAGGCGCTCGTAGTGCCGGACGAGTTCGACCAGCGCCTGGCGATAACTGTCGGCGTGCGCGTTCGGATCGGCACCCATCGCCCGTGCTCGTTCCAGTGCTTCGCTTTCGTTGCGGAACAGGTCCGGAGCAGTGTCGTTCGATGGGTCCCGCTGAGAAGTTTCCACGCCCTCAGTCCTCAAGTTGCAACCGGGCAATCATTGAACCTGATCGCCGTGAAGTCGGTTTGCAACTCCTCGCCGAATTCCATAATCGTTTCATCTTGCTCGTCGCGATACCAGTTCACCTGCACGTGATTGCCTGACGAAGCGGCCCGATCCAAAGCGTCGAACACGCTGAACAGCATCTTCGTGCTGGAACTGTTGAAGTACGTGAGCGTTACCTCGACCGTAATCGAGGCAGCCTCGCAGCTCCCCAACCAGGCGTTGAGCCGCTCGATGACGGGGGCATAGAACGCGGCGGCGTTCTCGGGATATGACTCGCCTCGAAGCGAAAGTACATTCTGGTCGAAGCGGAAATCGACTTCCGGCGACGTTGCCGTGGCGGCGATAAAAAAGTTTTCCATTCTGTACGCGGACCTTGATCAGATGATGGTCTTGAGGCAAAAGAGCGTGGTGTCAGGGTCGTCTTCGCGCGGATGAAAGGCGAATTCGAGCGGCGCGCTTGCGTCGCGCGCCATCGTCAGAAATCCCAGTCCCGCGCCTTTGCTCTCGACAGGCGTTTCCGCGCGCAACGACATCTTGTAGGCCTGCTTGATCTCTTCGATCGACATGTTGCGCAACGGCTCGAGTTTCTCGCGCAAATCGTTCACGGCAACCGTAGCGATGGGATTCATGCATACCATCAGGTGACGCTCGCCATCGGAGCAAATGCACATCGCGCCTTCGCGTATTGCGCCGCCTTGGCCGCCATCTTGCGGGAGTGAGTCGGACGAGTAGTGAACGATGTTCTGCGAGAGCTCGATAAACGACGAGAAGATCTTTCTTCGCGTCGATGCGCTGAGCCCCGCCACTTCCAGCTGCAGCTTCACAACCTCGCTCATCGCGGCGACGATGCTGTGAGAAAAGTAGCCCTTATGATAAAAAATCAAATTGCGCTGCTGTGCGATTTCAAAAAAGCAGCTATTTTGCTCGAGCATTCCAGACATTTTCGTGGACGACCTTAAACGCGTGCAAAGAAAAACGTGACGTCGTCGCGGCGCGATTGCGCGCCTTGCCATTCGACGAGTGCATCGAGAAGATTGGCGGAGATCGATGAGGGGGCGCTCTCGCGCTGCGCGAGAATCAGATCGAGCGCGCGGCGTTTTCCGAAGGCGATCTTGCGCGGACCGCCAATCTGATCGGTCAGGCCATCCGTCGAAATGAACAACAAGCTGCCGCGTGGCACGTCGATCGTGTGCAGGGTCCAAATATAGTCAGCGAGGCTGTCGACATAGCCCGCGCCCTTGCGGTCGCCGGCAATGCTTTCGAACTGCGCGGCATCGGGCCGAAGCACATGCAACGCGACCCGCGCGCCGGCAAACCGCAGTTGCTGACTGCCGGCATCGAACCAGAAGAATGCGGCGTCGAGCCCGTCGTTGGACTGCGGGGCATCGCCCGCACCGTTGATCTGGCCAAGCAGGCTTTTGACGTTTCGGTTGATTGCCGCAAGCAGTGCCGATGGGTCGCGCGGACCGATTTGCTCGAGCGCCTGTGATAGCGAAGACGATGCGAGCAGCGTCATGAACGCGCCGGGCACGCCGTGCCCTGTGCAATCGGCGACCGCGCCGAACCAGCCATCAGAAAACGTTGCGAAGTGATAGAAGTCGCCTCCGACCACATCGCGCGGCTCCCAGACCAGCGTCGAATCGTGCAGCGTGTTCGACAGCGCGTCGCGCGACGCGCGCAACATGGCTTGCTGGATCACGCTCGCATATTCGATGCTCTGCATGATCTGGCGATTCTTCTCCGCCTGCAGTTCGGCCACGATGCTCAGCAGCCGCAGGCCGTTCCCCACGCCGACGAACCGGCCTTCCCGCGTCACGATGAATCCATCGACCAGCGCTTTCTCGCCCACTTCGACCGTTTTGAACGTGAGCGCTTCGATGCTGGTGTCCACATCGACGATCAATGGCTCTTTGTCCATGAAGGCGATGCAGCTCTTCTTGTCGTAGAGCTCGCGATGAAACGGCTTGCTCATTTGCGACAGGAAAATATCGCGATTGATCAAGCCGATGGGACGATCGTCTTCGATGACAGCCAGACTGACCATGTCGCGCCTCGAATAGAAAATCTCCATGACAAGAGAATTCGAATCTGAGGCGTCAACGGCCGGCACGTCCTGCGCCAATTCCCCGGCGTTACGCGGGCCCGCGGAAAGTCCCGGACGACGAAATTGCGCGAGGGCGGGATGCATGGCAATCCGTTCCGGCTGTTAGGGAACTCAGCACGCTAAGGACTATTCATGTCATTTTGTTACATGGCCTAGAGAAAACGCATAAGGTGGACGGTTTAATACGCTATAGCGATCGATGCATTGCGCGCTAACGTTTGCGATATATCTTGGGTTGGCGCGCACCGAACTTTGTGTCAGCCGTCCGTCGAGACCGTAACGGTCTCCCACGCGCGAATCTCATCCTCCAATGCCGACAATTTGTTTCGCACGAGCCCCAGTGCATCGCTACCGAGCAAAAGATGCGCGGGCGGGCGATCCGCGGCAATGGCGGCAAACATTGCGCGCGCCGCTTTCCTCGGATCTCCTAACTGCTTGCCGCTTTTCTCCTCACGGGCTTTGCGGACAGGGTCGAAGATAGCGTCGTAATCCGCAATCGAGCGGGGCGTTCGCCTCATCGAACGGCCCGCCCAGTCGGTGCGAAACGAGCCCGGCGCCACGGCTGTCACGGCAATGCCGAAAGGCTTGACTTCTTTGCCGAGTGCCTCGGAGATGCCCTCCAGCGCGAATTTGCTCCCGCAGTAATAAGCGATTCCCGGCATCGTGATGTAGCCGCCCATCGACGTGATATTCAGAATGTGGCCGCGTCGGCGCTTACGCATGAAGGGCAGGACGGCCTTCATCATGGCGACCGCGCCAAACACGTTCACGTCGAACTGTCTGCGCATCTCCGCCAAAGGCGATTCTTCCAGGATGCCTTCGTGACCGTAGCCGGCATTGTTGACCAGGACATCGACAGGTCCCACGGTCGCTTCAATTTCCGCCACGACGCCGTCGATGGCGTCGAAGTCGGTCACGTCGAGCACACGTCCAAAAGCAGCATTCGCAGACAGTGACTCGAAATCACGCTTTGCCTGCGGATTTCTTACAGTCCCGACGACCGTGTGCCCCTCCGCGAGGGCCTCTTGTGCGAGCGCGCGGCCAAAGCCGCTGCTGACGCCTGTGACGAGAAGAATTTTGCTGGATGCCATCGAAGCATCTCCCGAATGTCGATTGGAGAGTGCATCCTAGACTTATGAGCGAGGCCGGATAAGCACATTTCGCTGTTTTTCTTGCATAAAACTATGCTTAAGCTAGCCGGCCAGAATGGCGTTCGCGCCTGAGCCGGCTGCCCTGAAATATCCAGACGAGGCACTATGCACATCGAGCCATTTCAGATTTCCGTGTCCGACGGTGAGATTGACGACTTGCGCCGCCGTTTGCGCGCGAGCCGGTGGGCGCCTATGACTCCGTCCGAGTCGTGGCAACAAGGTGCAGACGCCGTATGGCTGCGTGAATTGGTGGAGTACTGGGCCGACAGTTTCGATTGGCGGGCTGCGGAACGCGGTCTGAACCAGCAACCTCAATTCCTGGCCGACGTGAACGGTCGACGCGTGCATTTTGTTCATCGGCGTGGCGTTGGATCCAGGCCCTATCCGATAGTGATCACGCACGGTTGGCCGGGATCGTTCTTCGAGTTTCATGCGTTGGTTGATCGGTTGTGCGACCCCGCTGCATTTGGGGCGGACCCGAACGATGCTTTCGACGTCGTTGTTCCGTCACTGCCGGGCTTTACGTTTTCGCCGGCTCCTGCTGAGCCGGGCACTTCGTCGTTTCAGGTGGCGGATCTGTGGGCATCGCTGATGCAGGGCCTCGGGTACGAACGATTCGGCGCTCAGGGTGGTGACCTGGGTGCGGGGGTGTCTATCGCGCTCGCCTTGCAATATCAGCAGGTGGTCGATGGCATACATCTCAACTTCCTGCCGGGCTCGTACGAACCCACGATCGACCCCGCGATTGAGCCGCTTACGGCCGCCGAACAAAATTTTCTTCGCGAGAAGAGTGACTGGGTCGCGCTCGAGGGCGGATATGCGCATATGCACGGCACGAAGCCGCTGACGCTGGCCGCATCGCTTAACGACTCACCAGCCGGCTTGGCTGCGTGGATCGGCGAGAAGTTTCGGGCATGGAGTGATTGCGGGGGCGTTATCGAGCGTAGGTTTTCGAAAGATGAGCTACTCACGAACTTGTCGCTCTACTGGTACACGCAGAGCATCGGTACCGCAATTCAAATGTACTGGGAAAACCGGTTGCAACCCATGCGTTTCGCCGCCGGACAACGTGTCTTGCCGCCGGTGGGTTTCGCAAGTTTTCCGAAAGAAATTAACCACCCGCCGCGCACATGGCTAGAGCGAGTCTTCAATGTCGTGCAGTGGACCGACATGCCCCGAGGTGGGCATTTCGCGGCAATGGAAGAGCCCGAACTTCTCGCGGCCGACATTCGCAGCTTTTTCAGGCGATTTCGGTAGTGCGTTCGTTTAAGAGCGCACTACGCGATTGAAGCGCTTAAGCGCCTGGCGCTTGCTTGCGCCAGGCTGTCAGCCTTAATTGCTGTTTGTTATTGGCCGGACACCGGCGACTTTACGGTCGGGGTCGCCAGCGTGTTGTTAGCCCCGTAAGAACCGGTGGCGGCCGTCGCGTTAGCGTTCGTGCTATTCGGCGACGCGGCGCCCGTGCCGCTGTCAGTGTTGGTGGTGCCAGCCGTGCCGTAGCCGCTCGATGCTTCGGCTGGTGACTTGACGGTCGGAGTCGCCAGCGTGTTGTTGGCCTGTGCATAAGCACCGCCCGACAGCGCGAGTGCGGCGGCGGCCGCGATGAATGTGCTGGTTGCCTTGTTCATGATCTGTTCCTCTGTAATTGGATTGGAATATCCACGCGAGCGATCCATTTGTGCTTCTTCATAGCGGTCGCTGTGCGCTTGTCTCCTGGCGATCAAACTCGACGAAAAACGGCGCGCCAATAGCGCGAGATCGAGCCTGTGCAGTTCATGACAAGTCTAGGAAAACCGTCGCGGATAATTAAGCGCGTTATTCGCAACAGTCAATTTCGATTTTCGGGATGCGCCTAATGTCACACGATTGCCGCTGCACGCGAATGTGGGATGGCCGCGTGGTTCGACATCGATTCGCGCACATAGCGCGCGAATTCCAGCGCGGCCGGCCGTGCCGTCGAGGGTAATCGCAGGCAGATTGCGAACGGCGGCAGTGCAGGCAAGCCGGCCTCGTGCGGCACGATCGTTTCCAGATCGGACGGCACCGTCGAGACGAGCCAGGCCGTGATCGCAAGGCCCGCGCGCACCGTTGCGGCGGTCGCCTCGATGTTCCCGCTCTCGAACACTGTGCGCCACGGAATGTCTTTGTCAGCAAGCGCGCCGAGCACCACAGGACGGAACGCGCAGCGTTCGTCCACCATCGACAGCGGCAAGGGCCGCTTCTGCCACACCTCACTGCCGCGACCCGTCACCCATACCAGCGGCTCGGTGCGGATCACCTCGCCTTCGGCTTCACTCGCGACGTATTCGACCAACGACAGGTCCACGCGTCCGTCATTCACCGCTTCGCTGAGTTCCGGCGATGTCGCGCAAACAAGCGAGATCTCCACGAGCGGATGCGCTTCGGCGAAGGCTTTCATCGCGGGCGCGAGCGGTGTCACCAGATCGTAAGGTACGCCGACACGCAGGCCGCCGCGCAACGACTGATCGGCCATGTCGGCCCAGATTTCGTCGTTCAGCCGCAGCATCTGTCGCGCCTTGGCAAGCAGCTGCTCACCTTGGCGCGACAATTCCAATTTGCGCGCCTTGCGCACGAACAGCAGACAGTCCAGCCCATCTTCGAGGCGTTTGATCTGCTGGCTGACGGCGCCTTGCGTCATGTGCAGCAGATTCGCGGCGACCGTCATGCTGCCGCTGTCGGCGACGGTGACGAAGGTGCGGATCAGATCGATATCGAGGTTTCGGATCATTGACGCATTAGATACCGTAATGGATTGCATCAATATTATTGCCTTTTCTGATGCGTCGCTAATCCGTACAGTGCAACGCACGTTCCCCCGAACATGCACCGATGACATCGATCCTGCCGCTGCTCCTGTTCGTCGCCGTCGCCACGCTGACGCCCGGCGGTGCGACGATGCTCGCCACTGCGTCAGGCGGGCGCTTCGGCTTTGCGCGTTCGATCCCTCTGATGCTTGGCATCGCGATCGCACTCGCGTCGCTCGCCGCCGTCGCAGCTCTTGGTCTCGGCAAGCTGCTGCTTGCGCTGCCCGCGCTGCAGACGACCGTGAAGGCTCTCGGTTCCGCGTATCTGCTATGGCTCGCATGGCGCATCGCGCGAAGCGGTCCGCCAACCGCCGGCAGCGGGCCCGCGCGGCCAATTACGCTCGCGAGCGGTTTCCTGCTGCTCTGGCTCAATCCGAAAAGCTGGGCGATGACGGTGGGCGCCGCGGCGTCTTTCGCTCTGCTCGCGAGCAGCCCGAATCGGCTCGCGCTGCTGCTCGGCGCCGCGTTTGGTCTTGCCGCATGCGTCTCTCTCGCGCTATGGTGCGCGCTCGGCATGCTGCTCGCGCGGCTTCTGCGCACGCCGCTTCATTGGCGCATCCTCAACCTTGCGATGGGTGCGCTGCTCGCCGCATCCATCATTCCGACCTGGAGGTAATCATGTCAGTCCATCCATTTGCCGAATCGTTCGACATAGAAGCCGCGTTCAGCGATGTGTCGGAATATTGGTCGCCGAAAGTGGTCGCGCAGGTCAACGATCAATACGTGAAGGTCGCGAAAGTGCGAGGCCAGCTCGTGTGGCACGACCATGCACAGGAGGACGAACTGTTTTTCATCGTGCGAGGGCATCTGAAGATCGAATACGAAGGCGGGCGCGTTGTCGATTTGCCAGCAGGCTCGATGCACGTGGTGCCGCGCGGCACGCTGCACAATCCCGTTGCCGAGGATGAATGCTGGGTCGTGCTGATCGAGCCCGTGCAGACGAAACACACGGGCGACGTCGAATCGCCGTTGACGCGAACAATCGAGGACCAGTTGCGCTGACCACGCAATACTCGGGTGACTTACCACCCGTACTTAAGCTCGATGCCGGCATAGTCCGCGTTGTGCCCGCCGGCCTGACGGACCGCGTTTCCCACCTGAAAATGCACGGCTTCGATCGACCCGATGAGGTTCGCCGCAATCGTCCAGTCCGCCCGCAACTGCACATACATTCCCGTCCACAGGCTGCCCTTGCCCGCCGTGCCGGGCACGACTTGGCTTCCCTGCTGATACACGGCGTCACCGGTCGTCTCGCGCCACTGGAATCCCAGCGCGCCGAGCAGCACAAGATTCGCTGTTGGCTCGAGCGTGATGGACGGTTTGATATGAATGAGGTTCGTGTAGCCCGTATAGCTCGCGAGCGTGAAGTAGTAGCCGTTCGGAAACAGCGGATTGAAGGTGCCGACGTGACCATCGCCGGGATGCCGGTCACCCGAAGCCGCGTCCATCTGCAGCGCGACGCGCGGCGACCATGGCAGGTCGAGCTTGTAGCCCGCGATCGATCCGATTGCCCACGCAAGGACTGAGCTGTCGCCGACCGATCCCGTCTGCAGCATCCCTTCGAAGTCCCAATCGAAGTGACCTTGCGTGCCGAAGTAGCGCATGTCCCAAACGTCGCGCCGCTCATAGCCGCTTGCACCCAGGAAGCGTGCATTGCTTCGGGTATACAGCGACCAGTAGCCGGACAGATCGCCGGGCCCCACCGACTTGCGCTCGAAGCGCACGCCGCTGAACGTGAGGCCGCGGTTCGATACGTCGTCGAACACGGTCGCGTCGCGGTACTGCACGGGTTGTGTCGCGTACGCAATAAAGCGCCACTTCTGGTATTCGTAGTCGGCCCAGATCGCGTCGAAAGCCTGGCGCACATTCGGGCCGTCGCGCACGGCGATGAAACGCTGCAGGTCGAACGCCATTTCCTGGCGGCCGACGCGAAACTTGAATGTGCCGCCGCCAAGCGAATCGGTGTAGGTGACGAATGCCTGCTCGAGATCGAGCGGGTTCTTGTCGACCGGCGTGACGTTGTCCTTGCCGTACGGACGTGCATCCTCGACTTGCACGAAGAACTGCCAGTGGTCGGCGAGATGCGCATCGGCATGGACCTCGATGCGCTGGATCAGATACGTATTCGACTGCGTGCCGATGCCGAACAGCGGCGCGTTGTTGGTTTCGATGCGCTCGCGCAGATTCATGCCGAGCGACAGATACGATGCGGGGTCGGCGCCAAGGGGGATGTACTTGAGGCTGTCGAGCGGCTCGCGCGGCACGCACGGATTCGCGAGCACCGACCAGTCTTCTTGCCAGCGGTTGAATAGCACGACGGGCCGCTTGCAAGCGCTCGTCGAAGCGCTCCCGCTCGCGGGCGCTGCCGTCGCGGCGGCAGCCGTATCGCCGGCATCGGCCGCGACGCTCATCCCGGTTGCGGATTGCGTGAGCGGATCCGCAAAGACCGCGCCCGCCCCCGTCAGCAGCAGACCCGCGAAGCCCAGGACACGGGTGGCCTTTTCGAATCGACGCCCGCGCATTGCAGTCGACACCATGGTTCCCCTCGCCATTGTTCGCTGGTGCTTTTCCTCGCCCGCCGGTCGGCGCGGCGGGCGAGCTCGAGGCCATTCTCGCTGTCCTGCAACGTCACGCGTGCCCAGGCGTGGCCGCGCGCTCGTGTTCTCCCGTGGTCAAGGCGAGCGCCACCAGCGCGCACGCCGGCGCGAGCAGCGCCCAGAATCCGGTGTAGCGGTAACTCAATGCCCCAGCTACGGCCCCGATCGCGAATGCGACGATGGCCGGCATCATCATCGCGAATCGTGCGCGCGCCGCTTCGCGCACGCTCTCGGACGTGTCGGCTGAAAGTATGTCGACCACGTCGAGGATCGCTTGCGTGACGTTGCCGGTCATCACGGTATTGGGCACGCCGGGGCGCTTGATGAGCCTCGGATGCGCGTTTTGCACGCCCATCGCGAACGCGCCGACGATACCGGCCACCGTCACCGAGAGGCTGTCGGGCTGGCTGACCGGCGTCGCCCACACGCCGGCGAGGCAGTAGCCGAACATGAGCACGGCCTGCACCGCATGGAGCAGGCGCGCGCCCTGGCGCGCATGCTGCTCGGACAACGAGCGCACGAGCAGGGCGCTTACGACCACCCCGCCGATGAACGCGGGAAACACGATCAGCTTCAGGAGCACGCCGCGTCCGAAGCCCGCCACGCCCGCCCCGATCAGCACGAAGTTGCCCGTCACGTGCGCGGTGAACAGCCCGAACAGCGCGACGAAACTCAGCGTATCGACGAAGCCGGCGATCGCGGCGAGGATCGTGTCTTCGGACTTCATCAGGCCGACTTCGAATGAATCTCGGCGATGTAGCCGCCCGGGAATTCGACGATCGCCGCATCGCGGCCGTCCGAGGAGAACGGCGGCACCAGCACCTTCACGCCCGCGGCCTTAGCTTTCTCCAGCGTCGCGGCAAGATTCGGCACTTCGTAGCCCGTGACTTCGCGCCCGAACGGATAGGGCAGATGCCCATCGGTCACGAGCACGGTCATCTTGCCGAAGCCCGACTCGATCCGAATGCGGCGATAGGTGTCGTTCGGCCGGCCGATTTCGACGCCGGGCGCGTTGGCCACATCGGACACCACCTTGCCGTGCGAGAACTTCACGAAAGCGTGAACCAGCTTGTGCAGATTTTGTTCCGACACGTAGACCCGGTTCTCGGGAATGGTCTGCAGCGCGTCGTAGTGCGGCGCCTGGGTATGCCAGTAGAGCTGCATCTTGAGGCCGCCCGGCCATTCGATGACGGCGTCGCGGCCGATCGGGTCGGGGAACGTGTCGACGATCACGTCCGCGCCGAGCGCGCGCGCCGACTTCATCGCCGCGTCCATGTCGGTCACGAGGTAGCCCGTGCGCTCCTGGCCGAACGGATACGGAATGGGCGTCTTGAAGCCGAACACGGAGATCGTGCCCGACGGCGTGAACACGAGCTGCGACATCGTCTGGCTCGGCGTCGGCGTGACCTGGAACACGCCTTGTTTCGACTTGCTGCCGCCGAACGTGGCGACGAAGCTGTCGGTGAAGCGGTCGAAGTCGTCTGCCGCGACGTACACGTGCGTCGTGTCGTACTGCGGACCGACGGCGACCCACGGCGGCTCGACTGCCTGTGCAGGCGGCTTCGCGAACGCAACCGGCGCGGCGAGAAAGCCGCTCGCGATCGTCACGGCAAGCAATAGGGAGCGAATCGATTTCATGACGGTATTTCCTTATTGTTTAATCGTAGTGTCTGATCAATCAGGTGCGACGCCCTTCGGCCGCACTTTCCGCATCGCCGAGCATTGTCGCGAGCACGAGCGCCGCGATCAATCCCAAATGCTCGAAAAAGCTGTTGAGCGCCATGAAGCGCGCCGTGCCGGTCTGGTTCCAGAAGTCGTTGGCAACCAGCATCGCGACGACGGTCAGTACGCCGAGGCCGCCGGCGCCGATCCACATGAAGCGGCGAAATATGACGCAAAGCGAGCCGACGATCTCGACTGCGACCGCCAGCGCTGCCCAGAGCGCGGGCGGACTCAGGCCGAAATGCGCCTGCTCCGCGATCGCGCTGTCGAAATGCAGCGCCTTGTTGAAGCCGCCGATCAGCCAGGCGGACACGAGCGCGAGGCGCACGAGCGGCCCGACCCACGGCTGCGCAAGCAGCGCGTGGACCCAGGCCGGGCTGCTGTGGCCGGACAACGGCGTCACGTCAGATGGCCCAGCAGGAGCAGCCGAGCGCGCCCCAGAAGCGCTTCGCATCCGAGGTCGGCAAGGCGCGGGCCCATGCGAGCGCGTGCGCATGGCCGTGTACGTTGCACGCATTCGCGCACCCGCACATCGCCGCGGCGGCAGCGCGCTGAAGCGGTGCGCCTTCACGCTGCGTCGCGCCCCAAGCACCGTAACCGCCGTACTTGCGCACCGGCGACCAGTCGGGCATCGCGGGCGGGACCGGCGCGTCATGCTGCGAGAACGGGCCCGCGCCCCACACGGTCTTGCCGCCGACCACCGTGAGCAACGAGGTGGTGCCGGCAATGTCGTCCTCGGCGCACGCGAAGAAATCACGGTCAGGCACCATCAGATCGGCGAGCTGTCCGACCGCGATGCGGCCTTTCTTGCCTTCTTCGTTCGAGAACCAGGTGACGTATTCGGTCCACATGCGCAGCGCGGTCTCCCGATCGAGCAAGTTGCGTTGCGGATACATCCGCAGACCGGCGACCGTCTTGCCGGTCACGAGCCACGCGAGCGATACCCACGGGTTGTATGAGGCCACGCGCGTCGCGTCGGTGCCGGCGGAAGCCTTGATGCCCTTCTCGAGCATCTTGGCGACGGGCGGCGTGGCTTGCGCCGCCTCGGCGCCATAGCGCTCGACGAAGTACTCGCCCTGATAAGCCATCCGATGCTGCACGGCGATGCCGCCACCCAGCGCCGCGATGCGGTCGATCGAACGCTCGGAGATGGTCTCCGCGTGATCGAAGAACCAGTTGAGGCCCGCGAGCGGGATGTCCTTGTCGACCTTCTCGAACACGTCGAGCGCGCGGCTGATGGTCTCGTCGTAGGTCGCATGCATACGCCACGGCCAGCGGTTCTGCGCAAGCACACGCACCACGGCTTCGAGATCGCCTTCCATCTCGGGCCCCATCTCCGGGCGCGCCACGCGGAAGTCCTCGAAGTCGGCGGCCGAATACACGAGCATTTCGCCTCCGCCGTTGTGGCGGAAATAGTCGGTGCCGTCTTGATACTTGGACGTGCTGGTCCAATTCACGAAGTCTTCCTTCTCGGCCTTCGGCTTCTGCGTAAAGAGGTTGTACGCGATGCGCACCGTCATCTCGCCCGCGTCGTGCAGCTTGCGGATGACCTCGTAATCCTCAGGGAAGTTTTGCGAGCCGCCGCCCGCGTCGATCGCACTCGTCACGCCAAGGCGATTGAGATCGCGCATGAAATGGCGCGTCGAGTTGTACTGATACTCGGGCGGCAGCTTCGGCCCTTTGCCAAGCGTCGCGTAGAGAATCGATGCATTCGGATTCGCGAGCAGCAGGCCCGTGGGATTGCCCGCGCCGTCGCGCACAATCGTGCCTCCCGGCGGCTCCGGCGTGTCCTTCGTATAGCCGACCACGCGCAGCGCGGCTGCGTTGAGCAGCGCCCGATCGTACAGATGCAGGATGAACACGGGCGTATCGGGCGCCACCGCGTTGAGCTCCTCGATCGTCGGCAGGCGCTTCTCCTCGAACTGATGCTCGGTGAAGCCGCCGACCACGCGCACCCATTGCGGCGCGGGTGTGATCGCGATCTGCTGCTTGAGCATCTCCATGGCAACGGCGAGCGAGCGCACACCGTCCCATCGCAGCTCCATGTTGTAGTTGAGCCCGCCGCGGATCACGTGCAAATGGTTGTCGATCAGGCCGGGGAGGACCGGCCGGCCACCAAGATCGATCACCTTGGTCGCGCCGCCGGCGAGCGGCATGACGTCGGCATCGCTGCCGACCGCCACGAAGCGGCCGTCGGCGATTGCCGCTGCCGTGGCGGTCGGATTCGAGCGATCCAGCGTGGTGAATCGTCCGTTATGAAGAATCAAGTCGGGTTGATTGCCGGTTGTGCTCATGTGCGCTCCTTGCTTCGCTCATTGCGCTCAATTCAATCAAAGTCCGAACAGCTGTTTGAGGACCGGGACGGCCTGTACGCCGATCACCATGCCCAGCAAGCCGATGAGGGCAACGAGCGGCGGCGCGGGCGAGCGGACCTTGATCACGCTGTAAATCACGCCTATCAACACGCCTGCACCCAGCGACACGAGATAAGGTTCCATACGATCGATCTCTCTGCGTACACGCCGCATCCGCTGCGAGCATCAAGACGCGCGCTCACTTCGCCGGCACAGCCGGCAGCGCCTCATGCGGTGTGGCCGTGCGCTGCGGCGCCTTGTGGACCATCGTGTACGCGTAGTCGACGCCCATGCCGTACGCGCCCGAGTGCTCTCTTACGATCGCCATGACTTCATCGTAAGTTTCGCGGCGTGCCCAGTCGCGCTGCCATTCGAGCATGACCTGCTGCCATGTGACCGGCACGCAGCCCGCCTGAACCATGCGCTGCATGGCAAAGTCGTGCGCGTCCTTCGACGTGCCACCCGAAGCGTCGGCGACCATGTAGATCTCGTAGTCGCCTTCGAGCATCGCGCAGAGCGCGAATGTCGTATTGCAGACTTCCGTCCACAAGCCTGACACGACCACTTTCTTGCGACCATTCGCGGCGAGCGCGTCGCGAACCTTCTGGTCGTCCCATGAGTTCATCGACGTGCGCTCAAGCAGCTTCTGACCCGGAAATACGTCGAGCAATTCTGGATACGAGAACCCTGAGAAGCTCTCTGACTCGACGGTCGTGATCGTGGTTGGAATCTTGAACACCTTGGCTGCCTTGGCCAGCCCGATGACGTTGTTCTTGAGCGCCTGACGGTCGATCGACTGCACGCCGAATGCCATCTGAGGCTGCTGATCGATGATGATGAGTTGACTGTTCTGCGGAGTGAGGACTTCAAGCTTCGGATTGCTCATGACGTACATCTCCCTTTGACACGGATAAACGAGGCCCGCCTCACCGGCATGACCGGGAGGAATTCGATGTTCATCTCGCTGGGGTATGCGGCATCCAGCCCTAGACATATATTAGGCAAACTAGCCGAAAGAACAGAGACTCGCACCATGAAACCGTACATTTATTCCTTCCTCGCCGGCGTGCTTGCGGGTGTCGTCTATTACGTGATCGGCGTGCAGTCGCCGGCCCCGCCCGCCATCGCGCTCATGGGCCTGCTCGGGATTCTGGCTGGCGAGCAGATTCTTCCCCTCGTGCGCAGCATGCTCTCGGGCCTCAAGCTAAAAGGGGCATGGCGAGAAGCGAAATGCAGCCAGCACATGTTCGGCTCTCTGCCGGGCGCTCACGTACCCGACGCGGCCACGAAGGAACAGCGGCCTTCGTGATGCTTCGTCGTTCACACGCTTGCGTGGTCATCTGTCTGCTGAATGCGCCGGCGCCGCGAAGTGGTCCGGCTCGAACAGGCTACCCCTCGGAGATGTCGGGATAGTGTTCAAACGTCTCTTTGATGAGGTGACGCAGCCAGACGTTGGCAGGGTCGGCATTGAAGCGGGCATGCCAGTGCTGGCGAAGCGCATAGGGCGGTAGCGGGACCGGCGGCGGCACGATCCTGACCGTGCCGAGCTTCGAAAAGACCCTCCCGAGTTCAAGCGGCACGGTTGCAATCAGGTCGGGATGCGCATCGATCAAATGGGGCACTGCAAGGAAGTGCGGGGTCGTGAGATAAATATTCCGCTTAATGCCATAGGCGTCGAATGCGTTGTCGTACGCTGCAGTGGCCCGCCCCGTCAGTGACACGGTGATCTGCGGCATCTTCTCGAACTGCGCGCGGGTCAACGTCTTCCCGACCTTCCGGTTGCGTACGCTGACGAGCGTCACGAACGAATGCATGAATAGCTGCTGCTGGAAGAGGCCTTCGGGAGCCGCATGGAACGAACCGAGCGCGAGATCCGCGTCGCCTGACGACAACATGCCCTCGATCTGTTCCAGCGGAACTTGCACCGAGCGCATCGTGCAGTGAGGAGCGAGCTTTCGCAGCCGGCTGATCAACGGGGGCAAAAAGACCAGCTCGCCCATGTCGGTCATGCAAAGCACAAACGTGCGTTGCGCTGTCAGCGGATCGAAGCGAGCCTCCGCCACGACGTTCTGCCGGATCGCCGCAATCACCTCGGCGATCGTCGCGCCGAGCTGTTCGCCCTTCGGCGTCGGCGTCATGCCTTCCGGCGTCTTCACGAACAGCGGGTCGTCGAAGAACGCGCGCAGCCGGTTGAGCGCGTGACTCATCGCGCCCTGCGTCAGGCCGACATCCTGCGCTGCACGCGTCACGCTCCGCTCACGCAGCAGCGCATCGAAAACCACCAGCAAGTTCAGATCGAGATCTCGGATATGCATCATGTGCATTGCCTGTATTAATGGCATTAGCTTGACGCATGATCTCGGCAAACCTATCTTGCCGTCAAGCGCTCGACGACAAGCGCAAAAAACAGCTAAACAAGGAGACAAGCCATGTTCATCGCGAACACCTGGTACGTGGCCGCGTGGTCGCATGAAGTCGCGCCCGATGCGTTGTTTTCGCGGGTCATCACGAGCAAGCCTGTCGTGATGTTTCGCAAGGACGATGGGACGCTCGTTGCACTCGAAGACCGTTGCTGTCATCGAGGTGCGCCGCTTTCGGCCGGGCGTCGTGAAGGCGATTGCGTGCGATGCATGTATCACGGATTGAAGTTCGACAGTGCGGGCGCGTGCGTCGAAGCGCCGGCGCAGCAGCGGATTCCGCCACGCGCCAGAGTCAAGAGCTATCCCGTTGTCGAACGCCATCGGTGGATCTGGATCTGGATGGGCGATCCGGCGCTGGCCGACCCGGACGCTATTCCTGACACTCACTGGCTCGACGATCCGGCATGGCGCAGTCTTCCCGGATACATTCACTATGACGTGAACTACCTGCTGATTTGCGACAACCTGCTCGACTTCTCGCATCTCCCGTTCGTTCATCCGACGACGCTCGGCGGCTCCGAAGACTACGCCAGCGTTCAGCCAAAAGTCGAACGTATCGACAACGGCGTGCGGGTCACGCGCTGGACGATCAACACCGATGCGCCTGCCTACGCCGCCGCAGTGAAAGCGTGGCCCGGCAAGGTCGATCGATGGAACATCTACGATTTCACCTTGCCCGCTATTCTTCGCATGGACTCCGGAATGGCGCCTACGGGCACGGGCGCTCGCGAGGGCACGCGAGTCGATGCAGCCGAGTTTCGCGGATGTCAGGCGCTGACGCCTGAAACCGAAAACTCGACGCATTACTTCTTCGCTCACCCCCACAATTTCGCAATCGACCAACCGGACGTGACCCGATCGATTCACCAGTCCGTGGTGAGCGCGTTCGACGAAGACCGCGACATCATCACTGCGCAGCAAAAGAATCTCGCGCTCGACCCCGCGTTCGAGATGACACCGTTCGGTATCGATTCGGCGCTTTCGCAGTTCCGCTGGGCGGTGAATCAACGGCTCGAGGAAGAGAGGCAAGCGCGGCAGCAAACGGTCAACGAGGGCTGACATGATCAAGACACGGGTCGCCGCTCTGAGACACGAAGCTGAAGGGGTCATTGGAGTGGAACTGCGCGCCGCCGACGCTTCACGTCTGCCGCCTTTCGAACCCGGCGCGCACGTCGACGTCTACTTGCCCGACGGAATGACGCGCCAATATTCGCTCTGCAATGACTCGGCTGATGCTTCGCGCTACTGTCTCGGCGTCGGTCGTTCCGCGACGTCGCGAGGCGGATCAGCCTATATCCACGAAGAGCTGAAGATAGGAGACGTGTTGACGATCAGCGAGCCGCGCACGCTGTTCCGCTTGTCTCCCGAAGCATCGCGGCATCGGTTCATTGCGGGTGGCATCGGCATCACGCCGATACTTGCAATGATTCGTTGGTGCGTTCGACATGAACTCCCTTGGGAGCTGCACTACTGCGTCCGTTCGCGTTCGCATGCCGCCTACCTTGATGAGCTTGGCTCGCTAAGCGGGCGTGTGCACGTGCATGCGGACGAGGAAAGTACAACGCACCTTCCGCACGACGTGAGCGCAATGATGTGCGATATCGACGCACGGGAGCACGTCTATTGTTGTGGCCCAGCGGGGCTGATGGACGCCGTTCTGGCGTGCGGCAAGCAAGCGTCTGTCTCACCCGAACGCATTCACTTCGAGCGGTTCGCCGTTCCCGCGAACGAAGCGCAGGACAGTGGGGCGGCGGCCACTGAGAACAAACCGTTCACCGTAGTCCTCGCGAAGCAAGGTTTGCGCTGCATCGTCGAACCCGGCGAATCGATCCTGGAAAGCCTTGAACGACATGGCGTGCGTGCCGCGTTTTCATGCCGGGAGGGGCTGTGTCGAAGTTGCGAGGTCACACTTCTGTCGGGCGAGGCAGATCATCGCGACTACGTTCTGAGCGACGACGAACAGTCGGCGAACGGGTCATTGATGATCTGCGTCTCTCGGGCAAGATCGAACGAGCTGGTCATTGACTTGTAGAGTGGCGGGTTGTCATCTATCGCGTGTCCAAAGCACAGCTCGCCATACGGAGTTACTCGGCGCGGAGTAACCCGCGATTTCGCCGCGATTGTTGATCGACCGAGCCATGCTTTGATTGTCGCCGGGGAGCATGCCCAGATCGATCATCACCCCGTGCTCAAAGAGAAAGGCATGCTGCTCCCACCCGCTTGCCGTGGACGATGAGCCGACCACTTGGCCGCGTTCGTTGATCCCGTAAGCGTAGCTGTTGGTGCCGCCGGGAAGCGTGCCCAGGTCGATCATCCTTCCGTGTTCATACAGAAAGGCGTGGGTGTTCCCGCTTGCCGTCGACGACGAGCCGACCACCTGGCCGCGATTGTTGATCCCGTACGCGGCGCTGCTGTTGCCGCCAGGGAGTGTGCCCAGGTCGTTCATCACCCCCTTGGCAAACAGAAAGGCGTGCTCGTTGTTCGTGCTTAGCGTGGACCAGCCGACGACCTCGCCGCGCTCGTTGATCCCGAAAGCGGAACTGAAGTAGCCGCCAGGGAGCGTGCCAAGATCGGTCATCACCCCGTTGTCATACAAAAAGGCTTGCGATGCCCGGCTTGCGTTGAACGACCAGCCGACGATTTGGCCGCGATTGTTGATCGCGTTAGCGGCACTGTTGTCGCCGCCCGGGAGCAGGCCCAGGTCGGTCACGACGCCGTTCTCGAACAGCGTCGCATGCGGATAACCCTTCGAGTTGAACGAGTAGCCGACCGCCTGGCCGCTCTCGTTGATTCCGTAAGCGCTGGCGCTTCGCTCGCCACCGGGAAGCGTGCCCAGGTCGGTTATCACGCCGTTATCAAACAGCGCGGCGTGCGGGTAATTTTGCGAGTTGTACGAGCCGCCGGCGATTTGGCCGCGCTCATTGATCGCGATAGCTTCGCTGCTCTTGCCGCCTGGCAGCGTGCCGAGGTCCTTGATGGTGTGACGTTGGTTTGCGTCGTCAGGACTTTGGCCTGCGGCGGGCTGAAATGCGGCGACCATGAGCAGGGTGAAAAGAAGCAGGGCGCTACGAATGTAGTTCGTATTGCCAATTAGCCTGCGTACAGATTGCATGATGATCCCCTTGCGCGGGACATAACCTGGATCGCAATCGGCAACCTGTCGGTAGGCGTGCCGAAGCCTGCTAAAGCTAGCTCAACGTTCGACAACTCATGGCGTGACAGTCTGGGGCTTGGTCCAACAACGGAATGCACGGCGGCAGGACTTCGATTCATGTGGCGTACAAAGCGCGGCACCGTGCGTCTCAATGTAGGCAAAGGTCGGAGGAAAGTCGAGTTTTTTATCAATAAAAAATTCAGTAAATTTGCCATCTGCAATCGTATGTGTCGGAATAAATTTCATTGCAATGTATGCGAGTTATCTGGCAATCCGATCTATGGTGTGATCTCTTAAATTTGATAAGTAATGAGGCAAATTAATGACACTGCAAAAGAGGGACCTCACTCCTTAAACGCCGGATCGCTTCGCTCGACCAACCGAAGCAGCGGATGCCAATCCCTCTGCTTGAGGGTCGCCCTCATCGTCACGGGAAAATATACAGTCTATCTGTACAGTTTGTCTGTATACATGCTATGGTTGCGCCATGACCAAACAATCATCGCCTCCCAAATCCACCGACTTGACCGCCCTTGCTGGCGAACTACGGGTTGCCGTGGGCAAATTGGTTCGCCGCGTGCGAGAACATTCGCAGGCTGGCGACTTTACGTCGGCCCAGAAATCGGTACTCATCCACCTGGACCGTGACGGCCCAGCCACCGTTTCTGCTTTGGCACGGGCAGAGAGCGTGAAACCGCAGTCCATGCGGATGACGGTTGCCGGCTTGGAAGCGCTGGGCGTTGTCAAAGGCGAGGCCGACCCAAGCGACGGACGCAAAACCCTGATTGACCTGACCCCCACGTTCAAACGAAAGGTCCAAGCGAGCCGGGCGGCTAAAGAAGACTGGCTGCTTCGCGCCATCGAAGCGCAGTTGTCTGCGCAAGAGCAGGCTGCGCTCGCCACGGCAGTGAAACTGCTGCAGCGGCTGGCGGACTTCTAAACATTCTCTGGGACTACATGGAAAACCATGTCATACACTGCGCTTGACCCAAACACCGCCCTAATCGTCGTTGACCTGCAGAAAGGCATCGCCGGCTTGCCCCTCATTCATTCCATTGAATCGGTCGTCGAGCGATCCTGCGCGTTGCTTCAGGCATTTCGCCAATACGGACTACCGGTCGTATTGGTCAACGTCGACGGCATGGCGCCCGGCCGCACAGAGCGGCCCCGCCACAATTACGCATTTCCTGAAGGATGGACGGACTTCATTCCAGAGCTTGACCAGCAGCCCAGCGACATCGTCATCACGAAACGGACATGGGGTGCGTTCGCCAATACCACCCTCGAGAAACAATTGAAGGCACTGGGTGTGACGCAGGTCGTTGTCACCGGGGTATCCACCGGCACAGGTGTCGAGGCGACCGCGCGTCAAGCCTATGAGCACGGGTTCAATGTCAGCTTGGTTCTTGATGCCATGACGGACATGCATGAAGAGGCTCACGACTACAGCATCAAGAACGTATTCCCTAAATTGGGCGAAACCGGCACAGCCCAGGACATCATCGATTTACTCGCTACGAGGAGTGCCTGAAATGGATTGGCTACATGCCGTTTCTTATTTCTTCGGTGGTGCCTTCTTTGCAAATGCCGTGCCTCATTTCGTCAGTGGTGTGATGGGTGAACCCTTTCAGAGCCCGTTTGCGAAGCCGCCGGGAAAAGGGCTGTCGTCATCGACCGTCAATGTGGTCTGGGGTTTCTTCAATCTCGTCGCCGGTTATCTTCTCATTTGTCGCGTGGGTGATTTTGGGCTCAGGGTGACGAGCGATGTCGTGCCGTTCGGCATGGGAATCCTGGTGATGGGGCTGCTCAGCGCTCGGCATTTCGGCAGTTTGCATGGCGGTAACACTCCCGAAAGTACATGAACGCAACGGCCACCGGTACCTTCAGGTCACTCAAGCACTTCAATTACCGGTTGTGGGCTATCGGCGCTCTGGTATCCAACGTGGGAACGTGGATGCAACGGACCGCTCAGGACTGGCTCGTGCTGACCCAGCTCACTCACCACAATGCCTCCGCGGTGGGTACGGTCATGGCCCTGCAATTTGGGCCGCAGCTTTTGCTGTTACCTTGGACGGGCTTCGCCGCGGACCATTTCAATCAGCGAAGACTGCTGATTGCAACCCAAGCGGCTATGGGTGGTCTTGCACTGGCGCTCGGTCTTC
Organism: Trinickia camelliae; assembly: GCF_053525655.1. Taxonomy (NCBI): domain Bacteria; kingdom Pseudomonadati; phylum Pseudomonadota; class Betaproteobacteria; order Burkholderiales; family Burkholderiaceae; genus Trinickia; species Trinickia camelliae. The sequence goes on from NZ_JBCHAA010000007.1 coordinate 239,635, forward strand.
TGACCGTCAGCGGCATGGTTCAGCTTTGGCACGTTTATGTATTCGCCTTTTTGTTCGGCTGCGCGGCGGCGTTTGACGCGCCCGTGCGTCAGACGTTCGTGACGGAGTTGGTCGGCAGCGGGGATTTGCCGAACGCCGTCGCGCTCAATTCGATGTCGTTCAACGCGGCGCGGATGATTGGGCCCGCAGCCGCCGGTGTGATCATCGCGTCGATCGGCACAGGGTGGGCGTTCGTGATCAATGGCCTGAGTTTCGTCGCGGTGTTGGCGTCCTTGTCGCTATTTCGAATGACCGAGTTGCAACCGAACGCGCGGGCATCCCGCTCAAAGGGAAATCTCACCGAGGGATTCCGCTACGTTTGGTCTCGCCCCGAGCTCAAGGCGATCCTGGTGATGCTGTTCCTGATTGGCACATTCGGACTGAATTTCCCGATTTTCATCTCGACGATGGCCGTCGGGGTGCTTCACACCGATGCGCGTGGTTACGGTCTTCTGTCATCCATCATGGCGGTGGGCACCGTGTCCGGTGCGCTTATCGCTGCGGGACGCGACCGGCCGCAGTTCATGTCGCTCCTTATCGGCGCCGCGACGTTCGGGTTGGGTTGTGCGATGGCTGCGGTCGCTCCGAATTACGGGTTGTTCGCGGCGGCGTTGGTCGTCATAGGCGTGGCGGCCCTGACCTTTACCAATGCCACCAACAGCGCGATGCAACTCTCGACAGAACCCGCCATGCGGGGGAGGGTGATGGCTTTGCGTGTTGGCATCGCGCTTCGCGGGACGCCCATCGGGGCGCCCATCGTAGGCTGGGTTGCCATGCATGCCGGCCCTCGTTGGGCTTTGGGCATCGGTGCGGCATCGGGCTTCGCTGCTGCTATCGTGGCGGCTTTTGCTCTGAGATCGAAGGCCCGCCTATTTCGGCAATGACGACTTCAAGGGCATGACAGCATTGAAAGGCGATTGAGGCATCGGAACGAAGCTATTGCTCCAAGGCGGAGGAGTAGACTGCGCAATCCCATACGAGCCAAATCCATTCATGCAGCGCGTCGACTTCAACAATCTCCGGGCTTTCATCGCGGTCGCGCGTGAGCGCAGCTTTACCCGCGCTGCGGCGCAGCTTGGCGTGTCGCAATCGGCGCTCAGCCACACGATTCGCGGGCTGGAAGAAAAACTCGGCATTCGCCTCCTCACGCGCACGACGCGCGGCGTCTCGCCGACCGAGGCGGGCGAGCGGCTGCTCTTGAGCGTGGGGCCGCACTACGAGGGAATCGAGGCCGAGCTGACCGCGTTGAACGAGCTGCGGGAAAAGCCTGCCGGCACGATACGCATCACGGCGCACGATCATGCGATCGATACCGTGCTTTGGCCGAAGCTCGTGAAGTTCATGGCGGACTACCCGGATATCACGATCGAACTCAACGTCAACTATGCGCTGACCGACATCGTCGCCGAGCGCTACGACGCCGGCGTACGCAACGGCGATCAGGTGGCCAAGGATATGATCGCCGTGCGCATCGGTCCGGACGTTCGCATGACGGTGGTCGGCGCTCCGGCGTACTGCTCAAGCAAGCCGCTGCCGCAAACACCTCGAGACCTGGCTGCGCACGTCTGCATCAATCTTCGGCTGCCTACTTATGGCGGGCTCTACGCTTGGGAACTCACCAAGGACGGCCAAAAGCTGCCAGTCCAAGTTCGCGGCCAATTCATCGTCAACACCACGCCGCAGATTCTCACGGCTGCGCTTGCGGGCTTTGGCCTCGCGTTCTTGCCGGAGGATCAGGTGACGGCCCATGTCGAAGCGGGCCGCCTCGTTCGCATGCTCGACGATTGGTGTCCGGCGTTTCCCGGCTATCACCTGTACTATCCGAGCCGCCGGCAAGCGTCGCCGGCGTTTGCGTTGCTGGTGAATGCGTTGCGCTATTGACGTCTAAGCTGACGGCGACCTGAGCAGGGTCGTGGAGGCGAGTCCCACCAAGCCCTTTCTCGGTGTCGTGATCGAATTCGATCTCGCGGTCATGCGCGAAGTCATGGAGGCTCTCATCGCGCCGCCACGGAGTGGCATCGACACCTTGAAAAGGTCGGCAACGGCCTGGCGCCTGTAATCGACGCCAACGTCAGACGTCAATGCAACAAGGCGTGCGCCAGTACGCGCAGCTCGTCGAACTGCGTCGTCAGCTCGAAACTGAGTACGAACGCCCCGGCGTAAAACACGCCCGGAAAGCGCTGGGCAAGCGCGAGCATCGGTGCGGCGACGCGCGTGCGTATCGCGTTCACGTTCATCAAGGATGCGATGCCGATGCCGAGCACTGCGCCTGCGAGCACGTCGGTCGGGAAGTGCAGGCCGAGAAGGATGCGCGGCACGCCGATCAGCACGATCGCGTGCAATAGCGCGTAAATGCCCAGGGGCCGCGAGACCAGAAAAATGCCCATGGCGACCGCGGACCAGAGCATGACGTGGTCGCTCGGAAACGCACTCCATGTTCGCAGCACGGGGTCGTCGATATTGGTTTCTGGAAAGTACGCGCGTAATGACGGTTCATACATCGGCCGCAGGCGGAACGGCAGATAATGCGCAAGCAGCCGGCCGGCCGCCAACGCGAGAAACCCGCTCACAATCGCGATCACGACGATTTCGCACTCGCGCCGCCTCAAGGCCGCGCCGTCGGGGCCGTCCGCGCGCTCGGATCTGAACCAGATCCACCATAGCAGCGCCGTCAATACCACGCCTTTGAACAAATACATGCTCACTATGGTTTCGATGGCGCGGTCGAAACGCGGAGAGTTCATGATCACCGGACTCATGAACTCGATAAGCCATGTGTCGAAGTGGGTCATTCGCTTACGTCTCCTCCTCGGCAGGTAAGAGCAAGGATTCGATATACGGTAGCAACGATTGGAAATACCGTATGTGCGTTAACGCAAGCAGCATGCCTAATCGGTCGCGGCATCGGGCGGCACGCCGGACCGCCGGATCGCCATGCCGGCGCTGAGATCTCTGACGCCGGCACCGATGACATTCATGGACGCGGGTGCAACGAAGTTTCGTCTGTCGAAAGTATCGGTTGTCGAAGCCTTGGGTGCAGGCGGCGGGCGTGGAGGTGCTGAACCAGCCGTTCTATGCGCGCGGCAACGTAGCGACGGCGGGTGGGTGCCTCGCTTCGCCTTATATCGCGGCGTGGATCATCGCGCGTACGGAAGGCGTCGAGGCGGCGCCTGCCGCGTAGCGCTTTCACTAATACCGCGCGTCGGCGGGTTTGCCGCCCTTGGGCCAGTCTTGTGCTTTCGCCGCGTAATCCGGACGCGGCTGCTGCGTGACATAGGCGGCGACGTCGATGGCTTCCTGGTCCGTCAGCGTGGCGTTGCCAAGCGGCATGTTGTGCCGGATGAATGCCGCCGCCGGTCCGATTCGCGCCATGCTCGCGCCGATGTTGTACGACGCGTCGCCCCACAGCGGCGGTATCGAATACGTCCCGCCGCTTTGCATGCCTTCGCCACTCGCGCCGTGGCACGACGCGCACTTGTCGGCGTAGATCGCCTGGCCGTGCGCGTGATCGGGCGAGAGGCTCCCCGCGTTGGCGATCGTGCCCATCCCGCGCCCTGGGCCGAACTGTCCGCCCGGGACGCCGCGCGACAGGAACGTCATATAGGCAAGCAGCGCATTCATCTCGCGCGAGTCGAGCGCTAGCGGCACGCCGTTTTCGGAACGCTGGAAGCAGTTGTTGATGCGTTGCGCGAGCGATTCGAGGTGCCCGCTGCGCGCGGTGTAAACCGGCGTCACGCCGCTGATGCCGGCCCAGGGAGAACTGAGGGGCTGGGTGCCGCCGCCGATATGGCAGCTCGCGCACGACATGGCGCCGCCCGGCACATGGCCCGCCGCGAAGCGAGGGGTGTCCATCGTGAGGTTGCGGCCGAGTTCGACCGCGTCCTTGTCCGGTCCGGATGGGAGCGCGGCGATGCGGGCGTCGACGTCGGCTGCGGCTGGCGCGGTCGCCTCGTCGGCGAGGCCCGTCCCGATCCCGCCAATCGACAAAACGAGCGCACACGTTAAGACAGGTGAATGAATTCGCAGCATGGTCGGCCCCCGCCCGATGAATCCATGAAGAGTCGTTCATCTGCGCTCGCCTCGCAATAGGGTTGTTCGCGAGGATTGATTCAGGCATACGGACTCGATTCCGTCGCCGCCTCTCTCAACCGCGCCATATCCAAGATCGTAAGCTGACCAAACTTAAGGCTTACGATCCCTTTGCGCTCGAGCTCCTTGAGCATCTGATTGGTCGTCTGCCGCGACAGCGACACCATCGAGGCAAGGCTGTCTTGCGAAAGCTTGATCGTGCTCTGCGTCTCGTTCAAGCCGCCATAGCCTTCGGCGATCAACAACAGACGGCTCGCGACGCGCTGCGCCGCGGACAACACGCTCAGCGCTTCCGCAGTCTTGAACGACACCCTCAAGCGCTGCGCCATCAACAGCGCGATATCGCGCCAGTAAAGAGGCGTGGCATCGAGCAGGCTTCGTAGCGCCGTCTCCGGCACATGCAGCAGCAGCGCCCGGCTGGCAGCGGTGGCGTCGTGCGGGCGCGCCAGACCATCGACCAAGGAGATCTCCCCGATCCACGCGGTCGGCCCGAGCACGGCGGCCAAGGCTTCCTTGCCGTCGACGCCGACCGTCCCGATCGCGATAGCGCCGTCCAACAACGCATACAAGCCACACGAGGGATCGCCGCACCGGTATAGCGCTTCCCCCTTGTTGAGCCGTAGCAGCGTGGCGTTGTTCAGCAAATGGTCTTGGAACTCAACGGAAATGCCACGGAACCAAGGCGTCGATTCGAGTTGCTGGCGATAGCGTTGCGGATTGGATTCCATGGATGGGCCCACCTGTCGGCTTTCCGACAGATTCTACGCACGATTGCCCACATCATCGCTCCACGCTTTAGCGTTAGTGGCTTGCGACGAACCGTTCCCCGATCCCCACCCAACCTGTGGAAGCTGACCATGACCCAATTCGGTGACTACCAGAACGAAATCTATTTCAACGGCTTGAACGGCATCCGGCCGAATCTCCCAGTCGATTTCAAACGGCTCGAGGCACGGGCGAGCGAAGCGCTGCCGCAGTCGGTGCTGACCTATGTGCAAGGCGGTTGCGGCGACGAGTTCACGCAGCGCCGCAACGCCGAAGCGTTCTCGGAGTGGGGGCTGGTGCCGCGCATGCTGGTCGATACCCGTGTGCGGGATCTGTCGGTCGATGTCTTTGGAAAGCGGTACGCGTCGCCGCTGATGTTGTCTCCGATCGGCGTGATCGGCATTTGCGCACAAGACGGCCACGGCGATATCGCCACGGCGAAGGCGGCGGCAGCGGCCGGTGTGCCGATGATCGCGTCCACGCTGATGAATGATCCGCTCGAAACCGTTGCCGAAGCCTTGGGTGACGGTGACGCCTTCTTCCAGCTCTATACGCCGAAGGATCGCGAACTTGCCGAGAGTTTCGTGCGCCGCGCCGAGGCGGCCGGCTACCGAGGCATCGTCGTGACGCTGGACACTTGGCTCACGGGCTGGCGTCCGAGAGATCTCAACGACAGCAACTTTCCGCAGCTGCGCGGCGTCGCACTGGCCAACTATTTTTCCGATCCGCATTTCCGCGCCAAGCTCGCGAAACCGCCGCAAGAGGATCTCGCCGCAGCCGTGCGGCTGTGGGCATCGATCTTCGGGTTGACCGTGACCTGGGACGATCTGGCCTGGCTGCGCTCGATCGCCAAGCTGCCGTTGATCGTCAAGGGCATCCAGCATCCCGACGATGCGAAGCGCGCGATCGACATCGGTGTCGACGCCATCTACTGTTCGAATCACGGCGGCCGCCAGGCCAATGGCGGCGTCGCGTCGATCGATCTGCTGCCGGCGCTCGTCGCCGCGTGCGGCGAGATTCCGGTCTGGTTCGATTCCGGCATCCGCTCGGGGACCGATGTGGTCAAAGCGCTTGCGATGGGGGCCAGCGTGGTCGGCGTCGGCAGGCCCTATGCCTACGGCTTGGCGCTGGGGGGAACGGCGGGCATTGTGCATGTCGTCCGGTCGATCTTGGCCGAAGCGGATTTGCTCATGGCGGTCGATGGATTTCCCGACATCGCGGCACTGCGCGCGGCCGGCGTGCGCCGGACGCGCGCGTAGCGCCACCGGCGTAACGTCACGTCACGGCTTGCGCGCCGTGCTATCAAGTGCCGCTATGCCCTCTTTCGCGCGCGAGCAACTCTTGTTTCAGCGCGAGCGCCTCGCTGTTGTCACGATCGATCGAAAGCGCCCAAAACACGCCCGAGCGGGCTTTGCGCAGATCGTTTTTGTCGAGGCCGTCATGCGCTCGCGCCAGCGCAAGCGACATCAGCTTGCTGTGTCGATCGCCATGCGGCGCTTCGCTCGGCGCGGAGCTGGGCGGCTGCGCAGCCACTGCCGTTGACGGCGCGTGGGCGGGAGTGGGAGCGGGAGCGGGAGCCGCCGGCGTCTGCGGTAACGCCAGATGAGGCGCGGTTTGCGTGCTTGGCGCCGGCATCGAATTGCGGGCTAGCGTGGTTCCTGGCGACGTCGGCGCTGCAGGCGAACTAGTAGCGTGGCTTGCGCCTTCCGGAATGACGCTGCCTTGCACGACCGTTTGCATCGTTTCCATGTCGTGCCGATCGAGCGCGGCAGCACTCTCATACCGCTGCAAAGCCGTCGATACGCCGAACAGAACGAGAAACGCCAGCGATGTGACCGCTGTGTTCGGCTTCATATTCCAGAAGCGGAAAGCGCTATGCAATGGCGAGCGCAGGTTCCCATCGAGATAGCGGTCGGGCGACTCGAACAAGAGCGTCGGTCGCGGGAGCCCTTGCAGTTCGTTGAGCGAAAGCGCGGCACTTCCACCGGCGGTGCTTGCGTGAGCGAATGCCGTTGGCCTCTCGGGCCGCTTCGTGCGCGTGCGTTCGAGCTCACTGAGGGCTTGGCGAACATTCACGCCGCAGTGCGGACAATAGGCGACCGGCTCGAGCAATCTGCCGCCGCAACGGGCGCAAGCCGTCGGAAAAGCGCGGTCGTGAGCGAGCGGATCGCTTCCTGTAAAAAATTCCGTTCTGGTTTCAAACATGAAGACGGGAGTCATGCGTTGGGGTCGGATGGCGTGCTCGGCAAGCGAGCATGAGCCATGGCACGATCCGTTAAAGAGGGTCTGCTTTCGTCGTGAGGGCGATACCCATTAGACGAACGACTCGGCCAATATCGAACAGCAGCGGCCTAGCGTCAACCCACGAAAACCGCGTCCATCGGGACTCATCCGACAAACATCAGAGGCTGTCCGCCAGAGGGGGCGCGGCGCTTCATTGATCAGATCAGCAGAATTCGTGCCGGGTCGTTAATCGCATTAAGCGCTAGTTCAGCGGTCGCGCCATTCAAGCGCTAAAATCCGCCGCCTGAGCATCAACTGAGCATCCACAGCGAGCGTGCGTTTTGACGGAGTTCGAGCAGGGTTTCATCCTCACCCGCCATTGGCGGGATACCCCGGACGGCATCGAGATCGAGTTCTGGCTGGCAACCGAACGCGGTCCGCGCCGGGTACGGTTGCGCCCGCAGGACGCCGTCGCGTTCATTCCGGCCGAACAGCGTGACGAGGCCGAGCGCGTGCTCGCTGGCGAAAGCGGCGTCGAGTTGCGCCCGCTCGCGCTGCGCGACTTCCGTCAACGGCCGGTCGTCGGTCTTTATTGCAAGCGGTATCGTCATCTCGTCGCGTTGCAGAAGCGTTTGACCCGAGAGGGCGTCGACGTCTACGAATCCGACGTCCAGCCGCCGGACCGCTACGCGATGGAGCGATTCATCACGGCGCCGGTGATGTTCCGCGGCGTGCCGGCCGCCGATGGCGTCGTGTCCGACGCCGAGCTGAAGACCGCCGACGACTATCGTCCCGCGTTGCGATGCGTGTCGCTCGACATCGAGACCAGCGCGCGTGGCGAGCTCTATTCGATTGCGCTGGAAGGCTGCGGACAGCGACACGTGTTCATGCTGGGCCCGGCCAACGGCGACGCCCGCGACCTCGACTTCGATTTCGAGTACTGCGACAGCCGGCCCGCGCTGCTCGAGCGCCTGAACGACTGGTTCGAGCAACACGACCCGGATGTGGTCATCGGCTGGAACCTCGTCCAGTTCGATTTGCGCGTGCTGCACGCGCACGCCGAGCAGTATCGCGTTCCGTTGCGGCTCGGGCGCGGCGGCAGCGTGCTCGACTGGCGCGCGCACGGCCAGCAGCCCGATCATTTCTTCGCGGGCGCGGCCGGACGTCTCGTGATCGACGGCATCGACGCGTTGAAGTCCGCGACGTGGACCTTTCCGTCATTCAGCCTCGAATACGTCGCGCAGTCGCTGTTGGGCGAAGGCAAGGCGATCGACGACCCGTATGGGCGCATGGACGAAATCCAGCGCCGCTTCGATCACGACAAGCCCGCGCTCGCGCACTACAACTTGAAGGATTGCGAGCTCGTCACGCGCATCTTCGAGAAGACGGACCTGCTCTCGTTCATGCTCGAACGCGCGAAGGTCACCGGCCTCGCGGCGGATCGCATGGGCGGCTCGGTCGCGGCCTTCACGCATCTCTATCTGCCGAAAATGCATCGGCTCGGCTACGTCGCGCCGAATCTCGGCGACGTGACTGGGCAGACGAGCCCCGGCGGCTTCGTCATGGATTCGCGGCCTGGCCTCTACGATTCGGTGCTCGTGCTCGACTACAAGAGCCTGTACCCGTCGATCATCCGCTCGTTTCTGATCGATCCGGTCGGGCTGATCGAAGGCCTCGCGCACCCCGGCGATGATGAGTCCGTGGCCGGCTTTCTCGGCGCGCGTTTCTCGCGTACGCGCCATTGCCTGCCGGACATCGTGCGGCGCGTCTGGGACGGCCGCGACGTCGCGAAACGCGAGCGCAACCAGCCGCTGTCGCAGGCCCTGAAAATCATCATGAATGCGTTCTACGGCGTGCTCGGTTCGACCGGCTGCCGCTTCTTCGATCCGCGGCTCGCGTCGTCGATCACGATGCGCGGCCACGAAATCATGCACAGAACGCGCGAGCTCATCGAATCGCACGGCTACGAGGTGATTTACGGCGACACGGATTCGACGTTCGTCTGGCTGAAGGAGCCGCATACCGACGACGAAGCCGCGCGCAAAGGGCGCGCGATCGTCGAGCACGTGAATCGCTGGTGGAAGACGCACTTGCACGAGCGCTTCGGTTTGGAGAGTGCGCTGGAGCTGCAGTACGAGCGCCACTACCGGCGTTTCCTGATGCCGACCATTCGCGGTGCGGAGGAGGGCAGCAAGAAGCGCTATGCGGGCCTCGCGGTCACGCCGGACGGCAGCGAAGAGGTCGTGTTCAAGGGCCTTGAGACGGTCCGCACCGATTGGACGCCGCTCGCCCAGCAGTTCCAGCGTGAGCTATACCGGCTCGTCTTCAAGCGTGAACCGTATCAGGACTTTGTCCGCGACTATGTGCGCCGCACGCTGGCCGGCAAGCTCGACGAACTGCTCGTCTATCGCAAGCGCGTGCGCCGTCCGCTCGCCGAGTATGCGCGCAACGTGCCGCCGCATGTGCGGGCGGCGCGCATGGCCGATGCGTTCAACGAGGCGCACGGCCGTCCGCTTCAGTACCAGCGCGGCGGGTGGATCAGCTACATGATGACGACGGCCGGCCCGGAGCCGCTCGAAACCCGGCGCTCGCCGATCGATTACGCGTTCTATGTGAGCCGCCAGCTTCAGCCCGTTGCGGATGCCATCCTGCCGTTTCTGCGCGACGACTTCGAGTCGGTGATTTCCGGGCAGGAGCGGTTGTTCGAGGGGTAGCGATTCGATCGCATGATGATCGACTGCTAATAATAAAACGGCGATTATCAAGTCAATCGACGGAATCTAAGATGCCTCCACGGTTCAGGCCCAGCCCGAATCGATCCACTACCCCCGTGCCGCTGACGCACGAGATCAAGGAGCATCGCAATGGATATCCGCACACGCGGCACGAGAATTCACGTTCGAGAACAAGGGGACGGCGAACTGGCACTCGTGTTTCTTCACTACTACGGCGGTTCGTCGCGCACATGGAGCGGCGTGGTCAGCGAACTATCGAGCCAGTACCGGACCATCGCCACCGACCATCGCGGCTGGGGCGACTCGGACGCGCCCGAGCACGGCTACTCGATTGCCGATTTGGCGAACGATGCACAGGACGTCATCGAAGCGCTGAATCTGAAGCGCTACGTGTTGGTCGGTCACTCGATGGGCGGAAAAACGGCGCAGTTGCTTGCGTCGCGCCGTCCTGCCGGACTCGCGGGCGTCGTGCTCGTCGCTCCGTCGCCGCCGTCACCGATGGCCCTTCCGCAAGAGCAGCGCGCGGCGATGGCCTCGGCCTACGATACGCGCGAGTCCATCGGTTGGGTGCTCGACAACGTGCTCACCGCGAACCCGCTGATGCCTGCGCTTCGCGAGCAGGTCATCGCCGACAGCCTGCGCGGCGCGCCGCAAGCCAAGGCTGCATGGCCCAACGCGGCAGCGCTTGAAGACATCACGGGCGAGGTCGGGGCCATCAATGTGCCCGTCATGGTGATTTCGGGCGAACTGGACCAGGTCGATCGCGTCGAGACCTTGCGGAAGGAACTGCTGCCTCGGATCGCGGGCGCGCGCCTGCATGTCTTGCCCGGTACCGGACACCTTTCGCCGCTCGAGGCGCCGTCCGCCGTCGCGACGCTGATCCGGCAGTTTGCCGGCGAACTGCAATCGCATGGCAAGAGCAGTGCGCCCAAGACGCCCGAGCAGGTTCCCGTCGCGTTCGATGCCGCATTCAACGCTGGCGATGTCGACGGCGTACTCGCGGTGTTCACCGAGAACGCGACGATGCGCATGGCGGATGGCGTCAACGTGGCGAGCGGTCATGAGGCACTGCGCCGTCAACTCACGGAAGTCTTGAAGGCAGTGCCGCACATCCGCAACCAAGTGCGGCTTTCCCTCGTCAGCGACGACATCGCGCTCGTACTGATCGACTGGACCGTGAAGGTAGCGCTGCCCGACGGCAAGCAGGCCACGAGTCGCGGCACGGCTACGCAGGTGATGGTGCGCGGCGACGACGGGGTATGGAAGCTGCGAATCTCCAACCCGCTCGGGATCAGCCAGGACGCCGGCGTTGTCGTCGAGTAGCCTTTGCTTGGATGTGATCCCACGGCGGCTCGTCGCCGAACGCAGCGACCAGATAGTCGAGGAAGTGGCGCACTTTGAGCGGCATGTGACGCGCGCTCGGATAGACCGCCTGAATCGTCAGTTCCGACGCGTGGTAGTCCGGCAGTAGCGCGACGAGATTGCCACGCGCGATTTGCTCGCCGAACACGAAGGTCGGCCCATAGACGATGCCGGCTCCGGCGAGTGCCGCGGCCAGCAGCATCTGGGTATTGTTGGCCGCCATCCGGCATGGACCGCTGATGACGTGCGCGCGGCGTTTCGCATCGACCAGCGTCCAGTCTCCAACCGACACCGCTTCGCTAAACGTAAGCCGCGGTGCTTGCCGCAGATCGTCCGGAGTGCGCGGCGTGCCGTGACGTTCGAGGTAGTCCGGCGACGCGCAAATGACCATTCGACACGGAGCGAGCCGGCGCGCGACCAACCCCGAATCGGCTAGGCGCCCGATACGTATCGCGACGTCCACGCCGGCTTCGAGCAGGTCGACGTAGCGGTCGCTCAACGAGACTTCGATGTTGACGCGCGGGTGTGCTTCCAGGTATTTCGCGAGCACGTCACCGAGATGCATCGCGCCGAACGTGACGGGTGCCGCGATTCGCAGCACGCCACGGGCGGTGCCATGAGCATCGCTCGCTTCGCGATTGGCCTCGTCGAAGGCTTCGAGAATCTGTTTGCATCGCGCGTAATAGACCTGGCCGATATCGGTCAGGCTGAGACGGCGCGTCGTGCGCTGGAGCAGCCTCGCATTCAACTCGGTTTCGATGGCGCTCACGTACTTGCCCGCCATCGCAGGGGATAAGCCGAAGCGTCGCGCAGCGGCGGCGAAACTGCCTTCGTCGACGGTAGCGACGAATACGCTAATGCCGGTTAGTCGGTCCATTGGTTCCTCGATTTGATTACGTGATTATCGGGGAGAGCGTTGGCATGCCGGACTACCGCTCGATGTCGATGGGTGTTCCCTCGCATCGCCCGCCAAAACACAGGTTCCATCTGGCGAGAGTTCGTTCAGCCTCCGCCTGGCGTCTATTCTTGATTGGTGCATTCGCACAATATGAACACGGAGGCGTGTCATGAAACCCGCGCTATGTGTCGCCGTCTTCAGTATGGTGTTCGGGGTCCAACTGGTGCACGCCGCCTGCCCCAACGACGCCGTTTTCCTGTCCCTTAACGATCAGATTCGCGGCTACTCCTTGCGCGCCAACGGAGCAACTGAACCCTGCCAGATAATTCAGGGACCGCTGACCACTCTTACGACTGGCGAGGCGATCGCGCTGGACAAGCACAGCAACTTTCACATCGCACAGTTTCTCAGCAATGCCACCGTGGATATTTTTGCGCGGAACGCTCGAGGTAATGAGGCGCCATATCGCACATTCACGTTTCAGACGAACGATCTGTCTGGTATCGGTGTGGACTCGCGGCTCAATGACTTCGTCCTGAACTTTCGTCCATCAACTGCAGGAGTGCTGGTTGTTCTTGCCAACACGACTGGAATCGTGACCCATCCGATTGTCATTACCGATTCGAACATTAGCGAATACCAAGGTATTGCAGTCGATAGTGACGACAATCTGCTGATTGCAGGTTATGACACGCGGGGAGCAGCAGTCATCGATGTGTTTGATACCAGCAAGAGCCTTACCTCGCCGCCGCTTCTGCGTAGCATCACAGGTACCAACACCGGGCTGTTTCCGTCGAGTGGAGGACTTCCGAGGCACAACATCTCGCTTGCTAGTGATCCAGTTACAGAAGAACTGTATGCCTACAACGTCAGCACAGACCTGACACAGTTCCAGGTTAGTGTTTTTGCCCGCCAGGCGAATGGCAACGTCGCGCCGGTACGGACGATCAGTGGCCCAGCCACGGGAATCACCGGACCCAGCATGGACGCAGGCGCAAACAAGATCGCCATCTCTTCGGACGGGCGGCTCCTGGTTGCGGAGCCGAACCTGCGCATTCTCGCGTTCGCGCCGGGAGCAAGGGGCAACGTGGCGCCATCTCAGGTCATCGAGGACTCCACCCCGGGTCCGACCACTCAAGGAGGGATCGCGGCCCGGTCAAGAGGAGGCGGACGGCAGAATGAAAACGACGATGCTCAATGAAACGGACGACGCCGGTGGCAAATAGTCCGATAGAAAGCAACGCTGATCGCGTCTCGGCATGGAGTCCCGCATACGCCGTTCATGCGGCGCTGCCGTCTGGCTCACTCCGAACCACAAGCTCCATGAATCCGGTACCGGAATCGACCTCACGGGAGAAGCGATGTTCGGGAAGCAGTAAGAGAAGTATTTCAGCGGTTGTGCGAATCGCGCATCCACGTGCCACATGACCGCCGAACACTTGACCGCCTGCGTCGGAAACGGCCATATGCAGGTGCGCGCCATCAGGTGATACCGAGCCGGCCAAAGTCAATATCTCGAGGTCGCCGCGTAGCGTGACGGGTGCTTCGGCGCCAGCGAATCGTAATTGGGCGACGCTAAGGCTGCCGATGCCCTGGAGGACGAACGCCGCGTGCAAGTCGCGCTGACGTAGCGCGTCTTCGACCGAAGCGCGCAAATCATCGCCAGGAGAAAGGCGCAAAGGATGGGGCTGCATGTTTGCCAACCTGTTCGAGGGCCGAGATTCCGACAAAGTTAAGGCCTAAAAGGGGACCCGGCAAGCGGCCGTTGTACTGAGCTGAAGATTGCATCTGAGCGACGGCTAAAAAGACCGGCGAGACGCGCCGGTTTCCCCCAAACCAAGTGCGAGTGCGGCCGTGGATCTTGCCGCCAAATGTTAAATCCCCTATAAATTGGCGTGGAGACCATGGACCGAAGATGCGTCGACAACTCATCGTCGCGACTGCCAGAACGAACGGGACACCCCAAGCAAACATAACGTCAACTCAGCCGATCGAGCCGCCGCCCATGACGCTCATTCCCGAGAAGGGCGCAACGAAAGCGTTCGCCATTGGACTCCTGATAGCAGTGTGCGTGATTGCCGCGCCGATGATCATCGGCGCCATCGGCGGCAACCACTGGGTGCGCATGCTCGACTTCGCAATGCTGTACGTGATGCTCGCGCTGGGCCTGAACGTCGTGGTCGGCTTCGCCGGCCTGCTGGACCTGGGCTACATCGCGTTCTACGCGGTGGGCGCCTACACGGCGGCGCTGCTGTCCTCGCCGCACCTGTCGACGCACTTCGCGTGGATCGCGCATCTCGCGCCGAATGGCCTGCATCTGTCGATCTGGCTGATCGCGCCGCTCGCGATGGCGCTCGCAGCCGGCTTCGGCGTGCTGCTCGGCGCACCGACGTTGCGTCTGCGCGGCGACTACCTCGCGATCGTGACCCTGGGCTTCGGGGAAATCACGCGGATCTTCGCGAACAATCTCTTTCGCCCGGTGAACATCACCAACGGTGCGAAGGGGATCATGCTGATCGACCCGGTGACGGTCGGCGGCTTCAACCTGTCGCAGACGCATTGGCTGTTCGGCCTCGTATTCCCGCCGGTGTACTTGTACTACTACCTGTTCCTGCTGTGCGCGCTGCTGGTGATCTGGATCTGTACACGTCTGCAACGCTCGCGCATCGGCCGCGCCTGGGCCGCGATCCGCGAGGACGAAGTCGCAGCGAAGGCAATGGGCATCAATACACGAGACGTGAAGCTGCTGGCATTCGCGATGGGCGCGTCATTCGGCGGCCTGTCGGGTGCGATGTTCGCCGCGTTCCAGGGCTACGTGTCGCCGGAATCGTTCACGCTGCCGGAGTCGATCATCGTGCTTGCGTGCGTCGTGCTGGGCGGCATGGGCCACATCCCGGGCGTGATTCTTGGCGCCGTGCTGCTCGCCGTGCTGCCGGAATGCTTGCGTACGACGATGGGGCCGCTCCAGAACCGGATTTTCGGTCATGAAATCGTCGATACGGAAGTGATCCGCCAATTCGTGTACGCACTCGCGATGTTGCTGATCATGCTGTATCGCCCGGAAGGCCTGTGGCCGTCAGCGAAGCACGAAGACAAGGTCGCGAAACTCGTCAAGCGCAAGGGCAAGAAGCTGATACGTGCCTGACATACGGCGAGAGATCGGAAGCGCGGTGTATTGCATCCCGTGCTACACGCTGTTGCGCTCCGCATGCAGTGGCTCCACATCTTATGCGCTCCTTAGCGAAGTGCAGCCGCCACCGCCTCGTCAATCTGCAGCGCAAAGCGCGCTTCGACATCGGGCACCGTGTAGCCAACTGACAGTTCCAAATACGCGTCGCCTAGCACCAAATTAATGAATGTCGCCGCCCGCAATGCCGCAGTCGATTCGTCGAATCGCTTTCGCAGAATTTTTGCGGCGAAGGCACGCACGACCTTTGCACCATTTTCGTAAAACACCTGGCCGAGTTCCGGAAGACGCTCGGCCTCAGCGACGATGGCCCGGTAAAGCCGCAGATAATCCGGCGCGATAAGGGCTTGTGCCAACACCCATCCCAACTCGCGCAACTCGACTTCGGGTGATCGATCGGATTGCTCGTCCTGAGCGCTGGCAAGAAATCCACCCGCCTCAGCGCACATCGAGCTCACCAGACCAACGAAGAGCGCCTCCTTCGACTTGAAGTGGCGGTAGACCGTCTGTTTGCCGACGCCAGCGGCTGCGGCGACATCGTCCATCGTTGCCAGGACGAAACCCTGGCTTAAAAAAACGGTTTTCGCGCCATCGAGGATGTCGGATCGCTTACGGCGTTGCAGCGGGCTCAGGTCGGGGAGAGAAGAAGTATCCATGCGAGATAAATAACAGATCGTCGAATAGTTGACAAGACTGGCCAGTCTCGTTTAGATTTGCTGAAACGAGACTGATGGGTCTCGTTTGTGTGACTAATCAACGTCACAACCAATCATTGGAGAACGCTTTGAAACTGTTCATTACAGGTGGTACGGGCTTCATCGGGCAAGCGGTCGCGCGCAAGGCAATCAGCCTCGGCCATCAGGTGACGGCGCTGGTGCGCGAGGAGAGCTCGGCGGCCGCCAGCGCGCTGGCACGTCTCGGTGTGACACTGCATTCCGGCGACCTGCGCGAGCCACAGTCTTTCGCTGCGAGCGCCGGTGCCGCTGACGGTGTGGTGCACACCGCGTCGACCAACGATGCTTCCGCCGCTGCTGCTGATGAGGCCGCGGCGGTAGCGATGCTTTCGCATTTGCATCCGGGCGCGGCGTTTGTCTACACGTCGGGCACCTGGGTCTACGGCAATACGGAGGGGGAGCCAGCGACTGAAGCATCGGCGCTGAACCCGACGCCGCTCATCGCCTGGCGGCCCGCAGTGGAGCAACAGGTGCTGTCGCTAGCAGCACGCCGCTCGATTGCAGCAGTGATCCTCAGGCCGGCGATGGTGCACGGCTACGGCGGCGGCGTCTTCGGCATGCTCGCAGGCATGGCCCGTCAGGCCGGCAGTGTGAGGGTCGTCGGCGATGGTCGCAACCACTGGCCTGCCGTTCACGTCGATGATCTCGCCACGGCCTACCTGAGCGCGGTGGAGCGGGCGGCAAGTGGGGACGGTCGAGTCGCGGGACAGATCTTCAACGTGGTCGCGGAAGATGCCGTTGCCGTTGCCGAAATGGGTGAAGCGATTCGGGCCTCGATCGGCGCCGAGCGCGTCGAATTTTGGCCGCTCGACGATGCTCGCAAATCGTTTGGGCCATTTGCCGACGCACTGGCGCTCGATCAGAAAGTAAGCGGCGAGCACGCCCGGCGAGTTCTTGCGTGGGAACCCCACGGCCCCGGGCTGATTGCGTACCTCTCTGCACAGAAGCACTTTCAGCAAAGCAACGGAGCATGACGATGGCGTTGAACACTGCATCTTTCGAATCGATTCTCGCGATGATCGTAGCGGTTCTGTTCGCGGTTGCTGGGGTGGTCAATCTCGCAGGACTCGGCGCGGTGAAGCGCAACTTCGCACGCTGGGGTTACCCGGCATGGTTTCGTTTGCTCTGTGGCGCTCTTGAGCTGTTGAGTGCGGCACTTCTTTTTGGACAACAAACCAGAGTTTTGGGCCTAGCGTTGGCCGGTGCGATCATGATTGGCGCGCTCTTCACGTTGCTACGAAACCGGGAGCCGTTCGGGCATATCGCCCCGGCGCTGGTCTTCTCGGCTCTCGTTGTGGGTACTGTGGCGCTCCGCTGTTGAGGCTTGCTCGCCACCATGCGAGTGAGTTCGGGACGCTAACAGGCCGCGCGGGCAATCCGTGCTGCAGGTACTAGAAATGCGCACACGGATAGCGGTATTGGAGCAACTCCAGTTCGATCACGTGCGTCATGCATCCGCTTTTTGTAGCGATCGCTGGGCGCGCCAGGTCGCCTGCCGCAGATCATCGCTTTACGTGCCGTGGGAAAGGGTCCCTCATTCGTGTCGATTGGTGCGCGACCAATTCGATGCTCTCGCTCTCGCGCCTATCGAACACACGGGGCGCACTAGGGCTTGCAGAAGCTCGTTGACTTGAGCGGATGCGGTACGGTGGAGGTGCCATTTGCACTTGAGACAAGTTCGCGCGCAAAGATCACGTCAGGGCCATCATTGTCTTGCACCAAGATCTCATAGTCATGTCCATGCTCAGGGACGAAGGTGCTAGCTACCGCCGCGTCGGTCATCGAAATGGATCGATCAGTGCAGGTCGAACAGAACGCCAACTTTCCGCCCCCCTTTCAGAACGCATCGGTCATTTGACCGATGCCGGCAACGCAGGGCGAGTGCCATGATCTCTACCAATACAGATTTCTTGTCTCGATGACGCTCACACGGTTCTGCCGACAGGTCATTGGAGCAAGAGCTTGGCGCATCGCATCAGGCGACGCGACAGGCAAAATTTTTAAGGAGTTTCAATGGCTACTCATCTTTCGGAAACCACTCGCCTTCAGGATGAGCGGTGGCTCAAATTCTTTTACTTTACCCGTGCCGCGTTCTCTGTCGTCTGGGTCGCGCTTGCGTTCAGTATCGGGCAGCACGTCACGGCGATCGGAGCCGCACTGCTGATTGTCTATCCCCTATGGGATGCGCTGGCCAATTACGTCGACATGTCGCGTAGCGGTGGAATGCGCGGAAATTTTACTCAGGCTTTCAATGTCGTCGCTAGCTCGGTTATAGCGATTGCGGTGATTGTTGTGTTGCAGGTCAACACAAGCTCGGTGCTTGATGTATTCGGAGTCTGGGCCATTTTGTCCGGATTACTTCAGCTCGCCACTGCTGTCCGCCGCAGGAAGCGCTTTGGTGCGCAATGGGCAATGATTCTGAGTGGAGGCCAGTCAGCGCTGGCGGGTGCGTTTTTCATCGCGCAGGCCCATGCATCGGTGCCTCCGGCGATTGTCAAAGTGGCCGGCTACGCAGGTGTAGGGGCGATCTATTTTCTTGTCTCTGCGTTGTGGCTGTCTGTTGGCCAACTGCGGCGCAAGTTCGCATCGATGCCTTGAAGAACTGGACTAACGTGACCGCTTTGTCGTGTGGATTCAACCGGTCGATGCCACATCGGTGACAATCGCGTTTGGCGTACGACATACACCGCTCGCACCGCAGCGAGGTTTTGTCGTGTGCCGTTACGGAAAGGAGAGACTTCATGCCGAGCCTCGAGCGAGCGCGATCGACCATGCTTATCGACTTTGTCTGGCGTCTGGCGCTTCGCCTCGGATTTCGGCTCGCTCGCGTCTGGTGGCACGTTCGACGGCCTCACCATGAGGGCGCGCTAGTCGCAATCTACGTCGGCCAGGCGCTGTTGCTGTTGAAGTCATCGTACCGGGCCGAGTGGAGTTTTCCCGGCGGAAGTCTGCAGCCCGGTGAGACGCCCGATGCAGCGGCGCAACGCGAAATGGAGGAGGAGATTGGTCTCCCGTCGTACCCATTACGCCCCGCCGGCAGCGTCTGTGGCATTTGGGACGGGCGAAGGGACCGGGTGCATTTCTTTGAACTGCATCTCGATCGCCTGCCCGAGCTGCGACTTGATAATCGCGAGATTATCGCCGCGTGTCTGGCATCGCCCGAGGAATTGCACGGCATCGCGTTGACTGAGGCAGTCACTGCGTATCTCCGCAGAGAATTCCGTTGATAGTTGGCCCTTTTTCTGCGCCGCCCGCCTCACCCCACAGGTAGTGCGATGCCCTCCTGCGCGAGCACGTCGTCGATCGCATTGCGCAGCAGCTGCGCGGGCCCCGTCAGCCGTCCCGGCAGCGAGCCGTGGATGAACCACACGGTGAGGCCGGCGCGAAAGTCGACGGTGTCGACGACATCGAGCTCGTCACGATGCGGCGAGCGCGCGAGCTTGTCGGGCGACACGAGCCCGATCCCGAGCCCGCGTGCGACGAGCGACAACTGCAGGTCCGCGCCGAACGCCTCGACGGCGACATTGAACGGCAGCCCGGCCGCACCGAGCGCCCGGCTCAGCGCCGAGCGGAACCCACAGCCGTCCTGGTTCAGCACCCAGTCATAGCGCGCAAGCTCCGCCAGCGTGAAGGGCTTGCCCGATAGCCCGAGCGAGTGCGCGGCGACGACCACGGTCGGCCGGAATGCGAGCGACGTCGCATCCAGCGCGTCCGGCATGGAGAACGTGTCAGGCATCAGCACGACCGCCGCGTCCAGGGCGCCGCGCTCGACGCCCTGGATGAGGCCCGGCGACCAGCCGGACGTGACGCGCAGCGTCAGCTTCGGAAACGCGGCGCGCAACCGGTCGATTGGCTTCTCGAGCGCGAGCTCGGACAGGAACGGCGGCACGCCGATCCGGAATTCGCCGGCCGACACGATGTCGGACGACGCGATCGCGAGCAGGTCGTCGACGGCTCGCAGCGCGGTTCGCGCAAGCGTGTAGACCTCGTCGCCGGCGCGGGTCGGCTTGAGCGGCTTGCTTTGCCGATCGAGCAATTCGACGCCGAGCAACGTCTCCAGGCTTTGCACCCGGCGCGTCAGGCCGGGCTGCGTCAGGTGCAGCTTCTGCGCCGCGCGGACCATCGAACCGCTCTCGACCACCGCGACATACGCTTCAAGATCCCGAGTGTTCAAAACAATCTCGCATATTGACTATCATCATATTTCAATTGTGGCATAGTTCGCGCGCCACTACGCTTGGCTCAATGAATTCGATATTCGACCGAGAGCCAGCCTAATGAGCAGTCCCGTGAACACGCGCCCGTGCGAGACCGACGCCCCTGAACACTCCGTTGCCCCAGCCGACGCGCCGCCCGCGCTGACCGGCCCGATGACCGTGTTCTTTGCGGCCGCGGTCGGCGTGATCGTGATGAACCTCTTTGCCGCGCAGCCGCTGACCGGGCCGATCAGCCGCAGCCTGCATCTCGCGCCGGGCCTCACGGGGCTCGCGGCGACGCTCCCCCAGCTCGGCTATGCGGCCGGCCTCGTGCTGCTCGTGCCGCTATGCGACCTCGTCGAAAACCGGCGGCTGATCGTCTGCGTGCTCGGATGCTGTGCGGCGTGTCTCGCGACCGCGGCGCTCGCGCATTCGGGCGCTGTCTTTTTGCTTGCATCGTTTCTCGCCGGCGCCACCTCGAGCGTCATTCAGATGCTGGTGCCGATGGCGGCGTCGATGGCGCCCGAGCATCGTCGCGGGCGCGCGGTCGGCAACGTGATGAGCGGACTGATGTTCGGGATCCTGCTCTCGCGTCCAGCGGCCAGCCTGGTCGCGGGATCGGTCGGGTGGCGGTCGTTTTACGGAATCGCAGCGCTCGTCGACGCGATCCTCATGATCGTGCTGCAGGCACGCTTGCCAAGGCGCAAGCCTGCCGTTGTGACGACCTACCCGGCGCTGTTGCGCTCGCTCGTGACGCTGCTGCGCGTCGAACCGATGTTGCAGCAGAACGCACTGTCGGCCTCGCTCGTGATGGGCGCATTCAGCGCTTTCTGGACGGCTATTGGTCTGCGGCTTGGCCAGCCGCCGTTCGGCTTCGGGATGAACGACCTCGCGTTGTTCGCGCTGGCAGGGGCGGGCGGGGTGATAGTGACGCCGTTCGCGGGCCGCGCCGGCGACCGCGGAATCGGGCGCAAGGTCTTGTTCGCCGGGCACGTGACGATGCTTGCGGCTTGGCTCGTGATCGGGGCCGCCGGTGCCGGCTGGCTGGGATTCTCGCCGGGCGCGCACCGGACGTTCGCCATCTGCCTGCTCGCTGCAGGCGCCGTTGCGCTGGATGCCGGTGTCGTGACGGACCAGACACTCGGCCGGCGCGCGATCAATCTGTTGAGCGCGAGTGCGCGCGGCAGGCTCAACGGGCTTTTCGTCGGGGCGTTCTTCGTCGGCGGCGCGCTGGGCGCGATGCTCGCCGGGCTGGCATGGACGTCCGCTGGATGGCCCGGCGTGTGCGCGATCGGACTCGGCTTCACCGGCGCCGCGTTCGCGCTGCGGCGCGTGGGGCCGCAAACGCATGATGATGCGCGGCTGTGATGTCGACGGCCTCGTGTGACATGCGACCGACGACCGTAGCCTGCCTCCGCGCTCTCGCGCTTACTGAGGCGGAAGACGGCACGTGTTCAACCGCGGCACGCTTCCGTTTAGCCGCCGGGCCAGGAATCTGGCCGTTCCGGTCGGGGCGCCGACCTTGACCGTCGAGCCCGTTCTGGTGTTGGCGAACTGGCTCTTGCAGAAGCGGAAATACGAATAGTCGCAAGGAAAGGGGCCTGCGATCTGGAAGCCGACTTGGGAGTCCGGGGTCACGCTAATCGGGCACGCGCAGATGATTTCTGCGCTGCCGAGCTGCTCGCCGAACCCGGGAAACACGCTGCCCTCGCTGCTGGTGAAGCACATGCCGCCGTCGCATTGCGCGTAGCCGCCGTCGGACCCCGCCGGGCAATTGTAGAGCGCGCTATCGCCGTCTGGCGCGACAACGGACTCCGGCAAGCTGAATGTGCTCACCATGTACCCATTGTCGACGCCGTTGGCGTTTATCGAGCAGACGTCCTGACCGTCGACGCGTAGCGGCAAGCTGATGCTGTCCCCCTGTTCGACGTCGCAATTGCAGTAGGCCACCTGGTTTATCACCGTGCAGCTGGCGGTCGCGCAGAGCGCGTACGTCTGACCCTTGCAGATCTTGAAGAATCCAGAGGGAGTCGAGCTGGTGAGGATCTCAGGCGGAAGCGTACTCGCGGAAGGCGGGGGCGCCACCGCGTTCCCCCCACAGCCGGTCAACGCATCAAGCACCCCGACAGACATCATCGCCAAGATGAGAAATTTCGCGAGCCTGGCGAGCGCGACGGTCAACCAGGCGGAGCGTAGACTCGGCATGGTCATCTCCTGGCGTTAGAGCGACCTGTTCAAACTTCTTCTTGATTGCAGCAAGACCGGTGTTGGCCATCGCATGGCGATGCTGCCCTTCGCTCACAGGATAAGCCGGCGACACCGCCGCGGCGGTGGGCTTCCGTGCGATAGCGTACCAATGGGGAATGGATGCAGCAGGCCGCATCCGGGCGGCCCTTCGGAGGCGCAGGGCCGAAAGCCGCAGCCAGCGTCGCCGGCGCCTCATGCATTTGGCGCCGGCCAACGAGGTGTCAGCGCATGCCGCCGGAGGCGAGCAGATGCTCGCCGGTCAACCAGCGCGCGTCGTCCGACGCAAGGAATGCGGCGACGTCGCCGATGTCGTTCGGCTGGCCGGCGCGGCCGAGCGGCGTTCTAGCGACGAAGCTCGCCTCCATCTCCGAGCCCGCTACGCCGGCGGTATGCGTGCCCTCAGTCTCCACATAGCCCGGATTAATGGCATTGACGCGAATCTTGCGCGGCGCCAGCTCAAGCGCGAGTACGCCGGTAATCGCATCGACGGCGCCTTTCGTGCCTGTGTAGATCGCGGTGGCAGGCGGCGTAATTCGCGTTGCACCGGAACTGATATTGATGATGCTCGCGCCTTCGCCGAGGTGCTTGACTGCCGCTTGTGTCACCAGCAGTAAGCCAAGAACGTTGGTATTGAACTGACGATGGAACTCTTGTTCCGTGATGTCTTCGATCGTCTGGAATGCGTAGACGCCTGAATTATTCACCAGGATATCGAGGCGGCCGAATTGATCGATTGCGGCCTGCACGAGTTTTGCGGCGTCTGCCGCGTTCGACACATCTCCGCCCGCCGCCGCAGCCTTGCCGCCTGCCTCCTTGATCGACGCGACCACCGCATCCGCGCCGGATTTGCTGCTTGCGTACGTGACGACCACCGCAGCGCCCTGCGCGGCGAGCGCTTTGGCGATTGCGGCGCCAATCCCTTTAGATGCACCCGTGACGAGTGCGACTTTCCCTTCAAGCTTAGCCATGCGTTCCTCGCAAATGGTTTCACCAACGCGGGCATCGAATCCGGGTGAACACCCGCACGAACTTTCAATGTAGTCGCGGCGAGCTCGACGAAAAAGTGTCGCCAGCCGAATGGACCTGACGCATTAGACGAACAATGGCGGCCGGGGGAACGCTAGGAACGGCCAGTCGACAGCATCGCGTGGATCATCGACAATCCATCCGACTTCCACGGGTATCCTCGATCCTTGCTAATCCGAATGAAACACCTCGATGAAGTGGTACTTGCAGCAGATCTCGCGGGCACCGCGGTGTTCGCAATCGAAGGCGCCAATGCGGCGATTCGTGCCGGGCTTGATCTGCTGGGAGTCTTGGTGTTGTCGTCCATCGTCGCACTGGGTGGGGGCATCATCCGCGACCTGCTGATCGGCGCGCTGCCACCTAGCGCGGTGCGCGACTGGCGCTACCCAACGCTTGCATGTGTCTCGGGGCTTTTCGCTTTCCTCTTTCATACGCAGGTCGCCACGCTGTCGACACCGCTCCTGACGACGCTCGACGCGGCAGGCCTTGCGCTATTCGCGGTTGCAGGCGCGCAGAAGGCTCTCGAATTTCGAATCAATCCGTTCATCGCCACGTTGATGGGCACGGTCACCGGCTGCGGCGGAGGGCTCGTGCGCGATGTTCTGCTCGTACGGGTGCCGGCGGTATTGATCACGGATATCTACGCCAGCGCGGCGTTACTCGGCGCGGCGCTGGTAGTCGTCGGCAGGCGGCTCGGGTGCCCGCCTGTCGTTACGGCGGTAATCGGTGGTAGCGCATGCTTTGTACTGCGGATGGCAGCCGTACGGTTCGGTTGGCAATTGCCAAAGATCAAGATGGCGTGAGTGTTGCCCCGTTTATCACTGGACGCGCGGGCGAGCGATCCGTCAGAGCGCGATGCCGGAGGCAATCGGCTTCTCGGTTGTCGGCAGATCGAAGCAGAACGTCGTGCCGTGGCCTGCATCCTCGAGCAGGCGTATCTGGCTGTGATGCAATTGCAGCATGCGCTGCACGATCAGCAGTCCGAGTCCGCCGCCGCGATGCGTGCCGCCCGAGCTGAACGGGCGCTCGAACAGGCCTTCGCGCTGCGCCGCTGGAATGCCGGGACCGGTGTCGCTGACCGTGACCGATACCTTGCCGCCCTTGTGCGCGAGATCGACGTTGATCTCGCCGTCGGCGGGAGTGTGTCGAATCGCATTGTCGAGCAGGTTCGTCAGCACGCGCTCGATCATCCCCAGATCGGCGCAGACGGTCGGCAGGCGAGGGGGAATGTCCGCCCGCAGCCGGATGTGACGCGCCTCGGCCGGCAGCTCGAATTTCTGGAAAACGTCCTGCACCAGATCGACCAGCGAGAATTGCTCGAGCGCCGGTTGCACGTTGCCGTGTTCGAGCCGGGCCAGTTCGAATAGCGCCTGCGCGAGCCGCCCGACCTTGACGCTTTGCGCCAGTGCGATCGCCAGGTAGCGTTTGCGTTCCGTTTCGCTGAGCGTGTCGGACTTGAGCGAGAGGGTCTCGAGGTAGCCGTGCAACGAGGTGAGCGGCGTGCGCAGATCGTGCGAAATATTGGCGATCAACTCGCGCCGTTGCTGGTCCTGTCTCGTCAGCGCCCGCCACTGGTCGCCGATGCGCTTGGCCATCTGTGCGAACGTGGCTTCGAGCACGGCGATTTCATCGCGCTGTCCGGGCGGCGCCGAGCGCGGCACGGCCGGCTGGGTGTCCGGCTCGCCGTCGGCGTCGAAGCGGCGCATGGCTTCGGTGAGGCGGCGCAAAGGCCGCGTGATCAGACCGAATGCCATCAATCCCGCGAGCAGACCGAGCAGCGCGACCAGCGCCATCGACCACAACGTGGTGCGCAGAACGGAGCTGGCGGCCACGCGGGCGGCGAGCGCGTCGTGCGCCTCGCCGAGCAGGACGACGTAGATATAGCCCGAGGGTTGCTGGCCGTTCAGCTGCAGCGGTGCGGCACTGAACACCTTTTTCCCGTCGACGCTGCGCGGGTCGTCGCCGAGGATCGGCAACGCATCGCCGGCGATGAATTGCCGGATCGGCGCGAGATCCACTTGCGTGCGCTTGACGTGGCCCGCCGGGGCGTCGTCGCCCTTGATGCGCCCTTGATTGTCGAGCAGGTACACCTCGACGCTCGGGTTCACCATCATCAACTGGCCGAACAGTTGGCGCACCGCGTCGGGCCGCAGGCCGTTCGCGTCCATCAGGGTGGTGCCGTGCGCGATATGGTCGGCGAGGCCCCGCGACAGGCTTTGCACGACTTCCTTTTCGTGCAGGTCGCTCGAACGGATCTGCAGCCACGCCGACGCACCGCAGCACGCCAGCAACAGCGCGGAGAACACGAGCGAGAGCCGCTGGGTCAGCGTCAGCTTCACGGCGCCTCCTGAGGCGTACCCGCGCGCGCCGGCGAGTCGCCCGGCACGGCCAGCTTGTAGCCGCGCCCCCAGACCGTCAGGATGCGCTCGGGCTCGGCCGGGTCGGCCTCGATTTTCGTGCGCAGACGGTTGATATGGGTGTTCACGGTGTGCTCATAGCCCTCGTGCTGATAGCCCCACACGGCGTTGAGCAGGTCCATTCGCGAGAACACCTTGCCGGGATGCTGCGCGAAGTAATAGAGCAGGTCGAATTCGCGCGGCGTCAGTTCGATGGGCTTGCCGTCGACGGTCGCCTCGCGCGTCAGCGGATCGATCGTCAGGCCGGCGATGCGCAGACTGCCCGCGTCGATTCGCGAGTCTTTCGCCATGGCTTCCACGCGTCGCAGCAGCGCCTTGACGCGAGCCACCAGTTCGAGGACCGAGAACGGCTTGGCGAGGTAGTCGTCGGCGCCGAGTTCGAGGCCGAGAATCCGGTGCACTTCGCTCGAACGTGCGCTGGTGATGATGATCGGCGTATAGCGCGTCATCGCGCGGGCGCGCCGGCAGATTTCCAGACCGTCGACGCCGGGCAGCATCAGATCGAGGATCAGCGCGTCCCAGCCGCCTTGCTCGAGCAGGCGCAGGCCTTCGTTGCCGTCGGCGCTGTGCACGACTTCGTAGCGCTCGTCGCGCAGATGAAGACTCAGCACGTTGGCGATGTCGACGTCGTCTTCGACGATCAGGATGCGCTTGGGGTGGTCCATGGAGGGCTTCAGACGCGAGTGAGAGCGAGGTTCAGGGCGTTGGAAACAATGGACGCGAGCAAAAGCGGCCCGTTGCGCCATTGTGCAAAATTTCCGGCCGGTGAGTTATCACAATTAATTTAACTTTTCGTGAGGACTTCGACATCCCCGGCGCTCTAGGATGGGGCCACTTTCCGCAGATTCGCGTCAAGGAGCTCATCATGCAAAGCAGAAGGCGCTTCCTGTTTTCAGGCGGGGCAGCGGTGGCCGCGCTGGCGGCGGTCAGCCGTTGGCGCCCGCTGGCTGCCGCACAGGTGGAGGATGGCAAGCAGGCCGGCGGTTTCGAAGTCGTGCATACGGACGCGCAATGGCGCCAGATGCTGACGCCGACCCAGTATGCGGTGCTGCGTCAGGAAGGTACGGAGCGGCCTTATAGCAGCCCGCTGAACGACGAGCATCGCGCGGGCGTGTTCAGTTGCGCGGGCTGCCGGCTCGATCTGTTTGCGTCGCGCACGAAATTCGACAGCCACACCGGCTGGCCGAGTTTCTGGGCGCCGCTCGAGCATGCCGTGGCGACGCGTGAAGACAGTTCATTCGGCATGTCGCGCACCGAGGTCCACTGCCGGCGCTGCGGCGGCCATCTCGGACACGTGTTCGACGACGGTCCGAAACCGACGGGGCTGCGCTATTGCATGAACGGCGTGGCGATGATTTTCACGCCCGCTGCCGCCTGAGCGGGCGTCCCGAGCCAGCGCCGTCAACGCGCCTTTCGTTCATCGACAACCATAAGACCGGCGCCCACGCCCGGAACCGACATGCTACTCATCGTTCTCGCCTATCTCGGCGGCGCCCTCACGATACTCAGTCCGTGCATCCTGCCGGTGCTGCCGTTTGTCTTTGCGCGCGCCGATCAACCGTTCGTGCGCAGCGGGCTGCCGTTGCTCGCAGGCATGGCGCTGACGTTCGCCCTCGTCGCGACCTTGGCCGCGGTGGGCGGCGGCTGGGTCACCCAGGCTAACCAGTATGGCCGCTGGCTCGCGATCGCGTTGCTCGCCGTCTTCGGATTGACGCTGTTGCTGCCACGCTTCGCGGACCATCTGATGCGTCCGTTGGTGAGCGCCGGCAATCGCCTGTCGAACTTCGCCCAGGGCGACGGCCAACAGGTTCGCGCAGGTTCGTCGTTTCGCTCATCGTTTCTATTGGGCATCGCGACCGGCTTGCTGTGGGCGCCGTGCGCCGGTCCGATTCTCGGCCTGGTTCTGACCGGCGCGGCGCTGCGGGGCGCGAGCGCCGGCACGACGCTGCTGCTGCTGGCCTATGCGGCCGGCGCCGCGACCTCGCTCGCGCTGGCGCTGCTGATTGGCGGGCGGTTGTTCACGGCGATGAAGCGCTCGCTCGGAGCGGGCGAATGGATCCGCCGCGGAATCGGTGCGGCGATGCTGTGCGGTGTGGTGGCGATTGCGTTCGGCCTCGACACCGGCGTGCTGACGCGTGTATCGACCGTCGCTACCGCCGGCATCGAACAGAAACTGGTGGATCGGCTTTCGCCGGGGGCGACACCGGCCAACCCCGCCGCCAAGGCAAGTGTCTCCGTCGATTCCGGCGCGATGATGCGCGCCGCCGCGCAGGTCATCCCGGCAGACGCGGCCCCGTTGCCCGTCGAAGGCGTGTTGCCGCCGCTGAACGGCGCCGTCCAATGGCTGAATTTACCGCCGCTCACGGCTCAGGACCTGCGAGGCAAAGTCGTGCTGATCGACTTCTGGACGTACTCGTGCATCAACTGCCTGCGTTCGCTGCCGTACGTCAAAGCATGGGCGCAGAAATACAAGGATCAGGGCCTCGTCGTGATCGGCGTGCACGCGCCGGAATTCGCCTTTGAGCGCAATATCGACAACGTGAAGCAGGCCACCCGCGATCTCGGCGTCGACTATCCCGTCGCCATCGACAACAACTACGCAATCTGGCGCGCGCTGAACAATCAGTACTGGCCGGCGCACTATTTCGTCGATGCGCAAGGGCGGATTCGCCATCACCATTTTGGCGAAGGCGACTATGCGGAATCGGAAAAGGTGATTCAGCAGCTGTTGGCCGAAGCGGGCCATACAGGCGCGTCGAAGGTCGCGCTCGGCATCGTGGGCACGAGCGCGCAAGGCGTGGAGGCCGCGGCCGACAGCGCTGATATGCGCTCGCCGGAAACTTATATCGGCTACGCGCGCGCGGAGAATTTCGCGTCGCCCGGCGGCGAGGCTGAGGACAAGGTGCACACGTATTCGGCGCCGTCACAGCCCGCCGTCAACGACTGGGGGCTGGCAGGCGCATGGACGGTGGGCGCCGAGCACGCCACGCTCGCGGCCGCGTCCGGGCGCATCGTCTATCGCTTTCATGCACGCGATCTGCACCTCGTGCTGGGTCCGGGCCAGGACGGCAAGCCGGTTCGCTTCCGCGTGAGCGTGGATGGCGCGGCGCCCGGCGCCGCGCACGGGTCGGACGTCGCCGCCGACGGCAGCGGCACCGTGACAGAACAGCGTCTTTATCAGCTCGTTCGACAAAGCGGCGATGTTGCGGATCACACGTTCTCGATCGAGTTTCTGGATCCCGGCGTGCAAGCGTATGCATTTACGTTCGGCTAATCCAGGCCGGGCGAAGTCAATCAACCACTCTTTGCAGGACTGACATCATGCACACGACCTCTACTCGCCGGGCTCCCCGAAGCAAGCTTTCGGCCTTTGCCAGACTCGCTGGTTGCGTCGCGATTGCGGCGGGCGTCTTCGCCGCGCAGCGCATTGCGAATTCGGCTGAAGCCGCGACCAAGATTCCACCGCCTGCCCAGGACGAAAAAGTCGGCGCGACGCATAGCGAAACGGCCGTGTTCGCAGGGGGTTGCTTCTGGGGTGTCCAGGGCGTATTCGAACACGTGCGGGGTGTGAAGCAGGTCGCCGCGGGCTACTCAGGCGGTGCGGCCAACACTGCGCAGTACGAAACCGTCAGCGACGGCAACACGGGACACGCGGAGTCCGTGCAGATCACTTACGATCCGACGCAGATCACCTACGGACGGTTGCTGCAGATTTTCTTCTCGGTTGCGCACGACCCCACCGAGCTGGACTACCAGGGACCCGATCACGGTACGCAATATCGCTCGGCAATTTTCCCGGCCAATCCTGAGCAACGCAGCGTCGCACAGTCCTACATCGCGCAACTGGAAAAGGCGCATGTGTTTTCGGGGCCGATCGTCACGCGCGTGGAGAACTTCAAGGGGTTCTATCCGGCGGAGGCGTACCACCAGAATTTCCTCGTCAACCACCCCGACTACCCGTACATCGTGATCAACGATCTGCCGAAGGTGGGCGAACTGAAGCGGATGTTTCCCGACCTGTATCGCAACGATCCGGTGCTGATAAAAGTGAGCGACCAGTAAGCGGTTTCTTCGACGGTTGCTGGATTGACTACACCAGTCCGATAACGAACGGCTTAGGTCTGGAAACGAAACAGATCCGCCGCCGACGTCGTGAGAATCGTCCGCCTGGTTGCCTCGTCGGGAATCCACTGTTGCAGCGCGTTCGCGGTTGCGGCGTAGTCGATCAGGTGACGATGCTGGGTATGCGGCCAGTCGCTGCCCCATACGAGCCGTTGCGCACTGAATGCGTCGAGCAGTGCTGCGGCGAGCGCGATCCCGCTCTCCGTGCCGCATGATCCTTCCACGCTGCGATAGGCTGCGGAGAGCTTGACCCACACGTCACCCGACGACGCCTTCGACAACAAATAGCGAAAACCGGGATCGTTTGCGCCGAGCGTGGCATCGGGACGGCCGAAGTGATCGACCACGACCGTGCAGCGCTGTGCGAGCAACGCGTCGAGCACATAGGGCAGATCGGCCGCGTGCGCCTGCACTTCGACATGCCAGCGCAGCGCGTTGAGCCGCGAAAGTAGCGCCGACCATCGGCGCTCTTGAAAGTCGGGCAGCGGCAGGCCGATCAGATTCAAGCGCGCCCCGACGACATGGGCGTCATTCAGGGCTTCGAGTTCCGCATCGCCGACCTCCGGGTCCACGACGGCGACACCGCGAAAGCGCTGCGGATATCGCTTCGACACCGCTGCGAGAAACGAGTTGTCGACGCCAAGAAAGCTCGGCTGCACGAGCACGCTCTGAGACATGCCGTGCGCGTCGAGCTGGCCGATGTATTGATCGAGCGTCGCGTCGTAGTCGGGCGCGTGACGGCGCTGCGCGGCGAGGGGCAGCCCCTGCACGAAGATGTGCGCATGCGAGTCGATGCCGGTGATGCGCGGTTCTTCCGCGGCGAGCCATGCGGCGCTCTTCGTGGAGAGCGCAGTGAAAGGATCGGTCCCGGTTGCGGGCGCAGTGAGATCCATCGTGCGATTAGCCTGAGAGTCGATTGAACATGAGCGGGCGGCGACGAGCATGCGCGAACTCAGCTGCGCGAAGCGGCAGGGGCGTTGGCCACCGTGCCGTTTTGCGCCGAGGCCGCGATGCGACTGCCGCGTGTTTCGGGCAGCATCAGCGCAGCGATGACGACGAGGCCATAAGCCACGCCCGCGTCGATGCCGAGCGCCGCGCCCAGCGACATCGAGCTGCTCATGTGGCCGATCAGCACCGGAAAGCCGGCGGATGCGATGCGGCCGAAGTTGTAGCAGAACCCGACACCCGTGCCGCGCACGCCTTGCGGATACAGTTCGTTGAAGAGCGCGCCGAGCGTCGCGGGAATGCCCGCCGAGAACAGCCCGAGCGGAAAGCTCAGGAACAGCATGGTGGTGTCGCTGAGCGGCAGGAACGTATAGATATTGACCATCACCGCGCAACACACCGCGAAAAGGATCACATTCCAGCGACGCCCGATGCGGTCCTGCAGCCAGGCGCTCACGAAGCATCCGACGATGAACGCGACGATGACGACGGCCAGATAACCGCCCGTACCGAGCACCGACAGGTGGCGCTCGGTCTTGAGGTAAGTCGGCAGCCAGGTGGTGATGGCGTGATAGCCGCCGTGCGCACCGAGGCCGATCAGAGCGCCGACGAGGGTCGTACGAATCACGGCAGGATCGAAAATACCGGCGGCAATGCTGAAGACGCCGCGCTGCGCACTTTCATCGCGCGCAGTCTGCGCCTCGCGCACCGGCTCGACGATGTTGCGGCGCAAGTACAGCACGAGCACGGCGGGCAAGAGACCGATCGCGAACAGCACACGCCAGGCCCATTGCGGCGACACGAACGAAAACACCAGCATATAAAGCAGCACCGCGCCGCCCCATCCGAAGCCCCACGCGCTCTGCACGATACCCATCGCCTTGCCGCGATGCTTCGGGTTCATCGTCTCGCTGAGGAGCACGGCGCCAGCCGTCCACTCGCCGCCGAAGCCGATGCCTTGCAGCGTCTTCAACGCCAGCAACTGGTCGAAGCTTTGCGCGAACGCGCTGAGAAAGGTGAACAGCGAGAACCAGATGACGGTGATTTGCAGGGCCCGCACCCGGCCCACGCGGTCAGCCAGAACGCCCGCGAGCAGGCCGCCGAGCGCACCGGCGACGAGCGTCGCGCCGCCGATCAATCCGGCTTGGCCTTTGCTGATGCTCCAGGTCGCCAGCAGCGACGGAATGACGAGGGAAAAGACCTGCGTGTCGACGGCGTCGAGCGCCCAGCCCGCGAAACAGCTCCACATCGTTCGCTTTTCGACGGACGTGATGTCCCGATACCAGCGCATGATCGTCTCCTTGTACGCGCCGCTGGGCGCGGCGGCCGATGGTGAGTCAGGACGGCCGCTGTTGATTGGTGAAGGTCATTCTAGAAAAGGCAATAGTGCGCGCATACTATGGAAATGTTGTTCTTTCATAGCGCTTTGATATGGAATCCGTCCGCACGCTTAGGTATTTTCTCGCTGTCGTCGATGCCGGCAGCGTCACCGGCGCGGCCAGCCAGCTCGGCATGGCGCAACCGGCGCTCAGTCAGGCCATCACGCGGCTGGAGCAGGATCTTGGCGTGAAGCTCCTCGCGAGAACGCGCCGCGGCGCGGCGCTCACGCCAGCCGGCGAGGCGATCGTCGAGGACATCCGGCTGAGCGTGTCGCGGATCGAGGCGGCCGAAAGGCGTGCTCGCGATATCGGCGCGCAGCGTGGCGGGAGACTGACGATTGGCTTCGCGTCGGCGGCGCTGTTCGAGGTGATGCCCAAGGCGATCGCGGCACTGCGCCGCGAGGTGCCCAACGTCGAACTGACGCTGCGCGAGATGAGCAACGCGGAGCAGGCCAGCGCGCTTGAATCTGGAGAGATCGACATTGGCCTGCTCCATACGCCGGTTGCCGTGAGCGGGCGAATGCGC
Organism: Trinickia camelliae; assembly: GCF_053525655.1. Classification (NCBI taxonomy): domain Bacteria; kingdom Pseudomonadati; phylum Pseudomonadota; class Betaproteobacteria; order Burkholderiales; family Burkholderiaceae; genus Trinickia; species Trinickia camelliae. The sequence goes on from NZ_JBCHAA010000007.1 coordinate 272,525, forward strand.
GAGAAGCTGATCGTGCGAGAGCGGCTGCAGGCGGTCGTGCACGAATCGCATCCGCTCGGTCCCGACGGCAAGCTGGGCCTCGCGGATCTTGCGCGCATCGGGCTCGTTTGGTTTCCGCAAGGCCAGTTGCCGGTGGTGCGCGCTGGCATTCTTAGCGCGTTTCGCAAATTCGGCTGCGAGGCCAATATCGTGCAGGACGCGAATCGATCGCTGACGGTGCTCGCTTGTGTGGCGGCAGGCTGTGGCGCGTCATTGCTGCCGCAATCGGTGAAGGCGATTCAGTTCGCCGGCGTGCGCGTGTGCGAAGTGCGCGAGGGCGACGCGCTGCCGTTTTTCGAGCTCAGCGCAATTTGGCCGCACCGGTCCCGCCCAACGCTCGCTGACAAGTTCGCGGCGCTGCTGAGTCCGCGTTGAGTCGTTCGTGATCGGTCGGCTCAAAGGTCCGGAACCAGAGTGACCCGTCACTCTGGTTCCGGACTTTCACGACTCGATTACTGCCCGATTCCGATCAGTTCGACTTCGAATGTGAGGTCGCTGTTCGGCGGGATTGGGCCGACAGCGCGATCGCCATAAGCGGTCGCCGCCGGGCAGGTCAGCTTCGCCTTGCCGCCAACCTTTATTTTCTGCAGTCCTTGCGTCCAGCACGGGATCACTTGGCCAAGAGGGAACGTCGCCGGGCCGCCATGCTTGGCGGAACTGTCGAATTCGGTGCCGTTCGCCAGCGTGCCACGATAGCTGACGCGCACTACGTCGCTTGCTGTCGGTTGCGGGCCTGTGCCCTCCTTGATGTGCTCGACTACGACGCCCGACGGCAACTTTTCTATGGTGTTGGCGGCGAACGCGGTGGATGCAACGGTGGCAGCGGCTAGTACGGCAATCAGTGATTTCATTCGATATCCTCGTTGGTTAGCACACCAATTATATCGGGAGCCTCGCTGGGTTCCCGATTGTCGCGGGTCAACTTCTTCCGACCCTCTGTCATTGAAAGAAATTTGAAGGTTATGCGCAGCGGCGCGACGCTTCGTTAAGATAGGCGCGCTACGCGTTGGCTTTGACCATCGCCATCGCATTCACCGGTAACGATGAGGGCTTGATCTGTGATTAAAGAAACTGCTGTCATTCATCCCAGTGCGATTATCGAAGAAGGTGCGGTGATCGGCGCCCGCGTCCGCATTGGACCGTATTGCTGCATAGAAGGCAACGTCGAGATTGGCGAGGGAACGGTTCTTAAGGCGCATGTCGTCGTGAGCGGTCACACGCGCATCGGCCGAGACAACACGGTCTATCCATTTGCCACGATCGGGGAAGAGAATCAGGATCTCAAGTACGCCGGCGAGGCTACCTTCGTCGAAATAGGCGATCGCAACAGAATACGCGAGAGCGTCACGATCCACCGGGGAACGGTTCAAGGCGGCGGGGTCACGAAGGTCGGCAGCGACAACCTCCTGATGGTCAACGCTCACGTCGCGCACGATTGCGTGGTTGGCAATCATTGCATCTTGGCGAATAACGCGACGCTCGCCGGCCATGTCACGCTGGATGACTATGTGATCGTTGGCGGCATGTGCGCGGTTCACCAATTCTGTTCCATTGGCGCTCATGTCATGGTGGGCGGTTGCTCGGGCATCGCGCAAGATGTCCCGCCCTATGTCATCGCACAAGGCAATCATGCTTCGCCAAAGGGTGTGAATACCATCGGGCTGGAGCGTCGCGGCTTCGGCAAGGAAGCGATTCAAGCGATTCGCGAAGCCTACAAGGTGCTATATCGGAGCGGAAAGACGCTGGAGGAAGCCAAGCCGGAAATCGCCCGTCTTGCTGCCGCTCAATCCGAAGTTCAACCCTTCTACGATTTCCTATCGCGTTCGACGCGGGGCCTGATCCGCTAAACGTGGATCAAGTGCCGCTCGTGTTCAGGCGTGGCCGGAATGTCTAACGGTGTAGCTCCTGATCCAGCTGCGCAAGAAAAGCGGAAATGGTCGCAGTGCGGGGCTTGTCGTTTCTCGTGATGGCGACCAGCGCGCCAAGGTGTAGCGGCAATGGGCAAGGCACCGGTCGAAGACGATACGTATCGTGGAGCTCGCTCAGAATGCACTGGGGCACCAGGATCAGCGTATCGCTCTGACTGGCGAGCCGAAGCATCATGTGCGATAGCTGCGCCGAAATGATTTCGGACATCGGGCGCATGCCGGCGTTCTGCACCGCAAACTCGAGCTGCTGGCGAACGATGTTGGGCTGCGCCGGCAATATCCAGGGAAAGCCAAGCAAGTCGTCGAGTTCAACCGGGCCTTCGGTAAGGCGATGCCCTTCGCGCGCCACGAAGATCGGATGGTCTTCGCAAAGCGTTTCCACCGTATAGGCGTCGCTTCCGAAGCCGCTTGCCAGGCGGCCGATCACGACATCCACGAGATCCTGATCGAGACGCTGCAGCAGCGTCTCCATGGAGTCCTCTTGGACAGCGAGGCGAACACGAGGGAACTCTGCACGGAACGAACCGATGCAAGCTGCCAGGCTGCCCCACCAGCCGAGCGGCCGGAACACGCCCACAGAAAGATGGCCCGCTTCTCCGCTCTGTAGCGCGTCGATCTCGGCTTCGGCGCGTAGCACGTCGCCGAGGATCAGGTGGCCGTGCCGAACCAACGTTTCGCCGAGTACGGTTGGCCGCATGCCAGACGGGGTTCTCTCGAACAGTTGCGCGCCGACGATGGACTCCACTTCGGCCAGCGCCTTGGAAACGGCGGATTGGCTGACCATCAGGACATCCGCGGCTTTTTGCAGGCTTCCTTGCCGGGCGACCTCGATCACGACGCTGATATGGCGGAGTTTCAATCGTTGACGGAACGGGGTCATGGCTCGAGCTTTGAATTCCGAATGGCGTAGTGTACCGGCCAACAAACCATCCCGTGACGGGGTGTAGTTTTCTTCAAGGCGCCCATCGTTTTTTTCCGTTTTGTTTTCTCCCGTTCCATAAGAGCATCTGTCCGGTCTCGGGTGACGCCCGATAGCACGGTATCGAACATCAACGACTGGACGGTGGAAAGGAGATCGGCGTGGGAATCGTGGGATTGGGAAAGGACGCAAGACGGTTGGGCGGGGTGGGCTTTCTTCTGCTCGGATGTTCGTCGGGGGCATTGGCGCAAAGCAGTGTCAATCTATCGGGCCTGCTTGGCGCAGGGATCGGTTATACGAGCAACGTGGGCGGGCACTCGAACGTCTATGAGGACTCCGGCATATTGCGTCCGAACACGATTTCGTTTCAGGGCAAGGAGGATCTGGGCGACGGGGTCAAGGCGCTTTTCTATTTGGGCACCTTGTTCTCGATGAATACGGGGGCGGTTCTGGGTGCGCCCGGCAGCCTGTTCTCCCGTGAGTCATACGTGGGGCTGTCCAATCAGTACGGCACGCTGACTTTCGGTCAGCAGCGCGATTTCGCATTCGATACCCTGACCGTGCAGCAGTATGCGGGCATCTTCTATCAAGGAATTTACGGTGCTCACCAAGGGCCGTTTCCGAAGTTTGGCGTGCCGTACGTGATAGGCGGCTCTTACGATTTCGACCGGCTCAACGGCGAGGCGCTCAATAACGCAGTCAAGTTCAAGAGCGCGAATTTCAGCGGGCTGACCTTTGGAGCGATGTACGGCTTTGGCGGTGTGGCCGGTCAATTCGGGAACTCGAATTCGTCGAGTTTCAGCGTCAACTATGAGTTCGCTTCGGGCGGCGTGGGCGCCGTGTACACCATGGCGAAGTCGCCGTCGATCGACAACGGCAATGCGGGGATTCGAAATATCGGCTTGGGTGGGCGGTATCGCGTCGGGGCGGTTCAGTTTGCGATGTTGGGAACGATCTCTCGCAATACGGCGAGCGGCGCACAGATCGATGCCGCTGATGCCACCGTGAGTTACGACTTCTCGCCGTTCTGGAATCTCGCCACGACTTATACGTATATGGGCGGCAACGGCGTGCTCGACAACGCGCACGCGAACCAACTGGATGCCACGCTGACGTACCGCCTCTCCAAGCGCACATCGATTTACGGGACTCTGGTCTGGCAGAGGGCATCGGGACAGGGCGCGCTCGCGCGCATCAACTCGACGCAAACGAGCCCGTCGAGTTCCAGCGTTCAGACGATGGCGGGAATCAGCATCCTGCATCTCTTCTAGCCGCCATGCGAAGACACCGTGCGGCAGCAAAACAGAACGATGAACTGGAGAGAGAACTGACATGAGCATTGAATCGGGAAATGGCGCGCGAATTGTGGAAACGCGCTGCGAACAGGGAAAGCTGGTAGGGCTGCGCGCGGAAGGCGTCATGAGCTTTTTCGACATCCCATACGCATCCGATGGCGGGCGATTTCGCGACGCGCTTCCACCGTTGCCGTGGTCGGGGCTGCGCGACTGCACGAGGCCGGGTCCTGTTTTTCCTCAACTGCCGAGCCGGCTCGATTTCGTCATGGGCCCGACGTCGCGCGGCGTGGCGCAGTCGGAAGACGCGTTCCGCGTCAACGTCTTCACGCCGTCCGTGAGCGGCCGTTTGCCTGTTCTGTTTTGGATTCACGGCGGCGGGTTCATGACGGGGGGCGGCGCGCTGCCTTGCTATAGCGGCGCCGAACTCGCCCAGAGTGGCCATGCAGTGGTCGTGACGATCAACTACCGGCTGGGCGTGCTTGGCAACCTTTACCTTCCCGGCGTATCCGAGGGAAACCATTCGGTACGGGATATTCAGGCCGCCCTCACATGGGTTAGAGACAACATCGAACACTTCGGAGGAGACCCTGACGCGATCGTGATCGCAGGGCAGTCCGCCGGCGCGTGGTACACGCAATTGCTGATGGCCATGGAGTCCACCTCGTCGATGGCGCGGGCCGCCGTCATGCTCAGCTATCCAGGCCTTGAACCGCAGAAGCCGGACGTGGCGCACGCGCTTGCGGAGGAATATTGCGCGCTTGGCGGGATAGACGCGCCCGAGCGGACACTGCCTGAAATGCCGCTCGACGCGCTGCTCGCCGTTCAGGAGAAACTGCTCGCCTCGAAGATCGGGTTCGCGTCGGTGCCCATCGGATTCATGCCTGTCTGCGACGCGCAGGTGCCCGAAAATCCGACGCAGGCGGCCGCGCGGTTCGCGCCGAAGCCACTGATGATCGGGTGGACACGCGAGGAAACCGGCAGCTTCTTCGCGGGCAATCCCGTGGTGGTGAATGCGACTGCGGACGATGCGCGGAAGAGGTTTGAACAGATGCTGGGCGCGGACGGCGCGGTCCGCTACGAGCAGCTGGTGAACCGGCGCTTGGAGGGAAGCCCCTATACAGCGCTGCTCGATCTCACATCGGACGCGCTATTCAGGTTGCCGTCGATCAGACTGGCAGAGCGGTTACGCGAAAGTGGCGGCGCGGTCTTCGTCTACCAGTTCGACTTCAATTCGCCGCAGTCGCGGGTCGGCGCGGGCCACTGTTTTGAGCTGCCGTTCTTGTTCGGCAATTTCAACAGATGGACAGATGCACCGATGCTCGAAGGATTGGATGCAGCGAAGGCACGGGCTCTTTCAAGTCTCCTGCAATCTTATCTTCTCGAGTTTATGCGGGTGGGCGATCCCAACGGCGCAGCCTTGCCTGTCTGGCGTCAATATGAAAGCAAACGGCTTCATTGTTTGCATTTCGACGACGTGGTGTCGTGCACTTGCGATACGACAGTGCTCGGTCAATAGTTCACTCAGTCCAAACCCACCAATCGTGCCGCCGACGCGAGGTACAGCGGCGATGGTTCGCGACGATCCTCGCAAAGACAGGTGTATGTCATCTTGATCACGTGATCGTCGTTCGAAACGATTGCTCGCTGGCATACCTCCTTCCACACGGCACCGACGTACGGCTTAGCCGCTTCGACGTCCAACGGCTTTCGCACGGTTGCGTAAGCCGCGCAAAGCGCAACCCACAAGCCAGGCAGCAATTGTTCGACGAGCGAATCGTCTAACCGGGCGAACAGGGTGCGCGCCGCGTGCGTAGCGGTCACCGTGTGGAGCACGGTGAAATCCGGCGTGCGCCAGTACGCGGCAATCGCAGCGCGCGCGATATCGTCGAGCAACGACGAGGAAACCGGCGGCGCCGGGATGGCTCGCCTAAACCGCACATCGCTTGCAACAGCCCGCAAGCGTGCGGTGATCGAGTTGCCTCGCGCGACATCGTCGCCCATCGCGGTGGCGACACGGACAAACGCAGTATCGACGCTTTCCGCTGCCGGGCTCTCGCTCAATGAGACATCAATGGGAAGATGCGACGAAATCAACGCCGCCAGGCCCGAGGCGATCTCGCCGCGATGTGCGGCCTCGATACCGTACGCCAGGCGAATCAGTGCATGAAAAGCCCCCGTTGCCGGCGCGAAAGGTACGTTCTTGAGTACCGCGATGATGACCGTAATGACGTCGTCGTCGGCCATCCAATCCAGAAAGCAGAGACGTAAAGCACCGAATGCAGCGCTATTGCCTAAATAGGTCTGCCACTCGCGGCGGTCGATGATGGTGTCGACAGGCGGGGCACTCAACGCGTACTCGCGCTCCCACATGTCGAAGAATTCCTGAAGCCGAGCCGGCGATGCCCCCATTTCAGCCAACGCGACAAGCGCCATTGGACAATGGTTCGTTGTTCCGCGAGCCGCCAGATTGAAGCGTGCATTGGCGTCCAGCAGTTCGTGCAACTTGAGAGCAGCGTCGTTCTTTAGCATTTCTCCATTCCCGAGTCCGAAAGCAGGAACGCATTGTAAAAGTTCAAGTAAGCTTGAAGGCAAGTGAAGATTATGGGGTGCACCATGAACGATGCCGTCATTTCCATCGGAGAACTCGCGAAGCGCTCAGGCGTAGCGGCGAGTGCGATTCGCTTCTATGAGGAAGAGGGGTTGATCAGCAGCACCCGGACTGAGGGCGGTCAACGTCAGTACCGAAGAGACGCTCTCCGCCGGGTCGGGTTCATTCGTGCCGCGCAGGCTGTCGGGCTGAATCTGGCGGAAATTCGCTCTGCGCTTGAAACATTGCCTGGGCAGCGCACGCCTACGAAGCAGGATTGGCAACGTCTCTCGCGCGCGTGGCAGCCGCTGCTTCAAGAGCGTATTGACGGTCTTATCGCGTTGCGCGATCAGCTTGCTTCGTGCGTGGGATGTGGTTGTTTATCGTTGAAGTCGTGCTCTCTCTACAATCCTGGCGATATTGCCCAGCGGCGCGGGAGTGGTGCTCGATACTTGCTCGGCGACACGTCGCGTGCGGTGTTGGGGGATGCCAAGCGGGAAAAGCCAAACAACTGATCGGTGAGCGCTGGAGAGTCATCGTGGGACACGCGGCTAAGTCGTTTGAGAGGAGGCCACCGGCGCTGGCGCGGCCCCGGCTCGCCCGCGGCTTTGCAGCAGATAAACCCCGCCGAGTATCGTCGCCATCGCCACCAGATCGAGCGGCCGCATCGGTTCATGACCGATCGTCAAGCCCATAAGCAAGGCGACCACCGGCGGGATATACGTCACGCTCGAAGCCGCGAGCGCGCCGAGCCGCCCGACGATGAAGTAATAGAGGATGTAGGCCAAGCCCGTACCCGACAAACCCAGCCCCAGCACGAGGCCGACAAAGGCGCGCGTATCGCCGGTCACGCGCGTCATGCCGTGGAAATCGGTGACGCAAGTCAGCACGACAAGCCCAAATCCGATTTGCCAGGTCGACAAGGCGAGCGGCGAGAGATCGAGTCCGGACAGGAAGCGACGCGCATAGACGAACGAGCATCCGAGGCTCAGCGAGCCGGCGATCATATACAACACCCCGAGCAGATTGATTCCCGCGCCGTGCGCATTCCACGGCTGCGCGATCATCATCACGCCGACGAACCCGACGAGGATGCCGGCAATCATCCGCGTGGTCGGTCGTTCCTGCCGCAACAGCGCCCACGCGCAAACGAACGAAAACAACGGAATCGCGCCACTCAACATGCCGGCTACGCTGGACAGCAGCAGCGCCGTGCCCTTTGCAAACGCGTAGTAGTAGACGGCGGTCGCGAGCAGCGACATCACGAAGAAATGATGCGCATGCTTCAGATGGCGCCACTTGAGCGCCCGGGTGAACAGCGCGAACGCCAATAGCGGCACGAAGCCGAACAGCACGCGGAGAAAGACGATCTGGCTGGCGGAGATATCGACGCTCGCCCACTTCATGAACATGAAGTTGGTGCCCCAGATGAGGCCGAGCGCGGCGAAGGCGAGGTAGGCGGGATTCACGGCGATGACTCTGAAGAAAGTTTCGTGGCTTCATTGTCGCGACGGCGCCGATGCGGTACAAATGATTTAATGTCCCTCGATGCTATAGAAAACCTACGTCATGCGACCGATTCCGCCCTTGAAAGCCCTGGTTTCGTTGGAGGCCGCCATGCGGCTCGGTAGTTTTACTCTAGCTGCTGATGAGCTGAGCGTGACCCCCGGCGCGGTCGGCCAACAGATCCAGAAGCTCGAAGAGTGGCTCGGTGTCGCGCTGTTCGTGCGGCAGGTCAGGCAGGTGGCCCCGACTCCCGAAGGCCGCGCGTATTTCGCGCGAATTCAGCCTGCGCTCGCCGAGATCATTCACGCAAGCCGCCGCTTGCGGGAACGCCAGAACAAGGGCTTGCGGCTTTCGATGCCGCCGAGCTTCGCCGCCAAGTGGTTTGCTCCGCGTATGGCGGACTTGCTGCAGACGCACCCGGGGATCGCGCTGAGCCTCTCCACGTCGACCACGCTCGTCGATTTCGAACTCGATGCGGTCGATCTCGCCGTGCGGTATTTCAATGGCGTCGACGCACAGCTTGCGGTGCAACGGCTTTGCGCCGACGAGGCGCGCGTGTATTGCAGCCCGGCTTACGCGAAGAAATGGAAATTGAAGCGGCCCGAAGACCTTCAATCGGCGACGCTGCTCCACAACACGTTGCATCCTCACTGGCCGGCCTGGCTCGCGCGCTTCAGCAGTCTCGCCGAGGCGCGGATCGAAGCGATTGCCGGCATTCAATTCGACCAGTCGCTGATGGCGATCGAAGCGGCCGTGAGCGCGCAAGGGGCGGTGTTGACGAGCGCCATTCTGGTCGAAGCCGAACTCGCGGACGGCTCGCTCGTCGAGCCGTTCGGCAAGGCGCTTCCTTTGCCGACGGGCTACTACCTCGTCCACCTCGATACCGATGAGTTGCCGCCAGGCGTGCAATCGCTGAAAGCATGGTTCGCCGATAAGATCGCTGCCGACCGCAAGGCTGTCGAATGAATCAATGGCATCGGGCGGCCGTGCTAAACCGATGCGCCACCTCCAATCGGATAAGATGCCGCTCGCCAAGCAACTTCCCTCAAGACTGGAGTGTTTTCAATGATTCAACCGAGCAACGTATTCAAGGACAACCTCGCTCAACTGCCGGGTATTGACGGCATCGAACGCATCGATCTGGTCGACGGCAGCGGCGCCGTGGTGGCGAGCATCGAGAACAAGCCGGGCAAGCAGGGCTCGGTCGCGGTGTATCACTATTTGCGCGAGGCATTCGGCACGCTCGACGCCAAGGCCGCCGAACATGGCCTCGCGGTGTTCGCCGAGCACACGGCCGATGCGCGCAACCGTCCGGGCGCGCATCCGAACGTCGACCGTTTGCTCGCGATTGTCGCCGGCGGCGAGGCGTTGCGCATCGACGTCGTCAAATAGATGGACCAAAGTCCTATTTCGATTTCCACGCATACCCATTAGCCTGAATCTGCGGGATTGCGGTTGCCGTCAGTGCAGCCCTGGATACCGGAGCGCAGGCTATGGGCAAAATCAGTTTCGTCGGGCTGGCCGACGCACACAAGACGACGAGTGTTCGCCAAGCGCGTGCAGCAGAGGCGCTGATGGCGGGACTTGTCTCGCTGATGCTGGTCGTTGCGCCGAGCCGGGCGCATGCGCAGGACCCTGAACCTCCGGCCGGCGGCATTTGCCTGCCGGCCGGCACCTACCCGGTTCCAGGCAGCGCGGACCTCGTGCTGAGCGCGCCTCGTTGCTTCAGCCCGCCGGCGCAACAGGCGCTGGGTGGCAAAGGCAGCGTGGGCCGCCGGGTCAAGCGCGATTCATTCAGCGGTACCGCGGTAGGCGGCTATACCTACGGCGAGGGCGTTCACTATTGCCTCGATCACCACATGCGCTTGCCGTCGAGCGACGAACTGAAAGCGCTGGTCGGCTACGCCAATGGCGCCGATCATCCCAACGGCGGCAACGCGCTCGTCGCGTCCAAGGACAACACGCGCTATCCCGGTGGGGTGTACGGCTGGGGAGGACAACTCGGTTACTGGACTTCGACTTCCGCCGGGAACCGGATTCACCATGTCGTGCAATTGACCGACGGCCGAGGCGGTCCCTATCACGACTCGCATCTCGCCTACGTCACTTGCGTGCGATAGGGGACGCGCATTCGGCGATCGTCGCTAAGAATTAAGCAAAAATATAGTCTTACTGATGATCTGAATCGTCTAATTAGAAAAAACGACGATGGCGCAAATAATGTCGTGCAGGCGGTAGAAAAGTGACTAACATCAAGTAGCAACTACCGCACCGTCGTATAAATGGCTGCGGAGTCGAAGCACGATGAGCGCTGTTCCTTCTCAACATAGCGGCTAGCCAAATTTGCCGCGGTTTGCGAACACGAATAAAGCCATGTTTGAGAGGTTGGTGAGCACGCAGGCGCTGCGATGCCCACCCGCTTAGCTCTTCCCGAGTGCGACTGCCACTTCGGCGCGATTTGGAATACTTTGGCCAGTTTTATGCCTCGCGCGATGGCAGGGAGAGATTTGCCATGCCTATTGCCATGCCGGGCTACGAGGCTGTTATGGCTGCGATCGGACAAGCTGTCCGCGTCGTGGCGGATATGGCTGAACGGCTGCCGTCGATCATCAAGCGTATCAAGCCTCGCTATACAGTCCGGCGCGCAACGGCCCCCATGCGCGATGCTCTTGAATGCGTGCCGGTTGCGATCATCGGCATCAGCCGTTCCGGAACCATCGGATTCGCAAATGCTAAAGCCGCGGAATTGTTTGGCTACGGTTGCGATCAGTTGATCGGAGCGCAACCCGGCCTTTTGATTCCGGAATTGGGGCTGACCGACTCGCTTGCCGTTGCCGACAACCCTCTCTTGGGACACGAGGCGAAGGCGGTACCCGCGCTGGATGCCTTCACCGCAAAGCGCCGCGACGGCACGGAGTTTCCCGCCGAGGTGACGACGAGCCAATGCGACGTCGACGGCGCGCCGACGCGGCTTGCCGTGATCGTCGACCGAAGCGAGCGATACGAGCTCCACCGCAATCGCCAGGAGCTGGCGCATCTGACGCGCATTTCCGCGCTAGGCGAGCTGGCCGGCTCGCTCGCGCACGAACTGAACCAGCCGCTCACGGCGATTCTGAGCAACTCGCAAGCGGCGCAGCGCTTCATGGAAGCGGACCCGATCAACGTCTCCGAGGTGCGGGACACCCTGCGAGACATCGTTGCGGACAATTGCCGGGCCAGCGAAATCATTCGCAAGATGCGCGCGCTCGTCAGGAAGGGCGATGTGGAACTGCAGCCGCTCGATATCGGCAGCGTGGTTCGCGATGTGGTGTTGCTCGTGCATAGCGATGCGGTCATGCGCGGGATTCGAACGCGGCTTGAGATCCCAGCTGTGTTGCCGCCGGTGCGCGGCGACAAAGTGCAGTTGCAGCAAGTCGTGCTCAATCTCTTGCTCAATGCGTTCGATGCCATGCACGAGTGTCGTCCCGCCGATCGCGTGGTCGTCGTTCAGGTTGCGTTGAAGCCGGGGGAGAGGGTGTTGATCGCCGTTCGGGACCGTGGGCAGGGCCTGACCGTGGACCAGATGGACAAGATATTCAAGCCGTTTTTCACATCGAAGCCGCATGGCCTAGGGCTCGGCCTATCGATTAGCCGCACCATCGTCGCGGCGCACGGGGGGCGCCTTTGGGCGGAGAACAACGACAAACGAGGCGCCTCGTTTTATGTGTCGTTGCCGGTCGAAGGCATGGAGGGACCGAACCGGACGTGAGGGCGACTATGAATGAATCTGCTTCCCGAGTGTTTGTCGTCGACGATGACGTCGGCGTTTGCCGCGCGTTCGCACGGCTCTTGCGTTCGGCCGGATATCAGGCCGAAATCTTCGAATCCGCGCAGTCGTTCTTGAAGGGCGCCGACCTGTCGAGCGGCCCCGCGTGCGTCGTGCTGGACCTGCAGTTGCCGGATTTGAGCGGGCTCGAGGTGCAGCGCGAATTGAACATGAGCCTGCCGATCATCTTCGTCACGGGGCACGGCGATATCGGCACGACCGTCGATGCCATGAAGGCGGGCGCAGCCGATTTCCTCACCAAACCGGTATGCGACACCGTTCTGCTCGAAGTGGTCGAGCGCGCGCTCGAACGCGCTTGCGAGACATTCGAGCGACGGCGGGAACTCGCGGAGATTCGATTGCGGCTTGATCGCCTGACGCCGCGCGAGCACGAAGTCATGGCGCGCGTCGTCGTCGGCCGGCTGAATAAGCAGATCGCGGGCGAGCTCGGCATCGCCGAAAAGACCATCAAGATTCATCGCGCCCGCGTGATGGAGAAAATGGGCGCGCAAACGCTTGCCGATCTGATCCACCTTGCCGGCAGGGCCGGCATCGGTGCTGCCGAGTCAGTACGGCTGCTGCATTGACGCTAGGCGTGCCGCGCGAAGGCGCGACGGCACGTTGCGCCTGCTCGTAGCGATTCAGGCTGGTACCTTCCCCGCAGCGGCGCGCCACAGGCGGGGCGTCATGCCAAAGCGCTGGGTGAACCAGTGCGTGAACGACGACTGGCGGGTGTAGCCGAGCAGTGCGCCAACGCGCCCGATCGAATAGCGCGGGTTGGCCATGTAGCGCAGCGCGAGTTCGTGGCGCACCTCGTCGACCAGCGTCGAGAAGCTGGTTCCCGCCGCATCGAGATTGCGCTGTAAGGTGCGCACGCCCAGCCGCAAATGCTCCGCGATGGTCTCGATACTGGCTTGTTCCAGCGGGAGCAATAGATAGATGGCGCGGCGCACGTCCATGACGATCGCGTCCGGTCCCGAGACATTGAGTGGCGCGGCGAGACTCTCTGCATACCGAACCAATTCCGGATCCGCCAAGGGATTCGGACGATCGAGATCGGCGGCGTCGCAGACGATCCCGTTGAAGTCGCTGTTGAACACCGGCGGGCAGCCGAAGAAGCGCCGATGCACATGCAGCTCGACGGGCCCCGAGTGGATGAAGTGGACACTGCGCGGTTTCCAGTGCGCGCCGAGCACGGTGCTGCAGTGGCGCGCCATGACACCCACGGCGAGTTCGGTTGCCTGGCGCTTCGGGACGTCAGATTCCGTGACGATTTCCTCGCGAATGGTCACGGTATCCCCCGCTGTTTCGACATAGATGCCGAGCGCTTCGTTGAGCAGGTGCCGGTATTGAACCGTTGCGAGCAGGACTTCGCGCAGGGTGCGCTTGTGCGCGAGCAGTATCGCGATGACGCCGAACCCGAACTTCTGGCGCGTTTCGGCGATTTGCAATCCCAAGGTCTGACATGAGGCGCTGGCGGCCGTGAGCTCGAGCAGCCGGCAGGCCGCTGCGGCGGAAATGCGAGTTTGGGGGTCGGCGAGCGCCGACCCATCAAGCCCCACTTCCCGAAGAAAGTTGCCGGGATTCAGGCCAAGCTGCCTCGTTACCTCGACGTAGCCGGTCAAGCTGCCTGAGCGCACTGTCGTTTCCATCGTTCGTCCTGAGTCCGGCGTATGGCTTCACCTTGTGCGCTGCATGTCATTGGCAACGACAGATTGGCAACGACTGATTGGAAGCGCCTGGGGGTTTACGCGATGTGTCACGAGATGCGAAAAGAGTGTCACGTAAAAGCAAAAGCATACTGCCTGAGTTCCCTATATTTCAACCCATGGCGCGGCACGTTTCGACGGTCAAACCGCGCAATCGAACGCATGGGTCGAAAGCCCCCAATCAGGCCAGGAGGACATGATGCAATTTCTAGACGATTCGCTGCATCCGGAGAACCAGGACAAGGTCGTGATCACCGTCGCGCCCTATGGTCCGGAATGGATGCCGGCAGACTTTCCGGAAGACATTCCGGTGACGATGGATCAGCAGATCCAGAAGGCGGTGGATTGCTACAACGCCGGGGCCACCGTGCTGCACTTGCATGTGCGGGAGCTGGACGGCAAGGGGTCCAAACGCCTGTCGAAGTTCAACGAGCTGATCGCGGGCGTTCGCGCCGCGGTGCCGGACATGATCATCCAGGTGGGCGGCTCGATTTCGTTCGCACCGGAAGACGATGGGCAAGCGGCCAAGTGGCTGTCGGACGATACGCGCCACATGCTGGCCGATTTGGAGCCGAAGCCCGAACAGGTGACCGTGGCGATCAACACCACGCAGATGAACATCATGGAGCTGCTGTACCCGGAATACCTGGAGGGCACGTCGCTCGCCAACCCGGTGTTGCATGCCGCCTATAGCGAGATGACGGTGCCTGCCGGTCCGGCGTGGGTCGAAGAACATCTTAGGCGCCTGCAGGCGTCCGGCATCCAGCCGCATTTTCAGCTCACCGGCATGCATGCGCTGGAAACGCTCGAGCGGCTCGTTCGCAAAGGCGTCTACCGGGGCCCGTTGAACCTGACCTGGATCGGCATCGGCGGCGGCTTCGACGGCCCGAATCCGTTCAACTTCTTCAACTTCATCGAGCGCGCCCCGAATGGTTGCACGTTGACCGCCGAATCGCTCTTGAAGAACGTGCTGCCGTTCAACATGATGGCGCTCGCGATGGGGATGCATCCGCGCTGCGGCATCGAGGACACGATCATCGACCAGCACGGCAAGCGCATGACCTCGGTGCAGCAGATCGAGCAGTGCGTGCGCGTGGCGCACGAGCTCGGCCGCGAGGTTGCGTCGGGCAAGGAAGCCCGCCGGATCTATCGGATCGGCGTGCAATACGACACCATCGACGAGACGCTCGCCGCCAATGGGATGGCCCCGAACCGCAAGCCCGGCCAGCTCAACCTGCCGCTGCACGCGGCTTGAAACCAGCGGCACGGGACGCGCAGGAGACGATCATGCTGACGCACGCTGAGCCTGTATCTGGAAGCCTTGCGGCAACGCCAAACGACGTGCGCCCCTATGCGTGGGCGGTGTTCGCGTTGACCGCGGGTCTGCTGCTGTCCGACTACATGTCGCGGCAGGTCCTCAATGCCGTCTTTCCGTTGCTGAAAACGGCATGGCACCTGTCCGACACGCAATTGGGCTCGCTCAGCAGCGTGGTCGCGCTGATGGTAGGAATCCTGACCTTTCCGCTGTCGGTGCTGGCCGACCGTTGGGGACGCGTGAAGAGCATTGCGCTGATGGCCGCGATGTGGAGTCTCGCCACGCTCGGATGCGCGCTGTCGACGAATTTCGGCGAAATGCTGGCGGCGCGCGCGTTCGTCGGCATCGGCGAAGCCGCGTATGGCAGCGTGGGCGTAGCGCTGGTCCTGAGCATCTTCCCGGCTCGCCTGCGCGCCACGCTGACAGCCGCCTTCATGGCCGGCGGGGCGTTCGGCTCGGTGCTCGGGATGGCGCTCGGCGGCGTCGTCGCGGTGCACCTCGGGTGGCGCTGGTCGTTTGGCGCCATGGCCATCGTCGGCATCGTGCTCGTCGTGCTGTACCGCCTCGTCGTGACGGAAAAACGGCTCACGCCGCTGCAGCCCGCTCGCGCGCTCGTTCAGCCCGGATCGGCAGGCATGCGGACCAGTTTGCGCACGCTGTTGAGGGGGCTGTTTTCGTCGAAGTCTGTCGTGTGCGCCTACGTCGGCAGCGGCCTGCATCTGCTCGTTCCGGCGGCGCTGTGGGCGTGGATGCCCAGTTTCCTGAACCGTTACTACGGCATGGCGCCCGGCAAGGCGGCAGTGGGGGCCGCGGGATTCGTCCTGGTGACGGGCCTTGGCATGGTGGCATGCGGAGTCTTGACCGACCGCGTCAGCCGGGGGGCGCCCGAGAGGAAGTGGCTGACGGCCATCGTCTATTGCCTGTTGTCGTTCACGTTGCTGGCCACCGCGTTCCGGTTCGCGCCAGGGCCGTGGCAACTCCTGTTGATCGGCGCCGGCATGTTCGTCAGTGCGGGTGCGTGCGGACCGGCCGGAGCGATGGTGGCCAACCTCACGCCGTCGTCCATCCATGCCTCAGCCTTCGCCACCCTGACGCTTGCGAACAACTTCCTGGGGCTCGCCCCCGCCGCAGTGCTCGCGGGGATCATCGCGGACCGGATCGGCCTCTTGGGCGCCTTGCAGCTTGTCCCGTTCGCGCCGCTTGCCGCGATGGTCGCATTCGTGATCGGCAGACGGAACTATTCACGCGACCTGTGCCGAATCGAAGCGCAGCGCGATAGCGCACAACGTTGATTTCAGATTGATTGAATTGCAGGAGATCGAGCATGGCAAAAGCAGTCCGTTTCCATCAACCTGGCGGCCCCGAAGTCTTGCGATACGAAGACGTCGCGGTAGGCGAGCCTGGCCCAGGCCAGGTCCGTCTGCGCCATGAAGCCGTCGGGCTGAACTTCGCCGACACGTACTTCCGCACCGGTCTCTATCCGGTGACGATGCCCGCCGGCATGGGCGTCGAGGCGGCGGGCGTCGTCGAGGCCATCGGCCCGGAGGTGACGAACGTCGCGGTGGGCGATCGCGTGACCTACACCGGCTTTGTGAACACGCTCGGCGCCTATAGCACGGAGCGGCTGATCCCGGCCGCGCCGCTCATCAAGCTGCCTGCGGGAATCTCGAGCGAGACCGCGGCAGGCATGACGATGCGCGGCTTGACCTCGGCGTATCTGCTGCGCCGCATCCACGGCTTCAAAGCGGGCGACACCATTCTGCTGCACGCCGCGGCCGGCGGCGTCGGCCTCATCGTGTCGCAATGGGCAAAGCTGCTGGGCCTCACCGTGATCGGCACCGTATCGAGCGAGGCGAAGGGCGCGGCGGCCCGCGCACATGGGTGCGATCACATCATCGACTACAGCCGCGAAGACGTCGCCAAGCGCGTGCGCGAACTGACTGACGGCGTCGGCGTAAACGTGGTGTTCGACAGCGTCGGCAAGGATACCTTCGAGGCGTCGCTCGATTCGCTCAAGCGCCGCGGTTTGATGGTGTGCGTCGGCACTGCATCAGGCCCGATCCCGCCGTTCAATCCGCAACTGCTGGCGATGAAGGGCTCGCTCTACCTGACACGTCCGGCGCTGGCCGACTACATCGCCGACCCGGCCGAGAAGAATGAGCTGGCGGCGGAGGTCTTCGGCCATGTCGCCGCCGGACGCATCAAGATCGAAATCAACCAGCGCTATGCGCTCGAAGATGCCGCCCAAGCGCACCGGGACCTCGAATCGCGCAAGACGATCGGTTCCTCGGTCTTCGTCATCTGAGCATCTGAGCATCCAAGGAGGAGACATGCGTATCGAACCACTGACGTGCGCGCTTGGGGCCGAGGTCGTCGGCGTCGATCTCGCCGACGCGGTGCATGACGAGGGCCTCTTCGCCGAGATCCGCGCCGCGCTCTTCGCGCACCGCGTGCTGTTCCTGCGCGACCAGGACTTCACGCGCGCCGAGCACGTCGCCTTCGCGCGCCGCTTCGGCGATCTCGAGGACCATCCGGTCGCAGGCAGCGACCCCGAGTATCCAGGCCTCGTGCGCATCTATAAAACACCGGAGCAGCCGAACGATCGCTACGAAAACGCTTGGCACTCCGACACGACGTGGCGCGAAGCGCCGCAATTCGGCGCCGTGCTGCGCTGCGTGGAATGCCCGCCGGTGGGCGGCGACACGATGTGGGCGAATATGGTCCTGGCCTACGAGAAGCTGCCCGAGCACGTCAAGGCGCAGATTGCGGACCTGCGCGCGCGCCACAGCATCGAGGCCAGCTTTGGCGCCGCGATGCCGATCGAAAAGCGACTCGCGTTGAAGGCGCAGTTTCCGGATGCGGAGCATCCGGTTGTCCGCACCCACGCGGAGACCGGGGAAAAAATCCTGTACGTGAACGCCTTCACCACCCACTTCACGAACTTCCACACGCCCGATCGCGTGCGCTATGGACAAGACGCCAGCCCTGGAGCCGCCGACCTGCTGAAGTATCTCGTCAGCCAGGCCTACATTCCCGAGTACCAGGTGCGCTGGCGCTGGCGCAAGAACAGCGTCGCGATCTGGGACAACAGCGCCACGCAGCACTACGCGGTGATGGACTATCCGCCTTGCCATCGCAAGATGGAGCGCGCCGGCATCATCGGCAGCAAGCCGTTTTAACTTAGGGCGATCACTGCGTCATGAAACTGACAACGTCTCCCGCGATCCTCATCGTGCCGGGTTTGCGCGATCACGTGCCCGAACACTGGCAAACGCTGTTGCAGGCGAAGCTGCCCAACGCGGTATCGGTCGCGCCGCTCGAACACGACAAACTCAGCTGCGCGGCGCGCGTCGCGGCATTGGATGCGGCGCTGGCGGCAATCGATGGCCCGGTGATTCTGGTCGCGCATAGCGCCGGCGTCATGATCACGGTGCATTGGGCACAGCGGCATGACCGCGAGATTCACGGTGCGCTGCTTGCCACGCCGGCCGATTTGGAGCGGCCGATGCCGGCGGGCTACCCGGCTGAAGACGTGCTGGAGAAGAACGGATGGCTCCCTTGTCCGCGCCGAACGCTGCCGTTCCCGAGCATCGTTGCGGCGAGCCGCAACGATCCGCTTGCGCAGTTCGATCGCGTTGCCGCGATGGCGAACGATTGGGGCAGCCGTCTCGTCGACTTGGGCGAGGTCGGCCACCTCAACCCGGCTGCGGGCTTTGGCGAGTGGCCGATGGCGGAGACGCTGATCCATGAACTGCTTTGACACGAACGCGCATCAGACTATGTCGCGACGGATACCGGTCGCGTCGGTCGAAGAACTCGCGCCTGGGCAACGCAAGCTCGCGTTCGTCGAGGGGCGCGGCATCGTGCTGTTCAACGTTGGCGGCGCGGTTTGCGCCATCGAGAACGCCTGTCCTCACAACGGCGCATCGCTCGCGAACGGCAGGCTCGACGGCAGCATGCTGCAATGCCCCGCGCATGGCTTGCGCTTCGATGTGATCACCGGCTGCATGCCGGCGGTGGAGGGCTTGCGTCTCACGACCTTCCCTGTCAGCGTCGCGGAAGGTCAATGGTTCGTGAGTCTCGATACACCTAACGAACCGCGCTGATTCCGCATCAGTGAATTGCCCGCCGGGGTCACCCGGCATACAAAAAAGCCCCATACGGAGGAGACATATGAAACTGAAGTTGAGCGCCGCGACGGCACTCGTCGCATTTGCCAGCGTGGCGGCGCACGCGCAGTCATCGGTGACGCTGTATGGCGTCCTCGATTCGGGGCTGCTGTACCAGAGCGCGAACGCGCCGAACTTCCAATCGAAAGTGAATCTCGGGCATGTCTACCAGCTCAAGGACGGCGGGATCTATTCGAGCATCTGGGGCTTGAAGGGAACCGAGGACATCGGCGGCGGCTACAAGGTCAATTTCAAGCTGCAGGGTTCGTTCACCAGCAACAACGGCAAGAGCGGGCTGTCGGACACGCCGGGTGTCACCGCCGTCTTCAATCAGCAGACGACCGTGGGCGTATCCGGCCCGATCGGCTCGCTCGACCTGGGCCGGCAGATCGTGCCGATGATCTATGCGATGGCGGACACCGACGTTCGCAACGCCCAATACTTCGGCAGCATCCTGACCGCGTGGCTCGGCTTGAATCAGGCCGCCGGCTGGCAGGGCACCAGCACGAACGGTTCGATCGGCGCGCTGTATGACGACAACGCGATCGTCTACCGGTCGCCGAAGTTCTACGGCGCATCGATGGCGCTCGAGTACGCGCCCGGCGGCGTCGCCGGACAGTTCCAAGGCGGCACGCGCGAATCGGCCGTGCTGCAATACTCGAACTACGGCCTGAATCTCGCGGCGGTCTACTACAACGGCCACGACACCAACCCGTTCACGACGACGGCCAGCGGCGCGATCGTCACGGCGCCGTCGACCGGCTTGAACAACAACCGCTTGTTCTACATCGGTGCGATGTACACGTTCCACGATTTCATGGTGTCGACGTCGTACAGCGTCGGCAAAAACCCCGCGAAAAGCGGCCAGGACAGCTTCGAGTTGATCTCGGGCGGGCTCGGCTACAAGTTCACTCCGTTCTTCAAGGTCACATCGGGCTTTTATTACCTGAAGGACCGCAACGTGTCAGCCAATCAATCGAATCTGTTCGCGGTGGGCGCGGAATACAACCTCTCGAAGAGCACGCTCGCCTACGCACAGGTCGGGTACGTGAACAACCGGGGCGACATGAGCCAGACGATCATCTACGGCGTGCCGGTTCCCGAAGGCCATTCGACCACGGCGGCGATGCTCGGCATCCGCCACGCGTTCTGATCCGAGCCGCTATCAATCACGGAGAAATCGATGAAAACAATCAAGGCACTCAGGCTGGCCGGCGCCGGACTGATCGCGCTGGCGTCCGCGCACGCCTGGGCTCAAGGAAGCGAAACGGGGGCGAACGCCGCGTCGAACCAAGCTGCCGTCGCGGCCTCGGGCGGCATGTCGGCGAAAGACGCCCGCAAGGCCAATCGGGCGCTGCGCCGTCAAGTCTATGGGGCGATCGTCAAGCACAAGGAAATCAATGCAGGCGACATCAGCGTCATCGCGAGGGGAGGCGCGGTGACTCTCGACGGGACCGTGACCGATGCGTCGCAGATCGACAAGGTGACCGAAATCGCGAAGGGGGTCCCGGGTGTTGCCTCTGTGACGAACAGGTTGACGGTCAAAAAGTCATTTGGGGGCCAGTAGGCACAGCAGGCACGACAAACCAAGGACGACAAACCGCTCTGGAATTCCTAAACTGGTTAATAGCCGGTTTGGATTCCAGCCAGCCTTTCCCTCGGCGACGTTCGATCGATTCGGCAGTCAAATCCAAACGGGTGCGAGCCGATCGAGGTGGGCATCATGAATGGGCGTGGCGTGGGCAAGCTTTTGGTAGTGGCGGCGATGACGGCTGCGAGCGCGGCAGCGATCGCGGGTCACGGCGGCGGCTGGGGCGGTGGCGGCAGCTGGCACGGAGGCGGTTGGGGAGGAGGCGGCGGCTGGCATGGAGGTGGTGGCTGGCACGGCGGCGGATGGGGCGGCGGCTGGCACGGCGGTTACTACCATGGCTATTACTACCGTGGCGGTTATTGCTGCGGCGCGTCCGTCGGTTTCTATTTCGGCCCGGGTTTCGCCTACGGCTATCCCTACCCGTATTACGGTTACCCCTATTACGGCTATCCGTATTCGTATCCGTATTACCCTTACGCCCCGGCAGCCGACGTCACCGCGATGCCGACTCAATATATAGAACAAGGGCAAGGCGGCGGCTACGACGAGGGCGGCGGCGCCGGTGCGCCGCAAATGGGCTACTGGTATCACTGCGCGAGACCCGAGGGCTACTACCCCTACGTCAAATCTTGCCCCGGCGGCTGGGCGAAGGTGCCGGCCCAACCGCCCGCCAATTAATCGAGCTGCGCCGGCTCACGCCGCACGTGTGCAACGTGCGGCGCAGCCTGCCTCAGCGCAGGCCGGTCCCGCGCGCACGTGGACCAAAGTCCTATATCGGTTTCGCGCTTAGCTGAGTAGCCTGAATCTGCGGGATTGCGGTGATACGGGCAACCATCAGATTCGGACTTCTCATAATGGGCAATCTCAAACCGCTCGTTGCGATTGTCGACGACGATGATTCCGTGAGCCGGGCTATCAAGCGCCTGCTGCTTTCGGTTGGGATCGGGGCGGACACGTTTTCGAGCGGCGACGACTTTCTGGACATGCTCGCGTCGATGCCCTCGTATCGTCCTGGCTGCGTGATTCTCGACATTCAGATGCCCGGCTTGAACGGGCTCGAGGTTCAGCGCCGCCTGAACGGCAGCGGCATGCCCGTCATTCTGATCACCGCCTACGACGATATGGCTGTGCGGGCCCAGGCGCTCGCGTCAGGCGCCGTGGCCTATCTGCGCAAGCCTTTCAACGATTCGATTCTGATCAAGACCGTGCAGACGGCGCTGGGCATGACGCCTACGCCCTGAGCCTGCACATCGAACTCGCCGCATGCCTCGCGCGTTCCGGCTGGTATCGGACCAAAGTCCCATTGTCTTCGGCAATCCCGGCTACCAAACTTGTGAGCATCGGTCTGCGCTCGGTCGCGGCGACTCTCGCGCGCTTGAACGAGTGACGCTTACCTTCCCGTCGCCAGAGGAAAGGAAATGAGGCAGTGCATCGTGGCGGGCGCGCTAGCGCTCATGTTCGCCGGCTCGGTATTCGCGCAGCAGCCGATCTACTACCCGGCGAAAGGGCAGAGCGCGCAGAAGCAACAGACGGACACCGCGGAGTGCCAGGTCTGGGCGAAGCAGACGACCGGCGTCGACCCGGTCGTGCTCGCGCAGCAGTCGGCGTACCAGCAAGCTCCCCAGCAGCCTCAAGGCGGGATGGTGAGGGGTGCAGCAGGGGGCGCCGCTTTCGGCGCCGCGGTGGGCGCGATTGCGGGCGATGCGGGCAAGGGCGCTGCCATCGGCGCGCTGACCGGAACGGTGGGCACCGGCATGCGCAACCGGCGGCGCGAAGAAGCGGCGAGTCAACAGCAGATGTCCATGCAGCAGAACACCCAGATGCAGCTCTCGACATTCACGCGGGCCGTGACGGCTTGCATGAACGGCCGAGGCTACACGAGCCAGTAGCGTCGCGGCCGATTGGAGGTGCGCAATCGTGAACAGGTTTGAGTCTGCGGGATTGGCGGCGATATCGGCGGCGATCTTCCTGGTCAATTGCGCAAGCGCGCGGGCCGGCGATTTCGACGGCAGCAAGCCGCTGCTGTGCGCGACGATGGAGGGCCATGCGTGCGATCCCGGCTTGGCCTGCGAGCGCGCGCTGCCGGCGGAGCTGGGCGCGCCGCGTTTCGTGTCCATCGACTTCACCAAGAAACTCATCTCGGGGCCTAACCGGGCGACGCCGATCGTCACCCTGAACAAAACGCAGGGCCAGATTCTCATGGAAGGCACCGAGCTCGACTATGCGTGGACGGTCGTGCTCGATACGAGCGACGGGGACATCACCGTGACCCTGACGAATCGCCATGACGCGCTGGTGTTGTTCGGAGATTGCACGGCGATGTAGTTTCGAGGAGCGTCCGATGAAAACCGCACTCGCTCTTGATCGCGTCCAACGACGGCCGCTGCTCGCCTTTACGTGGCGGCGCGGCGCACTAGGGATGGCGCGAGGCGCGTTGCCTTTGATGGCTGCTTGGTTGGCCGTGGCAGCTGCACTATCGTTGCTCGGCGGCTGCAAGAAACCGTCCGGGCCGCCGGCGCTCGGCGCGCCCGAGGTGACGGTCATGACGGTCGTCGCACGCGACACGCCGGTCGATTTCGAATTCACCGCGCAGACCCAAAGCTCCCGCGAAGTCGAGATTCGCGCGCGCGTGGACGGCTTTCTCGACAAGCGGACCTTCACTGAAGGCCAGACGGTGAAGACCGGTCAGACGATGTTCCTGATGGACCCGAAGCCGTTCGAAGCCGCGCTGCAGACGGCGAAGGGCGAGTTGGCGCAGCAACAGGCGCGGCTCACGGTGACGAAGCAGAACCTCGCGCGCGTGAGGCCGCTTGCCGCGCAGAACGCGTTGAGCCAGAAGGATCTCGACGACGCGATCGGCAACGAGCAGGAGGCCGCCGCAGCAGTGATCTCCGCGCAGGGCCAAGTCCAAAGCGCGGAGCTCAACCTGAGCTATACGACGATCAAATCGCCGCTGAACGGCCTCGCGAGCTACGCGCGGCAGCAGGATGGCAGCTACGTCACGGCCACCGCGACGGGGCTCTTGACCTACGTCTACCAGCTCGATCCGATGTGGGTGAACTTCAGCATCTCCGAGAACGAACTGCTGCGCTATCAGGAGCAGATTCGCGCCGGGAAATTGCGCTTTCCGCCGAACAGCGAGTTCGTCGTGACAGTCGTGCTCGCTGACGGCACCGAGTTTCCGCAGCAAGGCACGATCAGTTTCGCCAATCCGGCGTTCAACACCGAGACCGGGACGTTTCTCGTGAGGGCGGTGCTCGGCAACCCGAACGGTGTGTTGCGCCCCGGACAGTTCGTGAGTGCGCGCGTGGCGGGCGCGTCGCGGCCCAATGCGATTCTGATTCCGCAGCGCGCAGTGCTGCAGGGCGCGAAAAGCCACTTCGTGTGGGTCGTGGACGGCGAGTCGAAGGCGCATCAGCGCGTGGTCGAAGTCGGCGATTGGAACGGCGACAACTGGTTCATTACCGATGGCCTGAAATCGGGCGAGCGCATCGTCGTGGACGGCGCGATCCGCGTCGCGCCCGACGTGGCGCTCAAAATCGTCGGCACGCTGGCGTCGACGGAAACGGGCGGCAAGAAAGTCGTCGAGCACACCAACGAGTCGCCCGCGCCTGCGCCGGCCGAAGGGACGCCCGCCAACGCCAAAGAATCGAGCGGCGCATCGCAGTAACGAGGAGAGCCCATGAACATCTCCCACTACTGCATCGACCGGCCGATCTTCGCCTCGGTCATCTCCATCGTCATCACGCTCGGCGGCGCGTTGACGATGTTCGCGTTGCCGGTCGCCCAGTATCCGGACGTCACGCCGCCGCAGGTGACGGTGTCCGCCACCTACCCGGGCGCGAGCGCCGAGGTGGTGGCCAACAACGTGGCGGCGCCGATCGAGGAGCAGGTCAACGGCGCGGACAACATGATCTACATGTACTCGTCCAGCTCCTCCACCGGCAACGTGACGCTCAACGTCTTCTTCGAGATCGGCACCAACCCGGACCTCGCGCAGGTCGACGTGCAGAACCGCGTGAACCTCGCGCTGCCGCAGTTGCCGCAACAGGTGCAGGCCCAGGGCGTCCAGGTCCAGAAGAAATCGAACGCGTTCATGATGGTCATCGCGATCTATTCGCCGGACCAGCGCTTCGATCCGACCTATATCGCCAACTACGCGAACATCTATGTGCTCGATTCGATCAAGCGCATCGGCGGCGCGAATCAGTCGTCGATCTTCGGCACGCCTGATTACGCGATGCGGATCTGGCTGAAGCCCGATCGCATGGCGCAATTGGGCATCACGGCCGGCGACGTGCAGCGCGCGGTCGCCAACCAGAACCAGCAGTTCGCGGTGGGCAGCATCGGCCAAGCGCCGACCGGCGGTCCGGTCGAACAGTCATTTGCCGTGACGAGCACCGGGCGTCTCGCCACGCCTTCCGAGTTCGACAACATCATCCTGCGAGCGGCGAGCAGCGGCGCTGCAATCGTGCGCCTGAAGGACGTCGGCCGCGCCGAGCTGGGGCAGAAGAGTTACGCGAACCGCAGCACCTTCCAGGGCAAGCCGGCCACGATCATCGCGGTCTATCAGCAGCCGGGCGCGAATGCGCTCGACGTCTCGAAGCAAGTGCGTGCGCGACTCGAGGAATTGAAGAAGTCGTTTCCGCAGGGTCTCGACTACGAGATCGCGATGGACACGACCGATTTCACGCGAGCCTCGATTTCCGACGTCATCCACACGTTCTTCGAAGCGCTCGCGCTGGTCGTGATCGTCGTATTCGTGTTCCTGCAGAACGTGCGCGCAGTGGTGACCCCGATTCTGGCGGTGCCCGTCTCCATTGTCGGCACCTCCATGTTCATGCTGCTGCTTGGCTTTTCGATCAACATGCTGACCTTGTTCGGCATGGTGCTCGCCATCGGCATCGTGGTGGACGACGCGATCCTCGTGATCGAAAACGTCGAACGGAACATGACCGTGCACAAGCTGCCCCCGAGGGAGGCCGCGAAACACGCCATGGACGAGATTTCCGGGCCGATTGTGGCGACCACGCTCGTCCTGTGCGCCGTGTTCGTGCCGGTGGGCTTTCTCGCCGGCATTACCGGACAGTTGTACAAGCAGTTCGCGCTCACGATTGCGATCTCGGTGGTGATCTCGGGGATCGTGGCCCTGACGCTGTCGCCCGCCCTTGCCGCGTTGCTGCTCAAGAGCACGCATCACGAGAAGAAAGGCTTCTTCCGGTGGTTCGACACGAAGCTGGCCGCGATGACGGCCCGCTACAAGCATGCCGTCGCTTTCGTCATCAAACACTTTGCGATCGCCTTGATGTGCTTTGTCGGCATGATCGCGCTGGCGGTGGTGATGATGAAGACCATTCCCGGCGCATTCCTGCCAGCGGAGGATCAAGGCTACTTGCTCGGGGCCGTGATCATGCCGGACGCGGCGAGCCTCGATCGCACGGGCGACGTGGGGCAGCGCGTCACCGACTATTTCATGAAGCAGGACGCCGTGAGCGGCGTCGTGATGGTGAACGGCTACAGCCTGCTCGACAGCCAGAACAAGAACAACGCGGGCACCTTCTTCATCGGCTTGAAAGGTTTCGACGAGCGCTACAAGTTCTCGAACATCAGGACGCAGAATGCGCGCGCGGTGATCATCAAGGCCTATGAAACGCTCTCCAAGATTCAGGAGGGCATCGTCATTCCGGTCAATCCGCCGTCGATACCGGGGCTCGGCACGACAGGCGGCACGGAGATGTGGATCGAAAGCCAGGGCGACGGCTCCATCGCGCAGCTTGCGGGCGTCGTGCAGGACTTCGTTGTGAAGGCGAAGGCGCGGCCCGAATTGTCCGGTGTGACTTCGACCTTCAACGCGTCATCGCAGCAGCTGCTGGCCGACGTCAACCGCGACCAGGCCGAAACGCTCGGCGTGCCGATCGACGAGGTGTACAGCGCGATGCAGACGATGTTCGGCTCGCTCTACGTGTCGCAGTTCAACCGCGACAGCCGTCTCTGGCAGGTCATCCTGCAAGCGGAGCCGCAGTATCGGCTCACGCCGCAAGATCTCGATCAGATCTATGTGCGCAGCAGGACCAACAACATGGTGCCGATCAAGGCCGTGATGAACTACAAGTTCGTGACTGGCCCCGACCTGGTGACGCGCTTCAACAATTTCCCCGCCGTCAAAATCACGGCCAATGCGGCGCCCGGCTACAGCTCGGGCCAGGTGATCGCCGCGCTCGAGGACCTCGCCGCTCAGATGCCGTCGGGTTATGTGGCCGGCTGGAGCGGCGAAGCGTTTGAAGCGCGCCAAGCCGGCGGCAAGTCGGGCCTCGTGTTCGTGTTCGGGATCATCATGGTGTTCCTGATCCTCGCCGCGCAATACGAGAAGTGGTCGCTGCCGTTCGGCGTGTTGATGGCGGTGCCGTTCGCCTTGTTCGGCGCGCTGCTCGCGATCCTGCTGCGCGGGCTCGACAACGATGTCTACTTCCAGATCGGCTTGACGATGCTGGTCGCGCTCGCCGCGAAGAACGCGATTCTGATCTTCGAGTTCGCGGTGATCAACCGCGAGAACGGCGCGTCGCCCTACGACGCGGCGCTGACGGCGGCCGAAGAGCGCATGCGCCCGATCATCATGACGTCGCTCGCGTTCATCCTCGGCTGCGTGCCGCTCGCGATCGCGCTCGGCGCGTCGGCCAACAGCCGCCATTCGATCGGCACGGGCGTCATCGGCGGGATGCTGGGTGCGACGGGCATCGCGGTGTTCTTCATTCCGATGTTCTATTGGGGACTCGAGTCGCTGGCGTCCCGCAAGAGCGGCGGCAAGGATACGCAGGCGCCGGGCGGCTCGGGCTCGCCGCATGTCACGCCGTCCGCGCGGCGCGAGGACGAATGACATGCGCCGCATTGCGCCCACGCGCCTCCTCGCGCCCATCCTGCTGCTCGCGCTGAGCGGCTGCCTGCTCGGCCCCGACTACGTGCGGCCGAAAGTGGACGTGCCGCCGTCGTTCCGCTTCGAGTACAAGGATGCGCAGGACGTCGCCAATACCAAGTGGTGGGAGCAGTTTCAGGACCCGGTGCTCAACGAGCTGATCGCGACGGCGCTCGCGGACAACCTCGATGTCAAGAACGCGACGGCGCGCGTCGACGAATTCCTCGGCCAGTTCGTGAGCACGCGCTCGGCGCTGTTTCCGCAGGTCAGCGCGGGGTTCGACGCTTCGCGTCAGCGCGCGTCGAAGAGCTCGGCGATTCCGGTGCCTGCGGGCGTGGGCCCGGTGTACAACCAGTTTCAGCCGAGCGTCTCTGCGTCGTGGGACATCGACTTGTTCGGCCAAGTGAGGCGCGAAACCGAAGCCGCGCGCGCGAATCTGCTCGGAAGCGAACAGAGCCGCCGCGCGACGATCCTCACGCTCGTGGCATCGGTTGCGTCGTCGTATATCACGCTGCGCAGCCTCGACCGGCAGCTCGAAATCGCGCAGGACACGACCGAAAGCCGTGCCGAGTCGGTCCACGTGTTCGAGCTGCGCTTCAAGGGCGGGCAGATGTCGCAGATGGAGCTCGCACAGAGCCAGTCGGAATACGAGGCGACGGCCGCGACGATCCCGCAGCTCGAAACGCAAATCGCGCAACAGGAAGATGCGCTGTCGGTGCTGCTCGGACGCGACCCCGGTCCGATCCTGCGCGGCCGTGTGCTGGCGGCGTTGGCCACGCCCGCCGTGCCCTCGGGACTGCCGTCCGACTTGCTCGAACGCCGGCCTGATCTGCAACAAGCGGAACAGAATCTGATCGCGCAGAACGCATTGATCGGCGCGGCGAAGGCCCTGTATTTCCCGTCGATCACGCTGACTGGGCTGTTCGGTTCGGTCAGTTCGCGGTTTTCGAATCTGTGGAGCGGGCCCGCGAAAGTGTGGTCGTTCGGCGGGGCGATCACGGTGCCGATATTCACGGGCGGCAACATCACGGGGCAGGTCCATCAGGCCGAAGCGCGCCAGCAGGAAGCGCTTTTCTCCTACGAGAAGGCCATCCAAGTCGCGTTCCAGCAAACCGAGGATGCGCTGATCGCGCTGCAGAAGTCGCGTGAGCAACTGGACATCCAAGCCAAGCAAGTCGACGCGCTGCGCACCTATCTGCGCTTGGCGCGCTTGCGCTACGAAGGCGGCTACACGAGCTATATCGACGTGCTCGACGCCGAGCGCAGCCTCTTCAACGCGGAGTTGCAATACACGCAGACGCAGAGCCTGACGTTCACGAGCCTCGTCAGCCTCTACATGGCGATGGGCGGAGGATGGGTCGTCGAGGCCGAGCGCATGATCGCGCCGCCTCCACCGCCGGCCAGCGTGCCGCCGCCCGCGGCGGCCGCCCAGCCCGTCGCGCCCGTCGTGGAGACGCCGCAATGAGCCGCGTCAATCTCATCGCCTGCCACGAATGCGATCTTCTGCAGCAAGAGGTCGCGGTGCCGCCCGGCGGCGTGATGCGCTGCTGCCGCTGCCATGCCGAGCTGGCTCGGAACCGCGCGGGCGGTCTCGAGCGTGCGCTCGCGTTTTCGCTGGCGGCCGTCGTGCTGTTCGTCGTTTGCAACCTGTATCCGATCGTGGGCTTGTCGGTGAGCGGGACGGTGGTCGAAACGACGCTGCTCGGGGCCGTGTGGGTGCTCTATCTGGACGGCATGTGGCCCATCGCCGGACTCGTCTTCGCGACCACCTTTCTGCTGCCGGTGGTGCAGACGCTGAGCATGCTCTGGATGCTGCTGCCGCTGCGCTTGAACCGCGTGCCATGGGGCGCGGCCTTCGTGTTTCGTTTGTGCCGCGCGACCGCGCCTTGGGGTATGACCGAAGTGCTGATCCTCGGTTTGCTGGTGGCGCTGGTCAAGCTCTCGCATATCGCGAGCGTCGTGGTGGGGACCGCGCTGTGGTCGTTCGGCGCGCTGATGCTGATCCTGGCCGCTGCGGGCGCGGCGTTCGATACGCGGCAGATCTGGGCGCGCATTGCCGCTCTGCAAGGGCGCGGCAGTGCTGCTGAGCAAAGCGTGAGCGCCGCCTTGTTGCCTGCGGGCGTCGTCACCGCCGCGCAATGCGGGCTCGTGCTCTGTCACGACTGCGGGCTGCTCGCGCGAGCGCCGGTTCATGCACACGATTGCTCGTGCCCGCGTTGCGGCGCCGCCATGCACCTGCGCAAGCCCGCGAGCTTCTCGCGCACCTGGGCGCTGCTGATCGCCGCGATGGTGCTGTACATCCCCGCGAACGTGCTGCCGGTGATGTACACGAGTTCGCTGTTCGGCGCGCAGAACGACACGATCTTGAGCGGCGTCGTCTACCTCTGGACTTCGGGTTCGTGGCCGCTCGCCGTGGTCGTCTTCATCGCGAGCATCGCGGTGCCGATGCTCAAGATTCTCGCGATCGCGTATCTGGCGATCTCGACGCAGCTGGGTTCGCGCTGGCTGCCGGAGCAGCGCACGCGCATCTACCGCGTGGTCGAGTTCGTCGGACGCTGGTCGATGCTCGACATCTATGTGATCACGATGCTCGTCGCTCTGGTGCAGTTCCAGGCCTTGGCGACGATTCAGGCCGGCGCCGCGGCGATCGCGTTTGGCTCTGTGGTCGTGCTGACCATGTTCGCCGCGATGGCGTTCGATCCGCGCCTGATCTGGGACGCAGCGGAGCAAGATCATGCCAGGACCCGAACACAAGCCTGACGCCCCTGAACTGCCCGAGGCCGTGGTCGCCACGCGCTCGCGCTGGCGCATGCAGCTGGTGTGGCTCGTGCCGATCGTCGCGCTGCTGATCGGCGGCTGGCTCGCGGTCAAGGCGGTGATCGACCGGGGGCCGACCATCACCATCAGCTTCAACACCGGCGACGGACTGGAAGCGGGCAAGACGAAGATCAAGTTCAAGAACGTCGATGTCGGCGTCGTGAAGACGGTGACGCTGACGGCCGACAGCAAGCGCGTGATCGCAACGGCCGAGATCACCAAGGACGCCACCAAGCTGCTGCTCGACGACACGCGCTTCTGGGTCGTGCGCCCGCGCATTTCCGGCGGGACGGTCTCGGGCTTGAGCACGCTCTTGTCGGGCTCGTTCATCGGCATGGACGTCGGCAACTCCGACAAGGACCGCCGCGATTACATCGGCCTCGAAGTCCCGCCGGTACTCACGAGCGACGTGCCCGGCCGGGAGTTCGTGCTGAAGAGTGTGGACATGGGTTCGCTCGACGTCGGCTCGCCGATCTTCTTCCGCCGTCTGCAGGTCGGGCAGATCGCCGACTATCAGCTCGATCCCGACGGCCGCGGCGTGACGCTGCGCGCGTTCATCAACTCGCCCTACGACAAGTTCGTGAAGCCCGAAACGCGCTTCTGGCACGCGAGCGGCATCGACGTGAAACTGGATACCAACGGCGTGCAAGTGAGCACGCAGTCGCTCGTGTCCATCATGCTCGGCGGGCTCGCATTCGAGACACCGGATGACGCGCTCGCGCAACCCGCGGCGGCGGCCAAGACCACATTCACGCTGTTTGCGAACCAGGCCGAGGCGTTCAGGCGCCACGACAGCATCGTCGAGCCGTACATGGTGAACTTCACCGATTCGGTGCGAGGCCTTACCGTAGGGGCACCCGTCGAATTCCGCGGCATCGTGATCGGCGAAGTGACCGGCATCTATACGCGCTTCGATCCCGTGACTCGCCAGTTCAGCATTCCCGTCGAATTCAACCTGTTTCCGGAGCGTTTCACTTCGCGCTATCAGACCGGCGAAAAAGGCGGGCGTCTGTCGAAGGATCCGCACCAATTGACGAACTTCCTGGTTGCGCAAGGCATGCGTGCGCAATTGCGAACGGGCAACTTGTTGACGGGGCAGCTCTATATCGCGCTCGATTTTTTCCCGGGGGTGGCGAAAGCGACCGTGAACTGGGCCGCGAATCCGCCTGAATTGCCGACCACGCCGGGCGCCTTGCAATCGTTGCAGGATTCCATGACGCACCTGATGGCAAGGCTGAACACGATTCCGTTCGAGGCGATCGGCAAGAACGCGCAGGACACGCTCGCGGAAGCGAACGCGATGCTCGCGCGGCTCGACACGGAAGTGCTTCCGCAAGCCGGCTCTACGCTGGCCGCCGCCCATGCCGCGCTCAATTCCGCCAACAGCGCGTTGCAGCCGGGTTCGGCGCTGCAGCAGAACACCAGCGACGCCATGCAGGAACTGGCGCGTACCGCCGCGGCCTTCCGCACGCTTGCCGATTATCTCGAGCGGCATCCGGAGGCGCTGATTCGCGGCAAACCGGAGCCTCAGCCGTGAAACGCTCTCTCTCATTCCTCGCCGTGTTGCTGTTGGCTTTAGCGGGCGTGCTCGGCGGTTGCGGCAGCTCGCCGATTGCCCGCTTTTACACGCTCAAACCCGACGCGACGTTGGCGAGCGACGCGTCCTCCATGCCGCTTCATGTCGTCGTCAATCCGGTCACGATTCCCGATCTCGTCGATCGTCCGCAGATCGTCACGGGGGCAGCAGGCAACCAAGTCTCGATCGACGAATTCGACCGCTGGGCCGAGCCGCTGAAAGGCGATATCGCACGCGTGATCGCCGCGGACCTGGGCGCGTTGCTGGGCTCGGAACGCGTAACCGTGTTCGATACAGCCGCCGATATGTCATCGGTCTGGCACGTGCGCGTCGATGTCATGCGCTTCGATTCGATGCCGGGCGACGCGGTCACGGTTGAAGCGCAATGGGCGGTGTGGCCGCCGAAAAAACCCGCGCCTGTCTGGGGGCACTCGCTCGAACACGAGCGGGTGCAGGGGCAAGGCTATGACGCCGTCGTCGCGGCTCACGATCGCGCGCTCGCCGCGGTGAGCCGCGATATCGCGTCGGCCATTCGCACGAATCTGGCTCAGTGACGGCCGCATTGACGGCCGCAACGACGGCATCAGGATGTCCAGGCTGAACCCCGTGCCTCATCGCAAAGTGAAAGCCCCGATGACACCGGGGCGCCGGCGGCTTCTCATCATCGGCACGATTGTGTTGCTGGCCGCGTTGGGCTGGGCGCTAACGGCCGCGCTCGAGCCCGCTTTCCAGCACACGATCGTCATCACGACCGGGGCGGACAAGGGAATCTATCGCGGCTTTGCCGATCGCTATGCTCCCATCCTCAAGCGCGATGGCATCACGCTCGATATCCGCAGCTCCGCCGGCTCGATCGAAAACTATCAGCGGCTGAAGGACCCGGATAGCGCGTACGACGTGGGCTTCATCCAATCCGGCACGACGAACCCGAGCGAGACCGACCATCTGGAGACGATTGCCGCCGTCTCATACGAACCGATCTGGGTGTTCTACCGTGGCGACACCACGATCGACCGGCTGGCGCAGCTGCGCGGCAAACGGATTTCCGTGGGGGTTCCCGGCAGCGGCCTGCTCAACGTCGCGCAGGTTTTGCTCGGCTACAGCGGTGTCACGCGGGAGAACACCACGCTCGTGGAAATGGATGCGCCCAACGCCTATCAAGCTCTGGAAAGTGGCCGGCTCGATGCGGCTTTCTTTATCGGCAGGCCCGATGCGCCGATGCAAACGACCCTGCTGAACAGCGATCTGAAGCTGATGAGTTTTGCGCAGGCCGATGCGCTGGTGCAGAAATTTCCGTCTCTCTCGAAGATCATATATCCGCGCGCGTCGACCAGCATCGCCAACGATCTTCCGAAGTCCGATGTCACCTTGCTGGCCGCGACGGCTCAGCTGGTCGCCAAAGAAAGGCTGCACCCCGCGCTCGTCTACTTGCTGCTCGACGCAGCCAAGTCCGTCCACGGCGGCGAAGATTACTTCACGCCGCTCGGCACCTTTCCCAATCTGAAAACGCAGGAATTCCCCATCTCCGACGAAAGCACGCGCTACTTCAAATCCGGCCGCCCGTTTCTGCAGCGCTACCTTCCTTTTTGGCTCGCCAGCTTCATCGAAAGACGCTTGCTGATCGTCGTGCCGTTCGCCGCGATACTCGTGGGCTTGCTGCAGGCATTGCCGCGCATGGTGGCGGCGCGGATCAAGAGGCGCTTGGTCGTGTGCTACTCGGACATCAAAATTCTGGAAGACGAAATATGGCGAACGCCACAACCGACCCGGGACCAGATTGCCCAATGGCGCGATGAAATCGAGAGCATCGATGCGCATGCCAGTCAGATACGGATCCCCCAGCGCTATTTCCACGAGGTTTACGTCCTCAAGCAAGCCATTGGTGTCGTTCGGGAGCGCATCGCCCAGGTCGCGCGGAAGGGGCGGGCATAGCGCGCGGCGGCGCGCGTCATCCGTAAATCGGCAGCAGCAGGAACAGCTTGATGACGATCGCGTTGGCGATATCGATGAAGAACGCGCCGACCATCGGCACCACCAGAAACGCCAGATGGGATGGGCCGAACCGCTCCGTGATGGCCTGCATGTTGGCGATCGCGGTCGGCGTGGCCCCGAGGCCGAAGCCGCAATGCCCCGCCGCGAGTACCGCCGCGTCATAGTTGCGGCCCATGACGCGAAAGGTCACGAACATCGCGTAGGCGGCCATCGCAACCGTCTGGATCGCCAGGATCGCGAACAGCGGCAGCGCAAGCGAGGCCAGGTCCCACAGACGCAGGCTCATCAGCGCCATCGCGAGAAAGATGCTGAGGCTGACGTTGCCCAGCATCGACACGGCGAGTTCGGACACCGCGTACAGGCGGCTCATCGCGAGCCCATTGCGCAACACGACGCCGACGAACAGCACCCACACGAAAGCGGGCAATTCGATGGCCGTGCCGTTGGACCACGACGCGAGCGCCGCGCCGGCGGTAAGACACACCGCAATCAATGCGATGGTTTCGATGACGGAGTCCGGCGTAATCGGGCGCACCGCCTTGGGCTCTTCGAAAGCGGTTGCGTTGGCGGTGTCGCCGGGTTGCTGCGCGGGGACGAGACGATAGCGCGTGATCAGGAATCGCGCGACCGGCCCGCCGATCAAGCCGCCGAGGATCAGGCCGAACGTGGCGCACGCAATGGCGATTTCGGTTGCCGCCGCGAGCCCGTGACGCTCGGAAAACACCTTGGCCCACGCCGCCCCTGTGCCGTGACCGCCCGAGAGCGTCACCGACGCCCCGAGCAGGCCGAGGATGCGCTCTTGCCCCAAGGCCCAGGCAAGCGCGATGCCGAGCGCATCCTGCATGACGAGCAAGCCCGCTACCACGCCGAGAAAGACGATCAATGCCCGTCCGCCGGATTTCAGCGCCGCCAGATCGGCGTTCAGACCGATGGTGGCAAAGAACGCGAACATCAGCGGCGATTGCAGGGCGTTGTCGAAGCGCACTTCGATGTGCGAGAAGCTGCGCAGCGCAAAGATCAGCAGCGCGACGAGCAGCCCGCCTGCGACGGGTTCGGGAATGCTGTAGGTGCGCAGCACCTGGACTCGGGCAAGGATTTGCCGCCCGAGCAGCAGCACGAGGCACGCTGCGGTCAGCGTTTCCAGCGGGTCGAGGCTCACCATGTTGTTCTCCGTTTTATGGTTCGATCGATCAGCTGCGCGGCGGGGAGGTGTTGGAGTGTCCGGGCGCCAGCTTCAGCAGCATATAGCCGACGATGCCCGAGAGCAACGAACCGACAATCACGCCTAGGCGGATGGGCGTGAAGTATTCCGGTCCTTCGAACGCGAGAGAGCCGATGAACAAGCTCATCGTGAAGCCCACGCCGCACAGTGCGGCAACGCCGGCCAGCTGCGGCCAGTTCGCGCCGGCAGGGAGCTTGGCGAGCCCGAGCCCGATCAGCACGGCACTCGCTCCGCAAACGCCGACGAACTTCCCCGCGAAAAGGCCGGCGGCGATGCCGAGCGGCAGCGGCTCGGCGAGCGCGGCGAGCGTGATGCCGGCGAACGAGACCCCGGCATTGGCGAAAGCGAAAATCGGCAAGACCGCGAACGCGACCCAAGGGTGGAGGCTGTGCTCGAGCCGGTGCAGGGGAGCGTGCCCTTCGGCATCCGCCGTCTTCAGCGGCACGGCGAAAGCGGTCGCCACCCCGGCGAGCGTCGCGTGCACGCCCGACTTCAGAACGAACACCCACAGGAACACGCCGACGATCATGTAAGGCGCGATGCGCGTGACGTTGAAGAGGTTCAAGGCAATCAGCAGCGCCACGGCAACGGCTGCGAACAGCAGCATCGAAACCGAAAGATCGGCGGTATAGAACAGCGCAATGATGACGATGGCGCCCAGGTCGTCGGCGATCGCGACGGCGGTCAGGAAGATCTTGAGCGACACCGGCACCCGGTCGCCGAGCAGCGACACAATGCCGAGCGCGAAGGCGATGTCGGTGGCCGTTGGAATCGCCCAGCCGTTCAATGTCTCGCCGCTGCCGCGATTGATGAGGTAGAAGACGAGCGCGGGCAACACCATTCCGCCCAATCCGGCAACGACAGGCAGCACGATCTGCGCGGGCGTGGACAGCTCGCCTTCGATGACCTCGCGCTTGACCTCCAAGCCGACGAGGAGAAAGAAAATCGCCATCAAGCCGTCGTTGATCCACAGCAACAGCGGCTTCGCGATGGCGAACGATCCGAAGCGGACCTCTACGGGAATGTTGAGCAGCGCCTCGTAAGCGGCGCGAAGCGGCGTGTTACTGCAGATCAACGCAAGCGCGGCCGTTGCCGCAAGCAGCAAACCACCCGCGGACTCCAGTCTGAGGAAGTCGGTAATGCTGTCGGTCGTCTTGCGAATCGCGGTGCCGATCACCATACCCGTTCCTCTGTTTGCGCATTCGCTTCGAATCGGAACTTGACGCGCGTGGAACGCCAAGCCGAGGGCTTGGCTTGATTGTGTCACGCGGGCTGGTGGAATCAATAAGACCTTAGTCCGACGCTTGAGGACGCACTTTTCCTAACAACTGTGCGTTCTGAAGAAGATGATCAACTGCACGATACGAAGCGAAAAGAACAGGTAGCCGATGCTCAGCGCGGCCTGCAACGCGAAGTGCCATCGCAATCTCGCGAGCCTTCGCAATCCGTCCAGGAAGTTGAGTCCTACGAGCAGGCAGCCGATTCCGGCCACGACGTAGCCCGCAAACAAGGGATCGGACAATCCGAACACGTCGATGGTGTCGAAGCGCTTCACCGTTTCGAAGCCTGCCGCGACGAGGACAGTGGCGATCACGAGATTGCGGATGTGTTCGAACGCGGCTTTCAGACCGCCTTGATCAAAGAGTGCCCGCACGACGAAAGTTGAGACGGATCGCATCGAGTCCCTCCTGGGTGGGGTCACGCAAGAGTCAATATAGTGAATATCGCGAGTATGTCTGCAGCGGAATGATCGCCTGCGCCTGAACGGCCGCGCCTTCATGCGCGGACTTCAAGTGCTCGACAGCGGTGCGCAGCAAAAGCCGTAAGTCCTGCGTCAGCAGATAGTCGATTGCGTCCGAGCGCAACAGCGGCTCCGTGATCCGGTTGACCTCGTGCGTCACATAAAGCGTGCGGCCCGCGAGATTGTGCTCGCGCAGCGCCGCCGCCAGCCCTTCGTTGCCGCCTGCCACGTTATAGATGCCGTCGAGCTTCTTGTGCTCGTCGAGAAAACGCCGCGTGGCTTCGTAAGTCGCCGCGCCCGAGTCGGCGCCCTTGATCACCTCGACCAGATTCACGTGCGGGAAACGCTGTCTCAGCAACGAGCGAAAGCCGATCTCGCGATCCTCATGGCAGGTGTACGAAAACGTGGCGACGACCACTGCCACGTCGGGAGACGCATGCGCCTGCAAATGCCGCCCGATCAGAAACGCCGCCGACTGTCCGGCCGCGCGGTTGTTGACGCCGACGTACGTGTGGCGCGCATCGGCGTCGACATCGGTGATCAGCGTGACCACCGATTTGCCGGCCGCCATGCATTCGCGCAGCGCCGAGGTCGTCGTGGCGGTGTTCGTGCAGATGATGCCGATGCCGTCGGCAACGGCTGCCGCTTTGCGTACGCGCGCCGCCACTTCGTCGTCGGCGGCGCCGACGCACCGCACGATCTCAAGACGCACGCCGCCATCCGCGAATTCCGCTTCGAGCGCGGCGGCGGTGCGCGTGAGCTCGTCGGTGAACGCATCGCCGGCTTGGGCGAGCAATTTGAAGTCGTAAGCCGTTGACTTCGCGCGAGTCGACGGTTTGGAGGAGGTTGCGCCGGCGCTCAATTGTTTCAACGCCGCTTCGACCGCGTGGCGCGTGCGCGGATGCACGCCGGGGCGGTCGTTCAGCGCGCGATCGATGGTCGCGCGGCTCAACTGCGTGATCTCCATGAGCTGCTTGAGCGTCGGCTTGCCTTTCACTGGTGTCTCCCGATCTGCGGGTCGAGGCACCCGCACGGCGCCATTTTGCCTCAATTTGAGGCGAATGGCGTGATCTTCATTGCTACCTAATTCGATTGTGAGATCCGCAACTACTGGAATACCCTTGGTGAATCAGAATGAGGCATTTTAGGTTTTGACTGGTGCTCATTAAGAGTCTTAAATGCACTCAAACGATGATCAATGCCTCACGCAAGTCATCACCGAATCGAACATCCAGCACCGGGAGCAACTCATGTCCGTACAAGAAGGCGCCGCGAAACCGATCACCATGGACGACTGGTACAAATGCCGTCTCGACCGCAAGGTGCTCAAGGAGGTCACGCGCCGCAACGACCGCGACGGCCTTCTGCATTTCGGCGGTCTCATGGCTTTGGTGGCGGCAAGCGGGGTGCTCGCGTGGCTGTCGCTCGGCACGTTCTGGTGCGTGCCGGCGTTCCTCCTCTACGGCACGCTCTACGCGTTCGCCGAGGCAATGGAACACGAACTGCGCCATCGCACGCCGTTCAAGACCGAATGGCTGAACGAGGCGGTGCATTGGGTGATCTGCTTCATGACGTGGCGCGAACAGATCTACAGCCGCTGGTCGCACGCACAGCACCACACGTACACGCATTTGACGGCCACGGTGCCATCCGATGTCGAGATCGCCGTCAAGCGTCCGCCGAATTACCTGAAGCTCGTCACCGATTTTCTGCGCATCTCGCACGGCATCCATCATCTGGGCAACATCGTCTTGCACAGCCTCGGCATCGTATCGAAGAGCGCGAAGGCCGTGGTGCCGCCTACCGAATATCGCGCGATGTGCAGGAACTCGCGCATCGTCCTCGCGCTTTACGTCGGCGTGGGGGCGTGGGCCGTCGTGGCGCACAGCTGGCTGCCCGTGGTGTTCTTTCTGCTGCCGCGCTCGTACGGCGCCTGGCTGCATGAACTGCTTGCGATCACGCAACACACGGGGCTGCGCGAGAACGAACTCGATCATCGCTTTTCGACGCGAACCCTCAAGCTGAACCGCTTCCTGCAGTTCCTCTACTGGAACATGAACTATCACGTCGAGCACCACATGTTCCCGAACGTGCCGTTTCACGCGCTGCCGCAATTACGCAAGGCGATCGAAGCGGATTTGCCGCCGGCTTACGACGGTCTCTTCAGCGCTTGGAGCGAAATCCTGCACGTCTTCCAGATGCAGCGGCACGACCCCGATTACATGGTGACGCCCAGCGTGCCCGGCAAAACCGGCGCGGCGGCTCTACAGCGCTCCGACGACGCTCAGCTCGCCGCCTGAGTTCGTCAATCGAAAAGGATCACGCTATGAACGTTTTGCAATGGCACCCAGTTTGCGCTTGCGACGACATCGAAGAAGAAGACGTCATCGAGTTCGAGCACAACGGCAAGCTGTATGCGGTCTATCACACGCCGAGCGGCTTCTACGCGTCGGCGGGGCTTTGCACGCACGAGACCGCGCGCTTGGCCGAGGGCCTCGTGTTTGGCGAGGTCATCGAGTGCCCGATGCACATGGGGCGTTTTCACATTCCGAGCGGCGCCGCGAAAGGGGCGCCTGTATGCGTGAATCTCGTCACGCACCCGGTCAAGACGGAGAACGGTCAGGTACTCATCGGCTTGGTCGACGATTGAGATTGAAGCAGCCACAAGAGCTGAAGTAGCAAGACAAGCCGAGGCACGACATCGGCAAACCCATCACCGACATGGAGACAGACATGCAATTGCTTGTCAGTAAGACCCGAAAGGCGCTTTGCCTTGCCGCCGCGATGCTGAGCCTCGGACTGTGCGCCGGCGCGCAAGCGGACCCCGTGGCCCGTTTCGATTTCGTCACGCACGCGCCCGATTCGGACGCATGGTGGAACACGGTCAAGAACGGCATCAAGCAGGCCGACGAAGATTTCAACGTGCAGACCGATTACCGCAACCCGCCTAACGGCGATATCGCCGACATGGTGCGGCTGATCGACCAGGCGGCGGCGCGCAACTACGACGGCGTCGTGACGACCATCGCCGATTTCGATCTGCTCAAAGATCCGGTCTCGCGCCTGAAAGCGAAGAACATTCCGCTCATCACCGCCAACACCGGCACCGAACAGCAGAGCGCCGACCTCGGCGCGTTGATGCACGTGGGCCAGCCTGAATATCTGGCAGGCAAGGAGGCAGGCTTGCGCGCCAAGGCCGATGGCGTGAAGACGTTTCTCTGCGTGAACCACTACGCGACCAATCCGCTTTCGTTCGAACGCTGCCGCGGTTTCGCGGACGCGATCGGCGCGGACATGAAGGCATCCGTGCTCGATGCCGGCACCGATCCGACCGGCATCCAATCGAAAGTCAGCGCGTATCTGCGCTCGCATCCGGGCACGCAAGCGGTGTTGACGCTCGGCCCGACCTCCGCCGATCCGACGATCCGCGCCGTGACCAGCCTTGGCCTCGCCGGCAAGATATGGTTCGCGACGTTCGACATCGACCCCGATGTCGCCAAGGCGATCAAGGACGGCACAATCAAGTTCTGCACCGATCAGCAGCCGTATCTGCAGGGCTATATTCCGATCGCGATGCTCGCGATCATGCACAAGAACCACAGTACGGATGTCGTGGCGGCGCGCACCGAACTCGAGAAGGACCCGAAGTTCATCAAGCGTCTGCAGGACTATGGCCTGAAGCCGGTCTACGAAGCGCGCAACATCAGCTCGGGTCCGGGCTTCATCACGCCGCAGAACATCGAGCAGGTATCGGCGCTGGCTGGGCGCTACCGGTAACGTCGAAGCGGAGTGGGCAGATGAAATCGACAGCTCCGATGGTGATCGCCGGCGGCGGGCAGTGCGGCGCGCGAGCCGCGCACGCACTGCGCGAAAACGGCTGGGACGGTGCGATCGTTTTGCTCGGCGATGAAGGCTTGTCGCCCTACGAGCGGCCGCCGTTATCGAAGTCCGTGCTGCTTGGGCAAAAGACAGCGGCGCAGTGCGCGCTGTACGACGACGCGTTCTATCGCGATCAGCGCATCGATCTGCGCACGGGTGCCGGAGTGACCGCGATTGATCGTGCCTCGCGCAAGGTGATGCTTGGCGACGGCGAGGCTGTGGAATACCACCGTCTCTTGATCGCGACGGGCGCCGAGCCGCGCGCGCTCGAATTGCCCGGTGTCGCGCTGCGAGGCGTGCACATGCTGCGCAGCGTGCCCGATGCGGAGGCCATCGCCGGCGAACTGATGCCGGGGCGGCGGATCGTCGTGATCGGCGCTGGCTTTATCGGGCTCGAAATCGCGGCGTCGGCGGTGGCGCGCGGCTGCAAGGTCATCGTGCTGGAGGCAGCGCCGCGTGCGTTGATGCGCGCGGTGCCCGAGGTGGTGGCGGACGCCTTGGTCGAATTGCATCGTCGTATGGGTGTGGACGTGCGCTTTAACGTGAAAGTCGACGGCTTGACCGGAGACGGCGATACGCGTGTAACCGGCGTGCAACTCGCCGGCGCCTCCATCGTTCCGTGCGACGCGGTTGTGATCGGCATCGGCGTGAATCCGCGCACGGCACTCGCGCAGGCCGCTGGCCTCGATATCGACAACGGCATCGCCGTCGATGCCACGCTGCGCACCAGCGATTCCTCTATCTACGCCGCCGGCGACGTTTGCTCGTTTGTTCATCCTCTCTTTGCACGCCGAATCCGGCTCGAATGCTGGAAGAACGCGGAGGATCAGGCACGCGTCGCCGCGCGCAACATGCTCGGTTTTGAAGAGACGTATGCGTCAGTGCCGTGGTTCTGGTCCGATCAGTACGACATGACGATCCAGATCGCCGGCATGCCTGCGTTCGGCGCGACGACGGTCGTGCGCGAGACCGGCGCGGCGTCGCGTGTTTTCTTCGCGCTCGATGACGGGGGCGTGCTGGTCGGCGCGAGCGGCGTCGGGCGCTCGGGCGAAATCGCACGTGACGTGCGCATCGCGCAAGAGTTGATCGCGCGGCGCGCGTGCATCGATCCGGCGTTGCTAGCTGATCGCAATACGAAGCTGCGTTCCTTGCTCACGGAGGCGGTGCAATGAGAGAGGTGACATGAGCCAGCGTCTGCTCGTATTCCAATCGCTATGGGCGATGGAGCGCCGCCATACAGATGGCTTTGAGCGCTCGCTGGAAGAAAACGTCGCGATGATCGCCGAGGCGGGTTTCGATGGCGTGAGCGCGCACTACACGGATCGTGCCTCCGTCCAGCGGCTCGCACGCTTGCGTGCGGACCACGGACTGAATGCCGAAGGCCAGTGCTTCCCGCGCACGGTGGACGATCTGCAGCCCGTGCTCGAAAACGCGGTGGAGTTCGGTGTGCATCACATCGATCTGCAACCCGACGTGCGTCCGCGTACCGTAGCGGAGTGTCTGACGCTCGTCGACGGCTGGCGGCGGCTCGCCGAACAGGTCGATTTCCCGGTCTACATCGAGACGCATCGCGACCGGATGACCACCGACCTCTATTTCACGCTCGATCTGCTCGACGCCCGGCCCGATCTCGCGTTGCTCGGCGACATCTCGCACTACCTCGTTGGACGTGAGTTCGCGTGGCCCGTCTCCGACGAGAATCACGCGCTGATGCATCGCATCCTCGATCATTCGTGGGCGTTTCATGGCCGCGTTGCGAGCCGCGAGCAGGTGCAGATCGAGCTTTCGTTCGCGCCGCATCGAATGTGGGTCGACTTGTTTCTCGATTGGTGGCGGTACGGCTTCGCCTCATGGCGTCGGCGCGCGGGCGAGCACGACACGCTCGCTTTTACCTGCGAACTGGGCCCCAAGCCGTACGCGATCATCGGCCGCGACGGCAACGACACGACCGACCGCTGGGCCGAATCGCTGCTGCTGCGCGACTGGATTCGCGAGGTATGGCGAGACGTCGAGCAAAACGTGCAGCCTGCGGGCGGCCAAGCATAGGAATCACCAACGCGTTAGCAAAGGAAGTCAGGATGAAGACGAAAGCAGCGATCGCATGGAAGGCGGGCGCACCGCTCACGATTGAAGAGGTCGATCTCGAAGGGCCGCGCGCGGGCGAAGTGCTGATCGAAGTGAAAG